>JBJXHE010000001.1:0-21000 GCA_046160785.1 Planctomycetota bacterium
AAAGACTACAGTTCGCCGTCAAACGCGAATTGTAATTTTCGGGTAAGGGTGAAACGGCGAGGTAAAAGCTCACCGCGGAATTGGTAACAATTCCGGCACGGCAAACCCCACTCGGAGAAAGACCAAATAGGAGAGGTAGGCGTGGTCCGCGCCGTTGAACTCTCGGGTAGGTCGTTCGAGCACACTCGCGAGGGTGTGCCTAGATCGATGGTCGCCACGGCTGATGCGTAGTTACTACAATTACGCTCGGTCGACAGAATTCGGCTTATAGCGCTCTTTCCGGCTGTTTTTTTTCACGTCTGTTTATTTTTTTAAACATAAGTATTGCCAAAACCGCAACATGTCGTTATCGTCTCCGCCCGTTCCACAATATGTAGTTTTGAATTTTCGCGAACACCCCGCGGCTGCCTGAATTCGAACCATCGCCGAAACCTTCAAAATAATGGAATTTGTATACGTCGTTCGCCGGCAAGACCTTTTCACTATTGAAGCGGTCCAAGGTTTTCGCGCGCTAACGCCCCACCAACTCGAAACCGGGTTGCTCGCCACCATTCGCTCGCGCGGCTTTTTTGTAGAAAGAGCCCACGCGGAACGCGACTCGTCGCTGAAGCAAGTCATTCCGTATTGTATGGTAGTCGACGAGACGTCCATTGTTAACAAAGCGAATTCTACACATGCTACTAAAGGGGCGCTGCGCGTTTTGTGTTTGCGGCGCCTCGGAAAACAGGGCGAAGCGCGCCTGCACGATAAGTTATCAATTGGAATCGGCGGGCACCTGAATCCTATCGATCACCGCCCCGCGCTAGATCCTAATAAATCGGGCGATAAGTATAAACCTGGCGATGCTACAGATCTCGCTGCGCGCGCCAGAATTGTTGAATGCGGCGTGAGCCGTGAAGTTTCGGAAGAATTAGAAATCGACGAGAAAGCCGCCGAAGCCGCGCGGCCACTCGGTGTTTTAAATGATGATTCGACGCCCGTCGGATCTGTGCATTTCGGAATTGTATACGCGCTGCCGGCGCCCGCGAATGTGATGATCCGCGAGCGCGAACACATGGCGGGCGAATTTAAAGAATGGCGTCAATTAGCAATCGACGAACACACCGGTGCAAACTTTGAGACGTGGTCTTCGTACCTGCTTCGCTCTCTTCACGAAGGGCACATTCGAGAAGCGTTAACATCCGCGCCGAATAATAATAATATTAATTCCATCGATAGCAAAGCGATCGAAATGGCAAGTTGATACATGAATGATTCATTTATCAAATAAATTGCCGCAAACCGAATTCCTTTTCTCCCTCCTTTTCTTGTTATCAACAATACTGTGAACTCCTACGATAACTTAAAAGCTACTTCCGAGTCTCTTTCCTCCGACGCTCTTTCGACGATCGAGTCGGATTCTCAATCGAATCCGGCGGATCGATTTATTGAGGAATCTCCGGCGGAGCTCGACCGTTCGCCGGAATGCAATATAGGAAACGATACGGAAGTAAATATATTATCAATTGAGTCTCCGCTCGATTCGGCGGATTCGTTTGCTGCGTCCTCATCCGAGACGGCCGCGAATGCTACAACTGCCGAATCTTCATTTTCGGATATTAACGATCGCGAAACTAAGTTTGTAACTAACGATGAACCCGGCGAAGCCGCTGCGCTCGAATCGCCTTCCGGCACGGCGATTCATCGTCCTTCGAACGGCTCTTCGAACGGAATTACTACAGAAAAAAGCCGGAGCCGCAGTGCGCCGCGGCCTTCGAACGGCGGCGTCGCGAATGCTGTACGCCCGTCGCGCCCGCGCTCAGGAAAGAATGCACAAAAAGCGATCGTGCCGGGCGCGCTCGCGCCGGGTGGCAACTCGCCGCGGCCGAAAAAACTTCGCAATCTAAACACTGAAGAATCCTTTGAATTGTTAATTCAAGCCCGACAGGCCGACCAAATTCAATTATTCCTTCGCGACGCGCGCGTCATCGAAGGCGCGATTCTCTTTAATGATATAAAAGGAACCGGACGCATTATTAACGTTCTCAAGGAGATCTCCGTCGATTTCCGCGCGACGGAAGTGCGGGATATTCGTTTCTGAGTTTTCACGCCTCGCGGTAGAAAGGTGCCATGGCGCCGTCAAATCCGCGAGGTCGTTTCCTTTTATTAATTGTCGCAGCCGCGCTCGCCGCCGGCGGTGTTTATTGGTTTTTTACAAAAAACCAGGGCGCTTCTAACAATACGGAATCGCGGCCGGCGCCGCCCTCAGCGAAAGCCGCGATTCTCGCACGGCACCGAATCTTAGCTTCGGTTCATTATATCAATTCGCGGCTCGAAGATCCGAAGAGCCGCGAGGAAATTATCCGTGCGGTCGAGGAAGCCGACGAATGTGTACAACTCGCGCCCGGCTCCCCCGTCGATCAGTTAAATCTTGCGATTTGTTATCTTCGCCAATTCGACGAACGCCGTTACGAATCGGGAAGTAAAAATTCGGCCGGAAATCAACAAAGCCAGCCCGAGTCGGATTGGATATCGAAGGCGAAGCCGCTTCTAACAAATGCGATTACGATACTCAACAGAGTTCAAGCGGAGTCGCCGCGCCTCGCGCCCGCGCAATTTCACGCCGCGATGGCCGAGGTTCGGCGCGGCAAACTGGAAGCCGCCGAAGAGAATTCCGATTGGAAACTAAAATTCACCGAAGCGGCTAATAAATATATTGAGATCGAAGACCGAAGCTCCGCGGTTCGTTATCATTACGGAATGTTAGAATTCAGATCTGGGAAATATAAAGAAGCGGAGGCGTCGCTGCGCCGCGCGGTTGAGCTCGATCCGAATCATCCCAATGCGTACTGGACGCTCGGCCATTCGATTCTGCGCCAGCAGGATGCTAATAAAAGCGCCGAAGTGCCGCGCATCTTTGAAACGCATCGAAATTTACAAGAAACCGTCGGCAAGGCGCGCGCCGAATGGGATCCCGATGCCGTCTTCGATTTTATATATCCAGAATTGATACCTGTTGAGGGAAACGCTCCCGAATCGCCCGTCGAAGGCGCGGTTCGATTTGTAAAAATAAAGACTCCGTTCCGTGCAAACTTAACAATATCGATGCTGCTCGGCGACGCGGCCGTGCTGCCCGACTCGCTCGCGCAGGGCGGTAACCGTAATGAAGTCGCGCGCGTTTCTTTATTAGCTTTTGAAGCCGACGGGAAATCCGCGTTCTGGAATATAAGCGACAAGAATGTTATAAACGCAAAGGAACGAGGGCCCGAAAAATTAACAAATACAGTCGTCTGCGCGACGCAGGGCGATTTCGACGGCGACCACGCGCTCGACCTGATTATGAGCGATGGAAAAAAACTATCGTGGCTGCGGCCGAAGGGTTTGACGCCGGATGCGGGTTTCGAAAATGTTATATTGCCCGGATTGGATAACTCCGCTGATATTGTTAGTTTGTTCGCCGCCGATCTCGATTCCGACGGCGATCTCGATCTCGTCGCTGGCCAAAACACAGCCCCGGGCTCGCGGATCCGTATTTACAGAAACGACGCCGAGCCCGTCGCAGCTCCCGAACAAACGCCGGCGGAAAATTTACTTTTCAAACCGAAATTCACAGATATATCCGATCAAACAAATCTTAGCGTTGCGGGCTGGGCGGCGTGCGTCCGCCCTCTCGATTTCGACCGGGGAAATGATACGGATATTCTCCTTGTTAATGAAACGGCGTCGGCCGTCTTTGCGAATCGGCGGAATCTTAAATTTGACAAAATCGCTGCGCTGCCGGGCGGCGAAGACGGCGCCACGGGCGATATTGACGGCGACGGATTCACCGACGTCGCGATTGCAGGCAGAGCGGGGCTCTATTTTGTTAAGAGTACAGGTACGGCGTTCGAGACGCGCGAATTGTTAAGAGGGCCGCTCGATTCCGCGCGCGTTGCAATTGTAGACTTAGAAAACCGCGGCTGGCTCGATATTGTTTGTGTTTCGAAAGATAAGATTCGCGTGCTGCGATACATCGGCGGCGGCAAGTTTACAGATGTCGGTCCGCGTCTCTTCCAAAGCGGGTTTTCGGGTGAACCGCAATCCTTAACCTTCTGCGATCTCGACGGAGATTTCGACCTCGACGCTGTCATTGCAACAAAAACCGGCGAGTCGATTATATATATTAACGAAGGCGGCGAGAAGTCGCCCGCCACCGCTATTACTTTTCGCGGAACGAAAACAAACCGCGCGGGCATCGGCTCGAAAATCGAAGCGCGCGCGGCTGGTTTTCGCACGCTGCGCGAAGTGTGGTCGCTGCCCGCGTACGTCGCCGCGGGGCCGCGCCCGCGCATCGACGGATTATTTATTAAGTGGACGAATGGTATCGATGAGGCCGAAGGCGCGATCGCGACCGGACGCTACAAAAACTTTCTTGAGAAACGCGGACGCGAGGGCTCGTGTCCATTTGTATATTCGTGGGACGGAGAAAAGTTTGTATTTATTTCCGACGCGCTCGGCGCGACGCCGCTCGGGCTCTTCGCGGCGCCGGGCATTTACGTTCCTCCGCAGGATCGTGAATGGCTAAGAATCCGAAGTGATCAATTAAAACCGAAAGACGGAAAGTATGAAATTCGGTTCACGGAGGAAATGCGCGAAGCGACGTATCTCGATCAAGTGACATTAATTTGTATTGATCATCCAGCGGGCACGACCGTCTATCCCGACGAGAAATTTACATTTCCGCCGTTTACACAAAAACGCACGCTGCGAGTATCAAAAGAAATTCCGATTCGTTCCGCGAAGAATAATAAAGGCGAAGATATTACAAAACTTCTAGCGGCCGAAGACCGTTTGTTTACAAAACCCGCGGAACGCCTCGGTTATCAGGGCATGTGCGCCGAGCATTCGATGGAACTCGGCCTCGGAAAGGTAGATACTACAAAACCCGTTCGGTTATTCCTAACAGGCTGGTTCGCGTGGACGAATTCATCCATTAACAAAGCGATCGCCGAAGCCGGCATTCGTTTTTCGCCGCCGCGAATTGATAAATTAACTAAAGATGGATGGAAGACAATCGTGCCCGACGCCGGCTTCCCCGCCGGAATGCAAAAAACGATCTGTATCGATCTTTCCGGAAAATTAGATTCCGGCGAACAGACCGTCCGTATCGTTACCAATCTCGCGCTGTATTGGGATCGAGCGTTTCTATCTTTTGACGATGATACAAAACCGGACGGTGCTTCGCCGTTTCAGATTCGTACGACGGAAATCGCGGCAACGGCCGCAGAGTTGCGTTGGCGCGGCGCGGCGAGGTGGGAGCGCGTCGATGGAAAGTGGCCGACGGAACCTATCTATTCCGACGTCGCGCCGCATGCCGTTTATGATCTCCATTCCGGCGATTATACAAAATACGGCGGCGTCCTCGAATTATTACAAAAAGAAGATAACCAATACGCAATTTTTCACCATGGCGACGAAGTCGCGATCACATTTGATGCATCGGCCGCGCCGCCTCCCGCCGCCGGAATGGAGCGCACGTTTTTCTTAAATTCGAGCGGCTGGGCGAAGGATATGGATATTAACACTTTCGCGCCCGGCACCCTCGAGCCGCTTCCGTTCCACGGTATGACGGGTTATCCTTATACTAATAAAGAGTCGTATCCAACAACTCCCGAAATTGTAAATTATCGAAAAACCTGGAACACCCGCAGCGTTAAGACTTCACGCACGCTGCCGATTCGCGCCGGAATTGAAGCCCTTCATAAAGATTAACTCGGCATGAAGATTAACGGATAAAGATTAACCTTCGACCCTCTCCCCTCCGCTGTAAATATTAAATCCGTCGTTTCGCAGGAATCCGACGAGCGTCATATTTCCGTCGCGCGCGCAGTCGATCGCAAGCGACGTCGGCGCGCCGACGGATACAACTATTGCAATTCGCGCGATACGCGCTTTTTGTATGATTTCAAACGCGGCGCGACCGCTGACCCAAAGAATACAATTTTCGGGCGGGAACTTCCTTGCGCGCACGAGCGATCCTACAATTTTGTCGACCGCGTTGTGCCGGCCGACGTCTTCGCGAATGATTAACAAATTTCCAGACGTATCAAATAGACACGCGGCGTGGATCCCGCCCGTCGCGGCGAACGCCGTTTGCTTTTCGATACATTTCTCTGAAATCGTTGATAATAACTTTCGCGTAATCTTAATATTCGCATCGACGGGCGGCGATGCAATATTCACGGCGTCGAGCGTCGCCTTGCCGCAGACGCCGCACGACGATGTAACATAAAAATTTCTTTGAACAATTTCCGGCCGCGCCGCCGCGCCTTCGATCAGCGAAACGTTCATAACATTTTCGACCGCGGCGCCTTTCGCATCGACGCACGCCGCCGCCGCCGAAATATCATCAAATGTGCAAAGACCCTCGGTTACTACAAAACCCACGGCGAGATCGGCGTCGTCGCCAGGCGTTCGCATGACTACAGAAACGGGCTTGCCAAGAATGCGTATTTCGAGTGGTTCTTCGACAGCGACGCGGTCGTCCAGCTGATCCGCCGACGCGCCGCGGACTCGCCGGATACGACTGAAACGCGAGCGTTCGTTGGACATTGGATGTGTTGTTTTGAAATTTTTAAACATACGCGGCTCGCAGCGGCCGAAACGCGTAGGGTTGCGGATTGAATCTAAACTTTTTCTAAGCGTAATCGCCGCGGGCGGCGTATCCTCTCCGAACATCCATCTCCCTTCGGAGGACCTCTCACAAATGACTCTACGTTCTATCTCCCTCCTATTCGCGGGCGCGGTGCTCGCAATCGGAGTTAGCTGCAAATCGAACACAACCAACACCAACGCGACCGCAGAGCCGTGCAAGACGGAATGTACAGATAAAGAAAAGGCCGATTGCGCCGCGAAGTGTGAAAAGGAAGGTTCGGTTAACGCGAACGCCACAAAAGAATGCCCGATGACCGGCGCCAAGAAAGACGCGTCGATCAATGCGGCAGCGACCAAAGAGTGCCCGACCGTCAAGTCGGAATGCTCTGAGAAGAAGGAAGCCTGCACCGAAGGCAAGCCCTTCTAAATTAACAATAAACGACAGCAGTAAACGCTGCTCCGTTTTGAAAGGGCCGAAGTTACTTCGGCCCTTTTTTGTTAATATACTTTAATCGTAGTCCCAAGTTCGTGAGAATGCGCCGCCAACCCAACGACATGCCCAAAGTTACATTTACAAAAGAAAAGAAAACGATCGACGCTCCGGCGGGCGCGACGCTCCGAAACCTAATGCTCGACGCAGAGATTTCGCCCTATCGCGGCGTCACAAAACTGTTGAATTGCCGCGGCGACGGCAAATGCAAGACGTGCAAAGTTAAGATTCATCCCGAATCCAATGCTTCGCCGAGGACCCAGGCCGAGCTGCCGCGTGCGCGTGGCTCTATATTTCAAATCATCGATCGGCGCGATTTGAAGGGTTGGCGGCTCAGTTGCCAGGTGAAGGTTCGCGGCGATATTGAAGTAACGACGCAAGATTAACGGATGACGGTCGTCGACATTATTGCATTTGGGCGAGCGGCCGAAGGCGCCGCAGCTGTCACGGCCATCCTTTTTAGTAGCGTTGTTACTCCGGTGGTTTTTCGTCACGTACCACCGGATCCCGCTGGTCGGGCTTTCGCGCGGCTCGCGCGAGTCTTTGTGCGGGTGGCTCTCGCTCTAGCTGTGATCGCAGCGTTATCGCGAATTCGCGATCATTACATTGGAAGAGCAGCAACGTTCTGGCCCGCGGCATTGGACGGAGTGGCGAGTTTGTTGTTTGGTATTACTCTGGCCGTAATTCCACAATTCGAGCGTGCGCGCGACGCGGCGTTGCGCGAACCTGGCATGGGCTCGGGAGTCGACGGCGGCGCAACCTTGCAATCGCATCGTTTACTTTCCGGAATTCGTGCGATGGCGTTCGTCGCGGCCGTTTTATTAATCTTGTCCAACCAGAGTTTCGTGTGGTTGCGCTAGAATTGTAGTTTCCTTTTTTTAACTTTTATTCGTAATAATAACAAATATCTATGTCGTCTGAACTTGATCTATTTGAAGATAGCCCCGAAATTTCGAAACCGATCGTCGAGACGCCCGCCAAGCTGCGGCCGATTCCCGTCGTTCATTTAAAAGTCGGCGACCGCGCACCCGCGTTTACATTAAAATGCACGGACGGACGTTTAATTAGTCTTGCTGACTTCGCGGGCCAGCGGCAGGTCGTTTTATTCTTTTATTCAAAAGATGTCTTGCCGGAATCCGCGGCGGAAGCGCGCATGTTCCGCGACGCGCTCGATCGCATTCAGGCGGCCAACGGGGAAGTCATCGGGCTCAGCGTCGATGATACTTATTCGCACCGAAAATTCGCGCGCGAGAATCAGTTAAATTATCTTGTGCTTTCGGATACTACAAAAACCGTGAGCGCCGCGTACGGGATTCTTAAGAAGGAAGGCTACGGTTCGCGCGCGACGTTTATTGTAGATAAGCAGGGATTGTTAAAGTCGATCTTTACATCGATTCCGAAGCCCGAAACGCACATCGACGAAATTATCAAATCGCTCAAGGGCCAATCCAACCTTTCCGCGAGCCCGCCGAAACCGTCATGAACGAAGATGCTAAGAAAACGCTTCTTCGCGCCGTTCCTCATGGTTTATATATTATAACAACCGGCACTGGAGACTCGGCCCACGGTTTCACGTCGACGTGGTTCACGCAGGCTTCGTTCAAACCGCCGCTCGTCGTCACAGCGGTGCGGCGCGACTCGCATGCTTACACTACGATCCGCGATAACAATTCTTTTATTGTAAATTATATTCCGAAGTCCGCGCGCGCCGCCGCCGAGGTATTTTTCAAACCACCGCGGCCTGAAAATAACAAATTCGGAATTTATACATTTGCGCCGTCGCCCGTTTCGGGCGGGCCCGTGCTCGAAGTGGCCCTCGGATACCTAGATTGCAAATTAGTGCATATTTACGATAACGGCGACCATTCTTTATTTGTGGGCGAAGTAACAGAAGCGGAAGTACGCGCGGCCGGCGAACCGCTCGTGCTCGGCGATACGCCGTGGAAATACGGCGGATAGAATCCGCGGCGTCGTGCACCTCCCCGACGGATTTCTATCACCCGCGATCTGGATTCCCGCAGCAGCCGCCTCTGCGCTAACTGTTACATTCGCGTGGCGGCGCGCGACGCACGGCTTTAATTCTGCGAGCTCCGCGGTGACCGCTTCGCACGGCTTTAATTCTGCGAGCTCCGCGGTGACCGCTTCGCTCGCTGCATTTGTATTCGCTGCGCAATCATTACAATTTCCGATTCCGGGCGGAGCGGCGGGCCATCTCCTCGGCGGATCGCTCATAACAATTCTCGCCGGCGCGCCGCGCGCGATCATTGCACTTTCCGCCGTCTTTACCATTCAAGCGTTTTTCTTCCGCGATGGCGGCGCAACGGCGCTCGGCGCAAATATACTGAACGGTGCAATCATACCGATCGGCGTGACGGCCGCGTTTTCGTATCTATTCCGAAATGTAACATTACGAAAAAGGGCCGCGGTCGCCGGAATTGCATCCTTTCTCGGAATCCTGTGCGGCGCCATCGCGTGCGCGGTCGAAGTCGGTGCGTCGGGAACGGCGCCATTCTTAACATTCTTCGGCGCGCTTCTCGGCGCACACGTTTGGATCGCCGCCGGCGAAGGATTTATTACGAGCCAGCTCGTATTATTATTATATCCAAAAGTTTCGGAATGGATGCAAAACGATCCCGGCGCCGCGCAACCGCGGCTGATTACAAATAACCGCTCCACGCGCCCTCTGTGGATTTGTATATTTGTTGTCGCTGCCGTCGCCGTCGCGGCGGAATTTTTAGCATCTCGCGCACCCGACGGTCTGGAGGCGGCCGCCATGCGCGCCGGGCTCATTCATCATAATACGGAAACGGGCGCGAGCGCGCCTTCGTGGGCAGCGGCGTTTTTGAGTATGTTTGGCGCGGGCGCGGCCGCGCTCGCGGTAATATTAATAATTTCGTTCGCGCGTGCTCGGAAGCGATCGGTATGAACGCGGCCGCAGTCGACCCGCGCATTCGAATATTGTTGGCGGGCGGCGCCGTCGCCGCGGCGTCATTGTTACAAAAACATCAGTGGGAGCGTTTTTGTATTCTTCTCGCGGCGGAAGCGGCGGTCGCCGCCACGCTCGCGCTCGCGGGGCGTTTACAAACAATCCGGTTCTGCGCCGTTTTCGGCGCAACCGCGGCCCCCGCGTTCCTTTTTTGTATCTTTGCATTATTTCGCACCGGCCATCCGATTTTTACCATTGCGCCTGGATTTGTTGTAAGCGCGCAGGGTGTGATCTTTAGCATCGGCCTTTTCTTAGCTTCCGCGGTTTCGTCGGCCGCGCTCGCGCTGCTCGCCGCCACGACGAGCGCGCAAGACGCGCGGCGCGCACTGCGCGCGTTCGGAATTCCCGAAGCAGTTTTATCAATATTAACATTCATGGCGCGTCGAATCGATGACTACTTTTTCGACCTCGACCGTTCGCGCCGCGCGGTTCTCGCGCGCGGAGGAGCCTCGGCGGGCCGCCTCGCGTTTCTTACCAATCGCGGGCGCCTTGCGAATCTTTTTGTTATATCTGTTGAACGCGGCATTCGCACAAACCGCTCGCTCGCCGCGCGCGGATTCGCGGGCTCGATTCCCGATCCCCCTCTTGCGCCGGTTCCAACATTACAAATCGCAATCGGCGCCGCGGGCGTCGTTGCGTTCTTATTATTGATATTTATTCCGTGACGGCCCGGATCCTCGAGTTCGACCGCGTCAGCGCCGCGTATCCCGGCGGATCGCCCGCGTTGCGAAATGTATCATTTACGATTCGCGACGCGAACGCGCGCACGGCGGTGCTCGGCGGCAACGGCGCCGGAAAGTCGTCGCTTTTCTTAGCGTTGGGTGGATTCTTAAAATTCGACGGCGCGATTCATGTCGAGGGCAAATTGTTAACAATGGCGTCGATTGAACAAATCCGCCGGAGTATCGGATTTGTATTCGAGAACGCCGACGACCAGTTTTTTCTAGAAACACTATTTGATGATATTGCATTCGGGCCGCGCAACGCGGGAGTGGCCGAATCGGATATAACAAATCGCGTTCGCGAAGCGCTCGCGGCGGTCGGCCTCGAAGGCTGCGAATCGCGGCATCCGCGGAAGCTTTCGCTCGGAGAGCGACGGCTCGCGTCAATCGCAACAGTATTATCGATGCGCCCGCGGATTCTTATATTTGACGAGCCGACCGCGAATCTGGATCTGCGCGCGCGCCGCCGAGTGTTAACAACCATTCGAAATTTTAACGGCGCTGTAATTGTATTAACCCACGACCTCGCCGCGGCGCGTGAAATAACAAATGAGGCGGTCGTTCTCTCGGAAGGATGTGTTGTCTTCACAGGGACGACAACTGATGTATTCCGCCATCCGGCCGCGCGCGCAGCGCTCTCGATCGACGCGGAAGAGTCGATGATCGAAAAACTTTTTTAGACGGCGTCTAAAAAGGCTTGACACGCCCGGATGCCGGCGTATTTTAGCCACCCGTGAAATCGCAGAAAGCACCGCACGCATTTGATACATCTGTTGCCACGGCGTCGCTCCGGGCCGCGGGGCTGCGTGTTACAGATGCGCGGCTCGCGGTTCTCGCCGAGCTCGACTGCGATTTAACACATCCGACCGCCGACGATTTGTGGGATCGGTTAAATCGAAACGCCGCAGCGAAGCGCGGCCCGCGCGTCTCTCGCGCCACAGTATACAATTGTCTCGAAGCGCTTTCGCGGATTGGTAAGATTGGAATTTTAGCAGGGTCGTCGCCGCGCCGCTTCGACCCCAATCAAGACCGGCACTTCCACGCCGTTTGCAATCGATGCGGCTGCGTTATTGATATTAATCCCGAATTATTAGGATCGAGCGCGCCCGCCGAATCGTATTCATTACCGAAACATCTCCCGTTTCGATTTGAAGTATCGAGCGTCGATCTTCGGTTCGGCGGCCTTTGCGAAAAGTGTTCGGCGCCGGGCGCGGCTAAAAGTAAAGCCGCGCACGTTATTAACAAAAAACGAATTCATTAACTTCCCCGTTTTCCAGTCTCTTTCTTTATATCTACAATCATGTCCAAGAATCTCAAAGGCACAAAAACCCACGAAAATCTTAGAGAAGCATTCGCGGGCGAATCGCAGGCAAACCGCCGTTATTTATATTTTGCAAAACAGGCGGACGTCGAAGGTTATCCTGAAGTCGCGGGTAATTTTCGCGACACCGCCGAGGGCGAGACGGGCCACGCGCACGGCCACCTCGATTTCTTAAAATCGGTCGGCGATCCCGCGACCGGCGAAGCGATTGGTAATACTACATCCAATCTAAAATCTTCCGTGGCAGGAGAAACATATGAATATACAACGATGTATCCCGGCATGTCGAAGACAGCCCGCGAAGAAGGTTTTAGTGATGTTGCGGATTGGTTTGATGTGCTCGCACGCGCCGAGAAGAGCCACGCGGGCAAATTTCAGAAGATGCTCGATTCGATAAGATAAGCCGCCGCATCGTTAGTTTTGAAATAACGGGGCGGCTAAAGCCGCCCTGTTTGTTTTTATATCATACCTCTAGTTAATATAACTTTTCCGCTATGCACGAATACGATCCGAAAACGCCGCGCTTCTGGGATCAGGGCGATTTAAAGAATTCGCTCGACAGGATCTTTGACATTTGTAACGGGTGCCGCCTTTGTTTTAATCTTTGCGGATCGTTTCCGGCTCTCTTTGATTCGGCGGAGAAGCACCACGACGACATGTCAAAAATGTCGGAAGAGGAAGTTAACAAAGTCGTCGACGAGTGCTTTCAATGCAAAGTTTGTTATGAAAAATGTCCGTACACGCCCGACCAGAATCATAGTTATCAATTAGATTTTCCGAGAATTGTTCAGCGTTCGCTCGCGCAGCGCGTTCGAGAGCACGGCCTTCCGCTGCGCGACCGCGTGCTTGGCGACCCCGACGCCATTGCTACCATTTCGACGGGAGCTGTAGCGCCGATTGTTAATAAACTTAACGAAGCCGCCGCCCATCGCGCGATTCTTGAAAAGTTCCTCGGCATTTCATCCAAAAAGAAATTGCCGAAGTTTGCAACAAAACGGTATTCGAGCATTCACCGGTCGAAACGCAAACGATCGATCCAGAACGACGTCGATAATATTAATAACAACATTGTTTATTTTCCGACGTGTTTTGTAGATTATAATGCTCCGCACATCGGCAAAGCCGCGGCAGCCGTGTTCGAACACCACGATTTTTCTGTTACATGTTCGTCGGGAACGTGCTGCGGAATGCCGAAGTGGGCGAACGGCGACATCGACGGCGCCACGGAACAGGCGGCAGGCGTCGTGCGCGATTTGTATGATCGCGCGAAAAGCGGAATGAAAATTATTGTTACGAATCCGACGTGCTCGATGCACTTGAAAGATGAAATTCCTCTTTTGTTAGGAACCGATGAGTCGAAGGTTGTCGCCGCACAGACGCGCGATCTCGGCCAGTTTTTGTTAGAATTGCAGCGCGCGAAGCGCCTCAAAATGGACTTTAAGAATCCGATTGGTAAAGTTGCGTACCACGTCCCCTGTCATTTGCGCGCGCAAAAGATCGGACAGCCCGTCGAGCAGTTATTAATAAAAGCCGGCGCGGAAGTCGAAAGCGTGCGCGCGTGTTCCGGCCACGACGGAACGTGGTCGATGAAAACCGAGAATTTTGATAATTCACTAAAATGGGGCGACTCGTGTTTTAAAGGTATGAAGTCGGCTTCTGTAAATGAAGCGGGCGGCGCGGCGCAGTGCGTGAGCGACTGCCCGCTCGCGGCAATACAAATCGAACAGGCGACCGGTTTGAAAGTTAAACATCCGATCGAACTGATCGCGAACGCGTACGGAATTGATATAAAGTAAATATTAACCATGAAAAAAGTAATTCGCACCGACATCCTCCCGCTCGAAGTTTACGAATCGCGCCGCGCGCGAATCCGAAAACAAATGATCGCGCTCAAAGCGAAGCGGCGCGTCGTGATCGCACCGGCGCTTTCATTAACATTCGAAAATACGAAAACGGCTTGGTATCAAATCCAGGAAATGCTGCGCGCGGAACGAATTGTTAAGAGCAAGCTCGTCCAGAGCGAAATCAATGTTTATAATAGTCTCGTTCCGGAATCCGACGCGTTGCGCGCGACGCTTTTTATTGAAATCCCCGATCTTCACAAAAACAGAACTGCGCTCGATCCGTTCATAACTTTTCCAAACTCGAATTCGTTATGGATCGAAATTAATAACAACGGCAAACCTCCGCTCCGCGTGTTCGCCGAATTTGATAAAGAACAATATTCAGAGAATCGCGTGGCCGCCGTTCAATATATAACATTTCGGTTTTCCCCCGCCGACGCGGCCGCGTTTTGTAAACGCGGCAGTCTTATCAAATTTATTTGTGGCCACCCGGCCAATCCCGGCGAGACGGCCGCTTCGCCCGGCCTTCGGCGCGCACTCGCTTCGGAATTGCGGCCTCCGAAGTCTCGTCCAACGCGGCCGAGCCAAGAGTCGTCCGCTGCCGCGCGAAAATCGCGACGGCGGCAAGCGCCTCGCTAAGCGTTCGAGCGCGCATGCGAACAATACTTTCCGCTGCCGGGTCGAAATACCCGGGCAATGTTGCAATTCCAAGCGGGCACTGCGATCGATCCTCAAAGAATTGTAGTGACCGGTTCGATTGTAATAATCTGAATTGTATACGACGCATTTCAAGTGCTCCTCAGCAATATTGCTATCCGAGTTACGCCTCCGCAGGCAGTTGGCGGATGTCTGAATTGCGCGCGTTGTTGCGCTGCGCATTCATATAGTTCACACGCACCGATCCAGACACCGTTAAAAAAAATTTTTTAAGCCTCACAAACGCATGAAGGCACCGGCCACGACTGGAAAGGGCCTGGCGATCGCCGCCCTGTCCGCGCAAACCATGTTTTCCGCAGCAACCTTTTTATTAGTAAAACGGGTTCTTGGAACACCATCGCAGCCGGGCGTGCTCAGTGCTTTTCAATTATTAACTTTACGTTTCGCAATCGCCGGGGGCGTATTAGGTATTCTACTAATAAACTCAAAGGGAACTCTCGCGGCGATCCGGCGCTATTTCTTACGATTCTTATTATTAGGTTTCATCGCGGTGCCGCTGAACGTCGGGCTTTTCTTTGAGGGCGCGTCGCGCACGCCGGCCGCACACTCGGCGCTCGCGTACGCGCTGACTCCCGTATTTGTATTTATATATGAAAAATTCGCGGGCCGCGTCGATGCTACTTTTTCGCGCGCGGCCGGAATTCTGCTCGCGCTCGGCGGCGCGCTTACCGTCCTTTTAAGTAAACATCAATTCAGCGGACCCGAGCCAGTCGGCGATTTGATGCTTCTCGGCGCGGCAGCGTCGTGGGGGCTTTATACAGTTCTTGTGCGCCCGCTCGTGGCAACGGTCGGCGCGATGCCCGCGATGGTGTCGTCGTTATTGTTAGGAAGCATTTTGTGGCTGCCCGCCGGAATTCCGATCGCGTTAAATATTGATTATGCGCCGCTCGACGCAATGGATTGGATCGCGGTTTTGTATACGGCGGCCGTGACCACGATTATTAGCTATCTATTGTGGCTCTATGCATTAAAACGGCTCGACGCGACGCAGGTGGCCGTGTTTACAAATCTGCAGCCGGTCGCGACCGTATTTTTAGCATGGATCGTTCTCGGCGAACCGGTCACGGCCGCAATCGCCGGCGCAACGACGCTCGTTCTTTGCGGAGTGACGCTCGTGCAATGGAATCCGCGGCTGCCGTCGTTTAGAGTTTGGAATCGTTAGCAAATCGGCACTGTTAATAAACGCGAACTGTGAACTTGCCCACGATCCCTCCAAAGTTAGCACTCGTTTCGTTTATAATTGCAATCGGCTGGGCGTCGCCGCTGTTCCGGCTCGCGGCCGCGCCGCCGCTGCTGTGCGCCGGAATGCGCGTCTTGTTCGCAACGTTAATATTACTTTTCTTTTTCGGAAGACAAACGATTGCGGCGCTCGCGAGTTCCTACAAAAACTGGATCTCGGCAATTGCGGCCGGCGTCTTTCTCGCAGCGCATTTCGCCGCGTGGGTGCCGTCGTTAATGTTAACAACCGTGGCCGCGTCGACGCTGCTCGTCGCGACCGAGCCGTTGTTCGCGGCTTGTTTCGAATCGTTCTTTTTAAAAGAAAAAATTCCGCGGCGCGTGCTCGTAGGCGTATTGATAGCATTTCTCGGAACAACGCTACTATTCGCGACGGATCTACAATTCGAAGGAAACGGCGAATCTATCTTTTCCGGCAAGGCGCTGCTCGGCGACGCGCTCGCCATCGTCGGCGCCATTTTTGGAGCCGCGTATTTTGTCATCGGACGCGGCGCGCGAAAAAAGCTGCCGATCGGCGCGTATCTTGTCATCGTAAATGCAAGTGCGGCAATTTTACTATTAGTTTCAAGTTACATGATTTCGGAGCCGTGGTTCGCGCCGTCGAATGAATATATCCATTGGAACGGCATACAGCCGTCGTCGCTCGGCTGGTTTTTATTATTGGCGATCGTGCCTCAATTATTAGGACACGGCGCCGCGAATATTGCATTGCGCTCGTATCCGGCGACAATGGTAAACCTTGCCGTTTTGAGCGAGCCGATTCTCGCGTCGACGCTCGCGTGGCTGCTATTTAGTGAGATGCCAAAACATCCGCTCGCGTTCGCAGCCGGTGGAACGGTTTTGTTATTTGGACTTATTGTAGCATTGACGGGAAAGAAGTAGGCGCGGACGCGCTAATTATTCTCTCGAGCGCGGCTTTCCATTTTGGCGCGCTTTCGCGAGTCTTTGCGTGGTTCGCTCGGCGCTCGTTCGGGTGTCCGCGCGCGCGCCAAACGTAACAATTCCGATTGACTTCGCATCTCGGCCGCGCCTTCGGCGGGCCGCACGCGCGTCCAGCTTGCGTCGGATTGTAGTATTCGCGCGCGCGCGTTGTCTTTTAGATATATTCCTAAGATTTCATCAATAATTCGCTCGCGATGCGCAGGATCAAGAACGGGAAAGACGACTTCAATTCGCCCGAAGAAATTGCGCGGCATCCAATCCGCGCTTCCGAGCCACGCTTCGCGTTCGCCGCCGTTTTCAAATATAAAGATTCGGCTGTGTTCAAGAAAACGGTCGACGATCGAACGAACTGTTATATTTTCGCTGAGCCCCGGCATGCCCGGCCGTAAACAACAAATACCGCGAACGACTAAATCTATTTTTACGCCCGCACAGCTCGCTTCGTAAAGCGCGTCGATCACGGGCTGGTCGACGAGCGCGTTCATCTTTGCAATAATCCGCGCGGGCTTGCCCTGCGCCGCGTGATCGCGCTCGCGGCGGATTCGCGACACCGTCGACTCATGTAAATTAAACGGCGCGACAAGAATCTTACGGAACGTGCCGGGCTGCGCGTAGCCAGTTAATAAATTAAACAAATCCGAAACGTCGCGGCCGAGGTCTTCATTCTTAGTAAATAATCCAAGATCAGTATAAACACGCGCGGTTGTCGGATTGTAGTTTCCCGTTCCGAGATGGCAGTAGCGAACCGCGCCCGCGCCTTCCTTTCGGACGACAAGTATAATTTTACAGTGCGTCTTCAATCCTACTAATCCGTAGACGACGTGAACTCCCTGATCCTCAAGAGCGCGCGCCCATCGAATGTTATTTTCTTCATCAAATCTAGCTTTAACTTCGACGAGAACTGTTACTTGCTTTCCCGCTTCGGCGGCCGACATGAGCGCGCGCAGAACGGGCGAATCGCCCGACGTGCGATAGAGCGTCATTTTGATAGCTAATACTGCGGGGTCGTTCGCAGCCGCTTCTAGAAAATCAATGACGGGTTGAAATGAATCATACGGATGATGTAACAAAACATCGCCCTTCGCCAGCCGGTCAAATGTAGTATTTGCTTCATCAAACAATACCGGCATCGAAGGTGAATACGCGGGCCACTTCAAATCCGGGCGGTTCTCCAAATCTATAATTTCGGCAAGGCGCGTCAAGTTCACGGGGCCGTCGGCAATATAAACATCATCGCGCGACAAATTTAATCTTGTCGCGAGTTTATCAATAACCTCCGCGGGCGCGCGGTGCGACACTTCGAGGCGAACCGGCTCGGCCTTTCGCCGCCGGCGAAGTTTATTTTCGATCGTTTGTAACAAATCGCCCGCTTCATCTTCTGTTACATCGAGGTCGGCATTGCGCGTCACGCGGAACGCGTACCCGTCGATCACCTGGTGGCCGGGGAAAAGGCGCGCCAAGTGCATTCTTACTAATTCTTTTTGTAATATATAATCCCGCGTGACGCCGTCTCCCGGAATGCGAACAAGCCGCGGCAGAACGCGCGGTATTTGTACAATCGCAAAACGGTTCGCGGCGCCGCGTTTGCCGGCCGGTTTTAGTAGTACTGCAAGATTAAGCGATTTTGATAATAATTGCGGGAACGGATGAGCGGGGTCAATCGCGAGCGGCGTGAGCACGGCGACGACAACATCATCAAAATACTTTTCGACCCACGTCTTTTGCGCGGCGTCGAGCTCGTCTGCAAAGAGTATACGAATCCCTGCTTCCGCGAGAGCGGGGCACAGGTGTTCGGTCCAAGTGTTATATTGATCACTTACTAATTTTGTACACGCTTTCTTAATTTCATCTAATTGGCGGCTCGCGGAGAGGCCGTCATTGGATAGATCTCCGACGCGCGCTTCCACCTGGCGTTTCAATCCCGCGACGCGAATTTCAAAAAACTCATCGAGGTTCGACGCGGTAATCGCTAAGAATCGAAGTCGCTCGAGAAGCGGGTTTTGAGGATCTGTAGCTTCCTCAAGCACGCGCCGGTTAAAGGCGATCCATGAGAGTTCGCGGTTTAGATAACACGCAGGCCCCGACACCGCCGGAGGCGAGGATACTACATTTCCAAGATCGGATGTCTGGCCGTCCATCTGTTATTCGTGTTAGCAGTGTTGATTGTTACAAATGCTTCTGGAGGTTTTTTTGTTGTTTTCGCGAAGCCGGCGTAACGGCAACCGGTTTGTGTGCGCGTTCGCCGGAACCTGATTCGGGTTGCCCCTCAAATTGTAAACGAAGGCCGAATACCTGCTGAAAAAGCTCCCCCTTCGACTCGACCGCCCAGCGTTCTAGTAATATATCGCCGGTCGCTTTCGGGATCAGTAACATCTCATTCCGGCGAATTGTTATTTTTAACGATTCGACTTTTTGGCGGTGTTCGCGGTCGAGCGCGTCGGCGAGCCGCAGAATTGCTGCGATTCTCGAAACGCGTTTCCGTTCCTCGCGCGAAAGATTGGTATATTCGGGATGCCGATCGGACGGATGCGCTCGCCGATGATAACGAACCGCGGTTGCTATAATTCGCATGTCCTCGGCCGAAACGCCGCCGAGCTCGGAATTAGATATAATATAATACGCGTGCTTGTGATGATGCGCGTATCCTACAAATTCGCCGATATCGTGAATGGTGGCCGCGACTCCCAGCAGCGTGCGCTCGAGTTCCGCCTCGCGCGCGGCGATTTGATGATTTGATCGCAATGTATCAAATATCTGAAACGCAAGCTCCCGCACTTTCGCGGCGTGCGCGGAATCGTAATGATAATGTTCGCCCAGCCGCTCCGCTTCGCTCACCACCGATTGATCGGCTTCGCTTTGGTTAAATCGCCCGATCGCGTGGTCGACGAGCTCTGCTAATATTCCGTCGCGAAGGCCGATTCCCGGCGCGTGGAAACCGCGCAGGTTCAGGCGTTCCACAAGAAAATTTAACATTACGGCCGCGGGAACAATCGTATCAACTCGGTCGGGGCGCAGATCATACTTTTTGGCGCGCTCGGCAGGGGTTAATTCTAACAATCGGTCGGTGAGATTATGCAGCGTTTCCGCGTCTACAAATGAACCGGCGTCGCTATCTTTATCATCCTCGACATCGCCGCCGATTCTCGCGATCGTTTCCGCGTTGCCGCCAACGGATAATAATATTTCGGGATCGCGTTTCTTAATTTCACGCAATTGCTCCCTTAGCATTCTTTCTAAATATTCTTCGATGAGTGCGCGTTTTTCGTCGGCCGGGCGCGCGCCTTCTAAAAAAAGCTCCGACAGCCGGACGGCGCCGAGCCGGTGGCTTTGTGATAATACAGTTGCGCCTTTTGTTACAACGGCGATTTCAACGCTTCCGCCGCCGATGTCGACGAGCAGCGCTTTGCGTTTTGCTAAATTTACTTTTCTGCGCATTCCGATTGCTAACAAACGCGCCTCTTCCGCTCCCGAAATCACTTCAAGATCGATGCCCGCGACATTCGCGACTCTTTCTACAAATAAATCGCGATTCTGAGCTTCGCGCACCGCGCTCGTTGCTACACATCGCGAATTCGCGACGCCGTGCCGATCCATCGTCGCGCGAAACGCGGCGAGCACGGACACGGCGTGGTCCATTTCCTTTTCTTCTAATAAACCTGTTAAGAATACGCGATGGCCGAGTCGCACGGGCTCACGGATCGACTCGCGATCGATAACAATACCCGACGAGCGAACTGTTACAATTTGAAGACGAATCGCGTTGCTCCCGACGTCGATCGCAGCGAGAGCTTTTTCTCCGAGCTGCGCGCGCGAATTATTCTTATTTGTTGTTTCGTGCCGCGGCATGCGTCGGAATCATAACGTAAGGGTTCGGAAAGTTAACGAGCAACTTTAAGCGCCGGCGGATTTGTTGTTTTGAAATCTCTTAGTACAATCTTAGCAATTTCTTCAAGAGCGGTTTTTTTAACATTTCGCCCGATCGCATAGACGCAGCGGTCGCCAGTCTGGACGGTGTGAATTTCAACGCCTGCGCGGCGCGGCAGACCCGCCGCGATTTGTTTAGCATCTGTTTCGGAATCCCACACCGACGCCCAAACGACGAGCGCCGCATTTTCGTTAGTATCTGCACC
>JBJXHE010000002.1:0-42148 GCA_046160785.1 Planctomycetota bacterium
ATCGATCTCCACGTCGAAGGAGTCGAGCGGAATCGCGAGACCGCCGCCCTGAAGTTTGATCCACGCTTCCTTGCCGGTCCAGCAGCGGTAAAACGCTTCTAATTGTAACGATTCGGAAATATTCATAAACGCCGTGCGTTCCATTTTTGAAAAGTTGCGGTTGACTAATTCTGAAACGTGCTCGATCGGCGCCATTTGCTCAATATCAATTCCAACGGGGCCGCTGCGCGAAACCGCGAGCACGCCCGCGGCCCCGGAATGCGAAAGGTTAAAATGAATATTTATTATATTTGCGAGTTCGGGCTTTCCGTGTGCGCCGAATTTATATTCAATTTGTTCCGGTGCGATCTGTACATACTGCGCCAGAACGCGCCGGAGAGCGGCGTGTGATGCTACAAAACGCGCTCGGTGCGAGTCGAAACGGAAACGCGCGGCTCGCTCGCGTTCCCCATTCGATAATATGGACTGTGATAATAGTAATGCGTCGCGTTCGTCCGCGGGCTCGAGCGAAAACCGCCAGATATGAACTTCGTCAGATGCCATTTCCGGCGCGCGCGCGGATTGTTTAAATTCAATATTCGTGAGCCACGGCCGCATCGTCATTTGTGCGCCAAAACGGAGTCAATGGTTTGCGCGACGATATGTAATAATTCCGGTTCCTGCGAATGTATAAAAAAGTGGCCGCCGCGGATCCATTGAATCTCCGCCCGCCGAGTCGTCTGCGCGGCCCACGCATCTAACTGATCGCGGCTCACCTCGGGATCCTCGGTGCCGCCGATTGCTGTAATCGGCAAATCGAGCGGCGGCTCAGAATTGTAATGATAACATTCCGACGCTGAAAAATCCGCGCGCAGCATCGGCAAGAACAATTGCATCAATTCGCCGTTTTTTAATACTTCCGGCGGCGTTCCGCCGAGGCCGCGCAGCGCTTCTATAAACTCGCGGTCGGGGAGTTGATGCATCGGAAATGTTAACTTTGGAGTCTGCGGCGCGCGAGAGCCCGATACGATCAAGTGCGCCGGCATTGTTAACGATCGCCGCCGCATTTCACGCGCGGCTTCGAACGCGGCGAGCGCGCCGAGGCTGTGGCCGAAAAGTAAGATTGGTTTATCCAAATACGGCTCCAGCGATTCGATACAATCTTGAACGTATGTATACAATTCCGCGTGCGCCTTTTCGCGGAGGCGGCCTTCGCGCCCGGGCGGTTGCGCGGCGAGAACGTCGGCGTGCCGGCCGAGCCGGTCCGTCCACGATTTATAAATTGAAGCGCCCGCGCCCGCGTACGGAAAACATACAATCCGAATCTTCGATTCGGCGCGAATCCTCGCGTACGGAAACCACAATTGTTTCAAGGCCGTGCTCGCTAATAAAATGGATTTATAATATTTAATTTACCTGCCGGTCGCGCCCCTGCCAGAACGGTTCTCGCAGCTCGCGTTTCTTAACTTTTCCGCTCGGCGTTCGCGGCAGCGAATCGACGAAAACTACAGATCTCGGAACCTTAAAATCCGCGATCGACTTCCGCGCAAAACTAAGAATCTCGCCGGCCGACGCGCGCGCGCCCGGCTTCAAAACGACAAATGCCTTCACCTGCTCGCCCCACCGCTCGTCGGGCACGCCGATCACCGCGGCCTCCGCCACCGCGTCGTGGCTGCAAAGGATATTTTCAATTTCCGCCGGATATATATTTTCGCCCGCCGAAATGATCATATCTTTTACGCGGTCGCAAATATAAACATAACCATCCGCGTCGAGATAGCCGGCGTCGCCCGTGTGAATCCAGCCGTTCACTAACGTTTTCGAGGTCGCCTCGGGTTGCTTCCAATAACCGATCATGTTCGCGGGCGACTTGATACAAATCTCACCGATCTGCCCGGGCGCAAGCCGGTTGCCGCTGCGATCAATACAACAAATATCGACACCGGGATAGGCTTTACCCGCGGCGCGCAGCCGCGCTGGATTTGAAATATCGTGATCCGGCGCGCGCAGGCAGACGGCCGTGTTGCCCGTTTCGGTGAGTCCGTAGATTTGTGCAAATTTACATTTGAATATTTGCATCGCGCTTGTCAGCAGCGGCGTTGGAATCGGCGAGCCGCCGTAAACAATATATTGTAGCGATGAAAAATGAGCGGTCCGCGCGGCGGGTTCGCTGATGCACATTTGTATCATCGCGGGCACCATGCACGCCTTCGTCACGCGGTTGCGCGCGATTAGTTCAATCGCGGCGTTTGCTACAAATGCGTCCATGATAATAAGCGTTGCGCCTGCCGAGAGCGCGGTCATCGCCCACCACAGCCCGCCGATATGAAACGCAGGAATATTATGAAGTGCAACGTCGCTCTCATTCCAACCAATCCACGGATCGCCGTGCCGCTTCAACTCCGATACAATTGCAAAAAAACTTCGGTGCGCGAGCTGCACGCCCTTCGGCCGCCCCGTCGTTCCACTTGTATACATTTGAACGGCGGCGTCCTCGGGATCTGTAGCAATTTGTGGAT
Organism: Planctomycetota bacterium; assembly: GCA_046160785.1. Classification (GTDB taxonomy): domain Bacteria; phylum Planctomycetota; class UBA1135; order UBA1135; family JACQFD01; genus JACQFD01. Next base: position 2,499 of record JBJXHE010000002.1, read on the forward strand.
CGACGGTCGAATGTTGGTTTCGCCAGGATTCATAACTTTCCCAGCCGTCGCGCCGCCCTGAAATGGTAATAATCTTGCGGATGGTCGTGAGCTGATCCGCGATGTCTCCGGCTTTTTTGATACAATCTTCGTTTACAAACAATATTTCCGCGCCGCTGTCGTTTATAATATAAACAATCTCCGCGGGAGCGAGCCGCCAATTCACGCCGTTGCTGACGCCCGCAACCTTAGCAATCCCAAAGAGAATCTCGAACGCCCGGTCGGAATCTTTTCCTAATATTGCAATTCGAGCGCCCGGCGCAATTCCGTCTGCGAGCAGCGCGTTCGCGACTTGGTTACTCTTAATATCAAGTTCGGCGAACGTCGTGCGGCGCTCTCCAAACACGAGAGCCGCTTTAGCTCCACGCCGTGCATGAACGCGGGGGAGATCCGCAAGTGTGCGCGCGTCATCGTTATGAATCATTTTATTGAGTATGAAGTCTTCAGAAAATTCATGGTACCCCCCTGGCAAACTTTATGCGACGTGGGCTAGAATCGCGATTGTTCCCAAGTTTTTTCCGAGGCGCGGTCGCAATACCACAATTCTTCCAATGAACCAGAAGATCCAGCCGATCGCGGCGCCGTCGACGGCGTTAGGAAACATACCATTCGATGTCACGCTGCCCGCCGATGGAAAAATTGGCGCGGAAATTACAAATCTGAATCCGCGCGTGCTCGACGAACGCGGTGCGAACATCATTAAGGATTTGGTTTATCGTTATAAATTGGTTGTCTTTCGCGGTCAGGAATTAAACAATCAGGAATATATCCAATTCGCGAAAAAGATAGGAACTCCACAAATCTATTTTCAGCATAATTATCACCATCCCGGCCATCCGGAAATATTTGTATCTTCGAACGTTCCCGAGAATGGTAAAAAGATTGGGGTCGCGGGAACGGGCCGCTACTGGCATACGGATTGTCAATTTTTCGACGACCCGCTTCCGATGACATTTGTATATCCAAAGCAGCTTCCGAACGGGCGCCGCGAAACTTATTATATAGATATGGAGCGCGTGAATCGCGAGCTGCCTCCCGACCTGCGGCAATGGATCGACGGCCGCCGCGCGATTCACGAAGCGAAATGGAGATATAAAATTCAGGCGAGCGATATTGATAAATCGATTACGGAGATTCTTCTGGAATTCGGAAAGTTAACGCCGCCGGTCACGCACCCCGCCGTGATCGAGCATCCGGTCACGCGCGCGAAAAGCCTTTATATTAGTGAAGGATTTACTGTTGGAATCGAAGGCATCCAATACGAGGACGCAAAGGCGGCGCTGCAAAAGTTATTTAAGTTCATCGAGCGCGAAGATCACGTTCACGTTCATCCGTGGCGCGGCGGCGATATTCTGCTATGGGATAATCGAACGTTATTACATAAAGCGTCGTCGACGCCGCCGGGACAGGCGAGTGTTAGTTATCGAATTGGCGTGTACGACGGCTTGCCGTTCTACGTAAGGTAAACGCAAAGTTTCAGTCTCAATCGTTTCTCTTTCAGAACTTCAAAACTATTATTATGAATGAATTTGGCGCGGCCGTTTCACGCGTAATCCCCGTGGAGCCGTCGTTATTAAAGGCGGTATTGCAACCTTACAAAACGCATTGCCGCTATCTCAAGAACGCGGAAGTCGAGGCGTTTACAATTCTACCGGACGCGGCGAATACAACAACTTCGGGGCAGCAGCCTCTCGTGCGCGCGAAAGGTAATTTTGAGATTCCGGAATCGTGGTATATCGACGAAACCGGACACTTCAATTCGATCGAATTCAATCTTTGTTATAATCAGCTTGTCTACGTTTTGATCGGCCAGTGCATTGTTAGCAAACTCATTCCGGAGCTTGCGCGCATGACGTACGAGGAATATCGGCGGCGCCAGCTGCCCGACGTGCTTATTGTTAAGTTTTCGAGCACGTTTCGCAAAGCGATGGACTCCAAACAATTCAAAGGCAATGTTTATATCGATCGCGTTTCCGACCGCGGCAAGATGCTATTATTAAAAACGCGGTGCGATTTTTTTGATGAAAGCGGAGGGTGTTCCGATGGCGAAGTGACCCTCGCGATTGTTAATGATTCACATCGAAGCTCATTGGCGTCCGCGTTGTAACTCTTCCGGTTCGCAGGATCGTTATGAAACCCGATCTCACGCCAGCGCCGGACGCAAATCAAAACACCGAATTTTTACAACAATTGCAGGGTTGCGCGGCGGAAGATGCAATAAAACGTCTCCGGCAATTTTTACAAAATGAGGCGGCGAAATTTTTAGGTTTTGAATCGGCGGAGCACGTTGGGCCGCGCGACAATTTTATGAATTTGGGATTCGATTCGCTGCGGGCCGTCGATTTCAAAACGCTGCTCGAATCAAGACTGATTTGTAGTCTTCGATCGACGTTACTGTTTGATTATCCGACGCTCGAAACCTTAACAAATTATCTAGCGCACGAAATATTAGCGATTGGCCTCGAATCGGCGGCCGATTCGCCGAACGCCGCGGACGCCGCCGCCGACGCGAAAGATTACGATCATTTGTCGGCCGGCGAACTCCGCGTCTTGCTCGCACGCAATTCTACAAAACTGCGAGTATATGAATCGGCGCGTTACGAACCGGTTGCAATTGTAGGAATCGGCTGCCGGTTTCCGGGCGGCGCGTCGAATCCCGGCGCGTTCTGGAAATTATTAATGAATGCAACGGACGCGATTGTTGAAGTTCCGCCCGAACGCTGGAATCTCGACGATTATTATGATTCCGACCGCGGCGCGCCCGGGAAAATGTATACTCGCTTCGGCGGCTTTTTAACAGAACCGATCGATCAATTCGACGCTGCGTTTTTTAACATTTCACCGCGTGAAGCGGCGCAGCTCGATCCGCAGCAGCGTTTATTGTTAGAAACCGCGTGGGAGGCACTCGAGGACGGCTGCCATTCGCCCGAAAAGTGGTTTGGTTCGAAGACGGGCGTATTTGTTGGTTTGCGCGAATCTGAATATTTTAATTCGCAGACGCGCCGCCACGCCACGGAAGTCGGGAGTTATTATGCAACCGGCAACGCGCTCAGCACCGCGAGCGGGCGGCTTTCTTACTTTTTCGGTTTTACGGGTCCGTGTTTTTCTTTAGATACCGCGTGCTCGTCGTCGCTCGTCGCGCTGCATCTTGCGTGTCAAAGTATCAGAAAAGGAGAATGCTCGGCAGCGCTCGCCGCCGGAGTTAGTTTAATATTAGATCCCGTTTCGAATATTGCACTTTCGAAGGCGAGCATGCTCGCGCCCGACGGACGCTGCAAAACATTTGATGCATCGGCCGACGGCTACGGCCGCTCGGAAGGTTGCGGAGTTGTTATATTAAAACCACTGTCGCGCGCGCTCGCGGACCGCGACCGAATTATAGCGATCATCCGCGGCTCGGCGCTCAATCAAGACGGCGCGAGCGGCGGATTAACTGTTCCGAATGGGCCGTCGCAAAGTAATGTTATAAAAAACGCGCTCGCCGACGGGCGCGTCATGCCGTACGAGATTGGATATATTGAAGCGCACGGCACAGGAACTTCGCTGGGCGATCCGATTGAAGTCGGCGCGCTTGATTCCGTTTTTGGATCCTCAAGACTTCACGATGCGCCGCTCGTCGTCGGATCTGTAAAAACTAATATTGGACATCTCGAAACGGCGGCCGGAATCGCCGGAATTATCAAAACCGCGCTGATACTCGAACGCGGCGTTGTGCCGCGCAGTTTGCATTATCAAAATCCGAATCCTCATATTCCGTGGAAGAATACAGTTGTAAAAGTTGCAAATGAACCCATTCCGTGGGAGCGAGGCCCCGTTCCGCGGCTCGCGGGCGTGAGTTCATTTGGCTTTAGCGGCACGAATGCTCATATTGTTCTCGCGGAGGCGCCGGCTACAAATGTTCTCGACGAGCCGCGGAACAGGCCGTACGAAATATTACCATTGTCGGCGGCGTCGCCCGAGGCGCTGCGAAAGTTAATGTTACAATATTCCGCGGCGCTCGCCGAGCCGAATGGCCCGGCGGATCTCGGAAGTATTTGCTATAGCGCCGGAATCGGCCGCACGCATTTCTCGCATCGCGCCGCCGTCGCCGCACGGGATATAACAGATTTGCGCGAGCAGCTTGAATTATTAGCAAATGGTTCGGAGAGCCTGGGCGGCGTGCGCGGGCGCTCGAAAACTAAAGATGCGCGCATCGCATTTTTATTTACAGGGCAGGGATCGCAGTACGCCGGGATGGCGCGTGAATTATATGATGTAATGCCTCAATTCCGCGTTGCCCTCGACCGGTGCGCGGCGCTGCTGAATCCGTTACTACAAAAAGATCTGTACCCAATTCTGTGGGGCGCCGATTCGAATCTGCTCGACGAAACCGAATATACACAACCCGCAATCTTCTCCGTCGAGTACGCGCTTTCACAATTGTGGCAATCGATGGGAATTGTGCCATCGTGCATGCTCGGTCACAGCATCGGCGAGTACGCGGCCGCGTGCGTCGCGGGCGTTTTTAGTTTAGAAGATGCAATACTACTGATCGCCGCGCGCGGAAGATTGATGAAAGAGAAAACGCAGCGCGGTTCGATGGCCGCCGTTGCGGCCGATCGCGAGCGCGTCGAACGTTTTATTTGGCCGCATTCAAAAGATATATCCATTGCGGCGGAAAACGGTCCTTCGAGTTTTGTAATATCCGGCGATTCCGCGATTCTTCAAAAATTGATTGAAACGGCGAAGAGTGAAAAACTAGAGATACAACCGTTAACGGTTTCGCATGCATTCCACTCGCCGCTGATGGAGCCGATGCTCGACGCGTTCCGCGAAGTCGCAAATAAAGTTCGTTATCAAACGCCCGCGATTCCGTGGATTTCAACTGTTACTGCGAAGCCCGTCGGAACAGAAGTAGCGCAATCCGAGTATTGGGTTGGGCATGTACGTAATACGGTTCGTTTTCATTCCGGGATGCTCAAATTGATGGAGACGGAGCCCGCGATTTTATTAGAAATCGGGCCGGGTCCGGTGTTGCTGGGAATGGCGCGCCGTTTTGTTAAAAATAAGGAAACGGCGTGGGTTCCGAGTTTACGAAAAGGCCAGCCGGACACGCGGCAAATGTTCGGCGCCCTCGGCGAATTGTATATTCGCGGCGTTGAATTGGATTGGGAGGCGGTTCATCAGAATTGTAATCATCGGAAAGTAACACTTCCGACATATCCATTCGACCGCAAACGCCACTGGCTCGAACGAACTGCGGGTCTGAATGTGCCGAATGCCGAGGCCGGGCGCGAAACGCAATTGTTAGGAACCCGTATTGATTCTCCTGCTTTGCCTGCCGGCGATTTGTTGTATGAATCGATCCTTCGCGAGAGTTCTCCTTCATTCCTAAAAGACCACCGCGTTTATGATATAGCGATTTTTCCGGGAGCAGGATATGTTGAGATTGCGCTCGAGGCTGCGCGGGCGATTCCGGGGCTCTCGAACTGCGTTCTGGAAAATATTACAATTCAGGCTGCGCTGGCGCTGTCGTCAAAGGTTACTAAAATTCAGACGCACGTTTCGAAGACCGCCGGCGCCGAAGATCGTTATCATTGGAAAATTTATAGTTTATCATTAGCTCATCCCGGTGCCGCGGGCGGGGCGGGCGAATGGGTTTTGCACGCGAGCGGAACGCTCCGCGCGCTTCCGGTGCAGCTTATCGCGGAGAATCAAACAGATGGATTTACATCTATTTTGGCGCGGTGCCGCGAGCCAAGGAATGTCGGCGAATTATATGAATATTACAAAACGCTCGGGCTCGAATACGGGCCGGCATTCCGAACGTTAAAGTCGGTGCGGACGGGCGGCGGCGAAGCTATTTGTGAAATACAATTATCTGAAGAGACAGGAATTGAAAGTTATCAGATTCACCCCACGCTGCTCGACGCGTGCTTTCAGGGTTGCGGCGCGCTGCTGCCGGGCGCTGGAAACGACGCCTACCTTCCGATCGGGTTTGAGAAGATTATACAATTCTCGCCAAAATTAGCATGGACCGGAAGAAGCGCGGTCTGCCGTGTCGCGCGCCGCGAATCCATCCATTCATCCGATTCAACTTCAGGCGCCTTACCCTCGAAAATTGCATTTGATTTAGATATATTTGATACGGAAGGGGCCGCGCTCGCGCGCGTCGAGGGCTTGCAACTGATCCGGACGAATCGAAACGTTGTATTACGCGAATCGGCCGCGGCAGAAAATTTATTATATGAAGTGAAATGGCGGCGAAAAGCGCGTTCGGAAAACGGCGTTCGCATCGGAGAAAAACCGGGATTGTGGTGGATTGTTAGCGATGACGTGCGGCTTGCGCGCAAATGGAAGCATCAACTTGAAAAGGCGGGCGATCGCGTACTGTTGACAGATATCGCTCGGAGCGAAAACGGTTCTGCCATTTTTTATGACACTACCATTAAACAGATTCAGGACGGCGGAACGCCGTTGCGCGGCGTTTTGTTTAGTGCAACTCGCGGCGTTTTCGATTTAACAAATGATGGCGAGGGTTCGCTCGGCCCGATTGAGAATGCGTTTTATCTATTTCAGTCGCTAGGCCGCGCGCGATGGAAATCGCCGCCGCGCGTTTGGTTGATAACGCGCGCAGCGCAACCGGTTCCGGATTCAAGCGGTGCTAAGAATCCGTGGGGCGGCGCGCTGTGGGGATTCGGTGCATCGTTAGCATTGGAACATCCCGAGTTTCGCACGGCGCGCATCGATCTTGAAGATCAACAAAACGACCAGGCGCCGGATTTAGCATCTACCGAATTGGTAATTTCGGAATTGTTACATCCCGATTTCGAAACTCAGATCGCGTTCCGCGGCGGCGAGCGGTTTGTTGCGCGGCTCGAACGCGCCGCGAATCGCAAAACCCGGCTGGAACCTCCTCCAAATAGTAGTTATCAATTGCGCGCTGCTGAATACGGTTCGTTTGAACAATTATCGATCGTTCCCGCGCCCGTACGCAGCGTGCAAGCGGGCGAGGTCGAAATTGATGTATTAGCAAGCGCCCTCAATTTTAAAGATGTATTATATACGCTTGGGCTTTTAAAGGATCTGAGCGAACGAGCGGGAATTCACCGGGCCGCCGATCAGCCTCTGGGGCTCGAATGCGCGGGGCGCGTTCGATCGGCGGGCGCCGGAGTCAAGAGCGTGTGCCCGGGAGATTTTGTTATAGCATCGGCGGTTGGAACGCTCGGAAATAATATTATTGTTCGCGAGGAATTTGTTAGTAAATGTCCGGAGCGTATAACGCCCGCTGCGGCCGCCGCGATCCCGACGGTTTTCTTAACAAGTCTCTATAGTTTATTTACCATTGCAAACCTTCGCGCGGGCGAGCGGGTTTTGATACACGCGGGCGCGGGAGGCGTCGGGCAGGCCGCGATACAATTAGCAAAACGCGCCGGTGCCGAAATCTATGCAACCGCGAGCCCCGCAAAATGGGAACACCTTCGCGCGCAGGGAATATCGCATATTTACAATTCCAGAAATGTCGCGTTCTCGGAGGAGATTCTGCGCGACACGAAAGGCGCGGGCGTTGATGTTATATTAAATAGCCTTTCGGGCGACTGGATTCCGAAGTCGCTTGCGATTCTCGCGCGCGGAGGCCGATTTGTAGAAATCGGCAGAATTGGCATTTGGCCGCGGGAGCGTGTGGCGGCGGAACGCCCCGACGTTCAATATTCGATTGTGGATATGGCCGAAGTGTTTGCTAACGATACGCGGCTCTACCGAAAATTGATGGATGAGGTACTTGCGGGGTTTGCGGATGGTTCACTGTCGGAGCTTTCTACAAAAACATACGCGCTTGCGGACGCTGGGAACGCGTTTCGCGATCTGGCTCAAGCTAAGAATGTTGGAAAAGTTGTAATACAAATCCAGGGCGCCCCGGCATCCCGAAACCGCAGCGTTTCGAATCGTAACAATTGTGCTTACATCATAACGGGCGGTCTCGGCGCGCTTGGCCTCAAGACCGCGGAATGGCTCATTCGCGAAGGCGCACGAAAAGTGATATTAACATCTCGGCGTACTCCTCCGGATGAAACAAATAAATTGCTGGCGCAGCTGCGCGGCCGCGGAGCGGACGTCATCGTGTATCTTTGTGATATATCAGATCCCGAGCGCTCGGCGGAGCTCGTTCAAAACGCACGGCGGGATCACGGCCCGATTGGCGGCATTGTCCACGCGGCGGGAGTTCTCGACGACGGAATGTTGATACAATCGAGCTGGAATCGTTTTGTGAATGTACTAAAACCGAAAGCTTTCGGAGCCGTCCATCTCGCAAATGCTACACAAAACGACGTCCTCGATTTCTTTATTAACTTTTCGTCGATGGCGTCGGTCGTCGGTGCGCAGGGGCAGAGCTCCTATTCCGCCGCCAACGCATTTTTAGATACATTCGCGCACGTCCTTCGAAATCATAACATTCCGGCGATTAGTATCAATTGGGGGCCGTGGTCGGGAGGCGGAATGGCGGCCGGCCGCGAGGGGCGGAATCGCGCCCGATTCGCCGAGATGGGGCTTCGGGCCATTTCGCCTGAGGAAGGAATGAATATATTTACAGATATTGTTCGGAAAAACGACGTTCAATCGGGCGTGTTGCCAATTCAGTGGGGAAAATTTATAAAACAATTCCGTGCGGGCGGCGCGCCGCCTTTTTATGAAATCGTTTCGCCGCGAGCGGATTCAAACATAACTAATACCGCGAAAATCCTTGAAGAATTGCATTCGGCCGCACCCGCGCAGCGCACGTCAAAGATATTAAATTACGTCCGCGAACAGATCGCGCGAGTGCTCGGATTCGGATCGCCGTCGCAGGTCGATCCAGACGTTGCATTTGTAGAAATGGGAGTCGACTCGCTTCTGGCCGTCGATCTTAGAAACCGTATTGAAACGGGCCTTTCATTAACATTACCCGCGACACTACTATTCGAACAGCCGAACGCCTCGGCGCTCGCGGCGCACCTGGCGGATTTAATATTTTTACAATCGGCGCCTGATGTAACAGATGATCTTGTTGACGAAGTCGACCGGCTCACCGAAGAAGAAGCGGAAAAATTGTTAAAAGCGGGCGAGGGAGATGAGTGAGCGTCGAGATCGGTTGAAGAATCTGTCTCCAGCAAAGCGACAGTTGCTGGAGCGATTGAAGAATACAAAAAAGGCGAAGGGTGAATTAATAGATCCTGTGCCGCTCGGCGCCGCGGACGGGCCTTTTTTATTATCATTCGCGCAGGAACGCTTTTGGTTATTAGAACAATTGGAGCCCGGCAATCCGGCGCACCACATTCCCGGTGTCGCGCGATTTAGGGGCGACCTCCTCGTTCACGCTCTTGAAGAAGCGATTCGATTTGTAACAGAACGCCATGAATCATTAAGAACCACGTTCGAGCTCGACGGCGACCGCCCGATACAAATAATATCAAATGCAGCGGCGCCGTCGATCGAGCGCGAGGATCTATCCAAAGTCTCGGAGGAAGAACGCTTGCGGCGGCGCCGCGACGCGATTCAATTCATAACCTATACGCCGTTTGATCTGCAACGCGGACCGCTCTGGCGGCTTAAACTACTCACGCTCGGGGGCGGAGTTCATGAATTGATAGTTTGTTTGCATCATATCATCGCCGACGGTTTGTCAAATCGAATACTTGCAAATGAAATATTTAGTATTTATGAAACAATAGCTTATAATACGGCGAGGGAACTTCCGGATCTTCCGGTTCAATATAAAGATTACGCACGGTGGCAGCGCGCGCGGCTCCAGGGCGCGGCGGTGGAGCGCGGACTCGCCTACTGGACAAAGAAGCTCGCGAATTTAACAACTCTCACGCTTCCGACCGACTCGCCGCGAAAAGAAGATATCATAAATCCCGGAGCGCGAGAATCTCTATCGTTAACTCCGGAATTATCGGTAGCGTTAAAATTATTAGCCAAGAGCGAGGGCGTCACTCCGTTCACCGTGCTGCTCGCCGCGTTCAAAGCTGCATTGCATCGCTGGACGCGTGACGTCGATATTGTTATTGGAACGCCTGCAGCGAACCGGCCCCGCAACGAAGTCGAGAATCTTATAGGATTTTTTGTAAACAGCCTTGTTCTGCGAACGGATATATCCGGCAATCCAACATTTCGTGAATTGATACAACGCGTGAAAGCCGTGGTCACGGAGGGCCAGTCGCATCAGGAGTTTCCGTTCGAAAGAATTGTAGATGCGTTGCAGCCGCAGCGCCGCCTCGATCAGAATCCATTATTTCAAGTGATGTTTAATTACGTTGATTTCTTTAGCTTTGAACGCAATCTCCCGAAGCTTAATATTAAGTTTGAAGTGGCGCAGGCGGGTTCACTTGTTGATTTGAGTCTTTATGTTTGGGTTGAGCTCGACCGCCTGCGGCTTGAATTTGAATATAATCCCAATTTGTTCAACTCTCTCACGGTCCGTTCGTTTCTGACTCAATTAAAATTAATATTAGAAGCGGTCGTGCGCGACCCATCGGTTCGAATTCAACAAATTGAATTGTTATCAAGCGAGGATCGCGCGCGCATCGTTTCGCTCGGAACGAACACGCACGGCGCCGGCCGCGAATGGAAGGCCGTTCATTTACGATTCGATGAACAGGTGCGGCATTCACCGGGTGCCGTCGCGATACAGTTTGGCGATCAAAAAGTTACATATCAGGAACTGTATCAAAAAGCGAATGCGGTTGCGCATTTATTACAACAAAACGGCGCCGGCCGCGGATCATTAGTGGGCGTATGTCTGCGGCGTTCGCCGGGTCTCGTGGCGTGCCTTCTTGGAATATTAAAGAGCGGCGCCGCGTACGTTCCGCTCGATCCCGATCATCCGCGAGAACGGTTACATTCGATTCAATCCGACGCGCAGTTAACTGTAGTGATCTGTGAGCGCGAAACAGAGGAGATTATTACGGTTGACGGGATTCGTGCCATTCGGCTCGAAGAGACTATAAACAATCCGCGTCCGGCGAATGATTCGTATCTTAACGAAATCGCGGGCGAGGCCGACCGCGCATACGTTATGTATACGTCGGGGTCGACGGGAAAACCCAAGGGAGTTCAGATTTCACACGGCGCGTTTTCGAATATATTACAATCGCTGTGCGCGGATCCTGGAATTCGCCGAAATGATAGACTTCTTGCGATCACAACATTTTCATTTGATATATCTGGATTGGAATTGCTCGGCACGCTCATAGCGGGCGCAACTGTGGTTATCGCACCGTCTGAAGCAGCGAAAGATGGGTTTCATCTAGCGGATATTATTCATAAAAATGATATAACAGTTCTTCAGGCGACGCCGTCCGCATGGCGGATGCTCATCGATTCCGGCTGGCGCGGAAAGGATAACTTGCGGATGTGGTGCGGCGGCGAGGCGCTGCCAGGCGATCTTGCGCGAATGTTACTGAAACGCGGCGCCGAATTGTGGAATTTGTACGGCCCGACGGAAACTACCATTTGGTCGAGCGTCGTGCGCGTAACGCCCGAATTGTGTAATGCGGGAGCGGTCGTTCCAATCGGCCGTCCGGCGGGCCGGACAAATATTTTAATAATCGATGAATGGCTACAAATCGTTCCTGAGGGAATTATTGGTGAATTATGCATTGGGGGAGCAGGCGTTTCGATGGGATACCTGAATCGCCCCGATCTCAACGCAGAGAAATTTATTAATATATCTTCGGAAGGCAACATTCCGCCGGGGCGATACTTTAAGACCGGGGATCTCGGAAGGATGCGCGCAGACGGACTACTTGAATTCGCGGGGCGCAACGATTCACAAGTTAAGATTCGAGGAAACCGCGTGGAGCTCGGAGAAATTGAAGCATTGCTTCGAACGCATAGCGCAGTCGCCGACGCAATTGTATTAGTACACAAAAGAGGAGAGCAAACGGCAACGGCGGAGTCGCGGCTCGTTGCATACGTCGTTCGTCGAAGGAATGATAACAATAACGAATCAGTAGCGGCTCGCGAAAGCGTCGACCAGTGGCGCCTCGTTTGGGACGAGGCATATCGACTAAATACAAATGACCCGGAATTTGATATTTCCGGGTGGATTGATAGTTATACAAATCAACCGATGCCAGCGGCCGACATGCGCGAATGGGTCGAAATGACCGTTGCGCGAATTCGGCGGCTCCAGCCGCGAAGAATTCTTGACATTGGTTGCGGCACCGGATTGTTAATGTGGCGGCTCCTGCAATATTGTGAAGATTATACCGCGATCGACGCTTCGGCGCCGGCAGTCGAGCGCTTACAGGCGCGAATTGATAAAACAAATATTTCCAATGCACGAGTACATTGCCTCGGTGCGCACGAACTGGAGACTCTGGAGGAAGGGAAATTTGATACGATTATTTTCAATTCGGTTATTCAATACTTTCCGAGCTTTGACTATTTTGTAAATGTACTAAAAAACGCTTGGAGTCGATTGTCTCCGGGGGGAACGATCTTTCTGGGGGATCTTCGCAGCCTTCCGCATTTAGAGATGTTTCATGAGTCAGTTCTAGTAATATCAAAAAAAGACGCTTTGACGCGCGACGAATTATTAAAAAGCGCTCGCGTGCGCGCGGCGGACGATTCGGAGCTTGCAGTGGATCCGGCCCTGTTTCGATCTATACAACAAATAATTCCCGGCGCCGCGGGCGTGCGTGTCGAGGTGAAGGCCGGGAAATGTGATAATGAAATGACCCGCTTTCGATACGACGCTTATATTACAAATCGAAAGAGCGAAGAACCGGAGACGCTTTATCGTGAGTATCGCTGGTCGAATGTGGGATCGCTGGAATCATTATATTCACTCATCGCGCGCGAGGCGCCGCGGGCGTTTGTAATCGAAGATATTGAGAATAGACGGCTTTGCGAATTATTAAATCCGGAGAATCGTGGGGGCGTCCATCCGGATGATTTAGTAAAATTGGGCGGCGAGCTGGGTTATGACGTTCAAATTCGTTTCGGGAAATCAGGGGCTCTCGACCGGGTCGATGCGATTTTTAATAAATCGACAGATCGCAAAGCGCTGATATTCGAAACAGTAACATTGGGCCAAGCTCCAGACGCGCCGCATCGCAATTTTACAAATTCGCCGGCCCGCCGCATGAATGATGATCGCGAACGCGAAGCCTTGCGGGACGCGTTGCGAGGGAAGTTGCCGGATTATATGATTCCGGAGAGTCTTGAATTTGTAGACTCGTTTCCGATAACTACAAATGGAAAGGTAAATCGCGCGGCGCTTGCGGCGACTCGGCTATTTGTAAAAACGCGCGCGCGAGCCGCGGTGCCGCCGCGGAGCGAGATTGAGAGACGGCTTGCTGCGATATTTAGTTTATTATTACGCGTCGACGCCATCGGCGTCGATGATCATTTTTTTGAACTTGGCGGACACTCGTTGCTCGCGACGCGCCTCGTCGCGCGTGTGCGGAGCGAGTTTAATATAAATTTAACGCTGCGGGATTTGTTTAGTGATCCGACGATCGCGGGCGTGGTGAAAGCTATTAAACGATTGAGCGGGACAGATATATATCAAATTACGCGCGACGCGAGCGGCGCAACCGAATTCCCGCTTTCGGCAAGTCAAGAACGGCTATGGTTTATAGATCAATTGGAGCCGGGCGCCTGTGATTATCATATGGCGGGCGCACTGAGGATGCGCGGAAAATTAGCGATCGAGATTCTTAAGGATTCGTTTGATCAAATATATAGACGCCATGAATCATTAAGAATGATTTTCCCGAGTCGCGACGGGGTTCCTTTTCAAACCATTAGGGGAGACGCCTCGTTTCCAATTGACATTCGAGAAGTAGAACGCGCGGACACAGAAAACGCTGAAAGTTTACAAAAAATACTCGTGGCGGAGGCGCAAAAGCGGTTTGATCTCGCGGCCGGGCCTCTTTCGCGCGCGGTATTATACAAAATAAACGACACCGAGTTTATATTACTATTTGTTCAGCATCATATCGTATCCGACGGCTGGTCGATCGGAATTCTTATCAAAGAGCTCGGAGAATGTTATAGAGCGCTTGTGGCGAATCAAATCGCTGCACTTCCCGCGTTGCCCATTCGATACACGGATGTTGCAATTGGGGAGAAGAAAACCGCCGAACCGGACGCGACCGCGCGTTCATTACAATACTGGAAAAGTAAACTTGCAGACTCGGTTGGATTTATTGAATTGCCCGCCGACCGAAAACACCCGGCGCGGCCGAGCCGGCGCGGCGCACAATATAGATTTAGCATTGCAAATAACGTCGCGGACGCGGCGCGCGTGTGGGCCCAGCAAGAGCGGACGACACTATTTAATTCATTTCTGTCGGCGTTCGGGCTATTGCTACATAAACTAACCGGCAGCAGCAATTTTAATATTGGAACCGCATTCGCAAACAGGCTCGATCAGGTTACACACAATATCGCCGGACTATTTGTTAATACGCTTCCAATATCACTGCAATTCGATGGAAATTTAACATTTGCCGATTTCGTGAGGGGTGCTCACGAGACCGTACTCAACGCGGATGCGCATCAAAAGTTTTCCTTTGAGGCGCTCGTCCGCGAATTGGAAGTGGATCGCGACCTGCGGCGCACGCCGGTTTTTCAAGTATTTTTTGATCTCATCGAAGATCCGGCGCGCTTTCTTCAGCTAACTGGAATCGATATTAGTACGATTCCGTTGGATTTGGGAATTGCAAAATTTGATTTGACTCTAACCGTGGAAAGCGGCGCGCCAGAGATGTCTTGCGTGTTTGAATATAATACAGATATTTTCGACGGAGTTACAATTGAACGATTCTCTGGTTACTATAATAGAATCCTGGAGCAGGTGTTCTCCGGAGGTGTGCGGAGAATCGCGGAAATAGAAATCATGCCGCCTGACGAGCGCGATAAAATACTTCATATTTGGGCTCGGGGCGCACCCGCCTGTCTCGATGGAGAAAAGCCGTATTTGTTAATTGACGCGGCCGCGCAGCGAATAAAAGACGCCCCCGCGATTTTCTTTGAAGGTCGTAATATTCGTTATCACGAATTGATAAATTCAGTCTCGTCGCTGGCGTCGGCGCTTTTCGCCCGCGGTGTCCGTCGCGGCGCTCGCGTGTGCGTTTGTTTAGATCGTTCGCCGGAATTGATCATAACCATTCTCGCTATCTGGAAGGCGGGGGGCGTGTACGTTCCACTGGATCGTAACGATCCCGCATCGCGGCTGGAACGTATTGTTAGCGACGTGGAGCCGGCCCTCGTTATTGTAAATTCCGGCGAGACAAATACGCTAAATTTCCGTAACGCGACGGAGATAACAATTGATGATCTGATGGATACGCCGAGCGAAGAGGAAATTCGAGAGTTCGACGCAGGCGATCCGCGCGAGATTGCATATATTTTATTCACGTCGGGTTCGACGGGCGAACCGAAGGGCGTTTGCGTATCGCACCGATCGTTAATGAATCACTTGCACTGGATTTCTAAACAACTGGATTTGACTCCGCGGGATCGGTTTCTTTTTCATACAACCCCGGCGTTCGACGCAGCGTTCTGTGAATTCCTCCCGCCGCTGGCGATGGGCGGAACAGTAACGATTGTGAATCGTGCTGATTCGCGGGACGCGCGGCGAATCGTCGAATTGATAGCTCAAAATAATATAACAGTTTTACAAGTGGTTCCCGCGTTACTCGACGCCATTCTCGAATGCGCGCCGCTCGGCCAATACCTGCGCGCGATCATTTGCGGCGGAGAGGCGCTGCGTGCGGCCGTGGCCGTGAAATTATTAGAAACATCCGCGCGAAATGTAAACAATATCCGATTGTATAATTTCTACGGGCCGACCGAGGCGTGTATTGACGCCACTGCGTTTGAATGTACAAGAAGCGAGTTGGCGCGGCTTGATCCAGATGGCGTCGTACCGATTGGGAGGCCCATTGCAGGCGCGAAATGTTATATTCTCGATGCGAATTGTAAGCTCGTGCCGCCCGGCGCTTCGGGTGAATTGTATATTGGGGGCGAAGGTGTTGCGAAAGGCTACTGGAAACGCGCCGAGCTTACTGCTGAGCGGTTTATAAATAATCCGTTTGCGGATGGCGTCGCGGAGATCCTTTATAAAACCGGCGACCGTGCACGATTCCGAATGGATGGAAATTTAGAATTCCTCGGGAGAATGGATGATCAAGTTAAGATTCGCGGAGTGCGTTTTGAGCTTGGCGAAGTCGAGGCCGCGATCCGGCCCGTGCATGGAGTTACTGATGTTGTTGTTATCAAAACATCAAATTCGCGCGGCGAGGAACGAATCGTGGCGTTTGTCGTCGCAGAGAATATAAACAATAATGACGAACAGCGAAATTTCGAGTCGGCCGTTCGAGAGTCGCTGGCGCAGCACGTATCGAATATTGTGATACCCGGGGAAATTTATTTTCTTAGTGAATTGCCGAAGACTTCAAGCGGAAAAACGGACCGGCGGAGGCTGCAAAATCTAGCTCAGGAATATAAAGAATCGGACCGGACGATCAAGCCGCCACAGTCGGAGACTCAGAAAAAGATTAGTAAGATTTGGAGCGAATTACTTCAAATCAAAAAAATAGATATTTACGATTCATTTTTTCAGCTCGGAGGACACTCGCTGCTGGCGACGCGCGCTGCGTCGCGGATCAGCGCGGAGTTTAGTATAGACCTTCCACTCAGAAAGATATTTGAAGCTCCGACGATCGCGGCGCTTGCAAGTGAAATTGATATTATCAAATCACGCAATGACGAAACGGAGGCGCCGCCGCTTGCGCGCGTTGACAGGACGGGTGCGTTGCCGCTCTCCTTCTCTCAGGAGCGGCTTTGGTTTTTACATCAATTAGAGCCCGAATCGACGATGTATCACATTTCGGGAGCAGTTCGGATCCGCGGGCCTCTCGATATCGAGTGTCTAAGAAAAAGTATTGATACTTTGGTCGAACGGCATGAATCTTTGCGAACCGTTTTCCCTCCGGAAAACGGCAAGCCTTGCCAGCGAATATTAGATAACGATCAAGATTTCTATAGTTATGAGGATTGGAGGCAAACAGATGTAGATAATCGCGAGGACGCGCTCGCGGTTTATTTGAAGCATGAGGCGCGGCGCCGGATGGACCTTGCGGCGGGACCGCTATTTCGGACGCAATTAATATGTCTAAATCACGAAGAGCACGTTCTCGCCGTCCACCAGCATCATATCATATCCGACGGCTGGTCGATTTCTAACCTGTGGGCAGAGCTCGGTATTCTTTATGAAGCGAATCTCCGCGGGGTGGAATCGCCGCTCGCGCCGCTCGAGTATCAATATGTTGATTTTGCGTTGTGGCAAAGAGACGTTTTTTCAGAAGACTACTTAAAACAGGATATTCAATACTGGGCGGAGGTTCTCTCGGGTGCGCCGGGCGTTTGGCGGGCCCCACTCGATTTTCCTCGCCCCGAAAAGCAAACGTATCGCGGCGCTACTGTTAAATTCAAAATTCCAGCGGAGTGGGCGCGCGCGACGGCGGAATATTCAAAAGCGCGCGGCGTGACATTATTTACAACTCTTTTCGCGGCGTTTCAAACGTTAGTATGGCGGTGGTCGGGAGAAACGGAATTTGTTGTGGGAACGGCGGTCGCAAACAGGCTTCGTGCTGAATTTGAGCCCATCGTAGGTCTATTTGTTAATACGATTCCACTCCGCTCCCAAATCTCGGAAAATGTAATATTTGAAACGCTAATTTGGAAAGTTTATCAATCGGTGATCGCGGCGCAGGCGCATCAGTCATTACCATTCGAAAAACTTGTCGAGGCGGTCAATCCCGATCGCAGCCTTTCGCACGCCCCTGTTTTCCAGGTTTCCTTTGATTTATTAAATATTCCGGGAATGCAATCGAGACTCGGAGGAGCGGCGGCGGAACCGTTGGATATCGATCACGGAACTGCAAAATTAGATATGGCGTGGTCGTTTGAAGAGGACGGACCGGAATTGTCAGGTGTGATTGAATATAATACAGATCTATTTCATAAATCCACGATTGAACGGCTTTCGCGCGCGTTCGAGACATTACTGAAGAGTGCGCTTGCCGCTCCGGAATCAAAGATTGGCGAACTTGAATTACTATCAAATGTAGATCGGCAGGAAATGTTGCGCGATGCGCAGGGCGCGCCGGTTCAGTATCAACATAGTAATTTTATTCATACGCGATTCGATGAGCACGCGCGTTTGCAGCCGGACAAGGTTGCGGTTATCGACGGCGCGCGATTTATGACATTTCGAGAATTGAATCATCGCGCGGACTTGCTGCGCGGAGAACTCGCGCGCAGGAATGTTAAGAAAGGCGACGCCGTCGCCGTGCTCATGGGGAGGTCGGCGGAATTGTTTATTTCAATGATCGCAATTTGGAAGTTGGGGGCCGTGTATCTGCCGCTCGACGTTCGCGAGCCGTCGGAGAGAATGGCATTCGAAATCCGCGATGCTAACGTTCGCGTGATTCTAACCAATTCGCAGGAGCGGCCTCGCGCGTTGGAATTCCGCCGCGATGCGATTGCAGTTGATACGTTGAAGGATGATACATCCATTGCGGATGCAGCTCCATCGGCAGCGTTCGAACCGGATGATCCGGCTTATATCATTTATACATCGGGAACCACGGGCGAACCGAAGGGGGTCGTCGTTCCGCATCGCGTTGTGAACAATCATATTCATTGGATGATTCGTGAATTTCAGATCGATGAGCGCGACCGATTTTTAGTTAGAATCCCCGTTGGATTTGATGCTTCGCTCATCGAGTTGCTCCATCCGCTTGCAAGCGGCGCAACGGCGGTTGTCGTAGCGGAGGGCGGCGAATCGAACGCGGAAGCAATTATCAATATATTAATTCGGGAGAAAATTACGATACTAACGGTCGTGCCGGCCATGCTGCGCGCGATCGTTAGTGAAAAGGGATTTTCCGAGTGCGTTTCGCTGCGGCACATCTTCTGCGGCGGCGAATCGCTTTCGCTCGATCTCGCGTGCATCGTCCTCGAGAAAAGTAATATTCATGGATCGTTAGAATTGCATAATCTTTATGGTCCGACGGAGGCGGGCGTAGACACAGCGTGTTTTTCCATCGATCGCGATACTATTAAAAGTCTTCGGTATCTTGAAACAGTGCCGATCGGGCGTCCGATTGATAATGTGGAAGTTTATCTATTAGATTCTCTCGAACGGCCCGTTCTGCGCGGAAGCTCGGGTGAGATTTACATTGGCGGCGAGAATCTTGCGATGGGTTATTTGGGCAAGGCGGATAGTACAAAAGAGGCGTTCCGAGAAAATCGCATCGCGCGGCTCGGGAAGAAAATATTGTATAAAACCGGCGACCTCGCGCGCATGCTGTGGGACGGAAATATACAAATCATCGGACGCGCGGATCATCAAGTTAAGATTCGCGGACGCCGAATCGAGATCGGCGAAGTGGAATCCGTGCTCGCAAGGCAGCCGGGCGTCGCCGATTGCGCAGTTGCCCTAATTGTGCATTCGGGCCGGGAGAGCGAACTCACGGGCTTTATTGTTATTAATGAAAAGGGAGCAGTTGATATCAACCGAATGCGCGATTCGATGCGGCGGTTTCTGCCGGAAGCCGCGGTGCCGGTTCGATGGAAACAAGTGGCTGTCATTCCGCGAATGCAAAATGGTAAAGTTGACCGGCGCGCGCTTGTAACAAATGGAGGAATAGATATATCGGAAACGCGCGAAAGCGAAGAGTTAAAAACCGCGATGGAACGCGTGCTCGGCGGCTTGTGGCGCGAAATACTTCAAATCGAGCAGGTTGGCCGGCGCGACCGGTTTTTTGATCTCGGCGGCACTTCGCTCAAGGCGATCGAGGTACGCAACGGAATTAGCAACCGGCTCAAAATAGATATTCCGTTGAAATATATTTTTGAGTTTCCCGCGCTCTGCGACTTTGCACGAATTGTAGATTCGTTCGGGCGCGGTGGAAACGTTGAAATGATGCTTACAAAATCGGCGGTCTTTGATTTAGGGCAGGAAGTTCGCCTCGACGAGTCGATAGGCCGTGTGCCACTCGCGGCTCGCGGTGCGAATCCGCCAAAGAATATATTATTAACTGGGGCGACGGGCTTTTTAGGCGCGTTTCTCGCCGAACAATTATTATCAAAGACCAACGCTAACATTCATTGCATCGTTCGCGGATCGAGCGACGCCGATGCTGCGCGCCGCGTGCGCGCGAATCTTGAACGTTATGAATTATTTGATCCGGATCGTTGGAAACGGATTGTTATTATTCGCGGACGTCTCGACGCCCCGCGGCTCGGCCTCTCGCACCCGGCATGGGACGCGCTTGCCGGCGAAATAGATAGTATTTACCATTGCGGCGCCGATGTTAACTTTTTCCAAACGTACGAGGCGCTGAAGCCGTCGAACGTGGATGGAACGGTTGAGTTGATTAAATTGGCTTTTGAATCGAAACTAAAGAAATTTCATTTTGTTTCAACGATCGGCGTCGCCGCCGCGGCAAGCGTTTCGGCCGGCGGCGCCGTGAGAGAAGATACAACATTACCTTTCACGGAACGACTCGACGGCGGATATGAACAAACAAAATGGGTTGCTGAGGGAATAATACAAATCGCGATCGAGCGCGGATTGCCGGCTTTTATTTATCGCCCCGGAAGAATTGTAGGAAGTTCGAAAACGGGCGCATGGAATCTTGATGATTTCGCGAGCCGCGTGTTTCTCGGCTGCCTGGAGCTCGGAATGGCGCCCGACCTTGACGTGAAAATGGATATGACGCCCGTGGATTTTGCCAGCGCCGCAATTACTAATTTATCTTTAAATAATCAATTAACGGATCGCGTCTTTCATATTATCAATTCGACGGCCGTGCCGCTTTATAATATATTTGATTGGGCGGGGCGCTGCGGCTGGCCGCTGCGCCGCGTTCCGTTTTCGGAGTGGCAAGAAGCCGTCTACGCGCACGTTTTGTCGAGGCCGAATCACGCGATGTTAAATATTCTTCCGATGCTAATGATTCCCGCGGATTCCGCGGCGCTCGTGGAATCCGTCGTCCCGGATGCGCGCCTGCAAAGGCTCGACGCGACTCATTGCGAGCGCGCGCTGCGGGGTTCTGATATCCTTTGCCCAGAAGTCAGCGAAAACTTGATAAAATTATACTTAAATCAGTTTGTTAAAAACGGAGCGCTTTCACCGCGCGCTTCGGGAGTTCAGTAACTATGAAACGCTCGATCTATCTAATTAATCCCGCGGCCGATTTTCCGACGTACTACGGCGCCGAAGTGTATGAAGGGCGTGGCTACAAATCCGCCGCGTTCCTCGCTGATCTCGTCGTGCCGACGCTCGCCGCGATGGTGCCGTCTGATTTTCACGTCGAGATTTGTGATGAACATTTGGAGTCTGTTAATTTTGATCTTCCCGTCGATTATGTAGGAATCACCGGGAAAATTAGCCAGTGGGGGAACGCAAAAAAGATTGCTAAGGAATTCCGGCGGCGCGGAAAAGTAGTATTGATGGGAGGCCCGCACGCGTCTCTGTGTCCCGAGGTCGTGCGTCCGCATTGTGATATATTAGTTCGCGACGAGATGGAAGAAATCGTGGATGAGTTATTTTCGGATTTGTGGTCGGGAGATTATAAGGAAGAGTATCGCGGCGGCCGTCCCGATCTTGCGCTGACGCCCGTGCCCC
The DNA here is from genome assembly GCA_046160785.1 of Planctomycetota bacterium. Taxonomy (GTDB): domain Bacteria; phylum Planctomycetota; class UBA1135; order UBA1135; family JACQFD01; genus JACQFD01. The sequence continues at coordinate 24,211 of JBJXHE010000002.1, forward strand.
GGTGGGATCTTTATGCTAAATATAATGATCGCGTGCTGACGGCCACGGTGCAGACGGCGCGCGGCTGCCCGTTTGAATGTGAATTTTGCGATGTGATCCAGTACGTCGGGCGCAAACAGCGGCACAAACCAATTGATAAGATTATTGAAGAACTAGATACCGCGTACCGCGCAGGCTACAGAAGCGTTCTCTTCGCCGATGATAATACTACCGCGAACCGGCCGTGGGTGAAGGAACTGTTCGCGGCGGTGCGCGCGTGGAATCATAAACAATCCGACGGAATGTTATCATTAAGCACGCAGCTCTCAATCGACGCGGCGCGCGACGACGAATTGTTGCGAATGGCGTCGGAAGCCGGCATGACTCACGTTTTTATTGGTATTGAAACGCCGAACGAAGAGAGTCTGCGCGAATCGAAAAAACGCCAGAATTTACGTCATAATCTTAAGAATCCGAATTTGGTGAATCCGACGCTCGTCGATCAGATACATCGATTCCTCGAACATGGAATCGGCGTGACGGCCGGAATGATTTGTGGCTTTGATCACGATGATCATTCTACTTTTGACCGGCAGTTCGAGTTTGCAATGGCGTCCGGCGTTCCGATTTGTACACTCAGCGCGCTCGCCGCGCCGCACTCGACGCCGCTGAACGATAGACTACAAAAAGCCGGGCGCCTCGTCGACGGTTATGAAGTTCCGGGCCATCCGTGGAATACAAACATTATTCCCGAGCGCCTCACAAAGGAAGAGTTAACAGATGGAATCCGCAAGCTCGCGAATCAGTTGTATCATCCGGCAAATTTCGGCGAGCGCGTTTGTCATTACATGGATTTGCTAAAATTCCCCCAATCTACAGGACAATCGACGCGCCACGGACAGCGCCGGCAGGCGCTCCGAACGGTTGATAAAGATACGCTATCGTTAATATCGGATATTCCGAAGCTCGACGGCGAAGCCGGAAAAATGTGGTCGAGAATTATGAAGAAACTTCCAACGAATCCGAATGCCGCCGTTCCGATCATGGAAGCCATGATCCGATATCAACAAATCCGCTATATGTATGAAACCGGCAATTTCTGGGACGCGCCCCAGCCGCTCGCGGAAACCGTTATTTAATATCTTCCCCTTTGGGGAAAGCGTCCCGCCTCTGGCGGGCGCGAGGGGGCGGAAATTAGATATCTTCCCCTTTGGGGAAAGCGTCCCGCCTCTGGCGGGCGCGAGGGGGAGGCAAACTGCGAACTAAGTCTAGAATTAGTGTCGCGTTTTACGTGACACTAATTCTAACGTGTGAGCGGCAAATCGGCGCGGTCTTCTTCGAGACCTTCAGCGCTTCCGGGTTGATAACTCCAGCCGATGCCCTCGGGGAACGTCTGGTGGCGCGGAACTACAATTGCGCCTTTGATACAAACCTGTTCACAGAGTTTGCAAGATATACATTTCTTTTCGTCGACGACCGCGACGCGCATGACGGTGCCGTCGAAGTCTTCGAGTTTAATACAATCAAACGGGCACACGTCGACGCAGAATTCGCAGCCTGAACACAACTCTTCAATAACCTGCGCCTTCGGCACTTCTTTAGGCTTCAGATAATTAATAACCTTATCTTGCTGTCCGAGAATGGCGTCGAACGGGCAGTACGTTCCGCAAACGCTACAGTTAATGCAAAGATACGGATCAATATAATGCCGGTTTTTTGATATTCCGGTGATCGCGTTCGTGGGACACACGCGTTCGCAGATCGTGCAGCCCGTGCAAGCTTCTGTAATGAAGTGCGCGGTCCAAACAAAATTATCGCGAACTTTAGCATCGTGGAAGATTGCTACTTCTAAAACGCGGTGCGCGTCGTAGTGCGATTTGAAGCCTACAACTGGCTCGTCAAAATCTAATTTAACAGAAAAGCGGTCGGGAAACGCCGACGACATATTACATAAAATGCGAACGAGGGGGTCGACGACCCAGCCGCGAACATAAAGTGTGCGCCCGCCGACGACGACCTGCTGCGCGTAGTCGGGCATGTCGGCCGAAATTCCGTATTTGTAGCGATCGCGCGTGGCCGGAACGACGCCCGGAAACTCGACGCGCACGATCGAGTAGCCCTCGTGTTTTGTTACAGCGAACTGGCGGCCGTAGCGGCGCTCGCGCTCGATCGGATCATCAAAGATCTTGTCGCGAACGGCAGCCCACTGCGATTCCCAACCGTGGACTTCCTTCGGCGCGCCGCCGTCGGCGTCTTCGGGCGGGGGAAGTTCCCCTGTGAAGACGATCGCGTTCGTCGGGCAAATCTCGACGACCTTTCGAGCATTATACTTATCAATCGGATGCCCCGGCGTCGCGTGGGCTTTTGTATCATCGCCCATGTAAAAGACTTCAGGAAACTCCTTACAGCACGCATCGCACGCGATGCATTTTGGAGGGTCGACGTAGAACTCGGGCACGGTTTTGTTAATCGTTGTTGATTTGGAACGGCTGTATGGATCGCTAAAAAAGTCGCGTAACTATGGTCTATCGGCTCGAAAGTATCAACTTCCAGACCTTGGCGCACGCCCAGGAAGTTTTTATTTATAACTTCGACTATTCTTCCTCGCCAATCCCGAGCCGTTTCTTAGCGACTTCGGAGAGCATCGTCGGGCTCCACTGCGGCTGCCAGACGATTTCAATATTTGTCTTTGCAACGCCCGGCAGCGAGCCAACGCGCGTGACGACGTCGCGTTGAATTTGTGCGCCCATGGGGCAGCCCTGCGACGTGAGCGTCATGCGAATATTAACGATCGCGGGGTCTTCGGCGGTAATGTCAATATTATAAACAAGCCCCATTTCCCAAATATCCACGGGCTTGCCCTCGCGATCCATGACCTCGGGGTCGGCAACGAGTTTAATCTGATCAATCACTTGTTCTTTTGTTGGAGGCATGCCCTTTCATCGCACATCGCGGCGGGTTTTTCCACTCTTAGCTTTCAAGGCTAATGAACGCGTCATACGGCTGCGCCGCCGAGGGGCCGTCGCGTTACGCGCGCCAGTAAATGCGGCGGCGGTCAAGAATCCAAAGGATCATAAATATCATAATAACCTGCGCCGCTCCGATCGCGTGCGAGCGCACGTACGGATTTGTAACGAACGATTTCAACTTATCAAAAAGATAAGTAACGAGCGCGCGATTGGCTTCGGAGTGTCCGAACTCGCTCTCTGGAACGCGGACGCGAACGAGGATCGTTGTAAATAATCCTAACAGTAAGAAAGCCGCGAGTGGATTTCGGCCGTATACAAAAAGGGGCCGGAGCGCCTGGCGAAATCCCAAACCGTCGATGAGCCAGTAGGCGAGTCCGAGAACGGCGGCCGTCCAGCCGCAAGTTAATATTACATAACTCGCGGTCCACATGGATCGGTTTATTGGTAAGAATCGGTCGGCCGCGATCGCGACTCCGATCATTAACAATCCCGCGACGACCATTCTCGACCCTTTTGTAAACCCGTGAAGTTTTGTTTGAAAGAAGCGCCCGGCGAGCGCGCCCGCGAGAAAACAAACAATGCCCGGGAGAATAGTTAAGAGTCCGTCGGCGTCGGTTTCGCGGACCATCGCGGGAAGGCCGTGATTGCCGAGAATCGCGCGGTCGATGGTTATTTGAATATTATCATCCGGCGCGTACTTCGCGCCCGCTCCAAAGACGACCCACGTGTGCGCCGCGAGCGCGATCGCGGAAAATGTTATAATCCGCGCGGGCGTTTTTAATAAAATATACGCGAGCCCTCCTAACAAATAGACCGCCCCGAGTTTTGGTAAGATTCCAGTCAGACGCAGCGAGCCGAAAAAATCGCCGAGCGAGTTGGTTGATGCCGTGAACGCCGACAACACCCAGCCGAAGAGTATTAATAATATTCCGCGTTTAGTTATATGATATATGAGTCGCCGCGTCGTGTAGCCCGCCGCCATACGTTTGTCGATCGAAAAAACCATCGCGGCGCCCATCATTAACAAAAACGCCGGAAAGCCGAGATCCGCGAAGGTCCAGCCGTTCCAGGGCGCGTGCGTGAACGGGCGCCAGCGATGCATATAATCGCCCGCGCCGTTGACGAATACCATCATCGCGACGGTAAACCCTCGCACCGCGTCGAGCGCGAGGACGCGGTCGCTAGGATCTGATATATTAACTTTCGACGCCGCGTTTCCGCTCACGGAATGATAGATACAACTTAATAAATCAAAACGGAGAGACCGAGGGAGCTTACTAATTCAAACGCGCCGGGGCTGCAGGTTTCGCCGTTTGCCGCGTTTTCTACAAATATCTGCTGAATGTAAAATATGAGGCCCACGAGCGCCGGTGCGTTGGGAATCGGGAAGGGCGTGAATGTGGTGCCCGCGTCCGTCGCCAATACTTCATATCCCGCGAGCTGCGTGGAATTGTAGGGATCGACGAGCACGCTGAATTGATAACCAAATATATCAACTCCGGGCGTGAACGCGACGTCGCCGGCGAGGCCGACGCCGAGCCCGCGGCTCGGTGCGTTGGTTCCTACAATTGCAAAAGTATTATTACCAATATTCGGCGTACTGTTAGCCGAGAGCCCCATCATGCCGCGGCAGCCCGATGTACCCGATCCGTAATTAGCAGTATTCTGCGGCGTCGCAAGAATATTATGAAGAATTGTAAATACGCCGGGGCCGCCACCCGGCCCGCCCGCGAATGCATCCGTGGCGCTTACAAAAGTGCAATCGACTTTTCCGTCGATATCAAAATCGCGCGCGACGGCGAATTTCGTATAGGTTACAAATAGACTGGGCCCGTCGGAGAACAATCCCGCGCCGTCGCCGAATTGTGTACGAACAAAATTCTTTTCGCCAAAGATGCCGTCGACTTGGCCGAAAATTCTGTCAACGGTGCCGTCGCGGTTCGCATCAGCGGATATAATGAATCGCAAATTCGAAAGATTATCGAACAATGTAACATTAAATGATCCGGCGCCATCGCCGATTGCCGAGTAGATTGCGGCGTCGGAGCCGGGGTCGGGCTCGTCGCCGCACGCTAAGAAATCAGGAATATCATCATTATTTACATCGCCGACGCTAAGCGATACTACATTTTTCATGGCCGACTGGGGGAACACGAGCGGCGCGGCGAACGTGCCGCCTCCGGTTCCGTAATGGATCGCGACAACGCTCGATAGGATGTCTACAATTCCGTCGCCGTTCAGATCGGCAATCTCGATATCTTTTGGAAAACCTGTATAATCAAGCGCTGAAAAGTAGTTTAACAATCCGGTTCCGTCATTTTTATATATTAGGATTGAATTAATACCGAGCGCGAGGTCTGGCTTTCCGTCGCTATTCAAATCTCCGGCCGCAATCGCCTCCATTTGCGCGGGGCCTCCGCCCGGTACCGTTACAATTTGGTTTTGAATAAATGTTGCATCGCCGTTGCCTTTATAAATATATGTATTGCCGCTAATGAGGCTTCCGAGGAGAATATCTAATATTCCGTCGCCGTCGAGATCGGAGTGCGCGACGTCGCTAAAGGTATTTTGATCGACAACAATTGAGGCAGCCGGCGAAAACGCGCCCGCCGCCGAGCCCAGAAGAATAGTAGCATCGCATCCTGTAGCATTGGCGGTCACAACGTCTGGATATCCGTCGCCGTTCAAATCGCCGGCGGCGAAGCGCCGCGGATCTTTGCCAATGGTATAACTGCGGAGTTCGTGCTGCGTGACGCCGTTCGAATGATTGTATAACACTCCAAACGTCTTAGTTTGTTCGTGAATCATAACAATATCGAGATTGCCGTCGCCGTTTGGATCGGCAACGATCGCGTCTCTGCCAAATGCAGTTGATATATTTGCGGGAGAGCTAAAATTTCCGGCGCCGTCTCCGAAGCTGCGTACTAAAATTCCATCTGTAATAGTTACGAATCCGAATTGACTTGTGGCGATGGACTCAATCATCGACGCGACGAAATCCAGCTTGCCGTCGCCGTTCAGATCGGTTGTAATAATTCGGCGCGGGATATAAACAAGATTAATCGATTGGAAACTCGGAAATGCGCCCGTCGCGTCGTTTAGCGCTACAGATATTTTTCTATTATAAGTTGCGGTTATTGTATAAGTATTGTTCTTGCTTGAGTAGCTTGAGCTGAATCCTGAATAGTCGTTTGCGGCGATCACATCTAAAAAGCCGTCGCCGTTCGCATCCGCGAGTACAACGTCCGCGGGGCCGTTCTCCATGGAAAACGAGACGGGCGTCGCGAACGCGCCGCCGCCGGTTCCCGCGAGAACCTTTATTGTAGTGCCCGCGATGGCGGGAACGTCGCCGGTGGTGAGCGCGGGAAAGGATTGAATTCCGGAATAGCGATTTGTCGCAATAATATCAATTTTTCCGTCATTATTGATATCGCCGGCCGCGGCTTTCCACGGATAAGTTCCAGCGTCTACCAATTGTGAAGTTAAGAATCGACCCGAGCCGTTGCCCGGGCACACCGCGATTTTTTGTTGAAACGGTATTGCTAATAATGCGTCGAGCGCGCCGTCGCCGTTCAGATCCGTCAGGTTGATCGAATTGAATGGATAAGAAAAAGGAGATGTAAATGATAATGGAAAGCCGCCGGAGCCGTCTCCCAGGATCGACTTGATTGGGTGCGTTGAATTTAACTTAATGGCCACAATATCTAAATTTCCGTCATTATTCAAATCACCGACGCTAACAATCGACGCCTGGCTCGAGGGAAGCAGTCGAGGCGCATCGTAACCGCCTTCCGGAATCGCTAATAAAATAGCAATCGAAGTATTATTTATATCTCCGACGACAAAATCAATTTTACCGTCATGGTTAAAATCGCCCTGCGCGAGCGACGACGGATTTACTTGCGTTGGATAAAAAGAGTCTTCGAAGACTTGCTGGCCGCATGCGGTGCCAGTTGTTAAGAATGCGGCTGCAAAAGTAAATAAGCAGAATTGTATTGAACGATGAGGGTGAGTTTGCATGGTATTAATAGATTTGAACTGAAAGACCCCGCGAACTCACTAATTCAAACGCGCCGGAGCTGCACGTTTCGCCGTTGGCGGCGCTTTCTACAAATATCTGCTGAATGTAAAATATGAGGCCCACCAACGGTGCTGCGTTAGGAATTGGAAACGGCGTGTACGTTGTGCCGGCGTCGGTGGATAATATATCATATCCGGCGAACTCGGTGGAATTGTAAGGATCGACGAGCACGTCGAATTGATAACCAAAAATATCCGTTCCGACGGCAAACGGAACGTCGCCCACCAGACCGACTCCGAGGCCGCGGCTCGGCGCGTTGGTGCCGTAAATCGCAAATGTATTATTACCAATATTCGGAGTGCCGTTCGCGGAATTTCCCATCATGCCGCGGCAGCCCGCGGTGCCCGATCCGTAATAATAACTATTCTGCGGAGTGCGAAGAACGTTTCGGAGAATTGTAAATATTCCCGGGCCCGTTCCGCCCGTGCCGAACTGTAAGTTTGTCGAACGAATAAACGCGCAATCTAATTTGCCATCGGTATCGAAATCGCGGGCGACGGCGTGGCGGACGCTCTTAACGGTCAGACTGGGGCTAGTACTAAAATTGCCGGCGCCGTCTCCGAGCCGCACCCGGACGAAATTTGTAAAATCGTTGCCGAAGATAATATCAACAGTTGCGTTGCGATCCGCGTCGCCCGTTGCTAAAAATGTAGCGGCGATAGAATTTACAGGCGTCGCTATTGTAAATAATCCCGTTCCATCGCCGATTCCGGCGTAGACTTTTCCCGTATTGTTAGGGTTCGCATCGATGCTGGCGGCGAGGAAGTCGGGATTGTCATCATTATTAATGTCCGCGACAGAAATTGCAGCAACATTTTCCGTGACTAACGTTGGAAATACTACAGGCGTAGCGAAGTTTCCGCCGCCGGTTCCAAAATGGATGGCGACGACGCTCGAAATGAGATCGGCGATCCCGTCGCGGTTCATATCGGAGATTTCGAGATCCTTCGGAAAGCCTGTGTAATCTAACGTTGAAAAGTAGTTTAATAATCCGGAGCCGTTGTTTGTATATATCAATAGTGCGTTGATACCGAGCGCAAGGTCGGGCTTGCCGTCGCCGTTTAAATCTCCGGCGGCGATAGCTTCCATTTGGGCGGGTCCGCCCCACGGAACCATTACAATTTGATTCAAATTAAATGTAGCGTTTCCGTTCCCTTTATAGATATATGTTTTCCCGCTGATGAGACTTCCCAAGAGACAGTCGAGTTTTCCGTCTCCGTCGACGTCCGACAAAGCAACGTCGCAAAAAGTGTTGTTTGATACTGATATTGGAGCAACCTGCGTAAACGTTCCGGCCGCCGAACCCAGCAAGATGCTGGCGCTACAATTTGTAGCATTTGCGGTCACGACGTCAGGGTATCCGTCGCCGTTCAAATCTCCGGCGGCCACGCGCCGCGGATCGTTGCCGATGGAATTGATGTGTGTCTCGAGTTCGGTGATTCCCGCCGCGTTATTGTAGAGTATACTGAACGTTGACAGGTTGATATCTGATATAACAATATCGGGACGGCCGTCGCCATTCAGGTCCGCGACGAGAGCGTTGCGACAATCGACGTTGGTGATGGGCGACGGAATACTAAAACTTCCAAGTCCGTCGCCGAAACTTCGCAGGAGCGCCGACATTTGCGCTGCAAAGACGTCCACCGTCGTCGGAATGACAAGATCGGGAATTCCGTCCTGATTAAGATCTGTTGTAACAATTCGACGGGGCGCATTCGGACACGCCAGCGCCTGAAACGCCGGGAAAGCTCCAGTTGTATCATTTAAAGCAATTGATATTTTCTTATTTTGAAGATGTTCAATTGAATATTGATTATTTTTGGAAGAATAAGTCGACGAGAATCCCAGGTAGTCATTTGCAGTAATGACGTCCAAGTAGCCGTCACCGTTCGTATCCACAAGCGCAACGTCGTCTGGTCCTAACTCAACAGTAAACGCGGTTGGCGCGGCGAACGAGCCGCCGCCCATCCCGAGCAGCACCGTTATTGTAGTTCCCGGGATATAGGGAGTGCTCCCGACCGTTGCCGCCGGAAAGGATTGAATTCCGGAAAATTGATTGGATACAACAATATCCTGAATTCCATCATGATTCAGATCGCCGATCGCGGCCTCCGATGGATAACTGCCGGCGCCGGTTAATTGTGATAATACAAATCCGCCCGCGCCGTCGCCCGCGCAAATCGCGATGCTGTTCTGCCCTGGAATTGTAGCAATGATGTCAAGCGCGCCGTCGCCGGACACGTCCGTGGCGTCAAGCGACTTTGGTATGCTAAATGCGGTCCAAAGTGTAATTGTAGCCGAAAAATTTCCGGCACCGTCGCCCAGCGCGCTGACGATCTCGAGAGTCCCCGAGCGGCGGGCACCCGCAATATCTAAGTTTCCATCATTATTAAAATCTGCGGCCACAATAAAATACGCGAGGAAGGACGGCATCACGACGGGCGAATTGTAGCCTCCACCGGCATTTGCTAAAATTATTGCCGCCGGCCCATTATTAGCATTTCCAACGGCGAAGTCGATCCTACCGTCATGATTGAAGTCGCCCGCGGCGAGAGTCTCGGGCACAATTTGCGTCGGAAACAGCGATGCTTCAAATATTTCCTGCGCGCGCCCGGTTTTAACTGTAAAAATTACAGTTGCAAAAATTATAATAAAATAACGGAATAGCAATAAATCGCGGGTGCGGGAGCATTGCATTTGAGTACTCCATTGGGAGCCGCCACGGCGGCGGCCTCCAGTCTGAGCTAGCATTCTCCCGAGTTGCGTCGCGGGCGCAATAGATAATTCTTTGCAATGCCGCGCCGCGCGGAAAACTACCCGTGCGCCAGAAGCCAATTGTGGCCTTTGGCCAAATCTACTTTTAGCGGGACGGAAAGCGGATGCGCTTTTTCCATACATTCGCGCATGAGCGCCGAAGCGGGCTCGGCGTCGTCTTCGTGTACTTCCAAAACGAGTTCGTCGTGTACTTGTAGTATCATGCCACCGCGAATTTTATTTATTAAAAGTGCGCGGTCGAGTTCAATCATCGCCTCTTTAATAATATCGGCAGCGGAGCCTTGAACGGGAGTATTTACAGCCATGTTCTCCGCGTTGGCACGCACGCGCGGTTCATTGCTTTGTAATTCTGGAATCTGGCGGCGCCGGCCCGCAAGCGTTTCGGCGTATCCTAACGATTCGGCCTTTGCTAATGTTTCGTCGAGGAATGCCCTGACTTTGGGAAGTCTTTCAAAATAAGCATCAATAAATTTCTTGGCTTCGGGAACCGTCATGCCCGTTTCGCGAGCGAGCCGCTGCGGTCCCATTCCATAGATAATTCCGAAATTAATAGCTTTTGCGCGCGACCGCAGTTCATGCGTAACCAATTCGGGCATAACGCCGAAGACTACAGATGCCGTTCGTTTATGAATATCTTCTCCGCGCTCGAACGCGCTCTTTAATACTGGATCCCCGCTGAAGTGCGCGACGAGGCGCAATTCGATTTGTGAATAATCGGCTGAGATCAGTATATTGCCTTCCTCGGGAACGAACGCGCGGCGGATTTCGCGGCCGAGCGCGGTGCGGATTGGAATGTTTTGTAAATTTGGATTATCGGAAGAGAGACGGCCCGTCGCGGCGACGGTCTGTCGAAATGTTGTATGAACGCGCCCCGTTTTTTTGTTAACAAGCGTCGGGAGCGTTTCAAGATAAGTATTCTGCAGTTTTGTAACTTGGCGATATTCTAATACTTTCGCCGCGATCGGCGCGACGGCCGCCAGTTCTTCCAACACCTCCGCGTCGGTCGAATATCCCGTCTTTGTTTTTCTTGCATTCTTGCGGCCGATGGCTTCGTGCAGGCGCATGCGTTCAAACAAAATCACGCCGAGTTCTTTTGTACTATTAATCTGAAACCGTCCGCTCGCCAATTCATATATTTCATTTTCGAGGCGAGTCTGCTCGGCCGACAGCATCTTCGAGAATGTTTTTAACATTTCAACGTTAATTTTAACGCCGCGCCGCTCCATCTCGATTAGCACCGGCACGAGCGGCATTTCCAAATTATAAAATAACTTATCCGTGCCGGCAGATATCAATTCCTTTTCGAGCGGTTCGACAAGCCGAAATGTAACATCCGCGTCCTCGCACGCATACTCGGCGACTTTTTCGACGGGCACGAGGTCCATCGTGATTTGTGCCTTTCCTGTTCCGATCAACGCCGACGTCGGAATTTTTTGCAAGTTAAAATAACGCAGCGCGAGCGCGTCGAGATTGTGCGCGCGACTGCCGGGCGCAATGCAATAACTCGCAATTAATGTATCAAATCCCAGAGGCGCGACGCGTATCCCGCGTTCACCCAGCACAAGCGAATCATATTTACAATTCTGGCCAACCTTAATAATCTTCGGATCCTCGAGCATCGGTTTTAGTTGTGATAAAACTTCTGCGGCGCCTCCCGGCAGCACCGGCGGATCTACCTTTAGCGGAACGTACCACGCCTCTTCCGGACGCCACGAAAACGAGATTCCTACAATTTCACACTGAAGCGCGTCGAGCCCGGTCGTCTCCGTGTCGAACGCGAAACGGCCGGTGCCTTTTAATTGATCGCAAAGTTTTCTAAACATTTCCGCGTCGCGCACGAGATGATAATTTTCATGCACTGCCGTCCGCGCGCCGGCTTCCTTCGGCAGCGTATTAATTAAATTATTAAAGTCGAGCTCTTTAAACAATTCTCGAAGCGCGTTCCCATCGATTTGATGGGATCGCAGGTCTTCAATTTTCGGGAGATCGGGAACGTTTATATTCAGCGTAATCAAAGTTTTTGCCAGCTTCACCGCGCTGGCCGAATCGGCGATATTCTTAGACATCACTGGCGTCTTTAATTTTCCGCGCTCCGCTGCCTCGAGGATTGCTTCAACGCTGCCGAATTCTTTTAATAACTTTGGCGCCGTGAGAGCACCGACGCCTTTTGCGCCCGGAATATTATCGGAGGAATCGCCGACGAGAGATAGGTAGTCTACAATTAAACGCGGCGGAACGCCGAATTTGTCTTCGACGCCCTTGTCGTCCCAAATTTGCGCGGCCGAGAATTTCTCGGGTAGAATATACATTTTAATATCATCATTCACGAGCTGCGCGAAGTCTTTATCCTTAGTAACCAAGAATACTTCAAATCCGGATTCGGCCGCGCGGCGAGCCAGAGTTGCTAAGATATCGTCCGCCTCGATTCCCTCTTGCTTTAACACGCGCGCTCCGTAGCCCTCGGCGACTCTCTCAATCCAAGGAAATTGCGCCACCATCTCGTCGGGAGCTTTCTCGCGCGTCGCTTTATAAGTAGGAAGCGATTTGTGGCGCTGCGTTTCTCCGCCGGTGTCAAATGCTACAACTAAATAGTCGGGCTTTTCCTTATCAATAAGCGCGCGCATCGAATTGGCGAATCCAAATGTAGCGCCGGTCGGCTGTCCGGAAACTGTTATAAGCGCGGTCTGCGCGAGCGCGAAATGCGAGCGATACGCGAGCGCGGTTCCGTCGATGAGGTAGAGCCGCTTTTTGTTGGATGATGTCACGATGCCAATTGTAGCATCGTGCCGTTAGTATTATGAAAGAGAATTACTTCGCGAGAATCTGAATGGCGCCGCCGTCAATCGCGCGCGGCGCCGATTCGAGATCGCGCGCGATCGCGTGTACTTCGATCGCAATGGGTTCGCCGCGCACATCGCGTTCTTCAATCACATAACTTCCTCGGAATAGCCCGAGGTCCGTGCGCCCGTCGCGGGTGACGCGCCCCTGAAGAAGCATTGGAATATTAAAATATAACTTTCCAAGATCAAAACTAACAACTGCGTGTGCGGGCGCGACGGCGAATACTTCAATAATATCGCCGGGATGAAACGGGCGGCCGTTTCCGCCGGATACTACAGCTTGCACGACGGGCGAATCTCCGCGCACGGGATTGTTAATATGTGCAATTGCGCCTTCTTCTAACATTTGTTCCGCGCGTTCTTCCGCCTCTTCCTCGCGCTTTTCTGTGGCATCTTCACAAAGATTGCAACGGCACGGTTCGAGGACGGACGGTGAAATGTGCAATGCTAATAAACGCGCAAGATCACGAATAATTTCTCGATACACACCGCCGCGAAGGCGCGCGAGCGGGCCTGTGAGCGCCGAGATTTGTCCGACGGGCACGCCCGCGACCGGCGCGGAAGCCGCCAGCGACCAGGCCATGCTTCCCAGTTGTATAATTCCGGCCTGGCGCGTCGATTCTACAGTTCCGTCCCAGACCACGGCGCCGTCGTTCAATCTTACTAATTGACAATCAATAACAATTCGAATCCACGAACCCAAAATAAGATATCCGCGCTCCCATTTAATAATACGCGTGTGCAGGGCGTAGTCGGCGCCGACTTCCATCAAATGCCGCTGGTTCGCAACCGCATCGTTAACGTCAGAGATCTCGATCGAGTGGAGACCGAGCGACTCCAAATGCGAAGCTAATGTAATTCGGAGCGAATCTATTAATTCAAACGGCGCTTCGGCGCGCTCGGGCCACCGCAGCGTTAACAATTGCGTTACGTATGAAAACGGAAGAACCGCATACATCAGCGGCGACTCGCCCACGTAGGGAGCGACGACCGGCTCTAAAACTGCAACATTCTGCAAGCGCCGCGAGAACGCCCATCCGGGTTCGCGCCAGCGTTCTTGAATTTCCAAATTACGGCAGCCGATGGAGGCGCCGAAAAGTAATATTACACAAACGGCGGCCGCAAAACGGCCGCGCGCCAAATGTACAAATCCGTGCACCGCTGCTAGGTTCACGGAGCTTGCCGCGGCTGCGAAGCCGGGCCTTCGACCGGAACGGCGTTTCCAGAATATTTATGATAAACGGCGGAATTCGCGCGCGCCCCCATTTGTTGCATTCCGCTCGCGGTCGCCGCTTTTATTAAATAATCAGAATTCGCACCGAGCCCCGGCGCGTCGATATCAATTTCCTCGGGCGTCCATGCCGCGCGATACCGATATTGCGAATCGCGGATTCGAACGCAGACCGGACCGCGCGCTCTTCCGAGACCCGCGGGGATTTGTAATATTCCGCGGTAAACGCCTGGGCGATCCGGCAATTGATGTAACAAAAACGGTTCCGAATATCCGGGCAGGATCGCTTCGACGCGAGCGTTGCTCGACCCGCGCGCTTCAATAACAATTTCATCGGACGCGCCGTACGCCGCGTTCGGAGTATTGATATCTAAAATTTTCGCGCTCGACAGCAGCGGCGGCGGAGCCGCGCTTTTATCTCGGTTTGGATATATTACAGTTGTAACGTGTTCGGCGAGCTTGCGTCCGAACGCCTGATAGATGCGCGCTCTCGCGTCGAAATCGGTTTCGCGAAATAACTGAAAAACTGTAGCTAACACAAGTTCCATGTCCTGGCCCGGCCCTTCGTCTTCGTTTACAGATTGTACAGTTTCAAAGATCGGTTGAATGAGCGGAGCGCCGCCTACTGGAAGTGTCGTCATCGGATCCGCGTTCGAGGCAAAAGCTAACAATGCATCCACGTCGAATACTCGCACGCGCGCCGTCAATGAACGCCGTGTATATAACAATACGGAAAATCCTGTGTAATCCGTTTGATCGATAATGAGTATGCGATTCGCGTTGGCGCGCCGCGCGGCGCGCGCGAACTCCAATTCTTTAATTATATTATTAGATTCAAGCCGGTCCGACGAACGAAGCGATTCGTAAAAAGCCGAGGCCGGCAATAGATCAATTCCAATTTCGCGAATCGCGAGAGCGGCCTCGGCGAGAAGACGGTCTTCTTCTGTATATTTATTTTCGCGGCGGCCTAATATTTCGGGCGTTACTACAGCTAGAGTAATCGCGGGATCATCCGCCGTGGCGATGCGCGTTGCCAAGATTGGCGGCGGCGGTGCGGACGCGCACGAAACAACCCCAACAGACAAGGCTGAAATGAAGAGTCGAAGAGCGATAGATGTGGTGTTCAAGGTCTATAAATTTCCCTCATAGAATCGGTTGAGGCCATTTCCATAAGAGAAGTTACGATCTGAGTGTGAATCCAGAAAAAGATACAAAAGCGGCGTCCCCGTTTCGTTCACTCCCGAAAGTGGATGAATTATTACAAGCAGCGGAGCGTAGCGAGTGGGCGATCCGCGTACCGCGCAATGTCTTACGAGCAGCCGCGCGGAATGTTATTGATTCAATTCGCGAAAGTATACGACTCGGAAAATTACAGAATGGAGGCATCGCGAAGGATGCGTGGGGAACAATGCTTCAGAAGTCGGCCGAGGCTCTTCGCGAACATTCTTTAGAACGCGTGATCAATGCAACCGGCGTTGTTTTGCATACGGGCCTTGGCCGGGCGCCGCTCGCGGCGAGAGCCGTCGACGCGATCGTCGAAGCGTCGCAATCGTGTGCGCTCGAGATCGAGCGCGATTCGGGCGAGCGCGGGCATCGAGACCAGGCGGTCCGCCGGTTATTGATAGAACTGCTCGGAGTCGAAGACGGAACTGTTGTAAATAATAACGCGGCCGCGACGCTCCTCGCAGTGAATACATTCGCGCTCGGAAAAGAAGTGATTGTGTCGCGCGGTGAATTAGTAGAAATCGGCGGAAGCTACAGAATGCCGGCCGTGATTGAACGCGGCGGCGCGAAATTGATAGAAGTCGGCACGACCAACCGCACGCGAATTGGAGACTACAAATCGGCGATCACCGCGCGTACGGGATTATTGATGAAAGTGCATACGTCGAATTATCGAATTGGCGGTTTTACAGAAGAGGCGGAACTCGGCGAATTAACAGCTCTTGGCAAGGAAGCTAATATTCCGGTCGTACATGATCTCGGCAGCGGGTTATTAACAAAATCACTCGTGCCGGCTCTCGCGGGCGAACCGACGGTCGAGGAATCCGTTCATTGCAATCCTGATGTAACACTATTTAGCGGCGACAAATTGCTCGGCGGGCCGCAGGCGGGATTTGTCGTGGGGCGCGCGAAGGCGGTCGAGGCGATTCGTAAGAATCCGATGTTTCGCGCGATGCGACTCGACAAGCTCATTCTCGCGGCGGCCGAGCAAACGTTAAAATTACATTTGGAAGGCGAGGCGAATACTACGATTCCTGTAATCGAAAGGTTAAATTTACAATCCGGCGTTCTCGCGGAACGCGCTCGTTCGCTCGCGGAGAAACTACAAAAGCGGTTCGCTGCAAAGAACGAAACTGTAAATATAAAATTAGAGGCTGAATGCTTCGAATCCGTATCCGAAGCGGGCAGCGGCAGCGCGCCGACGGTCGGGCTCGCGACGCACTGCGTCGCGGTTTCCGTCGAAAATTTATCCGCGGCGGATTTAGCGCGAAGACTAAGACTTTCCAAACCGGCGGTATTCTCCAGAATTTATGAAGGGCGCGTTGTGTTCGATCCGCGAACACTCGCCCCGGGCGACGACGACGCAATCGTAGCATCCATCGCCAGCGCGTTAGTCAATAATTGATTTCAATTGCCAACAGTTATATTACTTCTTTTACTTAACAATCCATGAACGACCAAGACCGAAAAAAACGGCTGACGGAATACGCTGCCTGCGCGGGCTGAGCTGCAAAGCTCCCTCCCGCGGAGCTTGCGCAAGTTTTGCGCAGTGTAAATATTCCAACGAATGAAAATTTACTAATCGGGCCGGAGAAGTTCTCCGACGCAGGGATTTTTCGTGTCCGGCCGGATCTTGGACTTGTATTAACTGTAGATTTCTTTCCACCGGTCGTCGACGACCCGGAACTGTATGGAGCGATCGCGGCCGCGAACGCGCTTTCGGATTGTTATGCCATGGGCGGCAAGCCGCTTGCGGTTTTGTGCGTTGCCGGTTTTCCGAGCGAATTGCCGAAGGAATGGATACAACAGATATTCAAAGGCGGATTTGATAAGATTGCCGAAGCAGGCGCCGTCGTCGCGGGCGGCCACACCGTCCGCCATTCGGAACCGATGTTCGGTTTTTCTGTTACAGGGGCCGTCGATCCCGCGAAAATGTTAACGAATGAACGCGCGCAACCCGGCGATTTGTTATATTTAACAAAACCGCTCGGCTGCGGATCGATTACAACCGGCGTTAAGAAAGGCAAGACTCGCCCCGAATGGGCGCAGTCCGCCATGCAATCCATGGCAACATTAAATTCACGCGCGGCGGAAGCCGCGGTTGAAGCCGGCGCGAGCGCGTCAACCGACATCACAGGTTTCGGATTATTAGGACACGCCGCGAACGTCGCGCACGCGTCAAATGTAACCATTGTATTTGATATGAAACAATTACCGTTTCTGCCGGGCGCCATTGAACTCGCGCGCGACGGTGTCATGTCGGGCGGCTCAGCACGCAACCGCCTCGCGCTCGAAGGCGATTGCGACTATGGTTCAGGTATCGAAAGCGCGCTCATCAGTATCGCTCACGACTCCGAAACCAGCGGCGGATTGTTATTATCTATTGCGGCGAATCGAGCCGCGGCGCTTGAGGCTTCACTACAAAAACGCGGAATTGTTGCAACACGCGTCGGAGCCGTCGAAAAGAAAGGTAGTGTTGCGGTGCGGCTGCGGTAAGTGTTCGGCGAGCGGTAATAGTAATATTAAGAATGGTACAGGCCGAGACGCGGCGCGGGTCGCGCGTGCTCGCGCGCATAACCGTGGCGCAAAAGTAATAATCGAGACCGACCCGCCTTGACCACTGCCGCCGAATTGTTACACGGAAAAAATAACGAAAAAATAACGGGGACTGTCCCCGGTATCGCTTCTAAAGGACTTATGCCTGCAAAGTGCCAGTTATGTCCCATTCGGTTCCAGGCACTCATAACATTTATTATAATTGACGGCGCGTATGAAGGAGCGGAGCAAGCTCCGCTCCTTCTCGCGCCGCCGTGGTCCACACACCAACCCGGTGCGCTAG
>JBJXHE010000003.1:0-7839 GCA_046160785.1 Planctomycetota bacterium
GCGAGCACGCGACACACACCGGGCCCTAGGAGTCTGTCCCGCAGGAACAGACTCCGTCGTGATCCCCATCGGGGATCGCGTCCCGTTTTCTACGGGACACATTCCTAGCGGGTAACTGCCGCTACTCCGGCTATTCTGCGGTCTGGAGCCGCATCTTTACAAATTCATCGATCTCTTCACGCGACGTATCTGTAATAGCCATGAAAAAGACGCCGACGTCGTAGCCAGCCGCGTCTCCGTGCACTACATCTCGCTTTTCGCAGCGCACAACGGCGCCATCGGCCTTAATAGTATTATTAGTTTTTTGTGCGTTAGCCGAGGTGTGCGGGAGCACGAGTTCCATCCGCACGAGTGTCATCTCGGGAATGGGTTGCGGCGAGACAAACGCGACGCCCGATTTTGATATATCACGAACGCGAACGGACGTGCGCGCTTCCGCGGCGCCAATTGTTATATCAAATTCCGCCTTCGCGCGCGGATGCGAGCGCCGCTCCGCGAATTTTTCCGGCGACTCAAAGGGTTTGATCGTCTTTGCCATTGTTATATTTAGTTATAATGACTCAGTTATTAATACTCAGAACGGCACGCCGCCGCCCGCGTCGAGCGAGGCTTCGTCTTCGCCGTACGACGGTTGTTCTTCAGTCGACTGAGATGGCTGTGAACCCTGCGACGCTCGCGCTCCGCCGCCCTTGCCACTCACAAATTGCCAATCGTCCGCGGTCACGCTGAGGCGCTGGCGCTTTTGTCCCGACGTCTTGTCCGTCCACTCTTCGAGGACGAGCCGGCCTTCTATAAAGATAGGTTCTCCCTTCTTAAAGAATCGTGCGACGTTTTCGCCGCGCGGCCCCCAGACGGTGACGTCCACAAATGTAGTTTCTTCCTTCATCTCGCCTGTCTGCGATTTGTAGCGTCGATTTGTAGCAAGGCCGAGCCGGCAAACCGATTGTCCGCTCGGAATTTGGCGGACTTCAGGGTCGCGGGTGAGATTTCCAATTAATAGAACTTTGTTTAAGGATGCCATTGTTGTTTGTGATTGGAGCGTACCAAACCGCATGCGTTCGCGCGCGATGTTTGAATTGTATCATTTATTTCCGTCGGAAAATACGCGCGCCTCCGCCGTCTTCGATCACTTCCCCGTTGTCGCGAATCGCCTGAACCGTCATGACGTCGCCGGTGACGCGAGCTTTAACAAAGTGAAAATAGCTTTCGGCTTTCGCGCGTTCTCCTTCGCCATACTTACGATAGTCGTGGATGTCGGCGCCGCCGCCTCCCGTGATGATTTGTATCATTCCCCGAACCGCATGAGAGCGTTCATACCAATGACGATGGCCGGAGAATATGATAGTTACGCTGCCGGCCTCCGCGATCTGCCGCAGCGTGTCGCAAATATTCTGTTGAATCAGCGAATGTTGAGATCGTTGCGCTTCGCTATTAAATAAAAGAGGAACGTGGCATAATACAATTTTCCACGGCCGCCCCGCGTTTTGTAAATCTTTACGAAACCAAGCCGCCTGCTGTTCTAACAATTCGACGCTCTCTTCATTGCTGTCGAGCACGCTCACGTGCAGCGGCCCGTAGTCGAAACTGTAATATTTACCTTCGCTGAGTACGGGCGCGTTCGGAAATCCGAATACATCTAAAAAGGGTGCGCCGTCGGATGTCTTAAGATCGTGATTGCCGATGGCGGCGGCGATCGGAGTTGTAGCGAGGATCGGCCCAAACGGGCGGAAGAACGCGCGCACGTAATTGAAGCGTTCGCCGTGTGGATACGCGACGTCGCCCGCGTGCAAGAAAAGCTGTGGCCGCGCTTCCGAAATCCACTTTACTAATATATCAGGGCGCTTTTTCGCGCCGTCGGAGGGCGTGTAACCGAATACTTCTAAAAACCGGTCGGGGTAGCCGCCGCTGTCGCCGATGACTACAAAATCAAAAGTATTAGGATTCGCGCCGGGCTCCGTGCGGAATTTTAGTTTTCCGCCCGGCACGCGCACGCCGTCGGCTAATACTTCCATTTCGACGACGCGGTCGGGCGGCAGTTTTGTAAATTCAATAAAATGATTTGTAGTAGCCACAACTTCCGCTCCGCTCGGCGAGCCCGGCGTGAGCGGCACGACCTGCCAGCGGCACGGATTCTTAGTAATTCCGCGGATCGCGACGCGCCCGGCTCCCGGATATGCAAGATACGGCGCCGCCTCGAACTCGCGGTCGCGCGCGGCCGCGTAGAGTGCAAACGCCGCAAATAACAATACGCCCGACGCGGCGAAACGCCGTTTGCGTGTTGTTAAGAATGAGCGCATGGAAAAAAGTTAACACCCCGCTGTGCCGAGCGCGAGAACGCGTCTCAAGTTGACCGCGGGCATCGACGATATTCGTTACAAATTCTAAATTTTGCCGCGTCATTTTCGTTGTCTTTTCCCATGCCAAGTTGAGTCTGCGCGTGATAAACGTTCGCGAAGTATTACAAAACAATTCCACATCGACGACGCTTCAAGAGCTCGAAGCAAAAGGCCGTTCGAAAGTTCGCGTGATTAACGCGAATGAGATTTCGCGGCTGATCGAAGTTGCAATTCAACAGGCGATCGCGCAGTCGGGCGGCGGCGAAGCGGGTCTCACGGAACTCGTCGAACGATCTAAAATTGAATTTGCAGAATTGAAACGCCAGCGCGACGCCGAAATTCGCGGGCGCGAAGAAGGCCTCGCGCAGCTCGCTCAAGCGCAAAATGAATTATCACAATTGCGCGAGAAGCTCGGCGAGCTCGCGGCGATGGAGCGCGAATCATTAACAAAATATTCCGAAAAAGATCATGAGCTTTCGGGCGAACGCGCGCGCGTCGGCGAATTGCGTAATCTTTGTGATATATTAACAAAAGAACGCGACCTCGCGCGTGAAGCGGAACGAGCCGCGCGCAACGCCGCCGAAGAAGCGCGCGCCGCCCAGCCTCCGCAGAATACGGAATTGTTAACTCAGCTCGCGGCGCAAGTCGCGAAATTAACAGAAAAAATAGATCGCGAGCCCGTGGCCTCCGCTGCAGGCGCGCCTGTGCCGCTCCAAGACTTACAAAAACTCGAAGCGCGCCTCGAGCAGATGACTTCTGGAATTAGCGATCGGCTCGAAAAATTCGGACGGTCCATGGGCGTATCGAGCGCGGTCGAAGCTGAAAATGTTAATTATACAGGTATCTTTAATAATAACGAAAAGCTTGAGAGCAACGTCGAATCCCTCGAAGTGAAGGAACGCAAGAGCACGGGCATCAACGAGGCGCTCGAGCGCATGAAGAAGCTAAAACTAAATAACGACAAATAATAAATAACGAATTCTTTTAAAGTAATTAACCCTAATCTTAATCTAGGAGAGATCATCGTGACTGATTCGAAGAACCGACAACAGATGGATTCCAACACCGCAGTAGCTACAGAAAAACTTCTCGGAAAAGGCCTCGACGTGGGCACCGCGAATCTCGTCGCGGCGACCCAGAGCCCCGACGGGGGTATTCATATTAAATTGGAACGCAACGCGTTTTTGGATGTTAAGGCTGACGTGTATTCAAAAGCGATGCTAACAAAATTGAAAGTGCCGTACGTGATGCGCGGAGATTCACTGATTGTGCTCGGCGAGTCTTCGTTTGAATTAGCAAACGTATTTGGACGCGAAACGCGCCGGCCGATGAAGGACGGTCTCATCGCCCCGAGCGACGCGGACGCGCTTCCGATGATTCGCCTTATTATTGAAAAACTTCTCGGCGAGCCCGCGCAGGCCGAAGAAAATTGTTATTTCTCCGTGCCGGCGCCGTCGATCGACCGAGATAATAATATTATTTATCACCAGGGTTTATTTGATGGAATGCTGCGCTCGATGGGTTACAACGCGCGCGCGATTAACGAAGGGCACGCGGTTGTTTTCTCAGAACTCGCGGAGAGCGATTTCAGCGGAATTGGAATTAGCTTTGGCGGAGGAATGGCTAACATTTGCGTTTGTTATAAAACCATTCCCGCGCTCAGCTTTTCGATCAGCCGCGGCGGCGACTGGATCGACCGCAACGTGAGCGAGGCGCTCGGCATTCCGCGCTCGCGTGCGACGCATCTGAAAGAACGCGGAGTTGATATATCCAATCCGCAGGGCCGCGAGGAAGACGCGATTTCTATCTTTTACCGAAATTTGATCCAATACGTTTTGGTTAATATTAAGAATCGCTTCGAGAGTTCGTCGAACATGCCGCAGTTCCAGCACGCGGTGCCGATCATCTGTTCGGGCGGAACGGCGATGGCGACGAATTTTATTAATGTGTTCCGGGATGAACTGAAGCGTCTGAAGTTTCCGATTCCGGTCGATTCAATTTCATTAGCGTCGGAGCCGTTGAACTCGGTTGCGAAAGGCTGTTTGGTCGCGGCGGCGCTCGGTGACGGAGCTTAATTGTAAGTTTAACGTAATCGAACGTTAAAGTTAAGAAAACAGCCCGGGAGACCGGGCTGTTTGCGTTTGTATTTACATTTGCGTTAACGCGGCCATGATCGCGGCGCGGGTTGCGCGCGCTTGCTCGCCCTTAACCGGGGCGCCAGAATATTAGTTGCGACCCATCCGCTTGGACCACTGCCGCGAAATTGATACAAACGCCTTCTTCCGCGCACAATTCTTGCATTATGGGGGCGAGCTGCGCACGCGCAACCCGCGCCGCATCTAACAACTGGGCCGGACAGGTTCGGGGACAGGTTAGGGGACAGGTTTATACCTGTCCCCAATTTCTATTAATAGGCGCAGTAAATTAGACCGTACTCGGGATGGTGGGGGCCACGGCGAGAAGCTAATAAACGCGCATCGCGCGTTTATTAGCTTCTCGTCAGGGAGTGTCGCGGTGGCCGTTTTCCCTTTCCGCGAGTGTTTATTTATATTAATTCAAACTAAGCGGTCGGGTTTTAGGCGGGCACTTTTCTACGAGAAATGTCGCACTCGAACGCGACGGGTGCGTCTAGACTTGCGTTATGAAGCACCAACCGCGCGCTGTACGGCGGCCGATTCGGGTGCGCCAACAGGCGCAGGCGGGGGTGCCGTTTTATTTAGGAATTGTGTTTTCGCGCGCGGTGCAATTAGCGTTTCGCGGCTGGAGCGGATTCTTAATGATCGGGGTTTTGATATATTCGCCGTTATTGTTATTGTCGGTTTGTGTTAGGTTTTTCGGCGATTTGGGAACCACGGGCGTGACCGTCGTTTATTATTTATTTTCGGTCATCATCATATTCTTCGGAATTCTGCTCGCGGCGCCCGTTGCGCACGGCGTTGCACAATTGTATCAAGAACGGCCGGTGGGCGCGGGCGAATGCTTGCTAATGTTTGCGCGGCGTTGGAAGCCGGCGGTCCCCGTTGTTTTATTAACATCTTTGGCCGTCGTTTTTTCATTTGCGATTTGTCTGGTTCCCGCGTTTATCCTATTCATGAATCTGGCTACAAAAGAAAATCCGTTCGACGGCATGCAAAGCGTACAAACGGCTTTTGTAGCATTGGCGCTGCTCGGCCTCACGGTGGCAAGCGCAAGGTGGGCTCTCGTTTCTGTAGCCATTCCGTCGGTGATGGTTGAAAACAAATCGGTGACGGATGCCTTCGCGCGCAGCCGCGAATTAACAGAACACAACCGCGGAAATATTGCCATTCTCGGCGCGATCGGAATTGTCTTTTGTTTGCTTGTGGGCATTGCCGCCCTCGTCATCGCTAAGACTTTCTTCGCGGAACGCGAACAATTATGGATTCGACTTGTTATATCTGAAATTGCGTGCATCGTTCCCGCCACTTTCTTTGCCATTCTCGCGGCGGTCGTCCATCAAGAGCTATCAAAGGAAGAGGCGGGCGCAGAAATCGCGAAAATAACAAATATTTTTGAGTAGTGAACGAATTTCCTTCACAACTTCCGAAGACGCCCGCGAGCCTGCCGCCGCTCGGCGATATACTAAAAAAGAGCTGGGGGGGAACGTTAAGAATGCTTCCGGTCGCGATCGTCTTTGCTACTATTTCCGAAATTTATCGTTATTTTTCATTAATAACATTTCTTCCGACGAGCGAAGGCTCCTTTCGTGATTTCGACGCGCTGCTCTTTCCGACGGGCTGGGGGCTCCGCATCGCGTTCTCGGGATTTGTAGCAAACGGAGTCTACCAATATTCGACGACGCGCCGCATTCTATGGAAAGAATGGTTGCGCGCGTCGGTGCGCGCGCTTCCAACCATTCTCGCGTCGGCGGCCGCGTTTGAATGGATCAGTTCCATCGGATGTCCGTTCGCGTGTCTTATAACAAATCAGAAACACGAGGTCATGCTGCTCGGCGTTCCGAATATTATCATAACGCTTTTGTTGTTTTCGTTCTTCGGACTTGCGCCGGCAGCGGCCGCGTGCGATGGGGTTTCGCCGCGCGACGCGTTTCGATATAGTTTATTTTACAGCCGCGGCAACCGGTCGCACATTTTCATCTGGCTGTTGCTCCTATTTTATACTACGAATGTTTTATTATTAATTATTGTGATTCCCGTCAGCATGCGAACGTCGCAGTCGTCGCTTCTCGAAGCCGCGGTGTGGGTTTGGAAAATTTTTATTGTTGTTTTCGCGCTTCCGTTCTTCTCGTCGGTTTATGTACAATTGCGGCGCCAAAACGATCCGGCGGGCGACTCGGAGATTACAAAGGTATTTGAGTAGCATTACTTTTTCTTAAATTCCTGCCGCTTTCCGAGGAGCATTTTGTATTCAAGGCGCGCGCGTTGCGCAGTGTAAAAACTTTCGAGAAATGCGTACGGCGAGACATTCCAGCGATCGCGATTCCAACGAATCTTAATTTTTACTTTTTCGCACACGGCCTGAATGGTGGCGTAATTGTTGGGTTTCCCCACTTCGCGCAGCAGGCGCTCCAACACTTGTAATTCATAGTTTCCATAAATATCTAATTGTTCATTTGTAAACTTATATTCTGGAGACTTCGCCTTTCCGCCCGGCGATTCGGGCTCGGCGCTCAAGCGGCCTGCGAGATCGGTTAATAACAATTCCTTCGGCGCGGCGACGACGAGCGTGCCGGCGATCAAATCACCCATGCGCAAATGATAACGATTGAAACACGGGAACGCTGCGATCGCGAACAGCCACGCGACGCTTAGCGCGGCGCCCCATGCCGGCGCGTTTGCAACAATTGTTTCCGGAAAAAAAAGAGCGGTGAGCGGAAAGAAAACTTCGAGGTCGCGCGTTGCGTTTCTAACAATAATTGCTTCGGTGCGAAGCGGCCCGCCGTTGCGGTCGATCACGCGAAGGCCGAAGCGCCGTTTCCCGGGCGTGGTTCCCTGCCACCGAAGTTCAAAAAAAGTAAAATAAAAGTTACGCAATAAAAATGAACCGGCGAGTGCGATCGCGTTTCCGATCCAAGAAACGCCCACCTGCATCAGCGAACATAATAATAAAATAACGGTTGAAAAACTAATTAATGTAAAGGAAATAATCGCAGTATCAACCAGGAACGCGCCAATTCGATCGCCCGCCGAGGCAATTCTTATATCTAATGCAACTCCGTCGGGATTTTGAATCTCCTCGCGGCGGCGCGTATCGTCGTCGTCGTGCAGGAAACGGCGGAGCGCCCTACTCGGTTTCATAACGATTCCGCCCGCCGGAAAATAACAAATACAAAAGCCATGCAAACGCGGTTGCCGCCGCGAACGAATATCGGATGAGAATATTTTGTACGGTTTGCCTCATGACGCCTTCGATGACGCTTGCGATGAAAAACATAACAATCGCGCCAAGGAGCAAGATTCCCGCCTGCCTGCCTCGGATCATTAAATTATCAAGTCGGCGGCGAGGCCCGGGCCAAATGATACTT
>JBJXHE010000004.1:0-9889 GCA_046160785.1 Planctomycetota bacterium
GTTCGAATCTCTCACCTTCCGCTCTCTACGCCTCTGTGGTGAAATCGGCAGACACGCGATCCTATCAAGTTCGTGGTTGCGAAACCTTGGGGGTTCAATTCCCTCCAGAGGCATCCTTAGCCATTGCAAGCTAAGGTTTTAGAGAATTCAAAGAGCAAAGTTATTTTCGACCGAAGTCGCCAACAACAATCTTAATTTCGTTTTTTCTTTACAAAAAGTCAAGAAGAAACTTTTATTAAAATTTGGAAAATATTTTAGAAGTACTTTAGAAATATATTAAATGTAGAGAATATTATTTTATTTTTTATTAAAATATTTATTTTTTGCGAATAGTAGAAATTTTGTAGTGTGGCACTAGTGCCAGGACGGCAGAAGACGATTGTGGCTTGCCACTATGACGGTATTTCATGATACGCGGAAATGAAATTGATTGCAGTAAGAAAGGACCGGATCAACTAGCGGTTGATGGCAAAATCGAAACGTCAACGCCATCCTCTGTTCTTTTAACAATGAACGAGCGACGCGTCGGTGTTGCATCGCTATGTGCAGCGACGGTAAATTCCCACGGACCCTGATCGTCATTCTTGAATGTCACGTTCCGACCAAGCCTTAGTTCCAGCCTCTTCTCCGGTAATGAAACAGTTGACCTTACTATTTCAAAAAAGCCTGCCTCCTCATTCGCGAGGCCCACAGAATTATTGTCCGTGTGTGGTTTGGTGGGCAGGTTGGCGTGACATTCGGTGACGGTGCCGTCGCTTTTTTTGTATGATTCAAGCACTACTCGAACTGCGGCAAGATATTCTCCACCAGTGTTCACTACTTTTATCCAATAGATTTTGCTTTTTGTTAATCTAATAGTGGCACCTCCCATATACACATCTTTCTCCAACTGCTCGAAGTATGGGACGACGGCAGGATTGAATGCTATTTCCAGTTTAGGTTGCCGTTGATCTTCCAGTTCCCGGACTCTAGCCATTGCGGACTTAAATCTGAGTTGTGGTGAAATTACCACAAAGAAAACAAATACTGCAAATATCCAAAAGACTGCAGCAGCAATTCCTGTTAGTATGATTTCAAATCTATCGGTTATGTTGAACGCGAATAGGCAAGTACCTGTCAAACAAGGAACGATGAGCGTGGACATTATCCGCCCCCTAGTACTACTAAAAAAGTCTCGTGTCGCGCGCTCGGCAACTTCCGTCGTCGTTTTTTTATAGAGATCGTCCGTGGGCATCCCGAAAGCGTAACGTCAACAATGCGCTGGTTGCTATTGCGATCAATCTCTACATTGGGCGTTCGTCCCTTTGATGATGCAATTTCGAATCGTATGGCAACGCCACCATTATTTGGGCAGAATGCGTCGCTGCCTAAGTAATCACGCCATCGCCCAAGAAGTCGGTTGTTTTTAGTCATTTTTAGGCAAAGCCCTTTTTCGTAAAAGCGGGGTCAATTAGCTCTCCACCCTTTTGGCTCTCAACCATGCTCCGAATCGCCGCATTCTGGCCGTTATTGTGTATTTCATTAACCCCATTCCAGGCAGGTCGCGAGCGGATGGATATTAATCCGATCGCGGTAAAAGATGCAGAATCGTGCCTTTCACTGCCCAAGGAGTTGGCCGCCTCCGACTGGTCCAGCATTCGCGCCGCCTACGAAGCCGGACGACACGCTGCCTTCCCGATCGACGGCGGTTTTCGCTTCCGAAACCCCGGCCAACAGTGGAGTACACAATTCGATGGCCGCGGATTTATAACAAAACCAGACTCGAATCTCTGGTCGTGGGGACTCGAACTACAAAGCTACGGTATCGATGAACAACAGACATGTGTTTCAATGACGGTAGATGCGTCCGCAAACGGTCAGTGTGTTCAGTACAAGTGGGACTGCAACGTAACAGAATGGTACAAGAACGACACACGCGGTCTGGAGCACGGGTACACAGTGCACCGGCGTCCGGCGGACACCGAAGGAATGTTAGTATTTAACATGTTGGTACGCGGCAATCTGAGGCCGCTCGTTCACGACAGCGGGCGCGGCGTACGATTTGTAGATTCGAAAAATGCCGTCGTACTCAATTACTCGGGGCTGACTGTATTCGACGCCAACGGCAAGAGGCTCCCAGCACGGTTTGAATATACAAATAATGTGCTCCGGCTTTCAGTCAGCGACGCGGAAGCGCAGTACCCGCTCACGATCGATCCGATCGCACAGCAGGCCTACGTGAAAGCTTCGAATACGAATCTCGAAGACCGCTTTGGTTATGCCGTAGCAGTCAGCGGCAACACGGTTGTCGTGACCGCACCACTTGAAGACAGCAATGCAACCGGAGTGAATGGCGACCAAAGCAACAATTCTGTTACTGACTCTGGAGCAGCCTACGTATTTGTGCGAAACGGATCGACATGGACTCAGCAGGCGTACTTGAAAGCGTCAAATACTGGCAACAGCGATACCATGGGATTTTCCGTCGCGGCGTCAGGCGATACGATTGTCATTGGAGCACATCTGGAGGATAGTGCTGCCACAGGCGTCAACGGAAATGCGAGCGACAATACGATGAGCGCGTCGGGCGCAGCCTATGTTTTTGTACGAAGCGGTACGATCTGGAGCCAACAGGCCTATTTGAAAGCATCCAATACCGACACGAGTGATTTCTTCGGATTTGGAGTCGCGATCTCAGGCGACACGATCGTTGTAGGCGCGCCGCTCGAAGACAGCAATGCCACAGGTGTCAACGGGAACGGAGCCGACAATAGTCTCTTCACCGCCGGTGCAGCCTATGTCTTCGTACGTAGCGGCACCACATGGAGCCATCAGGCCTACCTCAAGGCGTCGAATACGGATGGAAATGATCACTTCGGACAGTCGGTCGGAGTTAGCGGCGACACAATTGTCGTTGGCGCACACGACGAAGACAGCAATGCCACAGGTGTCAATGGTGATGCATCTAACAACGGCAACGGTTCCTCGGGTGCAGCCTACGTTTTTGTCCGCAGCGGAACCACATGGACTCAGCAAGCGTACTTGAAGGCATCCAATACAGCGACTTCGGACTTCTTCGGATACTCTGTCGCGATCTCGGGTGGCACTATCGTGGTGGGTGCCCGGCAAGAAGACAGCAATGCCACAGGTGTCAATGGCGACCAAGCTAACAATAGTTCAAGTCTATCGGGCGCAGCCTACGTTTTTGTATACAGTGGTGGGGTGTGGAGCCAGCAGGCCTATCTGAAGGCCTCGAATACAGGTGGCGGAGATGAGTTTGGTTACTCCGTTTCCATTTCCGGCGACACGATAGTGGTGGGTGCGCACGCCGAGGACAGTAGTTCAACCGGCATTAACGGAGATGGCACCAATAACGGAGCTGCCAATTCGGGTGCTGTATACGTCTTCATTCGAAGTGGAACCGTCTGGAGCCATCAGGCCTACATCAAGGCTTCCAATCCAAACCTCGGCGACAGCTTTTCGCGGTCTGTATCGATCTCGGGAGATATTGTCATCGGGGGTGCACAGTTTGAGGCCAGCAATGCAACCGGGATCAACGGCAATCAGGCCAGCAATGCTCTCACAAACGCAGGCGCCGCCTACATCTTCGATCTTGATAACAACCCGGGCACACTCTCCTACGGCACAGGCACACCCGGCTGCACGGGTACACACACTCTGGATGTCACCCACGCGCCGATGATCAACTCCCCCCACTTCGCGATCACGTGCAGTAACGCGCCGCCGCTCTCAATTGGCCTTGGGATTGTCACGGATTCGCAAGACTTGGCGGGTAGTGATTCTCTGGGTGTGGGTGTGCTCATTCACTCCGATTTTATCTTAGCAACGGAATTATTAACCTTCGATTTCTTTAGCGATGCAACGGGCTACTCCGAAACCGTCGGAGCAACAATTCCTAACAATCCGTTGCTTGTCGGGAGCACCTACTACGCCTCGGCACTGTGGGCGTGGCCGGTGTCTACCTGTGTACTGCCCGGTTTCAATCCGTACAACCTGAGTACGTCGCGCGGCCTCGCGATTACGATCTTGATGCCTTAGCCGGCTTCGACGCACGCATGTCTCCAAGCGTGTCGAGCGCGACGCGCTTCGTCTCCTCGAAGAATGTTTCAATTTCGAAATCAATCTTAGCATCGAGTTCGGCCGAGCGTTTTTTGTGTATTTCGGCGAGAACCTGCGCGGCGAGCCGCGTTGCTTCTGTAAAGAACTCGCGCATCTCGGAAATCACGCGGCGTTCGATCGCCTCGGCTTCCTCGGCGCACGCGATTTTTTGTGATATTTCGTCGCGCGCCACGCGGAGCCGGTCGGTGAGCCGCTCCTGAAGGCGGCGAACTTCATGATTCTTTCGAAATTGATCGAACGCTTGACCGTTATGTCCCATGGTTCATTTTCCAAATATTATATATTTCGCGAGACGGCTCCCGAATGGATGTAACTATTCCCAAGTTCAAGAATGCATCGGCGCGGCCGCGATGTTTCTAAAGCCAACGTTTACGAAGTGATCGGGAACTCCGCCCGCACCATTCGCAGTGCTTCGTCGCGCGTGCAAATTTTTCCTTCGAGTTGCCAGTCGCGCACGGCCTCCAGGATTTTCTTAAATTCCTTTCCCGGCTTGAGTCCGAATTGTATCAAATCAGCGCCAGTCAAGAGCGGTTTGACGGGCGGCGGCGCGCTGCGAAGCGCGGCGAGGTCGGCGCACATTCGATGATAATTATCGAGCATGTCGTGCGCCGAGCCGCAGTCGGCTTTATGTAATATCAAATGATCTTCGACGTTTTCTTTTTGTAAGAATCGAACCTGCTTCGCGCGGCGCCAAAGGTGGTAACCGCCGATTCGAATATGTTCGGCGATCAGATCGATCACGTTTGCAATAATCTCATTTGAGTATTTTAATAATCGCAGACGCTCGAACGCGAGCCGGCACGAGTCGGGCTCGTGGCCGTGAAAACGGATGCGATCGGAGACCGAGAGTGTTGTTACTTTTCCGACGTCATGGAAAAGTCCGGCGAGCGCGAGCGTGAGATCGCGTTTTTCTAAGCGTTCGACGACATCCAGCGTGTGGCGGAACACATCGCCAATCTTATGAAACTGCGGAGGCTGCGGCACACCGCGCATCGCCGCGACTTCCGGCGCGATCACGTCGAAGTAACTGTAGTTTTCAAGCAACGCGATCGCGATTCCAACATTTCGCCCGACTAACATTTTCGAGAGTTCGCCGGCGACGCGCTCCGCCGAAAGTTTTTTTAATAAATGCGGACGCGCCCGCGCCGCACGCCGCGTCTCCGTATCAATTTCGAATTGATACTTTGCCGCGAATCGTAGTGTTCGTAACAACCGCAGCGCATCTTCATCAAATCGGTCGGCAGCGATCCCGACGGCGCGAATGCGTTTTGCTCGCAAGTCTTCGAGTCCGTCCACGCAATCTAACACTTCGCCAGTCGCGGGATCGGCGAAGAGCGCGTTCATCGTTAGATCGCGCCGCGCGGCGTCTTCTTCGAGCGACACTCCGAATGTTAATGAACCCGGATGGCGTCCATCGCTATATTCGGCGTCCTTCCGAAATGTAGTAACCTGAATCTCGACCTGCGGATCCTGCGCGTGATCAATAATTGTAACCGTTCCGTAGCGAATGCCCGTTTCAACGACTCTATCAAATAACGGAATCACTTCCTCGGGGCGGGCCGACGTCGCCACGTCAAAATCATTAATTTCCTCGCCGAGAATGGCGTCGCGCACGCATCCGCCCGCGAGGAATGCTTCGAATCCGCGCTCGCGCAAACGCGCAATGACACCGGCTGCAGCGGCGGCCGCCGGAGTAGTTAGAAACGCGGATTGTGAAATTCGTTGGGTGATCATTATTGATTTCGGATTTTAACATTTTTTTGTGGCCGTGCGAATTGCTATATTTTCGCCACCTTGAATCCAAACATAACGCATCGCGGAACGCGCGGCCGCGGTTTCTCTATCATTGAGGCGCTCATTCTTATCGCGGCAGCGTTAGTGGTCGCCGGACTCTCCGTTCCCGTTTTGCGCGGGATTACGCTTTCTACAAATACCGAGAGCGCGATTGAAACATTAGCGCGAGTCCGCGAATTTCAAATTCGATACTTTGAAAAGGGCGCGTCGACGCACGCGGGCGGCGCGGCGCGATTTGGTACATTCGACGAATTGTTACGTTCGGGTCTCGGCCTCGAAGACTCGGCCGTCCGCGACCGCGGCATGATCCTCGTGCGGCACGGTTACTACTTTCAACAATTCTTTATTTCGCGTTCAGGCGATCCGGTCGCCGACCCGCGCGATCCGTCGGTCGATCCGGCAAAAAATCGGTTTTTTGTATACGCGTGGCCCGAGGAGCGCGGACGCACCGGTGCGAGCACGTTTATTATGGATCCGTCGGGATACTTACGATCCTCCGGCGTAACCGGATTATTTGAAAGTAAGAATTTGTTAAATCGATACTCCGGGCTTTCGAACGCGCCGAAATGGTCGG
Organism: Planctomycetota bacterium; assembly: GCA_046160785.1. GTDB lineage: Bacteria > Planctomycetota > UBA1135 > UBA1135 > JACQFD01 > JACQFD01. The sequence continues at coordinate 6,488 of JBJXHE010000004.1, forward strand.
CGGCGCGATCGTTAGCATTGGGCGGCGCGAAGACGGCCAGCGTTGCGTCGAATCCCGCTAAATTAAATTATTCAGACCGCGGCGAAGACGGAGAGATCTGGGAATCCACGCCCGTGCTGCTGCACGACTAATTGATAGATAGCAGGAAAGAATTCAACAAGACTAAAAATACACGTTAAAAATACAGAAAGAGAGTTGAATTTAATAAACGGCGAATCTGCCAGTTTGGTTCGGCGGCGAGGCAATTCTTAAGAAACGCAACGCACTCGCTCTTTTCTAACAAAGGTAAATATCGAATTGCGACCGCGCGCACTTCCGGATGTTCGGCCTGATCCGCGGCGATTTTTCGTAGTAACGCGGCGATGTCCTTTTTCGGTTCGCTACAAAACGAGACGCCCGAGACAAGCCCAACGCGCCGTGCCGGTTCGGGATTCGTTTTCAGCGCGCGCTCGAGCGCGCGAAAACCCGGCTCGCCCAGATTGGATAATTGTTGCGCGGCATAATCACAAAACCAGATTCCGTCCGCGAATCCCGACGGCCCGGATAAGTAGCGTTCGAGATCCGGCACCGCGGCGGGATCGCGGAGGCGCCCGAGCGCCTGTGCGAATCCGCGTTTGCGATTCATCGGCGCGGCATGCATCTTTTCAACAATCGTTCTTGTCGCGCGCCGGTCGGCGATTTGTAGATCTGTTAACAAATCGAGCGCGCGTGAAAATTTTGTAGCGTCTTCGGATTGTAAGTCTCTCAGATCCTCGGCCACTTCCGGCGTCTCGCCGAGTTTTATTAATAAACGCACCGCCTCGACGGCAACTTCCAGGTTCTCGTCGTTCTCTCGCGCGCGCAGCGCTTCGATAATTTTAGTGCGTAATTCGCCCTCCGGCATTTTGGCTTCGATGCCGCCGCGAATCGACACCAATCCTAACAATAGGCGCACGCTTGAATCGGCGTCGCGCAGACCTTTGATTGCAAACTCATAATCGCCATTCTTAGCAAGCGCGATCGACGCAAAACTACAAAAAACCGTCGTCGGATCGGATGCCAGAGCGCGCGCTTTTTGTAATATATCAGGATCGCGAGTCGGAACGAGCGCAATGAGCGCCGCCTCCTTGAGGGGCGAAGGCATAGTTAGCGTTTTGCGAAGATACAATTCCGCGCCGCCGAGCGGGCGCAGCGAAAGCGCTTGAACCGCGGCCTCGCGGAACGCCTGCGCCACCGTCTCGGATGAGATAATATCAAATAACGCCGCGTCGACTTCGGGCGAATCAAGACTACCAATCGCTTTGACAACTAATTTTCGCTGTTCAACGTTATGAATAAAAAACGCTTCCTTTAACGGTTGCAACGCGCGCGGATCGCGCAGGATTCCTAACGTTCGCGACGCTTCCGATCTTACAGTTCCCGACTCGTGTTTCAGCGCGCGCACCATCGCGTCGATCGCGCGCGCGTCTCTCGTTTTTGTAGCCGCGATCGCCTGGCAACAATTCGTGACCGCACCGAAATACCCGGACCGCGAATTGTAGTCTTCAAATACTTTGAGAATTTCGCCGACGCCAGCCTCCCCCGCCGCGCCTAATTGTTGTATTGCAAAATTCTTAGCTTCCTGCCCGTCCGCGATCAGTTTTTGCGCCCAGCGAGCGTAAAGATCCGCCGGGTTTTCATCATAAAAACGATCAAGATCTTTTAATGGGCTGAGCGTGTCCGGAAGGCTCGGCCCGGTCGCGACGCCGTTCGTCTGCGCCTGGACGTTTGCGGCCGGCTGCGGATTTGTAGCCTTCGCTCCCTCTGGCGAACCGGCCGGCGGCTTCGAGTTGCTCTCCGAATGATTCTGGGAGCAACTCGCGATTATTAACAACGCGACGAACAGAGCACTCTTGCCGTTCATCACTTCACGTATATTCATGGGGCGGAATTTCACTTTGACTACGGTTACCGAAACTACGGTTGTTGGCGCTACGTTAGCGAACGCCGTTCCAAACCTCACGGATCGCCCGGCGGCGGCGCCGCGCGCGGGCGCGTTTACGATTGGTAATGTTACAATTCCGGGGCGGCTCGCTCTGGCGCCCATGGCGGGTTTTTCGAATCTGGCCTACCGCGTTCTCGCGCGCCGCTACGGAGCCGCGCTCACGACTACTGAAATGGTGAGCGCCAAAGCGCTCGTCACAAATAACGACAAAACAAAACGCCTGCTCGATCGCGCGCCGTCCGAGACTCCCGTGAGCGCGCAGCTCTTTGGCAGCGACGCGAGCGATCTCAGCGAGGCGTCGAAGATTGTTGCTGATCTCGGGTTTCATATCGTTGACGTCAACATGGGCTGCCCCGTTCATAAGATTACGTCCGGCGGCTCCGGCTGCGCGCTTATGCGCAATCCTACAGAAACGGCGCGAATGATCGAGAAAATGGTGCAGGCGAGCCCCATTCCGGTAACTGTTAAGATTCGCGCCGGATTAGATGCTAACAATCGCAATGCGCCCGAAATGGCGAAGGCGCTCGAGTCAGCAGGCGTCGCGGCGCTCACCGTCCACGGCCGAACGCGCGAACAGTTATATTCGGGGCGCGCCGACCGTGAACTCATTTACGACGTTAAAAGTAATGTTACAATTCCCGTTTTTGGAAACGGCGACGTCGACTCCGTCGAAGAAGCATTTGATATGTTTCAAAAAGGCGGAGTTGACGCGATCGCGATCGGGCGCGGCGCGCTCGGACGTCCGTGGTTATTTTATCAAATCACGCGCGCTCTCGCCGGCGAAACGGGCACGTGGACTCCGCCCGCTTCAGAGGTCGGAAAAGTAGTATTGGAATTGATGGAAGGCGTCGTGACGCTCTACGGCGAACCGCTCGGAATGCGAATGATGCGGCGGCTCGCGTCGGATTTTTCGCGCGGCGTGGTGGGAGGTGCGCGATTCCGCGAGCATTGTGTTCGCGTCAGCTCGCGGGCGGAATTGATAGGTTTGGTACGGCAATATTTACATTACGACGGCGAATTGCCGGAGTCGCCGGTTGAGGCGCCGGCGGGCGGATATTTACCGGCGCCGGAGGCGGGCGGCGGGTAGAGTTAGTGTTGGGGTTGGGATTGTTAGTTTACAGTTAAAGAGGCTAGGAACGCGTAGTGTTCACGCGTGCTCGCTCGCCTAAACCGCGGCGCCGGAATATTAGTTAAACAAAACGCGCCTGGACCGCTGCCGCGCACGGCGATACGAGACGACTTCTTCCGCGCACCACGGCGAGCTGCGCCGGCGTGAACACTACGCGAATTGTTACGTATCAGTGAATTAGCCCACGAGCAGCTTTGGGGGGACAGGGCGGAAACTACATAAACGCGCGAGGCGCGTTTATGTAGTTTCCGTCAGGGGGTCATTCAATCAAATACGCTCGCTTGTCCTTTGGCGCGATTTGAATAGTAAG
>JBJXHE010000005.1:0-29044 GCA_046160785.1 Planctomycetota bacterium
CGCGTCGTTTAGTAGCGTCGCGCCGTGGTCCCCACAAGACCAATTGTGGCTCGAATGCTTCTTTCACGAAACCATACAAATCGCGTTCGGGTGGCGCGGGCGCAGCTCGCCCCCCAATAATGCAAGAATTGTGCGCGGAAGAAGGCGTCTCGTATCGCCGTGCGCGGCAGCGGTCCAGGCGCGTTTTGTTTAACTAATATTCCGGCGCCACGGTTTAGGCGGGCGAGCACGCGCCACCCGGACGCGATCAGGTCCTGTCCCTAATAATCGCATAATTACAATTCCTCACACACTCCCGCTCAATTCATAAACGAAAGGAGGCGAACTTTCGTCCGCCTCCCTTCATAACAAAACGGTGATATCAAAAAACCGTTCTTACATATTCAACTGCCACAATTGCGTCGACAGGAAAATGCCGCCGATTCCAATTGCAATATATGGAGGTCCGCCAATGAGAACGAGCACGTTTTCCAAATCTAAGAATTGGGTCGTCGGAATCGGCGCAGTGGAAATTTGCTGATTAACAATAAACGCCTGATCGCCGCCGACGGTTCCTACGCCTGTTATCAAATGGAACGGAAACGCATTTGCAACGCAGGGATCCTGCGAGGTCGCGAGGCCCATATATAAATTAACGGATTCCGGACCGGGATATGAGCCGGCAGGAACCGCGTAGCGCCCTAATGTTAAACATCGCAGGCCGGTCGCGGGAGCCAGGAAGAAGGGCATTAATGAAAAGGGCAGTGGTCCCGGAAAGTTGCAACCATAATTAAAGTTTAACGTTTGATTCGTCCAAAGCGGGAGGCTCGGCTGCGTCGGATCTTCGCACGCACAATGTTGCTGTTGCGAACTTAATAATCCGCCGGGTGTGACGGGCACTTCCGTTAAACAATCCCACTGAAGTGGCGAAGTTACGAAATTGTAGCGATTGCTGCGGACGGCATCGGCCGTGATAACACCCGAAGGCACCGGTGCGAAACCATAAATAAATGGCGTCGGGCCGACAAATGAATACATATGATTCGGGTTCGGATTCGGCGTAATCGGCTGCAGGCTGAATTGGTTATGCATAAAATCGCCGCAAAGATGTGTTAAATTAATCGCGGCGCTGAACGCCCCTGCGGTTCCGCAGTCGCGCGCATAATCAAGACTACCAATAAAATGGCACGCGAGCCCGTTTAATGCTGTCTTCGGATACGGGCACGGCGCGGTCGCGGTGGCCGGAACAATATAGTTAATATCAACATTAATTAAGAAGCGCCAGACTTGGCGCTGGGCTCCGGTCGGCGTAATTTCAAACCACGTGCGCGAGTATTTACTTATTAATAATGCAGGATTTGTATTGACTAATCCTGTAATTGTAATTTGCGAAAGGAAGACATCGCAAAAGAACTGGCCTTGCGGCGAGATGTCAATCTTGGATTGAAACTGTTGGATTGGATTACAGTTTTCGAAACAAGCTCCGAGCGACGGAATCGTCATCGCCGGAAACTGCGGGAGATTCGGGAAGGCTGGTGCGCAGCACGCTCCCGGGAGGTGGAATCCGTCATCGACAAAACAACCCTGAGCGGACGCCGAGGAGACTGTAAGAATCGCTGCAGCAACGAATGCTGCGAGGGATCGGAGGGTGGACATGGATGTTTATCTCCAAAAGTGCAGAGAACTAACAATGAGCGTTAGAGGGTTTCGCTGCGGGGAACGAAGAACACGACGATCGCCGTGCTGCAAAAGGTTTCCTAAATTTATGATAAAGACGCGATATTAGCTTGAACCAAATCTCTACTTTACCGCGAGAGTCCCAACGGCCTTTTCCAGTGCGATTCCCGCCTTTGCATAATCAAGAATCGCCTGCTGTTCATTTGTTAATGCCTGCGCGAGATCACGTTGAAGTGATAAGACTTCAAAATTAGTAGATAACCCTTGGTCGAATCTTAATTCTTCCGCTTGCAACTGTTTTTCCGCGAAGTCGCGCGAGACACGCGTCGCATTCATTTTCTCAACTCCAAAAGTTAATTGCCGCACCGCGTCGCGGACCTCACGCGCCACCTGCAGCTCATTTGTTCTTAAATTCTGGCGCGCGACGGATACTAATACTTCCGCCTGCCGTTCGCGCGAGCGCGCCGTGAGATTGCCGAGCGGAACTTCAATGGCTAATCCTATGGAATACGAGGGAAATGTAACTTTACCAATATCGCGAAAGGTTTGATCCGGATCGCGGCCGAGGCCCGCGTCCGATGCGCTTCCTACAAAATCAACGCGCGGCAATGATTCACGTTTGCGCGCTTCGACATCGAGTTCGCGATTCTTAATTTCAAGGCGCGAACGTAACAAATCCTGCCGCAAATTATAAGCAGTCGAGAGAGCGTCTTCCCAGTTTGGTATTAATAATGATCCCGGCGGCGGCGGCGCGCTCGTCGGCCGTATTTGAAACGACCATTCCGCGCGGTCGTCAAACGGAAATAACAATTGTTTTAAGACATCTTCCGCGGCGAGGATCGCGTTCTCCGCTGTTAACAATGCTTCGCGGCGCGTGGCGGCGTCCGCCTGCGCTTGATAAATTTCCACTTCGGCGAGCAAGCCTTCGTCGACTTTCTTACGATTAATTTCGAGAAGCCGCTCCGCTAATGTTAATGAACGGCGCTTGACGTCGCGGTCGGCGATTGTAAAGACTAAATCCCAGTACGCGTTATGAACTTGTGTAATAATATCAATTTCAAGAAACTCTCGATCCGCCGCGGCTTGGTCGCGCGCGGCCTCGGCCTTCGCCTGCGGAATGCGCCCGTAGCCCGTCCACGCGCCGCGCAGAAGCGGCTGCGTGAATGTTAAACTAAATGTAGAAAACGTTGACGGATTCAGCGTGCTGAAGGAATTGTTAGTTCGCGTTTTATCCGTTTGAAATGTTAATGAATAGGAGCCGCCCGTCGGCAGCGTTTGGCGGATGCCTGTATCCAAATGTGCTGTGATGGACTCGAGGCGCTGCGCGCCCGCGAGAGCGCTCGCGGTCGGCCGTGTCGAATCATCAAATCGCGGATTGAAGAATGCAACCGGTTCAAAGGCTCCTAATGTTTCATCAATTCCGTAGGCCGCAGCGGATACATTGAACTGCGACGCGGCGAGAGCCGGATTTTGAGCGACCGCGCGGCGCACCGCGTCGTCAATGGATAAATCAAATACTTTTTCGGTGCGGGGACGGCTCGCCGGATCCTGCAAAGCAAAAATAGAAATAATCGCGATTAGTATCATTTTGGGTTTTGTTGATCACACTCGCTCGGCCGGCGGGAGACTATAACAGGGCGCCGCCAATTTACGATGGCGCTCGCTGCCGGATCATCTCGGCAATATCTAATAATCGAAGCCCAAAGTCGCGGTCTTTTTGTTGTCCGGCCATCCTTACAAATACGGGCGCGTCGGCCGCTTCGAAGACTCCGCCGTCCTCTTCGATCAGTAACATCGTGTCGCGCAGCGCGGCGGTGCGCTCAAACGACAATTTGGACTGCAGCATGCGCATCAAGCGATCTTTGGTTTCACGCGCACGCCGCGCGTACGGTTCGAGCTCAGAGATTCGCAAGTCTTCGGCAACCCACCTTGACCGCAATTGTATCGTTTCGGGATCGCCCGACGCGGCGGCCAGCAGCGGAAGAATCGAGTCGGTCTCCCCCTCCGGTTTATCTAAAAATAAAAATACCGTCTGCGCCGCGGCTTCGAGTGCACCCGTGCGATCGGATACAATAATAACGCGAACTGTATCATCTCCCGATTTAATAGTTCGAATCCAATTGGATACTTCAATTCGCGCGATGAGCGGCCCCGAGGGCAGGCGGTTCGCGGATTTAACAGTTCCAACGACGATTGCGCGCGACGGCGCGACGAACTGGCGGCCGATTTCTGTAAAGAAGCGAATGTCCTTTAAACGTTCGGCTTTTGTTAATAACGATTCGCCTGGCGCGGGAATCGGTTTTACTGATTCGTAACGATTCGGCAGCGTTTCGTTAACAACCGCCGGCCTCGGCGCGCACCCCAAAATCAAAAGGGCACTGACTGAAAGCGCTCCTATCAAAAGAGCACGCATCACGAGTGTACTATTCCGCGATGAGCGAAGCGGTCGCGAGCGCGCACAACGCCTCCGCGCGCAGCGACGACGCGCGCATTTCCATCAAACGGGAGATCGACTGATTCTTAACAAGATTGGGGTCGGTTTTTGAAAACTCGGACGAGACTTCCGAAAAAACGATCGACGCAAATTTTTCTTTATTAGCTTTCGACGCGGACATGAAATTTAACAATCCGACCGAATTGGCTAATAATGGCTCGCCGGGCGACGCGTGTGCGACCTGGCGCGTGGCGACCGACACGTCGAACGCGGGCGAGTCTGCCCGGTGTTTCGTTCGGATATTCTGAATAGAAGCATCCGAAGACGGCGCCTTCGAGTCGCTGCCGTTATTTGTAAGAACTTCCGTATTTGTAAATACGATCGCCGAGTCGTTCAAGCCCGTGGCGATCACAAAACTCGCAGCCTCGTGTGAACTGTAGCTTTGCGTTTGTGCGCTTTGGCGCAGCGCGTTCCGAGCCGACTCAATGGATAATTTACTCGGAGTTGTAACAGATAATTGCTGCGCCGCGGCGCGCGATTCCGCGATGAGCCACCACGCGGTCGTCACGGGATCGCTATCAATAAGTCCGTCGCGCCCCTGTGAATTTCGCAGTCTTAGCAAACGCGATTCTAACGATTGCTTTGCGACGACGGCCGCCGTCTGCGATTTCGCGGCGACTTCGCGCGTTCCGAAACGGTTCACAATCCAAAATACATTTAATGCCAGCGAGAGGCCCAGCATTGTCAATAATAACGATCGGCGGCTGCTCTTTGTAAACCGCGGAGCCGGCAGCGAGGATCTGCGCGGAACGGCACCCGCCACATTTGTAACTTTGTTTCCGGTCGAAACGTTAACATTCGCTTTTGTAGAATTGCCAAACGGCATCTCGCGGTAAAGCGTTGCAAAATCCTTCGGAACTGTTGCATTGCGTTCGTTATGGAGTCGTGTGCGCAGGCGATCGCGGAAGCGGCGCGACGGCCCGCCCATTCGTGTATTCCAGTTGCGCAATTGTGAAATCACTTCGCCCAGCTGGACGGCCTCGAGGCGGCACGCGTCGCAATGATTCAAATGACTTGCTAAGAATTCTTCGTCGGCATCGCCGATCTCGCGGGCGCCCGAAGCACACGCCGTCGAATGCACTAATAACCGAGCGGCGCGATCGCACATCTGCGGATCGCGGTTTGACTCAAATTCGTTATTATTATGAATGATTTCGTCGCTCATAATGATAATTCTCCCTCCGACGCCCACACGCGCAGACGGCGAACGGCGTTGAAGACGCGCGATTTAACAGTTCCTTCGGGAATCTCGAGCGCCGCCGAAATCTCGGAATAACGCAGCCCTTCAAATATGGATAATTCGAGAACGAGCCGTTCGCCTTCGGGAAGGCGTTTTAGTAACATTGATAATACGCGCGCGGCGTCGCGGCCTGTTAATGTTTCGAGCGGGCCCGCGGCGGGATGCGCAAGCAGTGAAAGCACGGGCTCCGGGAAATCCGGCAGCGTCACGTCGAGCGAACGAAGCCCCCCGCGCGATAATTGAACTCGCTTCCAATCGATCCATACATTTCGAGCGACGCGATATAAGTAAACTTCGAGCCGGCCGCGCGATTCGTAGTGTGCGTTTGTTTTGTATAATCTAACAAAAACTTCCTGCGCGAGGTCGTCGGCCGACGACGGGTCGGCGCCGAATCGCCGGAACACGCGCACGATGCGCGGAGCGAACGATTCTACCATTTCATCAAATGCCGACATTTCGCCGCCGCGGTAGCGCGTGAGCGGATCTGTAGCTTCGGAGCCGTCCGCGTTCGCGGCTTTCAAATTCGGCTCGGGCGGATGTTTTCTAAAAAACGAACGAAGGTTCATCGGGCGGCCTCCGCGTTTGTTAATAACAAATCCTTTCCGCGTTCGCCGCGGCCTTCCACTACAAAAATTCGGTCGTTTGGTTCCGCGCCTTCGGAAATAGTTATATCAATACGGCTTTCGGGAAGCGCGATTTGCAGCCTTTCCGGCCATTCGATAAAGGATATTGATTTGCCAAATAACAATTCCGCGCCGCCCTCCACAAGAAATTGATGCTGCTTTTCCGCGAGGTACGCGTCGAAGTGATAAATATCAAGATCCGCAATTGTATACTGCGCCGCGAGCGTGTACGTCGGTGAAAGCACACGGCCGCCGAATCCGAGCGCTCGCAACACGCCGCGAACAAATGTAGTCTTCCCGGCGCCGAGGCCGCCCGACAGGGTCACGACGTCGCCCGCGCGCAGCGCCGAAGCTAATAATCCGGCGAGCTGCTCTGTTTCGAGCGGCGAATGGGTGGCAAATTCCAAGCGATGCAGTGGAGTGGGCGGTTAAAGTTTAATAGAAGTCTTAAGAAAGGGAAACGTTATGACTATTAGGAGTTTGAACGTTGAACGAACCCGCGAAGTTGAAGCGGCCTGCGGACGCCGTCATTGACTAACCAAAGCGAACGATCGCTTGTTAATTCTGCGACTTCATTTAACAAAAAACCTTTTTGCTTCGCGATTTGGAGGGCCCGCGCGGCGTCGCGCTTCGAAACGGCAATGAGCAATTCGTAGTCTTCTCCGTCCGAGAGAGCATGAAATAACGGGGACTGTCCCCGTTTCTTTGCCAGGCGCTTCGCGGCGGCGGAACACGGAATCGCGTCTCCTTTAACAATTGCACCTACCCTGGACATCTCGCAAAGGCGCGCGAGGTCGAGCGAAAAACCATCGGATACATCAATTGCAGCGTGGACGGAAACGCGTGTCGCAATTGTAAACATCTCCGTGAGCCGCGGCTCCGGACGCAGGTGCCGGCCAAGACGTGAGCCGCCGAAAGTTCCCGTCGCAAGAATGACGTCGCCTGGTTTCGCGCCGCCTCGCCCGATCACGTTTTTGTAACAAGCGCCAATCATCGTGGCGTGGATTTCAAGTTCGCGTCCATGCGTAAAACCCGTGTGGCCGCCGACGAGCGGCGCTGAATACCGCTGCGATTCCAATTGTATCTTTCGCAGCAGATTCTTAACAAAAACGCGCGTCTCTCCCTTCGGAAAAACTACAGATGCAATTGTAAATTTAGGAAACGCGCCGGCCGCTGCGAAATCAGAAGCCACGCGGCCAAGCGCCTTTCGCACAATTGCGCCCGCGTCGCGAAAACCGCGCTCAAAGTGGATGCCTTCGATCACCGGGTCGGTTTTGATCACTACATTTCGACTTCGCCAGCGCACGACGCCGCAGTCGCTCCCGATGCCAAGCAAGACATCGCTGCTCGGAATTGTTAATTCCCGAAGCCAGCGGTGAATTTCCACGTCGGAAATAGATGTAGGGTCCGGCATAGAGTCGGAAAATGATTCAGAAATAGTGGCAACCTCCAGCAACGAATGGCCGTCCGCCGATAGCGCACGCGGGATGAAACAACAATTAGGATTTACTCGCGTCGAGACGGCACTGGTGCTGGTTTTGATGTGTAGCCTCGTGGCGATCGTTATTCCCATTGCGAAACGCGAACTCGTATTCGCACAGGGTGCGACGGCCCGCTCGCAGACCGAAGAAGTGGCCCGCGCAATCACAATGCTTTTGAAGGATACACGTATGCCCCCCGCCCAAGGCGGCTACGGATCTTTTGTAGGCACTGGCACAGCGCCCCAGGATTTGGAGTCTGCAAATCTTTTTCAGCTCGACGCGCTCGCCTCGAAAACGACGCCGCCCCGCCTCAGGGGTTCGATCCTCGGAACGTGGAAGGGCCCTTATCTCAAGGACGTGCTGCCCGATCCGTGGGGCAACGCAATTGTAGTGACGGCGGTCGGCGATCCAGAATTGTATATTTGGTGTGTGAGTGCCGGTCCGAATGGAATATTAGAGACGACGGCGAACGACCGCTTCTCAAAAGGCGACGATATCGCGACGCGCGTTTATTAATATCAGCCGCTTGTTATTTGATAGGAACGTTTATTAACCAATCTGCGCCCGGATCTCGCGAGCTGAAGCTGTAGGATCCGCTGATTCAAAAATCGCGCGCACGACGGCGATACCTGTAATATTCGGTAATCGCAACATTCCCGCATTGGTTGCATCAATTCCGCCAATACCAACCATTGGCAGGCGCGTCGACGCGGAAATCGCCTGTAACTTTTGCGCGCCGATCGGATCTTTAAATCCGCGTTTGCTCGGCGTTTCGAAAATAGGCCCGATAAAAGCAAAGTCGGCGCCGCCTTCCGCGATGCGGTCGAGGTTGTCGCCCTCGTGCGCGGAGAAACCTAACAAAAAGTCGCGCGGAACCGTGCGACGCGCCACGTCGAGCGGCAGCGATCGGAATCCGAGTTGCGCGCCGTCGGCGCCCGCCGCCATCGCGACGTCGAGCCGGTCATTCATAATAATTAAAACGCCGTGCGGCCGCAGCGTTTCCACAAGAGAACGCGTCAATGCTACTTTTTCGTGCGTTGGAATTTGCGGCTCGCGAATACAAATCGCCGTGACGCCTCCGAGCGCCGCTGCGAGCGCGACACGCTCAAGCCGGAGAACATCACCTTTTCCGTCGGACACCGCAAAAAATCGTAGTCTTCTGCGAAGATCATTTTGGGTCGATTGCATATTTCCTCGTGGGACCGGCACGTTAATGTTTGGATTCATGATTGCAAATAATGTTCTGAAAGGACGGGAAACGAACTGTAAAGAGGTCGTCAGGGACGTTCAATCGAAAGGCCAAGTTCGCGCGCGACGCCGCGGATATCCGTTAGATTTGTGCCATGGCGCAATACTAATAAATCGGAGCTTGGACGGTCGGCGACGTGTGATGCGATTTTGGGCGCGTTGAACAGCCGGTCGATTGCGCCCGCGTGCCGGGAACGCAGCGACATGCCTTCGAGCCAGACGACGCCCGCGCGTTCCGCCCACTCGTGAATCGAAAATATAATATTTTGCGGAAGCGGGCTGCGCGCGTGGCGGGAAAGTATATTTTGCATTTCGGAGACTTTCATTCCGTCGCGCAGGCCGCGTTTGAAACTCTCTTCTGTTATTTCGTAATGATACAACACTTCGTGTTTCTTACGAATACAGAAACGGTCGAGCGCGTGCGCGAGTTCGAATTCGTCGCCTTCCGGTAATAATACAATTTCAAAATTTGGATTTACAATTAAATGGCTGTGGCCCGCGCGAAAACTGGTCTGCGGAAGAACTCCTAACAATTTCGCGCCCATGCGGCTCAGCCGGATCGCGACGGGGCGCCCGACGGAATCGAGCCCGAGATCGACGATTCCTAATAATGACAACCGGCGCCGAACCCACAATAAAAGGTTCCAGCCCATTTGTTGCAAATCCTCGAGCGGCGACGGCTTGTCGCTGTGCTGATTTCGAACTGTAAAGAACTGTTCGACCGTCTTTGGATCCATTCCCGCAACGTAAGCATTGCGCGCGATAAATGGTAAAAACATCGCGTCGTACCATTGCTCAGGTTCGAGACGCTTCAAATAACGAATACAATATTTCCGCAGGCGCACCTGGTGGAACGCGTCGCCCGCGAGATGCCGCTCCTCGATTGAGAATCGTAACAAATCCTGCTGTTTATCAATTAAAGACTTCTTTTCCCACTGCGCGCCCTTGTCAGAAATTGTATACGATCTCTCGCCCGTTTTATGTATCAATCGCTCCGCCGTGCAGAAGCGATAAATAAAATCTAATACTTCGTGCGCCGACGGTTCCTTCGAATGCGGATCGATGCCGGGTACAAAACGGTCGGCGAGCCGCTTCTCAGAAGTCTTAAACAATTCGCCGTGGACGGTGAAGCGCACGTGCTCGTCCTGTAGAAATGCAAAGAATCGCGTGATGTCGCTGACTAAGTCTACGCCCATTTCCACTTCGTGAACGACCTGTGCCGGCCGCTCCGTCGAGAGGGATTTTAATTTTGCCATCACAACTTCATGGAACATGACTAACGCTTCTTCGCTCGCATGGATTCCGTACGGTCCGAGTGAGAGATCTTTAACAGTTCCGAGAAAGTGTGATTCTAATTCCTGCTTCCAAACGTCCGGCTGCCAGACGCCATTGTTAATATCTAATCTTTCGAAAATCGAACGCGGCAAAACTCCGCCGAATTCCTCGACGGCCTTCACTACAACTTCGCTCATCGGCGCGGGCAGCCGGCGCAGCCGCGCAAGAATCGCGCGCTCGTCCGCATATAACTTATAGGTTTCATGAACGCGCGATTTCTCGGAGTGGTTTCCGTTTATTGTTGTCTTAGGCCGATTGGCATAAAAACGGTCGACGAATCCCTTCAGAGTAAACGAATTGAATAGATCGCCGCCGGTAGCGTCCGGATCGAAACGAAGGTCGTTCACGCGACGACTCCTTTTGTAGTAACATTTGTTGTATTCATTCCTGCTGCGCCGTTTGAAAGAAGTTTTTCTGAATCTACAATTTCGTAGGTGTAACCCTGTTCTGTTAAGAATCGTTCGCGTTTCTCGGCGAACTCGCGCTCGCGCGAATCCGCCGATACTACAGAATAAAAAATAGCGGGCCGGCCGTCGGTCTTCGGGCGCAGCACGCGCCCGAGGCGCTGAGCCTCCTCCTGCCGCGAACCGAAGGTGCCCGATATTTGTATTGCTACATTTGCGTCGGGCAGATCGATGGCAAAATTTCCGACTTTGCTAACGATCAAAACCGGAATCCTGCCCGCGCGAAACTCGGCATATAACTGTTCGCGCACGTCGTTGGGCGTGGCGCCTGTGATCAGCGGAGCGTTCAAATCCTTCGAGAATTGATGTAACTGATCCAGGTATTGCCCCAGAATTAATGTATGATCTTTACAATGCAGATTTAATAAATATCGGACGGTTGTTAACTTTGACGGATTCTCCGACGCGACGCGAAATTGTTCACGGCGCCCCGACGCCGCGTATTCGCGGCCCGTCGCCGCATCGAGCGGCACGCGCACTTCTTTACAATGCGCCGTTGCTATAAATCCCTGGCGCTCGAGCACGCGCCACGGCGCTTCATAACGTTTCGGTCCTATTAATGAAAACACGCGCGTCTCCTGGCCGTCCTCGCGCACGAGCGTCGCGGTGAGCCCCATGCGGCGCCTTGCTTGTAATCCGGCGGTAATTGAAAAAACCGGCGCGGGTAACAAATGCACTTCATCATATATAACTAATCCCCAGTCGCGTTCTTCAAAGATACTAAAATGTTTGAACGGCCCCGTCTTGCTGCGGCGGTACGTTAACATTTGATAGGTCGTCACCGTCACCGGTTTCAAATCTTTCTTTTCCCCGGTGTACTCGCCGACTTCGGACGCGTCGAGCGTCGTTTTATCTAATATTTCGCCGCGCCATTGGTGAACGGCCGCCGAGCTCGTTGTTAATACTAACGTACACGTTTTTAACTTTTCCATTGTCGCGAGTCCGACGACCGTCTTCCCGGCGCCGCACGGCAAGACTACAACTCCCGATCCGCCGCGCACCGAACCTTCGGCGTAGAACGCGTCGACGGCCTCTTTTTGATATTTACGAATCGCGAATGCGCGGCCGGCGCGAGTCGAGGATCTTAATTTTAATTCGAGCGGCGCGCCGTCGACGTATCCCGCGACGTCCTCGACTGGAAATTCCGCGTCGGTCAGGAATTGTTTTAGTAATCCGCGGTGATCTTCATGAATAACAAATCCGTTTTGTAGTTCTCCAATAATAAACGATTCGATGCCTTTCAATTTTCGCGCTTCGGCGAAAACGCCCGCGTCGCGCGCGGTCACCGCCAGATTTCCGGCGAATGCGCCTTTTGTTATCTTTTCGAGGCCAATCGCGCCGTACCTCCGGTGCCATGTATGAATTCGATCGGAGACGGTCTTCGGCAGCGGATAGCGGGAATTGTTATTTAGAAACGTTAAGATTTCGCTTACATCAATTCCGAGCGACGCCGCGTTCCAAATCGAAATGGATGAAATTCGATAGGTATGTAACTTTTCCGGGCTTTTCTCCAATTCCGCGAAACGGCACAATTGCTCGCGAATTTCCTCATAGCGCGGGTGGTCGACTTCCACGCACACGGCGCGGTCGCTTTCAATAATGAGCGGATTGTCTAATTTTATCTTTCCAAATTTTGGTTTCACAAATCCGCCTCCTTCCATGCCCGAGTATCCATTCTTTCGCGCGGATCAAACAAATAACACTCGCCCCCTTCATGACAATAGCGGGCGATCGTTTGTATTACTTTTTCGGCATCGGATCCAAACAATCCGTCGAGCGCGCGTGCGATCCAAATCGATGTATGCATTTCGCCGCGGCGATGCGCTTCGGCGAGCGCGTTTGCGAGTTCGAATCGTATCCATTGCGGATGTGTCGTATCTCCGATCTCGGCGCCGAGCGGGATATGCCCGAGAACAAGCCCCGACGCAATCCGCAGCTTATTTGTTATTTTCGGATGATCATGATACAATTCCGCGGCTTCAGCAATCGTGAGTTGTAATGTCTCGGCGATCGTCTTTCCGTACAAACGAATTGTTAACGTCCGCGGTTCATAACGATCTCCCCCGCAGAGTTCGCACGGCGAGCGTTCGCTCAGAAACGCGCCGCTGTCAGGCGCCGACAACCCGGTGCCTTTGCACAATTCGCAGCGGCCGCTCCCGCGCGGCAGATTCCATTGAAATCGTCTCCTATCAAATCCAGCCGCGCGCGCTTCCGAAGTCTTACTAAACAATTCCGCGATTGATTCTAACACTCCGAGCCGGACGCAGGCGGTATCGGCACCATTGGTATCAACGGGATCCATTCCAACAATAAAGCGATGGGCGCGTTTCCCTTTCCATGGCAACGATTCGCGAACGCGGATGTCCTTGCGATCGAGGCCCGAATAGATCAGCCCTGCGGGCGCCGGATCCAATTGTATCAAACTTTCAGTATGAATCTCTTCGTTAGGAACAACGCTTCCTCCGTCGCGGCCCGCGCCCGGACCCAGTGTAATGATACAATTCGACGCTTTTCTACAGATCGGATCGTTCGACGCCACGATCACAGTCCTCTCCTCGTCACACACCAATTCCAGTTTTTTAACAATAGAATTTGCAAGAACTGTGGTGAGTCCGCGAGCGGGATCGTCGACGAGAATGCAACTTCCAGGGGCCGCGCACGCCAATGCTACAGAAATCCACGCGGCCCGGCCGGACGGGCCCATGTCCGCGGCGAGAGCATCGCCGGCGCTAAGAAAAACGCGGCACGCCGCGAGACGCTGCCCGATCGATTGTAATAATACAATTCCGGCCGGGTTTGCGCCGGCGCGATCCAATTCTAACAATTGTTCCAGACCGGCAACCGTCCAGCCTTCGTTTGGCCAGCAGATTCCCTGGTACTGCGCGCCCGCCGCAAACGGGTTGCTCGTCTTTTTATTTGTCATATTAGCAAAATCGTCCGGCGTAAATACACGCTCCATGCGAATGCCACAATTCGCGCACCCGCCGAGACGGTCGAACGCGAGCCGCTCGACCTCGGCGGCGCCGTCGAGGATTTGTAACGTTCCGCGCCCGCCGCCCGAAATGGATGATTCCTCGAGCGCGTCGAGAATGCGCGGAAGGTCGGCGCCGATTAATTGTAATCGGTCGATCACAATTTCGAGCGGCTCGTTCTTCGTTAATAAATGACTGATATTCTTATTTGTAGCTTCAATTCGTTCTTCGGTTTCCCTGACCAGCGCGCGCACAAATCCCCGAGCCTGAAGTCTCTTTATAAATAATGCGGGATCCTCGCCTTTCAGACAGCGAACCGATGCTAAGATTCGGACACGCTTGCCCGCGTGCCTCGCCATCGCCGCATCCGCAACGTCTCGCGGTTCGCGGCGCTCCATCGGATTATTACAATTCGGACACGCGGGCGCCGCGCACAAACTGTAAAAAGTACGCAGCATCGTTAAGATTCCGGTCGCCTCGCCCCACGGAACCGCCGCCGGCAAATCGCTCAATGCTAACGTTGCGCCGGCGCCGCTCATCGCATCCACCTCCGACGGGTCGAGCCGTTCGAATGCGCCCCGCTCGGGAATGGCTAACGTTGCAAGGAATCGCCTGCGCGCCTCGCGCGCAATCACATCAAATACGAGCGTCGATTTTCCGGAACCCGAAGGCCCCGCAATCGTCGTCATCGTACCGATCGGAATTTCAACATTCACATTCTTAAGATTCTTCGCGCGCGCGCCCGCGACGCGAATGAACGCGTCCGAATTGTGATTTTTACCATTCCCATTCGCAGCATGGCCCGCGGCCGCTTTGATTGGATATATATATTGGCCGCGACGCCGCAGCGCGCGAGCCGTTGCCGAACCTTCGATGGAATCAAACGATTCCGCCGGCCCTTCATACAATACGGAACCGCCGCGGCGTCCCGCTCCCGGTCCGAGATCGACGATCCAATCGGCCGACGTGATCATTTCGAGTGAATGCTCGACAACAATAACGGTGTGTCCTTTTTGTATTAATCCGCGCAGGCCGAATTGTAATTTTTCAATATCGGCGGCGTGGAGCCCGCGCGTGGGTTCGTCGAGCAGCACGAGCGCCGCGCCGGCCGATTCGGTTTTGATCCATTCGCGCGCGATCTGTAATCTTTGCAATTCCCCGCCCGACAACAAATCGGCGCGTTCGCCCAATCGTAAATATCCTAATCCGAGCGCGATCGCCGCGCGAAGATTGGTAGTCATCGCCGGGATTGCTTCCAATTCGCGAGCCGCGTCCTCGATCGGCATTTCATACCAATCCGCGATGGAACGCCCCTTCCATTTCACTTCACACGCCGGCGTCGAAAACCGCGATCCTTTACAAACTTCGCAAACTACAGTTAAGGGTTCTAACAATTCGAGTTCGACTTCGCGGTAGCCAAGGCCGGCGCACGCCTCGCAGCGCCCGCCGTCGAGCACGGCCTCGTCGTCGCGCTTCCTCCAGCCGCTGCGATTTGCACTAAAATGCGAACTATCAAATCCGCGCATTTTCGCGGCCGGCGTCGATGCTAATAATTCGCGCAGTTCCGACGCGGCGCCGAGATAGGTCGCGGGCGTCGAGCGCGCGTTTCGCGGCGGCAGTTTCGGGCCTATGACTACTCTTCGCGCGAACCGGTCGAGGCCGGAAATTGTATCATGTTCGAGCATCGCCTCGGCGGAATCGCCTTCGCCCGTGAGCGCGCGCCGTGCGGCCGCTGCTAACGTTCCGAATATAAGTGAACTTTTTCCGGAACCCGAAACGCCGCTGACTACAGAAATGGCGCCAACCGGAAACCGAACTGTTATATTCTTAAGGAAGTGTCCGCGCGCGCCGTGAATGGTTATAAAGGATTCGAATTTTTTTGTAGCGCCACGAGCCGGCGTCTTCAAGTTTACATTGTTTAAATACGGCCCCGTTGCCGTCGCCGCGTTATTCGCTAATTCCGCCGGAGTTCCCGTGAATATAACATTTCCGCCGCGTTCACCGGCGCCCGGGCCCATTTCAACAATCCAGTCGGACGTACCCACGGTTTCCAGATCGTGTTCTACAATGATGACCGTGTTGCCCGCGTCGCGGACGGCGTCGATTTTTTGTAATAATCGCTCGCGGTCCTCCGCATGGCAGCCGACCGTCGGCTCATCTAATATAAACAATGCGCCGCGCACATGCGCGCCGAACGCGGACGCCGTGCGAAGCCGCTGCGCTTCGCCCGACGAGAGCGTCGCGGCGCGGCGGTCTAACGTTAAGGATCCCAAACCTAACGATTGCAGCGCGTCGAGGCGGTTTACAATTTCGTCGCGCAGCTCGCGAAAACCCGCGCCGTCAAATTGTAGTTGTTTGATCCAATGATATAAATCGGCGATCTCGAACGCTTCGGCCGCGGCGAATGGCGTGTTCTGTATTAACACGCTGTTCGCAAGCTCGGGCGGCGACGACGCTACAAAAAGCCGGGGAGACGGAACGGGAAGTTCAATTCTACAAATCGGGCAGCCGCGCGCCGTTGAATAAAAACTAATTTTACTATTTTGCTCCAACGCTACAGTTCCGCCGCCGAGGTCGAGCGCTCGTTCGATCGATTCGGAAATGCGGCCCGTTAATTCGCCGCGCACCGTGACGCGATCGACGACGGCGAACGCTGCCGCAACACCCGCCGGAATTGTAAAGTCCTCATCTAACAATAATTCGCGCGGCTCGCCCGATTGCATCTGTAGATATGCGCGCAGCACGCCGCGTTGCGGCAATGATGCTAATACTCCGGCAAGCGGTTCGGCGCGCACTTCCGCTAAAATTCGCACCGCGGCGCCGTCGCGTTCTGTTAACAATTCGCGCACGACGCCGGCCGTTGTTTTCACCGGGCGCGGATTCTTACATTTCGGGCAGCAGGCCGTTCCGAATCTTGCAAATAAAACGCGCAGCGCGGGCGTGATGAAGGATACGGTTCCGACGGTGGTACGCGGGCCGCACACGAGGTCGCCCTGGCCGACCGCGATCACGGCAGGCAGATTTTCGATCGCGCCGGCGGCCGGCCGGCGAATCTTAGCAAGCCTCGATGCTAATAATGAAGATGCCCCCGGCTGCGACAGCGCCGACAATTCTAAGAATCGCCGGAATCCTTCACGCGCAATGGTATGAAACGCGAGCGACGATTTTCCGCTGCCCGACAATCCCGTAATAGCAGTTCTCTTCCCGAGCGGAATATTTATATCAATATTCTTTAAATTATGCTCGCGCGCGCCGCGTACGCGGAGAAATCGCGAATTGTTACGTTTACTGGGTGCGAGCACGAGGTTGGAAGTCGGGAGGCGGGTCCGCGACGTTTTTCGCAGTCCAGCTAAACTTGCAAAGCTAACCCCGAAACGCCGGTCTTTGAAAAGCTTTCTATTGTGAGAACGATTCTATTCTTACTCGAAACCGGAGCCGCTCGCGTCCGAGCGCGCGCCTGCTACAGGATCTGCCCGACGTCCGCGCGGAAGAATAGGAACAAGTGGTAGGCCGTTAACAAAACGTACAGCAGTACTCCGAGCGCAATGCCGGCGCGCGCGCGTCCGAAGTTTTTGTGTAAACACAATATACAAATCGCGCCGCCGATAATGAACGTTTTGGAAAATATAAAGAAACTGGGGCCCTGCCGAATGAGAAAATCGGCGACGGGATTGCCCTCGGTGCCGCCGCGCTGAAGATATACTAACGTAAAAAACGCATCCATAATATTCAGCGCCGTCAGCAGCATTAACATTACAAATGCGCGCGTACTATACAAATCCGTGTACGTGTCCGCGGTTCGGCTCATACGCTTTCCGCCGAAAAAAGTGTAACGCGACAACATCGGGGTCTCGCGCTGGCGCCGGTCCGGAAAGGCCCGCGGATCGTTCGGGTTTGCGTTCGCTGAATTCATAGCGGCCTCCCGCCTTTCGGCTCGAGGCGCGGCGAACCTTGGCGATGTGGAAAAGAGTTCCGGAACTAGTGTGGTGCGCCAGAGATAGCGTATAAAAGCCGACGGCACTCGGAATCGCTGGCGAGGCGCGCTGACGCAGGAATATTTATATATTATTCCGAGGATGCGCAACGAAGGCAGCGGTTTCGAGGGTCGAGACTTTTGTATGAAATCACTGGCTCACCACACTAACTCTGAAAACTCTGAAGTATTCCTAAATAAGCGCGCCACGGCCCGACTTCGGCTTTGTACTGATAGGCCATCGCGCGCGTGATTTGTGAAATGTGGTTGAGATCGTGGACGACCCACGTTGCTAATAAATTCTCTAACGTAACCGTTCCGAGCGTCGGATGCTTGCCGCGTAATTGTAACTTGTCGTTCGTGATCGAGGCCGCGTTCAGTTTCCTAAGACTCTCCGCGCGCAGAATTGTAAATTCATCTAAAAGATCATGGATCGACTTGCCCTGGCTGTCCTTGAATTGTGCAAAGCGGTCGAACGCGTCAAATTCGCGCGACTCGCCGTATTGTAGTAATCTTTCGAGCCGCGGGATCCAGTCGGCTTTTTCGCCGTGAATGAAGTGTCCGACGACGTCGAACGGGCTGAACGTATCTTTTCCGTAATTATTATGAATCCACGGCTCCCCCGCATTGGTTAATAATGCGCGCACGGTCGCGGGCGTCGCTTCGAGAACACGCAAGGACGGTTGAAGTTCAAATTTCATGAATTTTACTATTTCTTTTGTGGTATTGCGTCGGGATCGTCGTACGAGAGTTCAAAGGCCGGCATCCCGCCTTCTTTCTGATCGATGCCCCGTAAATAATAATCAAACCATTCGAGCATTCGTAAACAATAGTCAAGACGCGCGGCCGCCTTTTGATTGCCGTGCTGCTCGCCTGGATATTGTACTAATCGAACGGGCGCTTTGCTTCTTAACTTTAAATGTCTATACATTTCGCGCGACTGCCCGGGATCGACCCTCGGATCGTCCTTGCCGCCCATAATTAATAACGGTGTTTTGCACTGATCGGCGTAGTAGATCGGGCTTCTCTTTAGGAATAAATCCCAGTCGTCCCAGACGCGATGGCGCGCGTGGACGTAAAACTCTTCGTTAGCAATGTCGGTTGTGCCGACCTTCGAAACCTTATTACTAATTCCGACGAACATCACTCCCGCCGCGAATCGATCACTAAATTTCGTCGCGCACCACGCGGTCGCGTACCCGCCGTACGATCCGCCCGTGACGCCAACTTTACTTTTATCGACGAGGCCCATGTTCACTAAATGATCGACGCCGTCGACCAAATCATCAAATTCCTTTCCGGCCGGATCGCCCTGGCCGAGTTTACTAAACGCAACGCCGCGGCCCGTGCTTCCGCGATAATTAGGATAAAACACCGCGTAGCCGCGAGCCGCGGCCATCTGTCCGGGATTGGAGTAGTTTGTTAACCATCCGTTTCTGTTATGAGCTTCCGGGCCGCCGTGCACGACGACGATTAATGGATACTTTTTAGTAGCTTCTGCGTTGAGCGGATGAATTAATATTCCTTCGAGTTCGATGCCGTCGCGCGCTTTGTATTTAATCACTTCCTGTTTTGCGAATTGTAACGTATCCAAATCTGTATTGCTGACCGTCACACGCCGCGGCGCCGCGGACTCGCCCGGAGTCCACAAATAAAGTTCCGGCGGATGGCTGGGCGACTGCGCGACCATCGCACCAACATTACTATCTTTCGAAATATGAATACTTGTAATCGCGAGTCCATCTGTAGGAACGCGCGGCACCGCCTCGTACGAACCCGTGTAAACGCCGATATTCGTTTCGGTGCCGTTGTCGGTGAGCTGCCACGTGGCGTTCTTTCTATCAAATGCGAAGCCGCTGAAATCGTGCGTGGGATAAAAATTTTCTGCGAGCTTCGGCCACGCGCCACCGCGCTCCGCGTCGAGAGTCGATATATAGCCTGCGTGCGGATCGTTAATATCAGTTGCGGCGATCACGGTTAGCGTTTTTCCGTCGGGGCGCCATTCAAACGTGCCGAGCTTGCCGGGATTATCTAATTTAAGAATCGGCTCGCCGAGTAAATTAATAACTCGAACGCGCGACTGCATCATCACGTCGTCGACGAGCGGAGTGGGCGACACGGCAACTGCAATTTTATCTTCCGCGGGCGACCATCGAACGGCCTGCGCGTGACCTTCGACTTTGAGTAGTTTCGGCGCGTCCGCGGCCGATGCGAGATTACCAATCCAGACTTTGCCAAATTTAACATCCTCTTCGTACACTTCCTGTTTATAACCTTTGCCTCTCTCTTTTTCTTTACGTTCGGGTTCGGGCTCGTTTGCTACAAATGTGACGCGGTGGTCATCGGGCGCGACGCTGAACGATTGAATATCCGTCTTAAACGAAAGTACGCACCGCGACTCGCCCCCGCGCGCCCGAATTCTATATATAGACTTCGCCTTTTCTTTATTGCGCTTCGAAAGATAATAAATTCCCGAGCCGTCGGCGCTCCACGCGACGGATCCGATTTGTACCTCTCCTGTAATGTATGGAATCGATTCGTTCGTTTGTGTATTGAGCAACCAGAGTTCGCTAAAACTAGCGCCGTCTTCGTCCTTACCGGGAACGCGAGGCACCGCGAGCGTGTATGCTACAAATGCTCCGTCGGGCGAAACGCTAGCCGACGTAACAGCTTTTATGGTTGCAACGCGGTGCGGCGTGAGAGTGCCGGCAGGCTGGCGCGGCGCGGGTTTTGGCGGCGTTGCGTCTTGCGCAAAAGTAACGGCAGCCAGAAAAGTTGATATAACGACTAAAGTTGAAATGCGCTTATTCATCATCGTGAAGCTCGGGGTGATTAGGATTTTCAGTAATATCATTTCGATCATTCTTATCATTTCGAAGAACATCGCCACCCAGCAGCTCGTATACAAATCGCGTCGCGTACGAACCGGACGGCAGCGAGAACGCGAATTGTACGTTTTCGTTCTCGACGCGCATCCGAAAATCCGCGAGTGGAACGCGCAACGGACGCCGCGCGCCGCGCGCTTCGTGGCCGAGCGGCAATTGTTTAAATAATTCGGCGGAGAGTTGCGCCTCGGCGAACACGCGGTCTTCCAATTCACGAGGCGCGCCGAAGCCTTGTAACAATTTCGATCCTAACATTGGACCCGCGGGCGATATCTCAAATACGTCGGCGCGTGGCTGCTCGACGGCGGCATCCTCGACGACAAACGCCGCGCCGTTTTTATGAATTGTAGCAATGTCGCCGTTGTGTAGCGTTCCGAGTGCGCCGATCCGCGCGGCGAGAACGCGATTAAACAATTCCGATTGCACTGCGGAGATCAGTAGAGATCGCAGCCGCCGTTCCGTGTGTTCGGCGGGCCGGCCGCCGTTCAGTTTTGTAAACAATTCAAAATTGTGATGAATGAGCGCCAAGCCTAATTGTAGCGATACGCCGCCGCGTCCGAATCGCTGGCTGTCGTACGCGTTCGGCAATCCGTTGCGAAGAATCGTGTCTACAATTTTTTGGGTACGGCCGAGGTCGCCGGCCGGCACATTTCGAAGATTAAGAATAAAACGGTTACCGCGCGCGTGGCCGATTCTTAACTTATGTCCGTGGCGCTCCGCGCGAAGAATAGATACATCGTCGATCGTCCAGCCGCGCAGGCGTTCGATTTCGACATGCTCGATCGATAGCCATTGCCGAGTGACTGCGTTGCGATCTTTGAGTCCGGCCATCCCAAACGCGTGCGTCGGCCGATCGAGGAATCTTGCAATGCGGCGAACCGCGTCAAAAGTTGTTATATCTTTTTTCTCGATCCAAAGATAAATATGCGCTCCAGAGCCCGACGGCTCGTATGCTAATATTTCTTCAACAATAAAATCATCGGGATGCGCTCCGAAAACTCCGCGAATTGGCGGTTCGCTACATAAACGCGGAACGGAAGTTTGGTGAAGCACGATACGGTGTCGACAATATTGATGAAGCGCGTCTCTTACCACTTCATGGTCGAGAGTGCCAGATCGCCATGTCTTGAGTTCAGACGTGCAACGCGACAGACTATTCTTGATTGCAAAAAATTACGTTCTGTAAAACCATCATTAAAATTATCAAATAGACATGAGCCTCTCCTGCGATGATTGCAATCACACAAAGGATCTCAGTACCGCAGGCAAGGGCTATTTCCGGGCACTGATCATTGTCGTGGTTCTGAATCTTGCAATGGGAATAGTAGAGATGACGGGAGGGTTCTTCGGCCTGTCTCAGGCGCTCAAGGCAGACGCACTCGACTTCCTGGGGGACGGATTTATTACATTGCTCGCATTGTTAGCAATCTCACGCGCGCCTCGGTGGCGCGCGCGCGCCGCGCTTTTGCAGGGATGGTTCTTATGTATTCTTGGCGTCAGCGTTAGTGT
Organism: Planctomycetota bacterium; assembly: GCA_046160785.1. Lineage (GTDB taxonomy): Bacteria > Planctomycetota > UBA1135 > UBA1135 > JACQFD01 > JACQFD01. The sequence goes on from JBJXHE010000005.1 coordinate 21,881, forward strand.
TGGCGCAATTTACCGCGCCTTCAATCAGATAACACCTGAGGCCTCGATGATGGGCGGCCTCGGATTCGCAGCATTAGCAACAAATATTGCGGCAGCGGCGGTCTTGATTCCACACCGGCACGGTGATGCTAACGTTCGAGCCGTCTGGCTTTTCAGCCGAAATGATGCAATTGGGAATATTGCAGTCATGGCCGCCGCGGGTCTTGTGTATTTAACAAATAGTGCGTGGCCAGATATCATTACGGCTGGGATCATTGCGGGATTATTCTTAAATTCTGCGTTCGTGATCCTGAAGAGTGCGCGCCGAGAGTTGCAAGCTATATCATAAAACTGCTCACGCCTCCGCGGCGACGCCTTCGAGGATTGCTAACGTTTCGTCGATCATGCGGTCCATGCCGAATTTTTCCCGGACCCACGTGCGGCCCTCCTCGCCCATCGATTTTCCGCGGTCCGCTTTTTTTGCTATTTCTACAAATGCGCGCGCCATCGCGGGCGCGTCATTCGGCGGTACTAATAATCCGCATCGCGGCTGCGGCACGACCTCGGGCACCGCCGAAACATTTGTAGCTACAATTGGGAGCCGCGCGGCCATCGCTTCCAAAAATACTAATCCGAGACCTTCCCAGAGCGAACTCATCGCGAAACAATCGCTGCCTGCCAAGATTCGCGGCACGTCGCGGCGGATTCCTAAGAATCGGACGCGGTCGCCTAATTTTAATTCTTCCGCGATGCGCTCGGCGCGGCGGCGATGGTCGCCGAACGGGTCGTCGCCGACAAGTAGTAATCGCATCTCGGGAACTTCGTGCAGCGCTTTCTTTAATGCTTCTAATAAAATATTATGAGCTTTCTGCGGCGCGAAGCGCGCGACGCACGTTATGACAAATTCGTTTGTATTAATTTTTAATTCTTCGCGAATCCCGTCGGGCTTCGCGTTTTCAAATTTTTCAGGATCGAGACCATAATAAACGCGCCGGATCTTCTGCGGCGACACGCGCCCGTGTTCGGCGACGAACCGGCCGACGTGATTTGATAATACAATAACGCGCCGGTCGAGCGTTGATAACAATCCGTGAACGCGGCCGAAGACCGGATGCAGCAGCGCGCGCTCATCATTGTGTTTGCTTGCTAATAATCGTCGCCTTTTCCCTGCGAGCAGCGCGGCGACGGCGCCGGCCGAATCGGCTTTTAACAAATGCGTGTGGACGAGGTCGGGTTTCGCGCGCCGCAGGAATTTTGATAATTTCCAAATCGCATGAGGGGCGCTCTTCGCGCTTTCCATCGATATTTTTTGTACGGGCACGCCGCTGCGCAAAAAATCGAACGCGAGTTCGCCGTCGCCTTTTAAATATACAATTTCGGGAAAGTGGCCGCGTGCTAACAATCCGCGCGTAAGCGCCAGTAGATGCATTTCGGCGCCCCCGACGCCGAGCGTTGTGATGATTTCAACAATTCGGAGCCCTTTCTTTTTTTGTTGTGAACTCGCGTTGGATGGCGTCGTCGCTGCCATCGTCGATGGGTCAGTCACTGGCTCAAAACCTCATGATAGAGTTCCGAAGTGTTTTGTATCATTTTGGCGGATGTATAATGATTTGCAACATGCTCGCGGCCCGCGGCGCCGAGACGGTCGCACCCATCGGCGTTTTCTGTAAATTCAACAATACTCGCGGCAAGCTCGGCCGGATCGCCGATTTTAACAATTTTACCTGTTACATTTGGAAGGATGGCGTCTTTTGCGCCGTTTGTCGCAGTTGCTAAGACTGCACGCCCCGCGGCCATTGCTTCTAAAACCGCGTACGGCATCCCCTCCCAGCGCGACGGGCAAACCACATAATTCGCCGCGGCGAGCCAGATCGGAATATTCGATTGGTGTCCTGCGAGCCGCACGCGGTCTTGCAATTGATATTTTACAATTGCGCGTTCGACGGCCGCGCCGTACTCCGCGTCGGAAACGGCGCCCGCACAAATCAAAAGAGGGCGGCGCTCGCGCGGTATTTGTGACATCGCCTCGACGGCCTCGAGCTGGCCTTTTGCTGAATTTAACAATGCGACGATCAATGCAATCGTTTCGCTTTGCGGCAAACCGAGCTGTGTGCGCGCATGAGCGCGCGCTGGAACGTTAACAAACGGCTCCATATCAATTCCGTTCTCGATCACGGCAATGCGCGACGATTTGATAACTTTTAATTTCTTCGCCTGCTGCGCCTCCGACGGCGAAACGCAAATGAGCCGGTGTGTGAAACGCCCAAGTAACAATTCAATACCATAAAAAACGGCGCGCTTGCCCGCCGAGAAACCGCCCGCGAAGGCGAATCCAAACGTGTGCGGCGTGTGAACGCGCCGCCCCTGCTTTTCACAAATCGACGCCCAGCGACCGAGCGCGCCCGCTTTGGAACTGTGCGTATGGATAATATCAAATTTCCCAGATCTTAATATTTCGCGAATTTGTTGGATATGGCGGCGGTCGGCCTTCCAGCGAATATTACGAATCATCGGAACTTCGGCGACGCTCGCCCCGGCGCGCGCCATCGCGGCGAGGTCGGACCTGAATGTTGCATCGCGTTCGGCGCTCGCAATAACTGTTATATCAAATTTATCTTTAGGGAGACCGAGAGCTAATTGATTCAAGTGCCGGCGCGTTCCACCAATCGTGGATTCCATAATGATCGCAATTCGCGCTCGGGCGGGCACCGGGCGAGATTAACAAAAACACATACGAAAAAGAAATGAATCGTCGCGAAACTCGGCCGCAATCGTGATAATCATCGCGTGGCACTCATTCGAATTTCTAATGGTCTACTTCTTCCAATGGCCGACGGCGTCCCGCTGCACGTAGCCGATTTGTGGATTCGCGGCGGGCGCATCGCGAGCATCGGCCGGCCGCCGGATGGCGCGAGCGTTCCAGACCAAACGATCGACGCGGGCGATTGTTATGTATTGCCTGGATTTGTACAAACGCATTTACATTTAGTGCAGACGTTGATTCGTAATGAAGCGGAAGAGATGCCGCTTCTCGAATGGTTACGTCGCGCCGTCTGGCCGTTCGAGGCTGCGCACGACGAATTTACAATTCGCGCCGCGGCAAGAACGGGAATCGCGGAATGTATCCATTCGGGCGTTACTACTATTTTCGACATGGGCACGACGCACGGCCACGAATTTATTTTTGACGAATTGATACAAAGCGGGATTCGCGCCGTCTCGGGAAAGGCAATGATGGATCTCGACCTCGACGGTTCCGCGCCGTTGCGGCTGCGCGAGACGACCCATGAATCGTTAGCATCGGCGGAATTGTTAGCTTCAAAATTCGACGGCGCCGCGGACGGGCGGATTCGTTATTGTTATGCTCCGCGTTTCGCGTTGTCCGCGACGCCGGAACTCCATCGCGAAGTCGCGCGGCGCGCGAAAGCTACAAATCGCCGCATCCACACGCACGCGTCGGAACAGCTGGCCGAAGTCGCGGCGGTAACCAAACAATTCGGGAAAAGTTGTATTCGATATTTACATTCCGCCGGCCTCGCGGACGCTGGCTGGACGATCGCGCACGGCATCCACGTCGACGGCGAAGAAATACAACTTATCAAAAACGCGAACGCGGGCGTCGCGCATTGCCCCACCAGCAACCTAAAATTAGGTTCCGGCATTTGTAATGTTCCGCTGCTGCGCGCGAACGGCGTCGCCGTCGGCCTCGGCAGCGATGGCGCACCGTGCAATAATCGGCTCGACTTGTTTCGCGAAATGTCGCTTGCGTGTTTACTACAAAAACGCGACGGAAATATTCAGTCGCTTCCGGCGCGCGACGTCGTGCGCATGGCGACGATCGAAGGCGCGCACGCCATCGGCATGGATTCCGAAATCGGATCGTTAGCGATCGGAAAACGCGCGGACGTTATTGTTATTGATCCGCGGCTTCCCTCCACTTCGCCGGGCCGTGATCCGTATACTACGATTGTTCACGCGGCGTCGCCCGAAAACGTGCGCGACGTCATCTGCGACGGCGAAGTCTTAAAATTAAACTTTGTTGCGACGCGTTTTGATCCGCGAGAAATTGCAATGTTAGCGCGCGACGCGGGCGAGAAATTGCGAGTCCGCGCGGAGTCCGTTGTTTAATATTACTTATATTTACAGATATATTATTTAGGCTGGGTTTGGGCCGCCGGCGCGTCCATCCTAATTTCACTATGCCGGATGTCGCCGCCGAGCGAAGCCGTCCATACGACAGCTGCGACGGAGCACGCGGTCACCAGCAGCGTGAGTATTCTTAACAAACCGGGCGCGTGCTTGCACTTGCCCGAAACTTCACATTTGCCGCGCGAGGTCCATAACGATATTAATGATAACATTCCCGCCGCGGCGCCGCTCCAGAGCGCGTACACGGCGCGATCTTCGTGCGCCTCGACCATTTCTGTAGCATCGCCGAACGCAGTCTCATCGGCGTTGGATGCGGCTCCGAGCACGTCTTCGGCGCCTTCGCCCGTCCAGTAGGTCGCCGCGCCGAGGAACGATGATAAGACTACTAATATCCACCCGGCTTTTTGTAGCCATGGCTTTTTAGTTACTTCGCCCCCGACAATCAGTAATAATCCAAAAACCAAACCGGCGATCGGAAAGTGTGAAAGAATGAGATGGATGCGCGCGAAATTCATAGGCGGAAAGATAGCGTCCGGATTTTCCTGTTGACGCAACTTCTACACGTGTAGTAGAAACTTCGACATCGCTCAAAGTGCTATGAACCTCACCGACGCCGACTGGAAAATCATGATGATTGTTTGGAAGCGCAGCCCTGCGTCGGCGCGCGACGTTCATGAAGCATTACATTCCGAGACGGAGTGGGCGTACACGACTGTGAAGACGATGATGGACAGGCTCGTCGAGAAGGGCGCGCTGCGCTCTCGGCTGCGCGGAAACCAGTCTTTATATGAGCCGATTATTAGTGAGAGCGATTCTAAGAAAAGCGCGATTCGCGCGCTCATCGACCGCGCGTTCGCGGGCACGCTCGGGCCGCTCGTGCATCATTTAATAACAGAAGAAAAACTCTCGGCACGCGAGCGAGAAGAATTGTTGCAAATACTCAAGAAAACGGAAAAGTTAAAATCGACGGACGCTAAAAATTAATAGCCATGCCCTTCGATTTCATAGCTCTTTCGTGGTGGAATGGATCCATACAAATCGCGTGGCAGGCAGGCGCGTTGTTTTTGGTGATCTGTCTTTTAGACGCCGCGTCTCGCAGGCTTCCGCAGTTACAACAAATGCACGCCTCGCGCTGGCGCGTGATGCTGTGGTCGATATTTTTTGTTAAATTAATGATTCCGCCGGAGCTGTCGTCGAATTGGAGTGTTTGGAATCTGTTTGATTCCAGTGCGGCGGCAGCCGCGTGGGCGCCGCCGGCGACAACCAGCACGGACGCGGGCTCATTCCATTTCACACAAATCATTTTTAGCCTTTGGGCGATCGGTAGTATTGCGCTGGCATTACAACTGTGGATTCAGTCGCGCCGGTTTTTTGTACATTTGAAACAATGCCCGCTTCTCGATCACGGGAGCGCGGCGTCGCGAGCGAGCGCACGCGCAGCACGAAAGTTCAAATTAAAATCCGTACCTGAAATCCGATGGAGCGGCGCGGCGCAGGTTCCGTGCGTCGTGCGTCCGCTAAAGCCGGTCGTCGTGCTCCCCGCCCATTATGATCACAAATCGGAAACGGAATTGTTGCATGTGCTGCTTCACGAATTTGCACATATTTCCCGCCGCGATTTGATATATGAAGCGGCGGCGCGGTTTCTAACGATTCTTTATTGGTATCATCCCGCCGTTTGGATCGCGCGAAGACAATTCTCACTCGCCCGCGAAGTTTCGTGCGACCTCACCGTTGCTCGAGCGCTCGGCGGCGAAATGCAATATTATCAAAAAACGCTCGTGCGTATCGCCGCGGAAACATTATGGATCGGGCGAACTGCGCCGGGCGGACCTGTCTCGGCCTCGGGCGCGCCGACGATGGAGCGGCTGCGGTTCATTGAAACTCTAACATTAACAAAGCAGCGTTCTTTGTTGTTTACAAAATCGGCGTTCGCCGGCCATTTGTTATTTGCATTCATTTCGATCTGTTGCGTCTTGCCCGCCGCACGCGACGACGAATTTGCGTTCCGAGTTGCCGCGGCGAACCGCCTCCTCGAATCAGTAACATCGGGAAATCGCGAAAGCTGCCTGCGTATACAAATGGCGGCGCGCGTGCTCGCGATGTCGAAGGGCCAAGATACAAATACGTCCAGCTTCAAATAATCTACGACTCACCTTTCTTTTTACTACAACTCGTAACATGCGAAAGACTACAATTGTTGCATCTATTCTTTCATTAGTTGCCGCGTCGGCCGTCGGCGCGTACGCGCTCGGATATCAGGATCCGCACGCTCCAAAAATGCCTACAAAAGAAGAAATCGAAAAAGGCTGGGCGCGTTACATGGAACTTATGAAACCCAGCGAAACACACAAATTTCTCGATCAATTCGTTGGCAAATGGAACATGACGACCCGCATGTGGATGGGCGCCAGCACAGGCGACCCAACGCCGCCGATGGAAGATACAAAAGGCAGCTGCGAGGCAAATTGGCTGTACGACGGGCGATGGATACAATCCAAAACGAAATTTAATATGATGGGAATGGCAGTCGAGAGTACTGTACTGATGGGATATGATAATTATAAGAAAAAATTCGTTTTCTCAAAGGTAGACAACGTCACTACAAATATGCTTTTTGCTGAAGGCGTATTGGACAGGACGGGAAAGAATCTTGTCTTTTACGGACCGCTCGACGAACCGATTACGAATGAGCACGACAAGCCGGTTAAGTACGCATATCGAATGTTAAATAAAGATAAATATGTGCTCGAAATTCACGACCTCGCGATTGGCGAAACGAATGCTAAAGTTCTTGAGTTCGAGTTTAATCGAGTGAAGGAAGCGAAGTAACAGTTGAGATTGTTTATGATGTGGCGAAGTCGTGGGATTTCGCCACACGCTAAGAACGCGTTGGGGTCACGCGTGCTCGCGCGCGTGACCCCAACGCGATTTGCTATATTAACTTTTCGCATGCCGGCATTCGAACTCGGTGGGTGGGTGGACCACGGCGCGAAACTAATAAACGACGCGATGCGTCGTTTATTCGATTCGCGT
>JBJXHE010000006.1:0-12276 GCA_046160785.1 Planctomycetota bacterium
CGCGAGATCTAAAGATTCTTCGCGCGACAATCGCAAATCGGGCATCGTGCCGGCCGGGTGCGTGTCAAGCGGTTTTTGTATAAAGTCGGCGAGCGCGTTCGTATGGATATATTTTGAACCAACTGTAAACAACGGCGCGCGCGGAACCTCCTCGGGCGCGAGATCGCCTTCAGGCGAATTGTGGCAAGCGACACACCCGCGGAAGGAAAATAATTTTTTCCCGTTTTCAATATTCGGCCGATGTTTATCTGTCTTTTCAGCTTTCTCGGATGTTAACGATCCGAGATACCGCGCGACATCCGCTCGATCGGCCGCGCTCGCGTCATCATTACTAAAACACGCGGGCATCTCGATGCCCGGCCGCTGCGCGTTCGGATTCTTAAGGTATTCAAAAACCCACTCCTGCCGGAGCCGCGAACCCACATTCTTAAGATTCGGCCCGGGCAGCGGTTTTGTAGCATCGCCGCGCTCGTGGCACGAGCCGCAACGCATATTTTCAAAAATCGAAGAACCCTTCTCAAACCCTTGCCGATTCTTAACATTCTCGGTCTCCGCCTTTTCGTCATGAAAAAACGCCGTTGCGGGAACTGTTACTTTCGCGAAGTCTTCCGATTCCCAACTAAACGCAATCGACGCGCCCGGCATGTTCGCCGTTTTGTTAAGAATCAATTCGACCGGGACATTTTCCGACGGCAATTGTAACCATTCGCTTTGCGCGGCGCCGCCGCCGTTTGCAATTTTAAAAATGGCTTTGTCTTGTAGCAAAAACGCGGCGTCGCCGAGCGTTTCCGCCAGGAACCGGTACTTCCCCTCTCGCGGAATCTTAATATGACCTTTCCACGTTATTGTATAACTAAGATTCGAGATGCCGTGCCGCGGCGCTTGCCCGGCAGGCCACACGCCCGCAATCTTTGTATCAATAAATTCGATCGACGCGGACTTGTCCGAAACGGTCGCGACGAGTCCGGGCCGGTCGGCGGCGTCCTGAGCGAGAGCGGGGAATATTAATAAAAACAGCGGGGCGATTTTTGCGAGCATGAACCGCCGAGCATAACAATCGCGCGCCCGCCGGCCGAATCCGTTTTACGAAAACTACAAGAAGTGGTTTCTTAAGCGCTTCTAGTCCTAAAAACTACAATTCCGCCGGATCCGGACCCAGCGAGAGCTGGTGCGACTCCTGAATAAATTTGACTCCAATCATGAATCCGCCGTGCGGGCGCTCGGTCGTCTTCGGCAGCTCGCGCAATATCGCTTTTCGTATCATCAGCTTTGTGGAGGCGCGGACTGCCTCGACGTCGAGCGACAGGCCCGTCGCGATTTCGGGGGCCGTCGCGCGGCGCTCGGGCGCGCGATAGATAAACCAACAGATTCGCCGCTCGAGGAGCGATTGATTGCTCGGACCCGCCGCGGCGGAACTGTTTGAAGCTTGCGGGAGGCCCTTCGGCGTACCTGCCTTGTCGTTCTGTTTGAGCGACCAACTACTGTTAGGTTTCATAGGATTTGCGCGGCGAGTTTAGCAGCCCGTATCCAAAGTTGTTTTAAGTAAATTTAATGTTGAACTCGCCTTGGTTCATAGCAAAGTTCCCCCATCGTTTTTGCGCCGTTCCACGTAAGCTCGCGCTGCTGTAACAAAACGACTTTATCCAAAGGAATGATCCAGTGACCGATGTCTTAGCCGTTGCCGAACGTATCAAATCCGAAAGCGCGTTTTTGCGCGACGTCGTCCGCGAAGTCGAATCGGTGATCGTTGGCCAGCGCGCGCTGCTCGACGGAATGTTGATCGGGATTCTTGCCGACGGCCACGTTCTGCTCGAAGGCGTGCCGGGCCTCGCGAAGTCGCTCGCCGTTTCGACGCTCGCGCAGGCCGTGGGCGGCACGTTCCGAAGAATACAATTCACGCCGGATTTGTTACCCAGCGATTTGATAGGAACGCAGGTTTTCAATGCTAAGTCTGGCGAATGGACCGTCCGCGAAGGGCCCGTGTTTGCTAATTTTGTTTTGGCTGACGAAGTGAACCGCGCGCCCGCGAAAGTGCAATCGGCGTTATTAGAAGCAATGCAAGAAAGGCAAGTAACATTAGTCGGCGACACGCGCCCGCTCCCGTCGCCGTTTTTAGTATTAGCAACGCAAAACCCGATTGAGCAGGAAGGAACCTATCCACTTCCGGAAGCGCAGCTCGACCGGTTTATGTTAAAGATCGTCGTCGGCTATCCTACAAAAGAAGACGAGCGCATGATTATCGATCGCATGGCGACGACGGGGAAGCGTCCGAATGCGCGGCAGGTCGCGTCGCCGGCGCAATTGTTACAAGCTCGGAAATTGTTAGATACAATTTACGTCGACGAAAAAGTTAGAAATTATATTGTTGATATTGTATTCGCGACGCGCAAACCCGCCGACTACGGAATGAAAGACCTGGCGCCATTAATACAATACGGCGCTTCGCCGCGCGCATCGATCGCGCTCACGCAGGCCTCGCGCGCGCGCGCGTTCCTCGAAGGGCGCGGATTTGTAACACCGCAGGATGTGAAGTCGATCGGCATGAGCGTGCTGCGCCATCGCGTGATTACTACCTATGAGGCCGAAGCCGAAGGCCTCAGTTCGATGAATGTGATACAAAAAACATTTGATACAGTTCCGGTACCGTGATCGATCCTGAAATTCTGCGCCAGGTTCGCCGCATTCAGGTGCGGACCAGCCGGCTCGTCACCGACGTCATGGCCGGAGGCTACAATTCCGTTTTTCGCGGGTCTGGAATTGAATTCGACGAAGTTCGTGAATATTCGGAAGGCGACGATCCGCGAACCGTCGACTGGAATGTAACAGCTCGAACGGGCCGCCCGCATGTTAAGAAATTCGTCGAGGAACGCGAATTAACAGTTCTGTTTTTGTTAGATCTGTCGGCGTCGATGCGCGCGGGATTTGTTAGAAGATCAGCGCGCGACGCCGCGGCGGAATTGTGCGCCTGCCTCGCGCTCTCGGCGATTCGTAATAATGATAAAGTAGGATTGATAGCATTCACCGACCGCATCGAACGTTATGTTCCCGCGAAAAAAGGCATCGGCCACGTTCTGCGTATTGTTAGAGATTGCCTCGCGCACGAACCGGCTGGCACCCAAACCAACATGACGGCCGCGCTCGAATTCGCGGGGCGCGTCGTGCGCAGGAAGTCGATTTTATTCTTAGTATCTGATTTTCAAACGGGCTCCGAAGACGAGAAGACGCTGCGCATTGTTTCACGACGGCACGACGTGATTGCGGCGCGTTTACTCTTTCCCGAAGCGCAGATTCTTACAAATACACGCAACCGTGGATTAATACATTTTCGCGATTACGAGACGGGACGCGAGCTCGTTCGCGATTTTTCGAGCGCGGCCGTGCGCGCGGCCTTCGCTAACAATCTTGAACAGTGGCGCAAAAAGGTCGACGACCGTTTCCGGCGCGCACGAATTGATGTGATGGACGTTCCCGTCGAACTTCCCGTGGTCGATCCGATATTAAAATTCTTTCGAAAGCGCGAATCGCGCGCCGCACACGGATGATCGGAAAGGTACTTGTAGCGATCCGTGTAGCAATTCCTTCTGTAATATTATTGGTTATATTACCAATATTATTACGTGCTATGTTACAGGGGGCGCCCGCGTCGCAGCCGGCGCAGGCTGCGAACCTGCGCGTCGTGTCCGCTCCCGAAAACATACAATTCGGGTTGCCGTTCCGCCTCGTCGTCGAGCGTTCGTGGAAGACTACAGATCCCGCGCCCGCGTGGTCCGACGCCGCGCTCGCGCCGCTCGCGATTGCGTCGAAGGAAATACAACAAAAAAACGAGAACGGCACGATTACGGAAACGTGCCAAATCGAAGCGCGCGCGTTCGTTCGAGAGGAATTAGACATTCCATCGCTACAATTGCGGATTCCCGTCAAAAGCGCGCTTCCCGACCCCGCGGGGAATATTGAAGATCCGCCCGGGCCGTTCGAGGCGCCGTTTCCGTGGAAATTTATTTTAACAATTGCGTCGATTGCCATCTTAACAATCCTGGCCGCGTGGATTCTTTATATCTATTGGAAGCGCCGCGCCGCAATTCCGAAGCCCGTGAAGGCCGCCGCCCCGATTCCCGCGCACGAAGCCGCGCTCGCACGGCTCGCGGCACTGCGGCGCGTCGTCGTTTCAAATGATATGATTCTTCAGCAGTATTATACGGAAGCGTCGTCGATCGTCCGCCAGTACATCGAAGATCGTTATCATGTTCACGCGCCCGAAATGACGACGGAAGAATTCTTAAATTCAGAATTAACAAATCGGATTCTCGCGCGCGAACATCGCGTTTTGCTCTCCGATTATTTGAATCATTGCGATTTAGTTAAATTCGCACGCCAGCCGTCGACGGGCGCCGACCGCGACCGCCTCCTGGCGGCGGCCGAGCGGTTTATACAAGAAACGCGCATTGACCTCACGCGCGAATCAAAGATGAGCAATGATGCAGCGCCCGACGCGGCGCCGCGCGAAACATTAACATCGGCCGGAGCCAAATCATGAACGAGTTTATTGAAAGCACGTTCGGGTTCCTGTTCTCGGATCCGTGGATGCTACTGATCGCGCTCGCGGTGCCGCCGGTGCTTTGGTGGCGTCTTTACAAAAAAGAACCCGCGGCGGCGGTCGGCATTGGCGGAATGTTAATGACGCTTCCGCAAACATTACGTTCGCGTTTGAGCACGTTTCCGGCGCTGCTCCAGGCGCTTGGCGTTTTGTTATTAATTATCGGGCTCGCGCGGCCCGTCGTCCGCGAACGCGTGCCTCTGCGCGGCGAGGGAATTGATATATTACTTGTTATTGATATTTCGTCGTCGATGCTCTCGACCGACATGGACGATCACGGCCAGGTTTCCCGCATTGCGTTTGTTAAAGAGACCGCGCGCAAATTTGCGAAGCAGCGCGTGAACGACCGCGTTGGATTATTAACGTTTGCGCGATTTCCGGAATTGAAGTGTCCGCTCACGATGGACCACGCTACTTTGGATCGTTTTATTGCGGATACCGAGTGCGTCCCCGCGCGCAGCGAAGAAGATAAAACTGGCATCGGACTCGGGCTCGCGCGCGCGGCGCAAATATTACGATCGAGCTCGGCGAAATCGAAAGTGATTGTTCTGCTGACCGACGGCCAGGAAAATGTTATGGAAATCACGCCGTCCGACGCCGCGAAACTCGCGAACGATTTTAAGATTAAAGTTTATACCATTGGCGCGGGATCGGGCGAGCGAACGTTAAGTTTATTTCCGGAAGTTGATTTTAGTGAACTTGAGAATATTGCTAAAGTTTCCGAAGGCAAATTCTTCCGCGCGCGCGACGCCGAGGCGCTCGCGAAAACGTATGAAACGATCGACCAGCTCGAAAAAACGCGCCTGCTCGATCCGCGTTATCGTTATGAAGAAAAGTTCTATTATTTGGCCATTCCGGGCCTCGCGGCCGTGGTGCTCGCGCTCTTCCTGCGCTCGAGCGTTTTTGCTACAATACCGTAATGGAAGCGGCCATTTGCAATATATACTGAAATGAACATTAACGAAATCTTCTATCGCGCGGAGTGGTGGCCGGTGTTTCTTAGCATTCCCGCGTATTTGTTGATTTCCTATGCGTTGCATCGGAGGCGGAGCCGCGCGCTCGACGAAATGATACAACCCGGCCGGCAAGCTAAGATTTGCGCCGACCTTTCAGCGGGCCGCCGCAAGGTTCGGATCGCGTTCGCCGCGGGAGCACTCACGCTCGGATCTGTTGCATTGCTCGATCCCGTGTGGGGCGAGGAGAAAGTTTCGGTGCAGGAGCGCGGAATTGATATATTAATTTGTCTTGACGTTTCGAAGTCAATGCTCGCGCGCGATCTGCCGCCGTCGCGCCTCGACCGCGCGAAACGCGATATTACAGCTCTTGCCGAACACGCGCGGGGCGACCGTCTCGGATGTGTAGCATTCGCCGGAGATGCTAAATTATCTATTCCGCTCACGCTCGACCGCGACACATTTGTAGGATTGCTCGAACCGCTCGATCCGAAATCGATCGCGCGCGGCGGCACCGACCTCGGGCGCGCCGTCGATGCGGCCCTCGCCGCGCTCGAGTCCGGAAGTGAGAACGGTAAACTTGGCAATCATGAGGTTATATTATTATTAACCGACGGCGAGGATCTCGCGGCGCAGGGCCTCGCGGCGGCGAAACGCGCCGCCGATCGCGGTGTTACAATTCACTGCGTCGGCTTCGGCGACACGCGCGGCAGTAAAATAACAATTAACGAGGAAGGAACGGAATCGTTTCTAAAAACGGGTGAAGGCGCTGAAGTCGTGAGCGCGCTCGACGCCGACGCTCTCCGCAAGATTGCTACAGAAACGGGCGGTGAATTTATTCGCGCCGACGCATTGTCGATTCCGCTCGTAGAATTATATGAACGACGGATCGTGCCCAAAGCTAAGAAAACCTTTGACGCCGCCCTGCGCCGCGACAAAAGCCATCGTTTCCAGTGGCCGCTGCTCGGCGCGGTATTGTTATGTCTGCTCGACCTCGGCCTTTCTGAACGAAAAAAACTGCGGACCGCAGGAATCTAAAGAATGCGAATTAGTTTACGATCAACCAGTTTACTTTCCAGAAATCTACTATTATCGCTCCCGCTGGCGGCAGTGGCCGCGCAGAGCGGCGGCACGTTTCAAGACGGCCTGAAGCTTCTTCGCGAAGGCAAGAATAAGGAAGCATTTTTAGCGTTTCAAAAAGCGGAATCGGATGCTAAAGATAACGCGAGCCCCGAATTATTGTTTAATAAAGCGCTCGCAGCCTACAAAAGCGGCGATTTGCACGAGGCGGAAGCGGCTGCTGAAAAAGCGGCGGCGGCGGGGCGCTCGGAATTTGTAGCGGCGCGCGATTTTCTGCGCGGCAATATTCAATATCAACGATCCGAAACTACAGAAAAACAGATCGACGCCGCGTGGGCCGCGGTGAACGGTAACGTTAATAATACAAATACCGGCGCGACGCCGGCTCCGGGCGCGCCTCCGATTCCGGACGCGGCGCCGCAAAGTATCGATTTAAAATTGTATGATCGCGCGATCGCGGAAGCCGAGTCGGCGCGCGACGCGTGGGCCGCCGCGGCTTCGGCCTCTGAAACGCCCGCGGCTGCGCCCGCGCTGCGCAACACCGAGCGCGCATTGTTAAAGATAGAAGAGTTAAAGAAAAAGAAAGAAGAAGCGGAAAAGAAAATGAAAGAGCAGGAAGAAAATAAAGATAAAACAGATGATAAGAATACGGAGTCGAAGCCCGAGAGCCGCCCCGATGAGAAACCGGAGTCGCGGCCCGAGAGCCAGCCGTCGCAGGATCAGGATAAGAAAGATCCTCAAAAACAGGAGGACGACAAATCACAACAAAACGACGCTAATGATCAAAAGGATGAAGAAAAGAAAGAGAACCAGGCAGGGCAGCCGGATCCCACGAAGCTCACACAGGAACAGATGAAACGCCTGCTCGACAAACTCGATGAAAAGGAAAAGCAGCGGCTACAAATGCAGAAAGCAAAGGCGCGCGTGATGCGCGTTCCTAAAGACTGGTAGTAGAATATCCAATAACAGATATATTACAAAACGCACGCGCCCGCAATGCTTTCTATACTATTCGCCGCGATTCTTAGTTTGATACAACAGCCCGCCCAGCCGAAGACGGCGATGGGGCCGAGCATTATTGTACAAGGACCCGAGCCCGCTCTCGTGCGAATCCTCGACGCCGCAAATGTAGTCATTGAGGTCGAAGGCTCGGCGGATTGCGAAATACTCGCTCCGCCCAATGTTAAGAATCTCGACATCCAAATCGGCCCGCGCCAGAGCCAGGTATTTTCGTCGTTCGACGGCAAGAAAATGCGCACGCGCTCGACGTCGTCGTTTAGTATATATCTAAAACCGCTCGTTGAGGGCGTGTTCGAAGTTCCGTTTTTATCCGTCCGAGTGGGCGCCGAAACTTTCAAAACGCGCGCGCTTCGGTTCGAGGCTGTAAAAGATATAACAGGTTCGAAGAATGCGTTTCTCGAAATTACAGCTTCGAAAAAGATGTATTATGTAAACGAGCCTATTCGCGTCACGATCCGCATTGGGATCGATCAGGCTATTTATAGTTACTTATTACAAATTTTCGGGCGCCGATTCGACTTGCCCGTTCAGGTCGAGGCTCCGTGGCTCGACGAGTTTCCGGGCGGCGTTCCGATCGAAACGAACGCGCCGCAGCACGGCGAACAAATGTTAACAATGGTGGCGAATCGCTCGCAAGCTACAATTCGCAGCGCGGGAACTGTCTTGCGCGACGGGCGCACATTCTTAACATTCGAACTCGACCGCGCTTGGATTCCCGGGCGATTTGGAGAAACGACGCTTTCAACGTCGGTGCTGCGTTTTCAATTTGCAACGCGCGTTACTAGAAATGCGTTTGGCGAAAGCGTCGCGGCCGACCGCAACGACGGCCGCGCGATGGCCGATAGTTTAAAATTAGAAATACGGCCGATTCCCGAAGACGGCCGCCCCGCTAATTATTCAAGCGCCGTCGGAAAGTTTAAGATTTTCGCGGAAGCGTCGCCGCACGATTTGAAGGTCGGCGAAAGTTTAAAAGTAAAATTAAGAATCGAAGGCGAGGGTAATATTGAATTCCTCGATCCGCCGAAGCTCGACGGCCTCGACGGATTTCACGTTTATGGTAAAATTGATGAAAAGAAACGTAATGAACGATTCGTTACATACGATCTTTCGCCGCTCTCCGAAAATGTTAAACAAATTCCGGCGATTTCATTCTCGTATTTTGATACCGACGGCGAAGGAACCTACAAAACCATATCTACAAATCCGATTCCGATCACCGTTCGCCCGCTGCCGCCCGGTTCCGGGCTGGCGCCGCTCGCGGAGGATGCTTCAAAACGCGCGGTCGCGGGCGTTGACGACATATTTGATATGAAACCGGTTGCCAACAATAAGACCGGAAAAACTACAATTCCGGGGGCCGGCGCCGCGGCTCTCGCGTTTGGCTTCCCGATGGTGCTCGCGGCGGGCGTTTTTGTTATATTACGGCGCCGCGAAAACGACGCCGCGAATCCGGCGCGTGTTCGCGCGCGGGGCGCGATGAGTCAATTTAAGAAAAGCCTCGCGTCGGGCGCGGATCCGGCGGCGGCATTTACAACCTATCTTTCGAATCACCTCAATTGCCCCGATGCGGCTATTGTATCATCTGATTTAACAATACGGCTCGAGGCGCGCGGAATTTCGAAGGGCCTTGCCGGGCGCGCGGCGGCGGCAATTTTACAAAACGTGGAGGCGCGCTATTCGAAGGGTTCCGTCAGCGCCGGCGGCGGATTTGATAAATTAGCCGATGAATTGGAACGGGAGTTTATGCAATGATCCAATTCGCGGCTGCAATTTACCTATCGGTTATATCCATATTTACCGGGGCCGCCGACACCGCCAACGCGGAGAAATTGTATCGAGCGGGGCGGTACGACCTCGCGCTCCTTGAATATGAAAAGGAAATCAATGGCAACGCGAATCCCGAGGCGCCGGTTTTGTATAATGCGGGCAATTGTGCCTACCGGCTCGAAAAGTATCCGCAGGCGGCTCTTTACTATAAACGCGCTCTGAAACGCGAACCGCGCGACGCTCAAACAGAATTTAATTTACGGCTCGCGCAAAAGCGGCTCGCGATGGCGCCGCCCGCGCCCGAAGATTTCATAACAACGGTTCGCCGGTTTATTGAAAACCGAAGCGCTAGTGAATTGTTAATAACGGCGTCGCTGCTCGAAGCGGGCGGATTGTTAGTTATCATTTTCCTGCGAAAGCGCCGCGCGGGCGTCGTCGCGGGGATTGTGATACTCGCCGCGGCGGGCGCGTGCGGCTATGTATATATCCAAAAAGTATACGGCGAGCCAAAAACCGAGGGGCTCGTGCTCGCTTCGGAAGTTAAGATTTTTTCGGAACCGCGCGACGACCTGCCCGTGTTATTAACATTAAAAGCCGGCGAGGCCGTCGCGATTGAAGAGGCGAGCGATCGCTGGGTTCGCGTTCGTTATGAAAACCGCCGCGGGTGGACGCCGCGCGCCGGCATCGGCATCGTCGATTAGTTAGGATACGCTATTCTTAACTACCAATCGCCGACGCAATGACCGCGTCGACCGAGTGAACAAACGAAATCTGAGCCGTCGCCTGGACGCGCACGCGAAGCAGTCCATTCTTAACATACGTCGCGGCGTTCGAGCCCAAGTTTAACGTTCGCTCCGACGCGGCTGTCGAAAGACTCGCGGTATCTAATGCATCAAATTTTCGGCGCTGCCAATTAAATACTAAGATTGTTTGCTCCGCGAACGCGGACGCGCTCGATGTTATTTTTACATCCAGCGACAGCAATGTGCCCGAGAGTCCGCCGATATCGGCTTCGATTCCCATCGAGCGCGTGCCGCGCGCGCCCGCCGACAACGTTTCAAACGACGATTGATCAACACTAACAATCGACGAAGCGTCGCCGGCTCTCCACCGGCCGGATTTAACAATAATGCTCTGCGGCGTTCCGTTAAATCGCCCCGCTGGCGTTGCCGCTTTCGAGAGCGCCGCGAACGCATCCACGCGCCCGGACGAAGTCCAAGTATTAGCAATCGGATCGCACGTGGATTCGATGAGCGATCTTACAGATGCGGGCCGCGCGCTCGCGCCGAGATATGCATATAATAAACCTGCAACTCCCGCGACGACCGGCGTCGCCATCGACGTTCCCGATAATGTTGTATATCCCGTTGCGTTCGATCCCATGGTAACTGTATACGTCGGGAAAGTTGATACAATGCTCGATCCGGGCGCCGCGACGTCGACCCACGACAATCCATAATTACTAAAACTCGCGCGGCCGTCGGTCGGAGTGCTCGCGCCGACGGCGATACAATTCGTGTACGCTGCCGGGAAATGTTCGGTTGACACACCTGAATTTCCCGCGGCCGCGATCACGACACTTCCGCGATCGACCGCGAGGTTGATCGCGTTTAGTAATGATTGCGATCCGGCGGAGCCGCCAAGACTAAGATTAATAACCTTCGCGCCATTGAGCGACGCAAAGCTAATTCCACTCGCGACCGAAGACCACGAACCCGTGCCCGTCGCGTCGAGAACTTTTACGGGCATTATATTACAACGATAACCGATTCCGGCGATGCCGACCGCATTATTAGTATCGGCCGCCGCGATGCCCGCGACGTGCGTTCCGTGTCCGTGGTCGTCGGTCGTATTGGTATTATTTGAAATATAGTTATATCCGGGCACGAGCTTTCCTTGCAAATCACTGTGCATCGGGTCGACGCCTGTATCGCAAACGGCGATTACGACGCTCGACAGTCCATCACTAATATTCCACGCCTGCGGAGTTTTAATTTTATCAACGTGCCATTGCGTTCTTAATTTTGGATCATTAACAGCCGCGTCGAGATGTACAACATAATCAGGCTCGGCAAACTCCACTTCGTCGAGTTCGCGGAACGCCTCCGCTAACAAATCGGCGGGCAAAAGCGCAGGCATGGAAATCATTTCCACTCCCCCGTCGAGCAGGCCTTCAAGCGCGACGCCGTGGAATTGCATAAAATCGCGAACCGCGGGCCGCAGCGGTTTTCTTAATTTTAACAAAACGCGCCCCGGCACGACTTCGTCGCCGGTCGTCGCGGTTTCAATAGCAATATTCGGCCGCGGCCGCGGCATGCGCGCGCGCGACGAGTCGGCATAGAGGGCGCCAAGGCCGGCGACGGCGATGACGGCAGTAGTAATACTAAATTTCGACCACAATGAACTCTTCAGTTTCATTATATCTAGTCCCCGTGATAAACTCGATTACAGATAATATTGAATCGACTCTCGATTACGCGAATTGCGCGCAAACGTTTCTTACATTGCGAATCGGCGCGGGGTTGAGGGGAACTCAAAAGGTGGCGGGGTTGGCGGGTGGACGAAGACTACAATTTGACATTGGTTGCAGGGTGGCAGGTTTCGCGCATGTGGCCTTGATCGCGGAGGGGTCACGCGTGCTCGCTCGCCTAAACCGTGGCGCCAGAATATTAGTAAGACGCGGCGCGCCTGGACCACTGCCGCGCTCGGCGATACGTTACGCCTTCTTCCGCGCACCACGGCGAGCTGCGCTCGCGTGACCCCTCTGCGATTTGTTATGAACGGAATTATAAATTATTGTTTTGGTGGCAGTGAATTAGCCCCCGACCGGATGGGGTGGGACCAGGCGGGAAGCTAATAAAC
>JBJXHE010000007.1:0-9625 GCA_046160785.1 Planctomycetota bacterium
GTGGCCCCGGGAAGACCCCCGTTGATGACGTCCACCTTTTCCGGAGAGGCTGCATTTTCCCGTACTCTAGCTCCAAAAAAAGCTGGAATCGTTGAATCATCGTTCGAGCTCGTGGTTCCGAAACACCCCGAACCGCCGATGAAACAGATACGAAACGTATCAGTAGGTTTTGGATCAACAACATCTTTTCCTCGAAAGCCTTGACTACTGATGTGGATTCGTTTGCCCTGCGACAAACTTGGTTTGCAGTCGATCAACTCTCCTTCTGCATCCTGTTCGAAAATCGGAATATTTTCGCCGAGACATCGCAGGCGGTAGGCTTCAAAACTCGTCCCTCCAGAGCGACTCAGAACAACAGCTCGCGTCACGAATTCTGCCACCGCCAATGCCACGACAAGCACGCACGTGAATATTAATATTTTTTTACCGAGTCGTTTCATTGGGATTCGAAAGATTGACGAACGACGCCGTTATTGCAATTGAAATCATGGACGACCCAACTGCGGGTTGTCGGTGAAGAAGGCGCCAAACGACTGTTATTTCATTACTCAACGGAATTGGCGACAGGTCGTTCGTTCAATCAGCGATTCTCACCGCATTCACTACAATTTCGCCGCCCTCGTCCCTCAGTGTAAAGTTTGGAACAACACAACGAATGCGCCGGCGTTGAGTCTTGGTCAGTGAATTGTTGCAGATGCACAGGATGTGTCCGAAAGTGATCTCCTTGCAATGAATTTCATGTTGTAAGCAAATCTGCTGACTGCGAATGAGATCGTTCCGCTCAACACATTCGCCGGCGCAGATAGCGGGGACTGTCCCTCTTTCTCCATAACGGTGGATCGCGACTCGCCAATTTGTTACAGTTCGCGAAATGCCTTCCCTTCGTCAAAACGGACGCAAACACGACGAGCTGCGTTCCATTAAATTAACAAGAAAGTTTACTAATACTCCGCCCGGTTCGGTGCTCGCCGAATTCGGCAATACTCGTGTATTGTGTACTGCGATGTGGACCGACGGCGTGCCGTCGTTCCTTACTACAAATGACCAGGGCTGGCTTACGGCGGAATACGCCATGTTGCCGGCCGCGGGCGCGTCGCGCATCCAGCGCGATCGCAGCGGAAAGACCGATGGACGCGCTGTTGAAATACAAAGATTAATCGGGCGCTCGCTGCGCGCGGTCGTCGACCTCAGCGCGTTCGCGCGAAAAACAATTTGGGTCGATTGCGACGTTCTCCAGGCCGACGGCGGCACGCGCTGCGCCGCGATCACGGGCGCATATGTAGCGTTGATCGACTGCGTTCTCGAAATGGATCGCAACAAGCTCATAAAACGATGGCCCGTCCTCGGCGGCATCGCTGCGGTTTCCGTAGGGGTCGTGCAGGGAGAACCGCGGCTTGATTTAAGTTATGAAGAAGACGTCGAAGCGGAAGTGGATGCTAACGTTGTGATGAACGACCGGATGGAATATTTAGAAGTTCAGGCGGCTTCGGAAAAGAAGCCTTTGACAAAAGATAATTTAAATAGACTGCTCTCGCTCGCCGAGGGCGGAATCCAACAATTATTTAAGATACAGAAAACGGCGATCGGAACCGTTCAACGCACATAAATAAACACAGTGTAAACAAACAAATTGATGGAAGCGGCCTCATTATTTATAGCGAGCACGAATAAGAAAAAGCTCGCTGAGCTGGTGCAATTGTTCGCAGGCACGGGCGTACGAATTGTTAGTTCCGCCGATTTCCCGGAGCTGCCGGAGGTCGATGAAACAGGCTCCACATTCGCGGAAAATGCACAATTAAAGGCGGTCTCCGCATCTGTATATACCGGATTGTTATCGTTGGCCGACGACTCCGGACTCGAAGTCGACGCGCTCGCGGGCGCGCCTGGCGTACGTTCGGCGCGATTTGCTGCGACGGGCGGCGGAAAAGCTAGCGATGAAGCGAATCGTACAAAACTCCTCAAAGAATTAGCCAACGTTTCTGTAACGAACCGAACCGCGCGATTTCGTTGCGCGATCGCGGTCGCGCTTCGCGGAAAAGTAGTTTTACAGTCGAGCGGTGTGGTCGAAGGAATGATCATCGAACGCGAACGCGGCACCGGCGGTTTTGGTTATGACTCGTTATTTGTTCCCGTCGGATTTGTAAAAACCTTCGCCGAACTTTCGCCCGCAGAAAAAGAGGGACAAGAAAAAGAGGGACAGTCCCCCTTTCATAACGGGGACAGTCCCCCTTCCATAACGGGGACAGTCCCCCTTTCTCACCGCGCACGTGCGCTCGCGAGTGTGAAGCCGCAATTGCTAGAACTTATGAAAAAAGAAAACGGGGACTGTCCCTCTTTCTAAACGGGGACTGTCCCCCTTTTGCGTTCTTAGGAACGGGGACTGTCCCCCTTTCGCGCTCGATAATAATTCCGGAGGCCGGGGCCGAGGTTGCGTTCGAGTTTGGAGCCGTCGAACTTCTCAATATTTATAAACTTCGCCGTTCTGAGGGCGCGTTCGACTTCGGAATCGCTCCACGAAATTTCGCGATACATTTCGACCGCGTGGCGAAACCTATCTTTTGATAATTGTATAAACCACTCGAAACGCACGCCGCCGTTGCCCGTCTTTTGTTGGAAAGGAATGGGCGAGGCATATAAATAATATTTTTTTCCGTTTTTATTAAATATACGGATTTCGGGAGGATCAGGCCACGGATGCGCGACGCCCTTGCGCGTGTTGATATCAAAAACAAACCAGCCGCCGGGGCGCAACGCGGCGTTTGCCGATCGAAAGACTTTTGCAAGATCGCCGCGATGCTGCAAATGATTCATCGAATCGAAGAAGCAAGTGATCAAATCAACGGGCTCCGGCAATTGTAATTTCTTCAAATCAAATCGTCGGATATCGCAATCGACGATACGCATGCGGCGCCCAGGCAGCGTTAGCTTCCGGGCTCGCTCGCGCGCCAACGCTAACATTCCCGGATGATGGTCAACGGCATAGACCGTTTTTCGCAGGCGCGCCATTTCGGAAGCTAACAATCCTGTTCCACATGCGAGGTCGCAGATCGTTAGCGAATTCGCAAGAGGCTCATCGAGAACCGGCGCCAGCCACCGCAGCGGATTCGCTCTCAGCGATTGATACGATTCATCATAAAAAAGCGAAAAGACATCGTACGGTTTTGTCAATTTGATCATTCCGAATTGATACTACGATAAACAAATACTACGAAAGGTCGACGGGCAGCGGCGTTTCGAGTTCGATTCCGTCAAGACTAATTTTCGCGCGCCACGCAATCACTTCCACGCCATTTTTCGCGGCGCGCCGAAGCTCCTTGCCGTACTCCGGATCGATCGCGTCTTCGGGGCGAAATGTAGCAACGTCGGTTCGCGAACAAAAAAAGAATTGAACGGCGCGCTCCCCTTTCTTGACTACTTTTTGCAATTCTACTAAATGCTTGAGCCCGCGCGACGTGACGGCATCGGGAAAGTATGCAATTCCGTCGCGGCCCAGAGTTGTGCATTTCACCTCAACGTAGCATCGACGCGGATCCTTTTTGTTACCTTCAAGTAATATATCAATTCTCGAATTCGTGCCGTACTTCACCTCGCGGCGGAATTGTGTATATCCCGATAGTTGGGGAACGGCTCCGGCAGCCGCCGCTTCGTGCACAACGCGGTTCGGAAAGCTCGTTTCAATATTTACAAATGCGCCGCTGTGTTTTGCCAAAACCCACGTAAATATTAGCTTCCGTTTTTTGTTGTCGCTTTCTAATAAATAAACGGCGACGCCGGGCTCCGTGTGTCCCATCAGGCTTCCCGTATTCGGGCAAAGCGCCGTTACAACAGTTCCATCGGCGAGTCGGACGTCCGCAAGGAAACGTTTATATCTTTTAATAAGCGTGCCTTTCACAAGTTTGCGCGGAAATTTCATTGTTTATTATTGGATCGCGGTGCGCGGCAACGGTGTTTCAGTTGGCCCGGCGCGGCACGCGGACGTAGTATCCAAGAATGGTAATCACACGATCTACACTACTGTTTTCATTAATCATCTCGGCGGCCCTCGGTATTGTTTCCTTTTCCGCGCAGAGCGGTTCGCGCATGCCGCTTGAAGCGCCGCCCGCCGGAGCCGTTCCCCACGCCGACCGCGGCGACGCGCACTTTTCACAGGATTGGCACGCCGGCCGGCGCAAGGCTCTTGTCGAATCTATCAAAAAGGGCATCACCATCCGCGACATGAGCGGCGGCGAGAAAAAAATAGATGGATCCGCGGCGGGCGTCATCTTCCTGCGCGGCGCACCTGAGCGGCGCGATTATCAACGTTTCCGGCAGACGAACGAATTCTTTTATTTAACAGGCTTGGAGGCGCCCGGCGCAGCGTTAGTTATCAATATCGCGAATGGTAAAGAAGTTCTCTTCCTCGCACCGCCATCGCAACTCGAAGAATTGCAATTTGATGATATTCGCCCGCACGCGCCATCGACGAAAACGAACAAGTCGCACGCACAAGCCGAAGGCGAGAAGCTCCTCGCGAATTATAAATTTAATGATTTTAGAAACACGCGCGAGCTTCAGAAATACTTAAAATCCCTCGCGGCCGAGGGCGTTTTTTATGTATGTCACGAGCCCGAAGAGTATGAAGCGACGAGCCGCGACGAAGCCGCCGACTTCGAGGCACATCAAGAAAAGGATCCGTTCGACGGGCGCACGAGCCGAACATTACAATTACGCGACAAATTAGTAGAATCGCTTTCTGTAAAAATATCAGATCTTTCGCCGTTTCTTGATGATTTGCGCAGAATCAAGACTACCGAAGAAATTGAAGCGATGCGGATCGCTTCAAAAATTGCTGCCGCCGGACACATCGCCGCGATGCGCGCTACAAAACCCGGATTAAAAGAATGGCAAGTCGCCGGCGAAGCCACCGCGGTTTTTTATCGAATGGGAGCGCCCGCGATTTCTTACTTTCCAATCTTTGGAACCGGCCGCAACGCGCTAACGTTGCATTATACAAATGTTGGCGCAACGATCGCGCGCGACGATGTTATCTTAATGGACTACGCGCCCGAGTGGCGTTACTACGCTTCCGACGTGACGCGTTCGTGGCCCGCCAGTGGTAAATTTACAGAAAAGGGAAAGAAAATTTATGAAGCCGTTTTGAAGGCACAGGAGGCGGCGATTGCTAAGGTTCGGCCCGGCGCGACATTTATGGAAGTAAACATGGCGGCAATGCAATCATTAGTACAATCCGGTTTTCCGCCGATTCCTTACATGCCGCACGGACTTTCGCATTCGATCGGGATGTCAACGCACGACGTCTGCGGAATCGGCCCCGTTCTCGAGGCAGGCGAGGTTTTTACAATTGAACCCGGAATATATGATAAAGAATCCAGCATCGGCGTGCGAATCGAAGATGTTATCGCCGTCACAAAAGACGGTTATGACAATCTTAGTAAAGACGCGCCGAAGACCGTTGCCGCAATTGAAGCAATTGTTGGAAAGCGGTGAACGCGCGCACCGAATATTAGTTATCAAAAATGCGACAACGTGAAAAACTTAAAGCGGCTTTTTGTGAAAACGTTTCGCTCTGATGTGACTCGCCTCCCCAACCGACAACTAACCCGGAAACAGGGGCCTTGGTTTGATAACCAGGGTTGAGATTAGGGGGCGAAGGACAAAAGCTCGTCCGGTTTGTTCGCGGCATCGATGTAAAGACAGCAGTGTTAATCACCAACCGCGGATAGAACGGCGAAGAGTCTTTCATGAGGGACGGTGCAACCGTCCCTCTTTTTTTTTATCTAGAAGTGGCTGCTAACTTTAAAAACGCCGCGCGGATTGTTATTTTTTGCGACAGCTCCGTAACAATTAGCAAAACAAAAAACGAAACATGTCGTCCGCCGAACAACGCGAAATTATTCATGATCTCCGACGCCGCCTCGAACAGGCGAAGGTGAGTCTTTGACGTCGCGGCGCAGCGAAAGCAATTATTAGAAATAACAAAAAAGATGGAGGCCGACGGGTTTTGGTCGAACCCGGAGCGCGCGCGCGCAGACGTTTCGAAACTGAAGCATGCGAAAACGATCGTCGACCCAATTGATGGAATCGACAAGAAGCTCGGTGAGATCGACACGCTCGTCGAACTCGTCGACGCGGAAGCCGACGCCGACCTCGAACGCGAATTGCAACAAACGCTCGCGTCGATCAAGCATGAACTCGAAAAGATAGAATTCCGAGTGATGCTCGGCGGCGAGCACGATCATCGCAGCGCATTTGTTACATTACAGGCGGGCGCCGGCGGTACTGAGGCGTGCGACTGGACGGGAATGTTAATGAGGATGTATCTGCGCTGGTGCGAAGTTAACAATTATACTGTTGAAGAAATCGACCGCACCGATGGCGACGAAGCCGGAATCCGATATTTAACATTACAAATCACCGGCGACTACGCGTACGGTTATTTGAAAGCCGAGATCGGCGTGCACCGATTGGTAAGAATCTCGCCTTTTGATGCTAATAAACGCCGGCACACGTCGTTCGCGGCCGTCGACGTGAGCCCCGTATTCGAAGAAGAGGAAGTGCCCGAAATTAATAGTGAAGATTTGGAAGTGGATACGATGCGGTCCGGCGGCGCGGGCGGACAGCATGTTAATAAAACGGAATCGGCGATTCGTATCAAACACGTTCCCACCGGAATTGTGGTGAAATGCCAGAGCCAGCGTTCACAACATAAAAATCGCGCGCTCGCGATGAAAATGATCGCCGCGAAAATTGCACAAATGAAGGAAGCAGCGCGCGATCGCGCCGTGAAAGATCTCTACGGCGAAAAGGGTGAAATTAGCTTTGGATCGCAGATCCGGTCGTACGTGCTCGCTCCCTATCAATTAGTGAAAGATCATCGCACAAATTATGAGTCTACAAATCCGTCGGCCGTCCTCGACGGCGATATTGACGGTTTCATTCACGAATACCTGCGCCAGCGCGTCGTCAAAACACCGGCACCTGCTACAAAAACGCCTTCTTAATTAATTTAATCAAAAGAACTGTATGATTCGTCGAGCACTCCTCAGCGTTTCGGATAAACGCGGAATTGTAGATTTTGCACGCTCACTCGCGGCACGCGGCGTCGAATTGTTATCAACGGGCGGAACCTACAAAACGCTCGTCGCCGAGGGCGTGCCGGTTCGCGAAGTTAGCAATTTCACGGGCTTCCCAGAAATGCTCGACGGGCGCGTTAAAACTTTGCATCCCAAAATTCACGGCGGAATCTTAGCAAGACGCGACGTGGCCGAGCATCTGGCCGCGTGCGAAAAATATCAAATACCGCCGATCGATCTCGTGTGCGTTAATTTATATCCTTTCGAAGCGACTGTTGCCAAACCCAATGTAACCTTTGACGAGGCCGTCGAGAATATTGATATCGGCGGCCCTGCGATGGTGCGCTCGTCGGCGAAGAATCATGAATTTGTAGCGATTGTGACCGACCCGGACGACTACGCCGCGATCACAAAGGAAATGGATACATTCGACGGCGAATTATCCAAATCGACGCGCGCGCGCCTCGCGCGAAAAGCGTTTGCGCTGACGGCGCGCTACGACGCGGCGATTTCGCGATACTTAGAAAACCAGGCCGCGCCGGCTGGCCAAAATGAGTTTCCGCGAATCTATACATTAACGGGAACGAAATTATACGATCTCCGCTACGGCGAAAACCCGCACCAGCGCGCGGCATTCTATCAAATACCGGGATCACAGGAATCGGGCGTGGCGCGTGCTTCTATCAAAAACGGAAAGCAGCTTTCGTATAATAATATTCTCGATCTCGACTCCGCGCTTTCGCTCGTGCGCGAATTTAGCGATCCGACGGTCGTTGTCGTCAAACATAACAATCCGTGCGGCACGGCGTCGCGGCCGCGGCTGCGCGACGCGGTTGCGTCCGCGTGGGCCGGCGATCCCGTGTCGGCGTTCGGTTCCGTGATTGCTATCAATCGGCCCGTCGATGTCGAAACGGCCGAATTCCTCTCCGACGACGGGCATTTTGTTGAATGTATCATTGCCCCGGAATTTAACGATGACGCTTTTCGAATGTTAACAACGCGTCCGAAGTGGGGCAAAAACGTCCGCCTGCTCGAAACGGGCTCATTTACAGATCGAGACTCCAGGGATTTAATTGTACGAAAAGTCGCCGGCGGATTTTTGTTACAAGACCGCGACCTGGCGCCCGGAGCGGGGTACGAATTGCGCGTTGTAACAAAACGCGCCCCCACCGAAACCGAAATACTACAAATTCATTTTGCTGCGTCGATTTGTAAACATGTCAAATCCAACGCCATCGTGCTCTCAAAGGATTTTACACTTCTCGGCACGGGCGCCGGCCAAATGAGCCGCGTCGATTCTGTAAATATAGCAATCGCGAAAGCTGGCACGCGCCTCGCTGGCGCTGTGTGCGCTTCCGACGCATTCTTTCCATTCCCTGACGGAGTTGAAGCCGCCGTCCGCGCAGGCGTTACTACTATTGTTCAGCCGGGAGGCTCGGTTCGCGACGCGGAAGTGATCGCCGCAGCCGACCACGCCGGAGCGGCGATGGTGTTTACCGACATGCGGCATTTCTTACATTAATATTAGATCTATTTTCGTTGTAGTCTGATCGTTCCCAGATCGAGTACATCGCGCGAAGGTTCTGCAACTGTAGTCGTCCACGGCTCGAAGCCTTCTTCGTTGATTTCAAATATTAGCGTTCTGCCAAGGCTTGTGAATTCTACATTTCCGTCGAAGTCGGTATTCTTAACGATCGTAATCAGCTTGCGTTCCGGACCGTACCTGCAGTTTACAGGGAAAAAAACCAATGGATTCCCGTCCGAGTCGACCATTTTCATTTTTACAACAAGGTTTCGCTCAGCAATCATTTGTAAATTGACACATGGGCTTCCCTTGGGAACTACGAATTTTCTTACAGTAAAGCCGAACTCGCCAGCGGCGCTAAACGCCTGCAAAACCAATTCGTCAGTTGGCACGACCAGAATATGATATTTTAAGTCTGTTGAATCGACGTCGTGGAAATTACCAATCGGACTCGTACGCCCATTTTTCATGCAATAACCATCGATCTGGCCCGTGGTTAAAAGTTTCCCCGTCAACGGATCAATCAATTCAACAATAACTTCTGTTTGATTTTCGAAGACTAATTTTAGGTTTTCGTCGGGCGCAATGAATGGCCCAAAGTCTTGCGAAACACCCACGCCTTGCCGACGCGGTTGCACCGTCGGCTGATTTCCGAGCGCAAACGGCAGTCCTAAGTCTGGCTGAGCTACTGCGCCTCGCGGCCTTCTATCTGACGCACTTATCCATGACTTGGCTCCAGTTCGTACTGCCGGCAAGCGAAATGCTCCTTTGGAGTCTGTCTCGGCCCATGTGGGCGCATTTACTTTTAATTTCTTAATATCAATTTTTGGGAATAGTTCAGCGGGGCGCGAAGGGCCCGTCACGTGAATCCCCTCTAAGGGTCGACCGCTTTCGTCAACCATGATCCCCGCCAACCAGACTCCTTCTTCTAAGTCGATCCAGCCAAGATCTGTAGTTTCGCCCGGACGAATTGTAAATTCTGACTCGAATAACTGACTGTCCCCTGTACCGGCCTTGATGTTCCAAT
>JBJXHE010000008.1:0-68621 GCA_046160785.1 Planctomycetota bacterium
ATATTTCGATTCGGGATCCTGGTCGGTGACGCGATGCGGGCCGCGAAGCTCTTCAAGTTGCTTTCTAACATTTAATTTATTAATTCCAGCTTCCTTAAAGATCGCCGCTACGGCGCCGCGCTTTTGCTCGACCATCGCCAAGAAAATATGCTCAATGCTAATATACTCATCCTTGAAATCGCGGGCGCGGGAGACTGCGGCATCGAACGTTTCCTTTAACTCCGCT
This sequence comes from Planctomycetota bacterium, assembly GCA_046160785.1. Lineage (GTDB taxonomy): Bacteria > Planctomycetota > UBA1135 > UBA1135 > JACQFD01 > JACQFD01. Next base: position 227 of record JBJXHE010000008.1, read on the forward strand.
GAAAGATACAACTGGCTTTCGGCTCCGTGAACCGCCGGAATCTTATCAATAAGATTCTGCGTTTTTGTACGAAGTTGAGCGGGATCGGCGCCCATGGCGCGGACGAGCGAAGGCACAATTCCGTCGTCCTGCTCTAACACCGCAGCGAGAACATGCTCATTTTCGAGTTGTTGGTGGCGGTGAGTTGTAGCAATGCGTTGCGCGGCTTGCAGCGCTTCTTGAGCCCGGGTTGTTAGCTTGTCGAATTGCATATATGTATTGAGTTGTATATTAGTTATTAAAAATTGTAGTGAACTGTTAAGTTGACAACCGTTGCTTCATAGGTAGGCAAGCTCGATGCCGAACCGAAAGCCTCTACGGCGAAAAGACAAATGAAGCAGAAGTGCCGTTTTGGCAGCAATCGTTAACTTTGGCGCTATGCTAGGGAAGCAAGGAAAATCAGACTCAACGCTTGCAGCAACGGTCTCGATTCGGCTAAAAACCTCGCATGCCAGAATTTCGAATCGGCGAGGCCGCCCGAATGTTGGGAGTCAGCCCGGATACCGTCCGGCGTATGGCCGACGCAGGAAAATTAAAAACGCGCCGCACAAGCGGAGGCCAGCGCGTGATCCCCGGCGAAGACTTAGCAAAGCACGCGGCGTCGGATGCTACAGGTTTTTCCGGAGAATTATCATTACAGTCCGCGCGCAACCGGTTCCCGGGAATTGTTACAAAAGTGATTAAAGATAAAGTTGCGGCGCAGGTTGAGATCCAGTCGGGCCCGTTCCGAATTGTATCTTTATTGACGCGCGAAGCCGTCGACGAATTGAAGCTGGCTCCCGGTTCGCGCGTCGCGGCATCGGTGAAGGCTACCAATGTAGTGGTCGAATTATTAAAATAACCAGGAGTACGAACACGTGATCCGAAAATTAATATTTATGATCGCCACCGCAGCGGCAGTGATGCTTAGCGCGTGCCGGCCTTCCGCCAACGAAAAGGATAACAAACAAAGCGAGCTGATCGTTCACGCGGCCGCGTCGCTCACAGATGTATTCAAATCGCTCGCGCCCGAATTCGAAAAGGCGAATGCGTCTGTAAAGATCACCTATCAATTCGCAGGGACGCAGTCGCTCCTGAATCAAATCCAGAGCGGCGCGCCGGGAGACGTGTTTGCGTCGGCCGACGAATCGTACGCGAGTGTATTAGTAAAGAGTGACTTCATCATTTCGGAACCGAAAGTGTTTGCAACAAATCGGCTCGTGATCGGCGTGCCGTCCGGCAACCCGAAGAAAATATTAAAATTGGCCGACCTCGGCCGCCCAAATGCAGTTGTAGCGTTGTGCGCACCCGAAGTTCCGGCGGGAAAATACGCGCGTGAAGTATTTAAAAAGGCGGGTGTCGACGTGAAACCATCGACGCTCGAGCCACACGTCCGCGGAGTCTATAATAAAATTTCACGCGGTGAAGTCGACGCGGGAATTATTTATATGTCCGATTTAAAAACCGTTCGCGGCGAAGTCGACGGCATTGAAATTCCGAGCGAAGTCAACGTGGTTGCGCGCTATCCAATAGCAGTATTGAAATCTACAAAAAACCGCGAAGCCGCCGACGCTTTTGTTCAATTTATATTCAGCGAGGCCGCCGCGAAACGCCTTCAAATGTTTGGATTTGCGAAACCGTGACTCGCGGCAACCGCCGTTTTGATCCGGGTGCGGAGCTGGTTAGGCCGCCGCTATTTGTATGGATTCCGGCCGCGCTCGCGTTCTTTTTCTTAATGGCTCCATTTGCCGCGCTTATTTATAAAATTAACTGGAACTATTTTATTGAAGATATCGGTTCGCCGGAGATTCGCTCCGCATTAGTTTTATCCATCGTTTGCTCGACCGCGGCCACCATTCTTTCCGTATTGTTAGGATTTCCTCTGGCGTGGGTACTCGCGCGCGCCGAATTTCGCGGAAAGGAGCTGCTGCGAATCTTAATATTAATTCCGGCCGTGCTTCCGCCGATCGTCGGGGGAGTGGCGTTGATGATGGCATTTGGAAGAAGCGGGGTGTTCGGCCCCGCGCTCGAAGAATTATTTAATATTCGGCTTCCGTTCACGACCGCCGCGGTGATTATCGCCGAAACTTTTATTGCAATGCCGTTATTTGTATTTTCAGCTGAAGCGGGTTTCCGCGCGATTGGAGCGCGCTACGATGAGGCGGCGGCGACGCTTGGCGCGGGGCCGTGGCGGCGTATTTGTTTTATATCTATTCCGCTGCTCGGCCCATGGCTTGTGCCCGGCGCCGCATTGTGCTGGGCGCGCGCCCTCGGCGAACTCGGCGCAACATTAACATTCGCGGGATCATTTCCGGGCACAACGCAAACAATGCCGCTCGCCACTTTATTAGCTCTTGAATCAAAGCCCGACTCCGCCGCCGCGATGGGTTTTGTACTACTGTTGATTTCAATTGTCATATTATTTGCAACCCGCCGTTATTGGAGAGTTCCCGTTTGAACCTCGACGTTGCCATTCGCGCGCACGCCGGAAACCTGGCCATTAACGTTATATTTAATGTAACGGCCGGAGATTTGACGGCGCTCATCGGGCCGAACGGGGCCGGAAAAACTACAATTCTTCGCTCAATCGCGGGTCTGTCCGTGCCCGAAGTTGGATTTGTGAGGGTTGATCATGATATTTACGTTGACTGCGGCGAATTGATCTATTTGCCTCCGGAAAAGCGCGACATCGGGTTTGTTCTTCAGGATATTACATTATTTCCACACTTAACAGTTCGGCAGAATATTGAATTCGGCGCCCGCGCGCGCGGGCGTATGCGCCAGCCGGGGCGGCCCACCGCCGATGATTGGATTGAAAAGTTAAATTTAAGAAACCTTCAAGACCGCAAGCCTGCGAGGCTGTCGGGCGGCGAAGCGAAGCGCGTTGCTATCGCGCGGGCGCTTGCTACGAATCCGAAAATATTACTTCTCGACGAGCCGTTCTCTGGAATTGATACAAACGTTCGCGCCGAGATTCGTCGCGACCTGAGGCTCGCCGTTGAAGCGTTCGGCGGGATTTGTATACTTGTCACGCACGACCCCGTTGAAGCACTGTCGCTCGCTAAGAAAATAATAATTCTGGAAAATGGTTGTATTACGCAGGAGGGTTCCATCGCCGATGTTTCGCGCCGCCCGATGTCGCGGTTCGCGGCGGAATTCATCGGTGTGAATTTTTATGAGGGTTTCGCGCAGGGCGGTATTATTAAACTACAAAACGGAGCCGAAATTGTAGCCACGGCGGGCGAGGGCCGTGTATTCGCCGTCGTTCCCGCGAACGCCGTCTCACTACATATAAATATTCCGAGCGGTTCCGCAAGAAACACGTGGGCGGGCACCGTTCTGCAAATCGATAATTCGGGCGACCGGCTGCGCGTTCGCGTCGAAGGCCGCGTTTCCTACGCTGCCGAAATCACGCAAGCGGCCGCCGAATCCTTACATTTGAAGATCGGTAGTAACGTTTGGGGAACTGTAAAGGCGACCGAAGTTGTAGTCTATCCGGCGTTTTAATAAATTATAGCTGTACAATTATAAATTAACAATTACGGAGCGAAGAACTCGGCCGTCGGAAATCCCGACGTCGTGCCGCCGGTTTCGATTCCACCAAATAGAAAGATCCGTTCGCCGTCGTGCGACAAGCCTGCGTAGTGAAACGCGCGCTCATGATTCATATTACCAATAGTCGTCCAGGACACGCCGTCCCACTTGTCGACTGCCGTTGTTACGGATGGCGCCAGAACGTTGCCTGACGCGCCGCCCGACATAATTAATGTTCCGTCCGGCATAATTGTAGCAACGTGTCCCGCGCGCGCTGTTAACAAAGTTGGCACGCCCGCGAGCCATGCATTTGTTACCGGATCATAAATAGAAACAGCGGCCTTCGCGTCGAGCGTTAATGTAGCAACGGAACCATTCGCTCCGCCCGAAACCATAATTTTTCCATCATTAAGTGTCGTCGTTGTGCAGAGCGCGCGCCCCGTGCCCGTCGCATTTGCGATCGTCTGCCACGTATTTGTAGCAGGATTATAAATAGCGGCATTATTAGAAAATACGGGAATGCCGAGGAAAGAGCCCGCGCCCATACATGCTAAAACTCTTCCGTTCGGTAGCGTTGCGGCGGACAATCCCGTTCTCTTCCATGGCATATTTGCAGTTTGAGTCCAAACTCCGTTCGACGGATCGTATATTTCACAAATATCCGTTGCACTATTAACAATTGCAAGCGCGGCGTCGAAAGGCGTTCCGCTCGCGTTCACGGCCGTCGATCCGCCGAGAACCATCACACGCCCATCATTTAATTTAACGATAGAATGAAAATAACGTTTTTGATTCATCGATCCCGTCGCCGAAAATGTATTCGATGTGGGATCATAAATTTCGGTCGACGTCAGCGTATTGTTAAGATCATCGTTTCCGCCCGTTATGATAAATCTGCCGTCATTGAGAGCGAGGCCCTGGTGAAACGACCGTTCAATGCTCAAATCAGGAATCGTCGGCGCCACCGAGAAAAATTGTAGTTGTCGATTAAATAATTCGTTTGATTTTAAGTAAGTTCCGCCCTGAAGCGCGCCGTCGTTTCCGCCAAATATAACATGATCGCCATTTGTTAACTTGACACCCGGCATGAAAGCGCGCGCTCGCGTTGGATCACCAACTGTATCCACCGAGGCTCCGTGGCCGGGGGCTACTACAATAACAACATTGTTCGATAATGAATCTACAGTATACGGATTTCCATAAAGTGTGAACGCCTGTGCGTATACGTGAACGCCAATATAAGGCGCATAAATGTTAGGAAATTGAAATACAGGATTAACTGCGGGCAATATTCCAAATGAACCCGGATAAGAAAACATCGATAAATCTAAATCAAAATTCCGCGGGTCACCGTCGCCTAGAACAAGATTAATGGGAGTGGGTCCCGTCGTATCGGCAAGTGCGATTACCCAAAAATCACCGGGCTCACCGCCGGTAACTGTAAAGTTCCAATTCTCTCCGAGAATTCCGCCGGAGACGTCGAGCGTGAGTTGTTGACCGTTGGCGGGGTTGGCGGTTATCGCGAGCGCAGTCAAGAGCGCGGTCGCAGCGGAGAGATTTAGGAAGCGCATGCGTTTCAACTCAATGGGGGTGATTTGGGACAGGTTTGTCACGTCGACACGATGGGATGTCGAGTTGTTACGATTCATTCTGCCAGACGCCTCGCCTTCGCGCGACAAGCAACCTATGAATTCACCGCCAACATTACCACTTCTTCCAAATGACACATTTCGCGGCAAGGTTGCAATTGTAACAGGCGGCGGAACAGGGCTCGGGCTCGAGATCTCACGCGCACTCGGGCGTCTCGGTGCAAAAGTTATTGTTATGAGCCGCAACGTTGAACATCATAAAACGATTATGGACGACGGCGTGCGCGAGGGATTTTTTGTAGCATCGCGGGTGTTGGACGTGCGCGAACCCGACCGCGTCGCGGAAGCATTTCTCGAAGTTGTTAAGACGCACGGTCAAATTGATATATTAATGAACAACGCAGCTGGCAATTTTCTTTGCCCGGCAGAGAAACTCCGGGCGAAAGGCTGGCGGGCCGTAATTGATATCGCGCTGTCGGGTGCGTTTTATTGTGCACAAGCCGCAGGGCGCCATATGTTAAAACGCGGCGACGGCGTGATTGTTAATGTTATCGCGACGTACGCGTGGAGCGGAATGCCCAATGTTATCCATTCCGCCGCTGCGAAAGCCGGGCTCTGGGCCGTCACGCGAACGTTAGCATCCGAATGGGGCGCGCGCGGAGTCAGAGTTGTAGCTATCGCGCCGGGGGCGTTTGATTCGCAGGGGGCCGAGCAGAATTTGTGGCCATCGGAAATCGAACACGAACGCATCCGCCGCGCGATTCCCGCCGGCCGATTTGCTACAACTTTCGAAGTCGCGCAGGCGGCCGCATTCTTAGCATCGCCGTGGGCCAGTTATATGAACGGCTGTTGTTTAACAATGGACGGCGGCCGCGAACTTCCGAAGGGGCTAGCGCGCGATTCGTAATGTTTTGATTTCGTAGCCTCGGAGCTTCACGCGGCCTTGTGCGTGCGCCGGCGCGGGCCCAGGCCGCGGCGTGATTATTTGTAACGGTTCCGAGCACGGCTCTTCGAGGAAATTAACTGTTTGTATTTCGCGCACTGAAGAATGAGCCGGCGAATATATCAAAACATTGCCCTCCGCGAGATCCGCGCTTTCTTGATACAACCGCACGATCATATCATTTCCGTTCTCCGCACGCTTCAGAGCCGTCGGAATCGCGTCGGCGAGGCCGTCGAATGTTATCAAAGAGTCGCGTGCCGGAAGCGCGCCGCCCGTTCGATCGCCCACAAAACTATTGTGATGATTATGAAGAACGCGATGCGCCGCGGCCGGAATATTAAATTCCATCGCGGCGCGCGTGACGGCCGACGTTTTCGCGCCGGGCGTTAATGGTAATATTGAATACCGGATGGTTTGAATATACTGATCGGGGCGCGGGTCGGGCTCGTACGACGAGCGCACGAGCGTCAATCGTAGTTCTCCGTCGTTTGTGCAGGAGTAGCCCCGTTTTGTATCATTAATAAACGCGGCTCCGCCTTCGGGGCCGAGCGCCCACGCCCAATTCAAACCCGCGACGTCCTCGCCGTCGGCCGGGCGAGCGACGCTCGCGAACGGAACTCCACAATTAAATGTAAAATTTGGTTTTTGTTGTGTTCCATCGGAATTCTTAGCAACCGGCGCCGCGACCGGAAACGCGACGCGAATCATCGGCGCGGGTTTTTCCGAAGTTCCGATTTCGTTCCAATCGAGCGTCGTTTCAAAGTCTAACGATCGTTTGCCTTCCTGAAGGCTAACGATCGTTTTTATCTTAGAGTTTTCGAATTGTAATTCTGTTTCGAATTGAATAATTGCGTTCGATCTTCGGACTTTGCCTTTTGTCGTTGCCGGCTCGCAAATCCTCACTTCGCTAATTTTCCCGGTCTCCCACGCGCTCATGCCGTGCGGGGCTTCCATGTGCGCCTCGATGCGGTTTCCGCGGCGTGCGGATGTTAATACTTCGCGATTGCCGTTTGACTTATCTATTAGACTCGTCACGTGCGCAGTTGCGCGGTCGACCGCCGCCTTCAAAAATTCATTTTCAAGAATGACGGTTGTATCATTTTCAACAACATTAAGATTCGACGAAACGGATTCTGTGGAATCCGGCCAAACGACGCGATAGCTTTCGTAACCAAACGCCGGAATTCCTTTTGCAATAAAAGAGATATATCCAATATTCGGACGATACGAATATTGACCGGCAAACGCCGAGCCCGGCGAAAGTTCTTCTGGATGCCAATCGAAAGTAAGTCGATTCCCATTGGAGTCGACGACACGCGGCGTTCCTTTTTGTTGTTTTGGAATTTCGACGCGCACGTGGGCGTCGCGCTCCCAGCCAAGCGGATTCATAACAATAATTCCGTCGCCTTCACCCTTGTCTTCAACGCGATAGGCTAAGTGTCGAATCGCCGAACGTTGTATCCATTTCGCGCGTTCGATCACATCATTTAATTGCACGTGCGACAATTCATAACTATCGTGAATCCCCGATCCGGGAAGTGTATCATGATGATGATTCCAGCAGACGGTTTCCCATGCGCGCGCGAGGTCCGCGGAAGGATACGGATAATTCGAGCGCGACGCCATCGTTGCAAACGATTCGGCTTTTATCAATTCCGTCTCGGCGTAATGATTAAGACTTTTGATATCTCCGTGCGTTGTATAGCATCCGCGAAAAACGGGATTCAGCTCATCCTTAATAACCGGAAGTTTATCTAAATTCTTTTCTTTGCAAAGATCGAAGAACTTGCGCGCCGTGCTGAATTGTACAGTTGGCCTTCCTTCCTTGTCCTTCCACGAAATTGCTTTTTCTATCATTTCACGCGTCGGCCCGCCGCCGTGGTTGCCGACGCCGTAGACCCAGATCAAATCCTTGAGTCCGGTCTTCTCGTAGAAACTTAACAATTCACTGACGTTACTATTGACGATGTCAGAATTATACCACGACCCGCTCGCGGGTTCGTCGAACGTTAGCATGCGCGTCCCGTCGGGAGATTCCCACCAAAAGAGCGGAACGTTTTTTCCGCCGCGGCAAAAATAGTAGCTATCAATTCCGCCGAGTTTCATGATTTGCGGCATCTGGATCGTGTGGCCAAACGTGTCGGGTTCCCATCCGACGGTTGCTATTTTCCCGAACGCCTTTTTGAAGTAACGCTGCCCATATAACAAATGCCGCGCGTGCGATTCGCCCGAAATTAAGTTCGTATCGCCTTCGCACCAGCGCCCGCCCACAATTTCGAAGCGCCCTTCGGCCACGCGTTTTTTGATAGTTTCAAAAAGTCCGGAATACTGCTCTTCGATTTTTTGATATAAACCCGCGCTCGACTGCGAAAATGTAAATTCCGGATACTCATCCATAAATTTACAAACCTGCTCAAACGTCGAACGCGAACAATCTAAACCTTCCGGCCATTCCCAGAGCCATTGCAGGTCGATGTGCGCGTGGCCGACGAGCTGCCCGCTGTATTTTTTCATCAGCGGATGCGCGTGATCTAAATGTTTTCTTTGTTTATGTAAAATATCATGATATTCCGCCTCCGTGCCTTTGAATTCGTCGGGGCTCGGCACGCTGTCGAGAGCCGTTTTTAGTTGTTTAACAATATCGCCTCGGTTTTCCGCCATCGCGAAGCGTTCGGCGAGGTCGATTTCCGTTTTTAACGATTCGCGGGCATCGTAAAGAACTTGTTTTGCTTTCTTATCTTTAATGAGCGCGTCGAGTTCCGGGCCGATCTTAACTTTTTCGCGGGGGACGGAGACGCATAAGCAACTCTCGCTGTAACCATTTTTCCAATCGACGCGATTGACTTTGGGCTGCCCGTTGTCATAAAGAATAATCGCCGTGCCGTCGGCGCGCTCAATGGAAATATTATCAATGAATTGTACAAATTCACCTTTTTCGTCGCCTTCGAAATGAACGATGAAATGTTGTGTTGTTAAATCGGCGAGAGTTGTCAAGTCAATTGTGCGCGCGAGCCACTTTCCCGACGCATTTGTTAAAATACTGTCGCCGTGCGCGCGGAGCCCTTTTTCGTCGGTGGCTCCCGAGTCGCGAAGGCTCTTTCCGCCCGAAAATAATATATCCATTCCGCCCTTCGCCGACGGGTTGGACGGCAACAGGAATAGTTCATATTTAAGCATGTCGCCAGCTTGAATCTTAATTTCCCGGTCGTGTATCTGTTGATAAAGATAAAAATTACCCCCGGGGTCGGAAAGATTCTTAGCAACTAAAAGTAAACACGTGTCGTCGTCGTGTGCGCTCGCGAGCGACAGAATGGACGAGAGGATAAGACTGGCGATCATCATTCATGGATTATGATCCAAGGCAAAGTCGCCGGCAAAGTGTAACTTTTGTTTATAACTTCTTTTCGCCGTTTCCCGGGCGAAGAATCGTTTCAAACTTTTCGCGGCCGGGGAGCTTTACTCGAATTGGTAATTCTTCTTTAATCATCCATTTTAGCGTCGGCGGCTGATTCGCCTCGCCGTCGGCGAGCTCGACCTCTCCTTCGCGAAGCGGGACGCGCACGCGCCAGCCGCGGCCCGGAAGCGCGCGCGGTTCGATTGTTAACAATCCGTTATATTCACGATTGATACCAAAAAGTCCGTGGTACACGGCGCCGAAGAAACTTGAATTCCACAATTGCGGCGCGTTGCGCAAAGGTGCGCCCGTTTCGCCATCTAAACATTCGTGGGGCATCGCTTCGCCAGATTTAAACAAATCGTACTGCGCGACGTCACGCAAAATTGTTAATGCTTCAGCGCTTCTGCCGCTGTTAAACCGCGCCCACGCATCTGCATAATTGAGCCACGGCCAAACGCCTCCATTTAAATAATCGCCTTGGCGATAGTTAAAATTATCAGATCGATAGGGATAGCTTTCGCGAAATCCCCACGGCCGGCGGTTCGGCAGCAATGCATCAAATATGGGTGAAATGCGGTCTTCGGGAACCACCGAAAACAAAATTCCAACAATTTGATCTTCATTAACAATATTTTTACTAAAAAAGCTGGGGCGCGTCTCGGATTCTGTCTTCCACCGTTCCACATAATAACGCCCGTTCCAGAGACCGCCTTTTTCGAGCGGCGAATGGATGGTTTGTTTTGCGAGCGCGAACCGCTCGGCCACTTCCTTTTGAATAGTAACATTATCATTTCCGGATTTCATGGCAGCCATGATCTCGGAGAACGCCGCAAGATACAAAAAACACGCGTGCGGCGAATACTTACGATCGCGCATCGCGGGCGCGTCTTTCCAATCATACCAATTCGACGCGGCGTCGGGGATTCCGTCGCCGTCTCGGTCGCGGGAACTTAACCAAACGGCGGCTCCTTTTAGGTTTGCGGCGATTTGAGATAAGAACGCCTGGTCGAAATGAAATTTAGCATAGCGAAACGCGCGCAGCATCGCGTACGCATTTGTATCAATGTCATCTTCGCGGTCGTGTTTCGGAAGGATGCTCGTCGGAATCTTACCATTCGGGTTCTGTTCTGTAAAAATCTCCTCGATCATTCGTTTCTCAAGGTCGGGAAATAATATATTATGTAGAAACGAACCCCAGTAGCCGTCGCGCTGCGTCATTTCCGCGTAGCCCATGACCGCGACGGTTCCATTGGTTGAAACTTTTGTTAATTGAACCGCGGAAGCGCAATACCAGCGCAGCGCTTCGTCGATGACGGCATCGCCTGTCCGCGGCATCCACGAATCAATCAAAAGCGTATTGTTATAAGCGTTTTTGAATTGTGATAAACCTTCCAGGGCAAGTGTGCGGGAGTCGGGCCAGTTGCCGGTGTCTTGCGCCGCGAAACTCGCGCGCGGCGATTGCGCGAAACAAAATTTAACAATTCGCTCCTGCCCCGCGGGTACGATCGCGCGGCACGACCACAATTTAACAATATCGCCCTCGAACCGCGACGGCGCCGCGTCGCTGCGGACGGAAAAACGATCATTATCAAATCCGCAATAGGATATTCCGTTGACTTCATCGGCGACGACGTTGCGGCTGTCGCCGCCGACTACAAATCTCCAGACCAATTCAACATTTCTTTCCCGCTCGGATTGATTACGAATTGTTATCTGTGCAAATCCGATGGGAAGTGCCGGCCAATACGGCTCGCTCGCGCGCGCTACCGGGCAGAACGTCTCCATATCAAAAAAAACGTTGGGAATTTTTGTAGTATGATATCGCGCCGACGCAAATGGCCACAGCCGGTTTGGTTTATTTACAATTGCATCAACACTTTTGACTTCTGTTTCGCCCTCGCGAAATGCAAGGCTTCCGAGCGCTGCTTCACTGAGCCACGCGCCCGCAATCGTTGGATTTGTCCAGATGCGAGCGGGAAATTCGCCGTCGGCCGCGAGCTCCATCGCGAATGCAAAATTAGTTGTAGGAAACCCCGTGGGCTTGCGCGTCCGGAATTGAATATATTCGCCGACGGAAGGCCCGATCAGCAATCGATGCATTCCGCCGCGCATGCCGCCGTCGCCGTTTTCATCAAATACGCGGACGGCGATTTGATTGATCCCTTCTTTTAGTAAGTTGGCCGGAATTGGATAATAACGATTCTTAGTCCACGCCGTTTCCGCCTCGGGTGGAAACTTTCCGGTGCCGCCCGCACGAACATTATTAATAAATACTTCGTCGATATCATCAATAACGCCGAGTTCAAGAATCGCGGCGCCGGCGGGCAAACGCTTCAATTCAAATTGTTTCCGGTACCACGCGTATCCGTCAATTCCGTCGAATCCTTGCAATTCCCATCCGCGGTTCACTTCAATTTCTTTCCAATCGTTATCATTAAAATCAGGCTTCTCAAAACCGCGCGATGTGCCTTCGTTTTTTGGATCGGGCGCAAAACGCCAAACCCCGCCGAGGTCAATAATGTCATTGGAAGATTGGGGGGCCGGAGCCGCCAGAAAAAGGGACGCGACGAATGAGATAAACACCGTGCTAATCTTACGATCTCGCGCCGCACATGGATCGCGCCAGTTGCTTTAATGCGTCAATTCTGTCGCAGACACCCAACTTTCTTAACACTTGTTCGTACCGATGGTTCGACCCGGATACCTCGAATTGACTACCAGACTCATGACTCGATTGACTAATAAAGTACCGTTCAAACCCCGGAATCTATTACTGATTTATTGTTGTATTTTATTAACGATCGGCGTGGGATGCAACAAATCCGGCGAGACGGCGCCATCGGCTCCGGCCGTCGAGCCGCAAGCAACAAAAGAGCAAATGCCTGCGTCGGTGCCGGCCCAGGATCTTACAAATAGCGAGGCGCCGCCGCAATCACAATTAGCGCCGTCGCGGGCCGCTGCGGAGCTTGCAGAATTATATTCGGACATACAAGCTAACATTCCACCAGGTGCTGGACCGGGTAATGACAAGGCGGCGAACGCTTACTTATTCTCGAATCTTGGCAGAATTAATGAATTCATTAAAAAACATGAGGGAATGGAAGAAGCCTCTTTTGCAAGATTGTTACGTGCCTCGGCGTGGACGGCCGGCGGCGCGAAAAAAGAAGCAATCGAAGATATTGAATATATTCTTCAGGTGACGCGCGACATCGCGGCCACCGATGAGAAGCGAATGTGGCTGCGCATGGATAGTTTACAATTGTACGCTCAACTCAATCCCGCTGCAACGCGAACCGCGCTTGACCCGATCCTAAAAGCAAACAATAAATTCAGCCGGCGCGCGCTCAAATTAGTAAGATTGGCGAATGCCGCTGAGTTGTTGAAACTCGATAGTCCGATGCTTGCGTTTCAGTGTGCTTCCGTCGATGGAACGGCCATTACAAATGATATATTTCAAGGGAAGGCCTATTTCATTTACTTTTGGACGAGCGTTTCCAGCGCGTCGCTCGATCCCATCGCGTCGTTGCGAAAACTTCATCTTAAATATAAAGATTCCGGATTTGAGATCGTAAACGTTTGTTTTGATACAAATGAAATTCGGTCGGTTCCGGGGTACGGCGAGCCGCTCGGCCTCGGCGTGGAAGCCGTCAAGACGTTTGTTAAGAAATCGAAAATGCCCGGGATCTCCGTTTATGAACCGCGCGGCCTTGAAAGCGATCTCGCGGAGATGTTTTGTATTGATGCTATTCCTGCGGCCATTCTCGTCGACAAGAATGGTAAGATTCGCCAGCTCGGCTACGACGGCGCCGCGCTCGCGAAGAATCTTAAAGATATTTTCGGAAAGTAGTCTATTTGTAGTTTATGGGTGAATCGCCCGCTGCCGAGCGAATACTTCAATATCATGATCGCACGAAGCACTATCCGATGCGTTTTGCGCGGTCGCTCGGATATTTAGATTGGGCGAACCAGCCGAATCCGTTTCGTAAATTTAAGGGAGCGCGAAAAGTATTATTACCAATCGACTCTTCCGCCGGCGCAGCGGCGCATCAAAATCTTTATGCTGGTTTTGGAAGGGGCGAAATCTCCGAGCCGTTAACAATAAAAAGTCTCGGCCGTTTTTTTGAACTCTCGCTCGGAATTACCGCGTGGAAATCCTATGAATCGTCGCGGTGGGCGCTGCGCGCGAATCCGTCGAGCGGAAATTTACATCCGACGGAAGGATATGTAATCTTACCGGCGATTCCTGAAATTGGAGAATCGTCCGGCGTCTATCATTATCGAAGCGTCGATCACGCGCTCGAAGAGCGGTGTAAATTTACAAAAGAGGTTTTCACATCGCTCGCGCGCGGATTTGTATCGAATACGTTTTTTGTAGGATTGACTTCCATTCACTGGCGCGAGGCGTGGAAGTACGGCGAGCGAGCGTTTCGTTATTGTCAACACGACGTGGGACACGCCATTGGATCTTTACAATTCGCCGCCGCCGCCCTCGGCTGGCGTTTTTCTGTATTATCCGTTCCGTCGGACGACGAAGTATCCGATCTGTTAGGTTTGAGCCGCAAAATGGATTTCGAAGGCGCGGAATTGGAGCAACCGGATTTGATCGGATTTGTCCAAACCGAACCGGGAACGGCCGAGCTTAATGTATTAAATACATTTCCACCGGACGCCGCGCGTTTGCAATTATTAATCGCGCCGTGGTCCGGAATAGCTAATATCCTGAGCGCGGATCACGTCGAATGGGATGCAATTGACGCCGCCGCCGCAGCCGCGCAAAAACCGCGAACTGTAAACATTGCAATACAAGACGCGGAGCGCCCGCCCGAACCCGGAACGGTAACATTAACAAACGCGGATACGCCAGCGGCAACGCTGATTCGGCAGCGCCGCAGCGCGACGGCCTTTGATGCAAAAACGCCGATGGCGCGCGATGCGTTTATGAACATTCTCGACGCGACGCTGCCGCGCTGGAACGCCTCGCCTTTTTGTAGCATATCGGATATGTTAGATTTGCGCGCGTCCGTCCACCTTGCGATTTTTGTGCATCGCGTCGAAGGTCTGGAGCCGGGAATTTACTTTTTGTTACGAGACGCCGCGCTTCTCGATCGCATTCGCGCCGCGACGCGGCCCGCGTTTGAATGGAAACGCGTTGATAACATTCCCGATTATTTGCCTTTCTATTTATTAAAGAAAGGGGATATGCGCGGCTACGGCGCGTCGGTGAGTTGTAATCAAGACATCGCGGGCGACGGCGCGTTCAGCCTCGGAATGATCTGTGACTTTGAAAATAATATATCTAAACGCGGAGCGCACTTTTATCGTTACGCCCATTGGGAGGCGGGCCTCGTCGGCCAAGTGTTATATTTGGAGGCGGAAGCCGCCGGTTTCCGCGGAACTGGCATCGGTTGTTTTTATGATGATGAAGTTCACGGATTGTTAGGAATCAAGACGCACGAGTGGCACACGATTTATCATTTCGCGTGCGGCATGCCCGTCGATGACCCGCGTTTGCAAACGGGCCCCGGCTATACCGAAGGCGCCCGATTATTAACGGATTGACGGGCGGGGGATCGTCGCTAGTCTGATTCCGCTCCGACTTGAGTCAACACCATGCGAATTGCTTCAATTAGTTTAACGATCCTATTATTAAATATTGCGATTCCAAACGCGGGTTGCAAACCCGCGAGCGGGCCTGCGTCGATTCCCGCCGTTGCAACCGAAACTGATTTGTATGCTGCGATTGAAAAGGACGACGCCGCAAAATTAGCAATCATCCTGGATGCAAAACCGGAATTGTTAGAACCGAAAGATAAAGAAAAAGCAGTAACGACGCCGCTTGTCGCTGCGATTCGAGGAAAAAAAGAAAAGTCCGTTGATTTATTGTTAACGCGCGGTGCCGACGAGAATCGGCGAGCGGATAGTCTTACACCGTTGATGTGGGCGGTTTTGTATGAACACATACCTATCCTGGATCGGCTTGCTAAAGTGCGTCCTAATTTTAGTTTACAAGACACGCGCGGACGAACCGTGTTTCATTATGCAGCGGCATTTGCAACAAAAGAAGGAATGCAAACTTTGCGGAATTATAGTATGGCCGTGGATGTCCGCGATAGGATCGGACGGTCGGCATTGCATCTATTATTGATGCGCGCTGATGATCCAGAAATCTGCGCCGCATTCCTCGACCGCGTGCACGGCGACGATTTATTTGGCGCGGATCAGTTTGGTTGGACCGAGAAGCATTTTGCGGCGGCGTTTCACTCGCAGTACGAGTTGATAAATATGTTTAACGCGCTAAATGTTAAAACTAAGACTGGAAAAACTCCACTTCACTTGGCATGCAGCAACGGCGACGTGAAACTTATTGAGCATCTTGTTGGATATGGCGCTGATATTCACGCTGCGGATAATCGCGGTTGGCAAGCTGTCGATTACTTCAAAAACGGATCAATTGGAAATATCGAAAACAAATTGTTGGGCCGGAATAGTTTGAAAGAAGATGATATTAGTATTCTTAAGAAATTATGTAAAAGTAAAGACCGGCCGGAGACCGCAATTCATATCAAAAATATTGTTCGGACGATCGACGCCTCGTGCGGTTTAATCATGTACGAGATGCCGGAATTTATTCTATGGAGCGATGGCGTTTGTTTATTTCGACCGAGAGAAACCAATGCGCCCGGCGACTCGAGACGAATTTCATATCTTAAACCCGACGAGATTAAATTTTTAGTGAGCGAGATCGAGGAGACCGGAGTCTTAACCTACGATTCTTTATATTCAAACGCGGCAATCGGAAGCTATGAGATTCTTGAAGATTCAGAATTGTCAATTCATAGCGAATCAAGCGACGGCGGAAAAGTTTCGTTTAGTTTGACTCTCAGGGGACCTTTTCTAATGGCTTCTCGCGACCCCTGGCAACGTCTGGACCCCAAGCTCGAATTAGATATATTCGAATTCCGGCGATCTCTCAATTTTGTGCATGACCTCGCCGCCGCAACCGTTTTTCACCGCTCAACCGAAGCATGGAAAATTCTCGGCGAAGACACCGAATTTCGCGGCGAGACAATTCGTAAATAATAACTACTTATCGCCGGAGTCTTTCGCCCACCCGCCAAACACGTAATCCCGATCTTTAGCATTTGTGTGACATTGAACGCAATTAGCAATGCGCCCGTTCGTAATTTTAGAAGGGTTTTCGAAATAGAAGTATTCCCAATCGCCGTGTTCCGGATCGTAACCCGGCGCGCGTTTGATCATGCCGCCGACGCCGGGCTTTTGTGAGTATTTGAGTCCGTCTATCCGGTTCGGCGGAGCATCGATGCTTAGTTTATCTTTAATAACAATTGAGCCGGCCGGGTAATTATTGGTCTGTTTGTTATAGGAAGATGCCGCGGGATTGTTCATGTAAATATTAATGGACGCGAACGCGTGGACCCCGGACTGCTCCTTATTGATTTCAATAAACCGCTCCGGCGTCATAAAGCATATCGTTGTGCTGGCCAATGAAACTTGGTGAGGCACCGGAGTCATCAACTGAAATCCTTTATAACTAATCGCGATTTCTTCGATCGTCGGCGAATCCGCGACGGCGTTTGCCGCTGTCTCCGGCGACTTACAACAAATCCCAAAAACGCACGCGCCGATGATTGTTACAAATGCGAGCAACGATTTCATCGGCGCCAATCTTCAATTACTAAAAGGTCAACCTCAACAACTGCGACGAGCTCAGCAAACTCGCCGACGGAACGCACGGGCCGGAGCCCCAATACCATAATGTTTGGAAATAGAAGTCGACGCCGAGGAATTGAGGATTGTTAACAACTGGGACGAGCCCGATTCCGAAGCCGGTCGCATCGCTAACAATGTCGCCGAAGTAGGATTCTGTAGCATTGATCAAATCCGGATACATTACAATTCCAAGGCCGAACGGATCGAAGCCGCCAAGATTAGCGGCGTCGGTAATAAATAACAATCCGAGTGACGCGGGCGGTGAACTCGACGATGTTACAATCATCGGATTGATCGTTAGCGACGGAAACGATTTCAAATTGATATGTTCGATTCCGCTGCAGCCGGGCGTTCCGAGAGCATTATCAAATTGTTCGAGGCCGGGCGCAAAAGATAGAATTCGAACGTGCCCGGCTGGCTGCTGCCCCGGCAAATTTTCGCCGCCGGGCGACAACGCTAATAAATCGGGGAGCCCGTCAGCATTAACATCGCCCGCGCGCGATAGCGCGGTCCCGAGCCGGCTTTCGTTACCATCGCCAAGAATTGTTGTAATGTGAGCGGCGGTAGATCCTTCAAAAAGACGCACCGCGCCCGCGTTGACAAAACTAGTATTACTAAACTTGGGCGCGCCGACAGCGAATTCATCAAATCCATCTTGGTCCAAATCGCCAACGCTCGAAAGCCCTAATCCGAAGTCTTCGCCAGCCGTCTGGCCGAAGACTTTATTTAACAATAAACCGTTTGCTCCGGAATAGATCGATACAGATCCCGTCGCGCTTTCCCCGGGCCCGCCGACAAGAATATCATTCATTCCGTCGCCGTTGTGATCGCCGGCGAAGGCTACAGATTGGCCAAAGCTAACGCCGCCGGTAAGAGTATAAATCGTCGTTCCGTTTCGCCCCGAAACGACTCTCGCATAATTTGCAAATCGAGCTCCCGCTACAAAATCGGGAATTCCGTCGAAATTAATATCTCCAATTCCCGCGAGCGCATTACCGAAGCCATCACTTACGTTTGTTCCAAAAATTGTATATTTAATGTTGCCAACGGGGCTCAATCCCAGACGCACCGAGTTCGACCAGAAAGGCGAGGAGCCGTTTGTGTCCCCGGAAAATAATATATCATCTTTCCCATCGGCGTTCACGTCGCCGATATCGGAAACCGCAATGCCCGTGGACGGCGCGAACGTGAATTGCAAATGTAATAATTTTCCGCCGGCGCCGCTGTATACAATAATCTGCGCTGGAATGTCGCCTAGAAAGTCTTCCTGTTCAGGCACGCCCATCACGAAATCTTGAATTGCGTCATTATTAAAATCACCGATCGTTGCAATTGATAATTGTGTAAACGCGGCAAAGATGGGTCCGAAGAATGAGAGATCGTCCTGCATCATGATAAATGCGCCATTGAAACCCGAATACTGAGCAGCGTGGCCCTTGTCGGATTCTACAGTTACCACGACGTCGGGAACGCCGTCGCCGTTCAGATCCGCGGCGCCCGCGATTGACGTTCCAAAGATTTTCCCGGCCGGTGGCTTGAGGCGGACGATATCGGTGCCGTGCGTATCTGTAAATTGCACAATATTTTTGAAATTACAAATACCAGGTGAAGCTACGACCGCAGCGAAAATAAACGGAGCTGCTAATTGTAGCATCTTCATCATTATGCTCCGACTTTGAGCGTAATGGTTAGATCGCGCGTCGTCGCCGACGAACTCTTGCTTTGTATCTCTTTGAGCGGCGCCATGAACGGCGCAAACGGCTCCTGATCAATATATATAACGGCGATGTCCGCGGGAACTGATACTAACGTTACGCGAAACTTGCCTTCGCTGTCGGTGATCGCAAAATCTTCTCGCGACAGATCGCACCATTGCCACTCATTCGGATAACAAAAGGCAACTTGCGTTCGGATAATTGGTTTTCCCGAACTATCTAATAATTGCCCGGAGACGACGATCGGTTTTCCGAGCCGGATTTCTAGTATTTGATCCTGCTTCGCCGTTCGTGTCGCCGCGCCGAATTCCTTAGCTTCCACTTTAATAATCGAACGGTCGAGCGGGAGAAGATGCGCCTCGATTTCAAACGCGCCGTTCGCGTCGGTTTGTACAATTTCGTCGCTGAACGTAAGCCCTGATACAAATCCGTAATCGGTGGAGGTCAGCGTAACTGTAGCATTCGGAATTCCCGCGCCCGTCGAGTCGTCGACGACGCGGCCTGTTAACACGGTGGCCGCGTCGAGCACGAAATCTACAGATCGCGTTTCACCCGGCGCCAAGTCGACCGGGCCGACGGCGGCGGATTGATACTGATCGTCATCGGTCTTGCACGAAATGATCATATCCTGCGCGGGCAACTCTTGAATTTTAATTGTAAATTTACCCTCCGCGTCGGTTTCTGTATCTTCGGACGGCGAATCTTTAAATGGACCGAATCCGGGAACGATCGAAATGGTGGCTCCTTCAATCGGCTGGCCCGTCGCGCGCGATGTTACTTTTCCGGTAACTACCGGCGCAGTTGATATAACAAAATTGCATTCGACGGGAGGCTCTGTCGGCAAATGAATATTTGTAAATTTACGATAAACGGGCGTGAGATCGCTTGTTTTCGCAGGAGTTTTGCCGTCGGCCGAAACGATGCCGGCCCAGCTCGTTGCCGCGAACCAGCCGCTGAGGAGCGTGCGCCCGTACCGCACTTCGTACGTTCCGTCGGGTTCGGGATCGCCGGAAGCAACAATATCGCCGGCCGCGTCGTAGAGCTCGACCTGCAGCGCGTCGAGATGAACGCCGGTCGGAATTGTTACTTTCCCGCGGAGCACCACGGGTTCGTCGGCGTCGGGAATAATCTTGGGATTTACTGATTTGTGATTTCCGGTTTCCTGCCGGACGGGTTTCGAAGTCGCGTCGCCCGTTGCGATCGCGCGACTCCGCGGATCCACCGAAGGTGAAGTCGAGCCGGTGGTTGTGTTTGTATTCGAACCCCCGCCGCTCGGCGGGCCTTGAAGGAATATTACAATTCCGATGACGACGAGCGCGACAACAAGTAAGACTGCGGCGAGAGCGCGAGAATTCATAATTTAAAGCTCTTGATACAACGGATTTCAAAGAAGTGTTAGTGGTTCACAAAAATGCTCACTTCACGACCCGCGAAAGAATGGTAACTTTGGAACCACGAAACAAGATTTTCACACCTTGCGTCAATTGCAGGTGTTTCGTAAAAAGCTACCGCTCGCACCCTTCCCTCTTTCTCTACTCGCGACCACAAACTCCGAATTCGAAACTATGCGAAGTTTACTCTTATGCGCGCTCCTCACGGGCGCGGCAATGTTTGCCGCTGCAATGCCTGTCCAGGCGCAAGCACCGATCAAGACCGTTTTATTTAAAAACGGTTTTTCGTCGCCGATCCAAGTAACCGCCCCCAGAAGTGATTTTAGTCGCGTGTACGTTGTCGAGCGCGCGGGTCGAATCAAGGTTTGTGATATTAATACTGGCGTGGTGCTCAGCACCTTTTTAGATATATCCGCTTTGACGACAACGACCGGCGAGCGTGGCTTAATGAGCATGGCGTTCCACCCGGAGTTCGACGCCGTTAATAATAAAGATTATTATGTATATTATACAAATCTCGCTGGAAGCATTGTCATCGCCCGATACCGTGCGATTACGCCGCTGGTTTCAAATATCGCGGCATCCATTTTAATAACAATTCCGCACCCGAACTTCTCGAATCATAATGGCGGGCAGGTCGCATTTGGCGGTGATGGAATGTTGTACTTCGCACCCGGCGACGGTGGAAGCGCAAACGATCCCAGCAATAACGCGCAAAACCTTAACAATCTTCTCGGCAAGATGGCGCGCGTCAACGTTACAAATACGGGCGGACCGCTTTATACAATTCCGGCAAACAATCCTTATGTTGGAATCGCCGGCATGGATGAGATTTGGTCGATCGGCCTTCGTAACCCGTTCCGATTCGCGTTCGATCGCGACACGGGCAATTTAATCATTGGCGACGTCGGCCAGAACCAAATCGAGGAACTTGATTATCAACCCGCGAATCACGTTCCCGCGCTCGGTCAAGCGCGCAACTACGGATGGCGCTGCATGGAAGGCAATAATCAGACGAACCTCGGCGGATGCAACTATCCGAATCCGTATCCAAATATGATCGCGCCGTTTCATGTTTATAACCACGGCGTCGGCGTATCGCTGACGGGTGGTGCTCTGTATCGCGGATGCCAGATTCCCGATCTCCGCGGAAGTTACTTTTTCGGCGATTACGTTTCTGCACAAATCTTTTCATTAAAGTACGACGGTACAACGGTCACGAATCTTACAAATCGTACCGCACAGCTCGCGCCGGGCGGCGGAATGGGCATTTCAACAATTGTTAACTTTGGCGAAGACGCGCACGGCGAATTGTATATTTGCGATTTGGGCGGCGGCGAAGTGTTTAAGATTGTTCCGGTAACGCCCGTGATTGTTGGCGTTACGAGCTACGGCGTCGGCACGCCCGGCTGCGCGGGCAATCAGACGCTGAGCGTCAACTGTTCGCCTGTTGTTAACAATGCGGGCTTCCGCATCAATACTACAAATTGCCCGCCGAGTTCCATCGGTTTGGGAATTGTAACAGATGTTCAAGACGTGGCAGGAGCCGATCACCTCGGCGTCGGCGTTCTTTTACACTGCGCATTGGCCGGAGCCACTGAATTATTAACATTCGACGCGACGAGCGACGGGCTTGGGGTTGGTACAGCGCTCGCGCCAGTCCCTAATAATCCTCTGCTCGCCGGAATGGATTTTTATGCATCGACGCTTTGGGCGTGGTCGCCCGTCACGTGCGTGTTGCCCGGTGCGAATGTTTACAATTTGAGCACGTCTAACGGTCTGGCAATTATCATTCAGCCGTAAGTCGTTCGCTGAAAATGTGATTTCTTCAAAGCGCACGAGCTCCGATTTGCCAAATCGGGGCTCGTGTTGTTTTATAACCGGTTAAAACTCCCGCCAAACTTGGAACTAAGTTCGGTCGGCCGCTGATCTAACTTTGATCCTTCGGCAGTTCTTACATTTCGGCACGGTCGCCGTAATTAACATTATTAATATTGTGATTTTCCCCGCAATCGCAACCATTGGATTATTAGCATTTGCGCCGCAGGCGCCCACTCCGCTGACGACGGTGCTCGTCACGGGCGGACTGACGAGCCCCGTGCAAGTGACCGCGCCGCCGGGCGACACGTCGCGATTGTTTATTGTCGAGCAATTTACAAAAAGCATCAAAATAGTAAAAAACGGCGTGTTGCTTCCGGCTCCCTTTCTCTTTGTGCCAACGCCCGTACAGGTCGGCGGGGAGCAGGGATTGTTAGGAATGGCCTTTCACCCCGATTATGCAAACAATGGGTATTTTTACATAAATTATACCATTCAGCCCGCGGGCGCGACGGTGATCGAACGTTATCAAGTTTCGGCGGCGAATCCGGATGTCGCGGATCCGAATAGTAAGTTCTTAATTATGACGGTGCCGCAGCCGTTTTCGAATCACAACGGCGGAATGTTAGCGTTTAGCCCCGTCGACGGATATTTATATATTGGGCTTGGCGACGGCGGCAGCGGTTTCGATCCGCAAGGAAACGGCCAGAATTTAAATACTAAACTTGGGAAAATGCTGCGAATCGATGTGAATACTCCGGGCGGCGTTCCGTACGCGATTCCGCCGTCGAATCCATTTGTTGGAAATCCTTCGGCGCAGCCTGAAATTTGGGCCTACGGGCTCCGCAATCCGTGGCGGTATTCATTTGATAGATTAACGGGCGATCTGTGGATTGCCGACGTCGGCCAGGAAGATTATGAAGAAGTTAATATTCAAAAAGCGTCGAGCGCGGGCGGCGAAAATTATGGATGGAAGTGTTTTGAAGGGAACGCTTCTCTAGGAGGCTGTTCGCCAGCCGGAATGACATGGCCGATTTATGAATATAAACATTCCGTGCTTCCCGGCTGTGCGATCATCGGTGGATACGTCTATCGCGGATATCAAATCGCCGATCTGCGCGGTGCCTACTTTTTTTCAGAATGGTGTAAATCGAAAGTTTACAGTTTTCGATATGTGAACGGGGCCGTTACTGATTTTCAGGATCGGACCGCCGAATTGCAGCCTCCAAGCGGACAATATAACGTTGGAACTGTAGCATCGTTCGGCGAAGACGCGGCGGGGGAAATGTATATTGTTAATTATGTCGCTGGCGAACTGTATCAAATCGTTCCCGTATCGCCCGTCCTTCTGGGCGTCACGACGTGGGGCGTCGGCACGGCCGGCTGCACGGGCGTCCCAGAAATCTCCGCCAACTCGTCACCGATTATTGGTAATCCAAATTTTAGGATTCGTTTCACACACGGCGCGTCGAGCTCGCTCGGTCTCCTGATGGGAATGGACGCAGCCAATTCCGCGGGCGGCGATCCGTTTGGTGTCGGCGCGAATATTTATTTAGACCCATGGAACGCTTCCGAAATTCTGTACTGGGATATTTTTAGTAGTTTCGATGGCGGCGGAAACGTAGACATGCCGATTCCCGTGAATCCGATTGTTGTTGGAAGAACGTATACATTCCAAAGTTTTTGGCATTGGCCGCTTGGGAATTGCCAGACGCCAAGCGGGATTATTAGTTCATCGCCAGCGCTCGATTTAACAATTCTGCCGTAGCAACGCGCGCGTTTACCGGGCGAGGCGCGGGCGGAAATCACAATTTTTTTACACACAGGACGGTTAGTTCCGCGTACACCGTCTTTAGTCAAACTAAAACCCTCGCTCCGTTTCCACGCGCTTCGCGTCGAACGCCGAGGTTTCCAATTGTTATAGAGGACTGAACGATGAATCGATGTCTCGTAACCCTCGCTGCGGTCGCGATCGCGTTTTTCGCAGCGGCTCCGATAGCCCGAGCCTGTGATGATAATTCTGACCAGGTTATGCAAAGACTAAAGAAAGTCGATCTGACAACGGAACAATTAAAGCAAGTGTTCGCTTATCAAAACGATCACAAAAACTTCATTACAAAAGCTCACAAGGAAGGCCTCGGATGCCGGAGCCACGAATCGAATGTCGCGGTTTTCGAGAAGAGCGCCGTCGGTATTCTTAGCGATGACCAATTTAAGAAGTATTCCGGACGCGAGCGCAATGAAACAGAAACGCTTCGCTATCAAAATTATCTTTTGAAGCAGGAAATTGATAAGTTAAAGAAAGAGATCGAGAGTTTAAAGAAACCGGCGGAAAATAAATCCGAAGCCAAGCCCGCGGAAAAGAAAGGTTAAGATTCGGCGCTTGTATTTGACGACAAGACTCATTAAGAATCCGGCCCGGACGCTCGCGTTCGGGCCGTTTTTGTTAATATTAATATTCGGCGCCGCAAGCAAGTTGCCGCAAAACGCCGAATCTGCGCCCGCAAGCTCGCGCGCCGCGCAGGAACGGATTCTTGATATTGCGATCGACGTCGCACGCCGCGATCATACAAATATTCAAGCCGCGCGGATTCAGAGTGAAATCAGTAAACTCGCTGACGGCTATCGCACGCGCGTGAGCGCGGCGTCGGGCGCAAAAGATAAGATAAACGCCTTCCGAATTGTTATGTTTGAGGTTGCGAAGTTTGAGGCAACTTCCGATTTGTCATCGCCCGCACACTTGCATATTGATTCCGTCTTAGATTCGAAAAAGGGATATTGTTTATCATTGTCGGTGATCGCGCTCGCGCTCGCTGAGGAGGCCGGCCTGCCGTTTTCGGGAATCGCAGCGCCGAATCATTTTTATATTCGATACGACGACGGCGTTTACAGCGAGGCGCTTGAACTAACAAAATCCGGGACGGCATTTTCGGAGAATGTACTAAAAGAAAGTTCACGATTCGCGGAAACAAAGAATACAACTTATTTCCGGCCTCTTACGAAAAATGAGATTCGCGCAGTTTTATTACATAATCGCGGATTTGCCTCGGCTGGCGCAGGCAAGCGCGCCGCCGCGTACGCCGATTTCGAGGAAGCCGCGAAGCTGTTTCCTGATTTTCCGGAAACTTACCGAAATCGCGGTGTTCTGCTCGGCGAAGAAAAGAAGTATACAGAAGCAATTGTACAATTCGACCGCGCGCTCGCGGTGAATTCGAATGACGCCGACGCGCTCATGAACCGCGCGATTTGTAAATTTGAATTGGGCGACGTCGAAAAAGCGATCGACGACATTGAAATTGTTTTATTGTTAGATCCGGGGCGCGAACGCGCCGTGAAACTGCGAGGCGCCTGGACGCATCATTTGAAAGATCACGCGTGGCTCGCGTGGCAAAAGCGCAACGTCGCGCCGCTCGACCGCCCGCCTGGAAAATTAGCTTTGGGCCTGCTCGGAGAATACTATCAAAAAACGAATTTTGGAAAACTTATCCATTCGCGGATCGACTCGGAGATCGACTTCGAATGGAACAATTCGGCGCCGGCGCCGAAAGTTCCGCGCGATCAATTCAGCGTGCGATGGACGGGTTATTTTAAGTGTCCGAAAAATGCTAAATATACTTTTTTTGTTATTGCTAACGATGGCGTCCGCATCGAATTCGACGGGAAACGCATCGTCGACCGTTGGGTTAACATGGGACGCGAGAATGGATATGAGACCGTGGATCACGATCTCGTCGCGGGATGGCATCCCATCAAGATTGAATACTTCGACGAATACGGCGGCGCGCGCGTTTTATTAAAAATTGCGGCCGACGGCGACGAGAAGCCGCTCCGGCTTGCAGAATATTTATTTCACGATTCACACAGCCCGCGGTGAAAATCATCCTATTCAAATATGCCCTTTTTTGTTAACTCTTCGTCAAGCCGTCCTCGGTGTAAGTTTTTACTACGCCTCGAACGCCTTTCCTTGATTTAACAAAAAATTTCAATATTTGAATTGCGAAGCATTTTCACCACGGGCTGTGAAGTAACTTAAAGCCCGTCTTCGGAATAGATATATTCGCGCCGGGCGGCGGCGCGATAGAGGGCAAGACAAAATCGTCGACAATCGAGAAATCGACGCCCGTGATTTCAATTCCCGGCGGCACGAAGATCGAGAGCGGCGTTTCAAATGTAGGAAAGATTCCAAACGGTTCGCCGACGCCGCCGATAAATCCGTCATTATCTAAATCAGGCCCGGCGACAATAATATATTCACCCGGAGGAAGACTTGGAATTGTATACGTTCCGTTTTGTGCCATTGTCGCCTGCCCGCCGGTGTCAAACGTCACGACGTCGATGGCGAGTACTAAGATTGAACCAAGGACGATCGGAACGGCGGCGCCCTGCGCCACCTCCATCGAAATGCTAATATTTGCATTTCCACCGTTGGTTGTAACAGATACGTTTCCCGTGTAGAAACCGGGCTGAAGCACTCCGCGTGTCACGGTGATTGTTAATGTTTGAGGCGCGGCGCCGTTCGCCGGAGAAACGCTGAGCCAGTTCCCGCCGGAGTCTTCCGTGTCGCTCGCGGTGAAGTTTAATGTTCCGCCACCGATATTTGCGATGCTAACGTTAAGATTTGTAGTTTGGCTTCCGAAGTCGAGCGCCGTCGCTGAAATTCCAAGCTGCGCGGGCGCGCCCGGATTCTGTGGCGCCGCGGCTTGCACCGCCGCAAACGCGTTCACGAGCCCGTTGCCAAAGGTATTATCAAATCCTGCAGTGCCGAGATCGGTCGCCGTGCTTTCGAGTATTTGTTCTATCTGATCGGGCGTCAGTGCCGGATCGACGGAATATAATAAAGCAGCTACGCCGGCGACGTGCGGACACGCCATCGACGTACCCTGGTAAAACTTAAATATAAATGTAAACGGGTTCACGCTATCGTTAACAAGCGTGCTTAAGACGCCGTCCGCAAAATTGTCATTATTGAGATCCGCGCCGGTGTCGCCGCCCGGAGCGGCAACGTCAATATTCGGGCCAAAGTTAGAATACGGCGCGCGATTGTTAGCAAATTCGGTCGCGGCGACGGAGATTACTCCCGTGTATGAAGCGGGGAAACTCGGCGTACTTGTATTTTCATTTCCGGCCGCTGCGATGACCGCGACGCCCGCGGCGCGAACTTGGTTAACAATATTTTGCTGATTCTGCGAGGAGCCCGGACCTCCTAAACTCATATTAATTGCATTCGCGCGCACGGCCGGAAGCTGTCCGCTAGCGTTAGCAATTCGGGCGGCGTATTTCATGCCTTCGCCAATATCAAAATTAGTCCCGCCGCCAACGCCAAGCACGCGGATATGCATAAGTTTACAAAACCAGTCGACGCCCGCGACGCCGACTCCGTTATTTGTAGCAGCGCCGATCGTGCCAGCGACGTGCGTGCCGTGCCAGCTCGACTTGCCCTGATTGCTAAGATCGCCGGGGTCGGTCGGGTTATTATCAATACCGCCACCGTCATTCGAAATTTGCGGATCGGAAATCATATCAAATCCAGTTCCGCTGTCGCGCGACACGAGGTCGGGATGGGCTGTCGTTCCAGTATCGAGAATTGCAATAATAACGTTTGCCGACCCTTTTGTAATATTCCATGCTTGCGGAATGTTAATCGCCGGAAGGTGCCATTGATTGCCGAAAAACGGGTCGTTCGGCGTGTTTCCGCCCTGCGGCAGACCGGCCGTTCTATAAATATAATTCGGCTCCGCGAAATCGACGTCCGGCAACTTTCGGATCTGTTGTTTTCGCCGCATCGTCGCCAGCCGGCTGTTGCGATCGGCTTCGATGCCGCGCGGCACGCCCGGAATTGTTACTACAAATGCGCCGCCAGGCGACGCGGCCCGGACGCTGAGGCCTTCGCGCGCGGCCCACGACTCTGGAGAAGTTTTTGTATCGCGCAGCTGCACAACAAATTCTCCGGAGACAAACGGCCGGTCGAGTTCCATGACGCGGTCGACGAGGGCATCGCTCCACGACGCGTGCTGCGGTTTATTATTAATGATGTCGTTTTTGATAGATCGGCGCATCGCAAGCCCGCCGCCCGGCGGCGCGCCCGCCGCTTGAATTGCGGGGTTAAACGGCACTGACACGACGGTTAATTGATACGTTCCCGCGCCCGCGAACGGCACGACCGCAATATCAAATTCGGCCTGACCCTGGCCTTGAAATGTAATATCAATAATCCCAATCTCAGGTTTGTTCGACGTCGCGAAGCCGAGGCCTGGAATCAAGTCGCCGGTTTGCGAGTCGACAATATAAAAATCGAAATCATTTGCGACGTCGTGCAGCAGCGTGATCGTGATTGTTTGCGATTCTGAAATAATATAACGATACAAATCCACGTCGCCGCCGCTTGCAACTGTAGTCGATCCCGCGACGCGCAGCACGTTGCCGGGGGAAAGCGCTCCGACAAATTGATCATTTTGTGTCGAATCGTTCGGCTCAATCTCGGGAAACGCATCCACGGTTTGAATCGCTAACGTTCCTGAAACGGCTCCCGGAGTTAACGATTCCGCTTCTTCGACGTGCGTTGTTTTTGTAAACTTTGGCTGTTTGATTGTTAGTGTCGCCTTGACGTTTCCGAGCGCGCCCGTATTCACAAATCCGAGCGCCGACTGGCCGAATTCGCCGACCGGAACATTCTTTAACGTTAGCTTCGTGCCTTTGATGGTTACAAATGGTGAAATATCCTCCGTGCCGCCCGACGGAGTGCCCAGGCCAAGGATTTCAAGAATCGCGAGCGATCCGGTCGAAGGCGCGAGCGAGCCGTTGAGCGTTGCGCCGGCAAACGCATCAAATAAAACTACAGTTGGAGTCTGCGGGTCGACGGGCGCTTCAACCTTAATCGACGTCGCCGTTTTTGGTAATTTTGCAGTTGTTTTTAATGTATACGGCCCTGTGGAGCCGTCGAACGACGATATAACAATTGCGTACGGCCCGGTCGTCGGAAGCACGAATTTACTGATCGTTACTGTTTTTGTGCCAACGCCTTTTACAAATCCCGTAAAATCAAGACTCGCTTCAGTTGTAAGATCCAGTATTTGTAGTTCAGCGAAGAGCGGCGCGGTTCCCGCAACGGATACACCAAGCTGCGTTCCTTCGAGCGCGTTGAATACTAATAAATCTTCGTCGCTCGAAAATGCTATTCTACCTTTGAACGAGTCGCCGAGATTGATGACCGCATCGGGCTCGCTCTGTCGCGCAAACACGATATTTGTAAATATAATGAAAAAGACAAGGAAGGCCGCGAAGTCTCGAATTTTCATGGGGGGTCGCCGGTGGGAGTGTTGCAATTCTTAGGGGCGCGTACCGTGAAAGGCAATTCCCTTCGACTTTCGAACAGTCAATCTCATCAATAAACTCGAAGGGACCGTCCTGGCCGTTGTTTGGTTCCCCGGCCAGGACTCGAACCCAGAATAGGAGAACCAAAATCTCCTGTGTTACCAGTTACACCACCGGGGAATCCGAAAGGGATTCTGCCGAAGCGCAACGAAAACTCAACAACTGCTTCCCTTTCGCCGCGCGCTCGCTCCCCTAAATGGAATCGCAAATGCAACGATACCGCTCTGCCATCACGACTCTTATTCTTAGTATCTCTTTCGCGGCGTGCGCCGCACGTCAGACGGCCGCGCCGGTGCCCGGCCGCAGCGTTTACTACAGTTTCGAAGGTTTTGAATCCGGCGAGGCGCCGAAATCCATCGAAACCGCGACGGCCGGTCCTGCTGTCGCTGACGCGGGCGCTACACCCGACGCGCGGCCGATCGCGCTCGGGATCAACGACACCGCGCGGCCAGGCCGCTGGCTGGTGTTGTCCACGTCATCCGCGAAGCGCGGCAAAAGGGTTTTGTTACAAAAAGATGCTACAGATACGAAAGGGCGCGTTCCGATCGCGTGGGTTCGTGACGCCGATTTTCGCGGAAAAGTAGCCATCAGCGTCGACGCGAGATCGCACGAAATGGACGGACTCGTGGACGTCGGTCTCGCGTGGAACATTCGAAACGCGAATGAATATTTAGTATTGCACGCCGATGGCGACAGACACGAGCTTCGCGCAGAATTAGTAACGATGGCGCGCGGTTCGGGAATCCAGCCTGCGGCAGGTCGAAATGTTAAAATTCTCGCGTCGGCGCCTTATCATTTTAGTCCGAACAAATGGTTTAATTTATCAATTGAACAGGATTCCGGACGCGTGCGCTGCGGCGTGAATTCGGAAGTATTACTTAATTTTACAGTTCCAGCCGGCTTTGAAAGCGGAAGCGTCGGCCTTTGTACGTTTGAAGGCGTGACCGCGGAATTTGATGAATTTATTGCGGTGGGCGACGAAACGCGGCGTTAGCTAAACATTCTTTTTCTTAACAATAACAATTGTTAAGAATGGTACTCCCAAGGGGATTTGAACCCCTGTTACCGCCGTGAGAGGGCGATGTCCTGGACCGGGCTAGACGATGGGAGCGTTTTGATAATGATTACAAATACAATGAAAGTAAGTTACTAAGATTGGCTGGGGGGGGAGGAATCGAACCCACATTCGCAGAGCCAGAATCTGCTGTCCTACCATTAGACGACCCCCCAGCAAGTCCGGAGGCGGAATGGATTCCCGTCGAACGGGCTATCCATTGGGTCGCATTCGGGCGGGAAAAAATATCGGCAAACCCGCGCACGTCAAGGAGACGCGCCGCGGACGAGTCATTTAGCGAACGCGATTGACGAGGGATTCCGATTTCATCCCCGCGGTTTTGCCTTCTTGAATTGCATCATTTATGGGGAGCCCATCGTGCCGCAAACGGTACATCGACCACATGAACCCGACGCGATTGCCACTCGCGCAATGCACCAAAACGGGCTCGTTCGCTTTTGTAGCAAGCGTTTCAATAAATTTATCAATATCCTTTTCTTTGACTGAATCGGCCGTCATCGGAATATGAACATAATTCATTCCTAACGAACGCACGAACTGTTCCTCGTCGAAAGTTAATTCAGATTTTGGACGCAAATTAACAATGGTCTTGATTCCTTTTTCTTTACTTTGTCTTAGATCGTCTTCCGATGGCTGGCTCGCGAGATAGAATTGTTGATTGAACACATGCAGATTCTTAACAGATCCGAGCGTTTGCGGTTCGAGACGCGCGGCCGAAGCCCGCGATTGTTGCGCGGTCTTGGATGGCGAACTGCACGCGATCGTTAATATTACAATTGAAAGAAAAGAGATGGAAAGGATTTGTGTTTTCATGGGATGAGAGAGTACCTCTTGAGGAGCCTTGCTTGTTACCGCTGCTCCGCGATTGCATTTACCTTAGCCATCAAACGCGCTAACTCTGCTTCAACATTCTCAAGCCGAGTAACACGGGCCTCAAGTTTCGCTACTACTTGCTCGTGCTCTGCCTTCATCTTCTTGACTTCGTTTATTAGCATCGAACTGAGGATATGGTACTTCACGGTGAAAGGCACACCCTTCTCGTCGTACACCACGAGATCAGGGAAGATCTGGGCTACTTCCTCAGCAATCAGACCATACTCCGGCGGCACAGGACTTCCGTCGGGCATAGTCTGATCCTGCTTGTACTTGAATAGAACGGGACGCAGATCCAAGAGTCGATCAGTAGAGCTTCCCATGTCGCGGATGTCCTCTTTGAATCGCCTCGAAGAAGACACTGTCCCAAGCTGGCCAGCACTATCAATCAACACGGGGATTGCATCAGCGTTCACTGTGGTCACTCCGCGGATTCCGGCAACAAAGGCACGCGTCTGATTTCCGGATGCTCCAATACGAATCGTTGAACTTTCCGCGGCCACGCCAAGATTTCCGATCGAGATATTGTTACCGCCGGTCGTCAGGTTGAGGCCCGCTTGGAATCCGACGGCGATATTGCCTGTGCCGGTCGAGAAAAAAAGCGCGCTCGTGCCAATGGCCGTATTGGAGGCTCCTGTGATATTGAAACCAAGCGCGGCGGAACCGATCGCCGTGTTAGCGTTACCGGTGGAGTTCGAGCCGAGCGCACTATTCCCGAGGACGGTATTGGAGTTACCTGTGGTGTTGGCAAGAAGCGCAAACGCACCGGTGGCCGTGTTGGAGAAACCTGTAGTGTTATTGCGAAGCGCGTCTTTACCGATGGCTGTGTTCTCGAAACCTGTTGTGTTGAAACGAAGCGAGTCTCGACCGCTCGCCGTATTGTTGGAACCTGTGGTGTTGGAAAAAAGCGCGCTTTTACCGACGGCCGTGTTGGAGTTACCTGTGGTGTTGGAAGAAAGCGCGCTTCTACCGATGGCCGTGTTATCGAAACCTGTAGTGTTGGAAAAAAGCGCTGACGAACCGCTGGCCGTGTTGTCGTTACCTGTGTTGTTGGCACTAAGCGCGTTACTACCGATGGCCGTGTTGAAGTTACCTGTGGTGTTGGAAATAAGCACGCTACTACCGATGGCCGTGTTGTTGAAACCTGTTGTGTTGGAACCAAGCGTGAAACCACCGATGGCCGTGTTGAAGTCACCTGTGGTGTTGGGAAAAAGCGCATTCGTACCGTGGGCCGTGTTGTTGGTACCTGTGGTGACATTTGAAAGAGCAAACAACCCTAGTGCGGTGTTGTTACCGCCGCCCTTACTATGCAGGAACAGTGTACCGCCTTTATAAACGCTTCCCGTGCTCAGGTTCAGTGCAAGGTCGCTCGCGGGGTTCAGTGTCAAAGTATTAGTAAACCTCCCCGTTCCGTTGACCTCCAGGGCCGAGGTTGGCGTCGTGGTGCCGATGCCGACATTTCCAGCGGTGTAGACCGCGTTTGAGCCGTTCAATGTGAACGGAGACGCCCCTTGCGGACCCGTCGCACCAGTAGGTCCGATCGGGCCCTGTGGTCCTGTCGGTCCAACGGGGCCAGCGGGACCTGTCGCGCCTGTATTCCCGACGGGGCCCTGTGGTCCAGTAAGTCCGTTGGGACCCTGTGGTCCAGTAGGACCTGTTGCGCCCGTATTCCCGATCGGGCCCTGTGGACCTGTCGGTCCAGCCGGTCCGGTAAGACCGGTCGCGCCTGTATTTCCAATGGGACCCTGTGGTCCAGTTAGTCCGATGGGACCCTGTGGGCCAGTAGGGCCTGTTGCGCCGGTATTCCCGGTCGGACCCTGTGGTCCGGCAAGTCCGACGGGGCCTTGTGGGCCAACAGGACCTGTTGCGCCGGTGTTGCCGATCGGGCCCTGTGGACCCGCAGGTCCAGTGGCACCCGCGGTCAAGACGGGCTTCACCGACATTCGGAGAGCCGGCTCATGTGCTGTCTTCGAGTTCTCCTTGCTGTCAAAGGAAACGGCTAGACTCGACCCGGCAGAAGGTGTGAGCACGACACCGAAGTTCGTCTGAGGTTGGTCTACCCAGTCGCGCACTAGATTGGTGATATCAATACTTACAAACTCCAAATTGTCGTTTAGGCCGATTGCAACATTACTCGCGACTGCTGCGCCCAGCGACGGCACGTTCCCAGAATTCAATGCAAATTCTTCCCAAGTGGCAGTCACCGGAAGTACGTCGAGCGAACCTACAGTGGAAACTTTATTAACAAAGAGTTGGAGCCGCGCTACTTCAATCTGCGCCCCAGTGGTTCCCGGCGGCAGGCCTGAAAGGTCGAATTGTAAAAACGCCTGGCTGCCGGCTCCCTTGAGTAGGAGACTCGCGCTCTTTCCATTATTTTTAGTAGAAGGCTTTGCGGTGAGATGGGTATCCGCGGTAAGCGTGGCGTCGCCGCCGAAAAGAAGTGTCGCAATTGCAAAGATAGGGGTCAGCATCGTGCGAATTTAGGAAAGAAGTGCGTTGGGGAAGACCAAAGCCGAAAGGCAAAGGCACCTAAAACCTACCTTGAAGGCTAGGAACGAGCTAGCTGGCTTAAATGAGAGAGCGCCCGGCTCGGAGCCTTGCTAACGATTCTTCGCGTCCGAGGATTTCCATGACTTCAAATATCGGCGGCGAGACGGTGCCGCCGCTGATCGAAACGCGGCACGCCTGCGCCAATGTTACCATCTTAATATTATATTTAACGAGCAGCGTGTCGAAGATCGGTTTGATTCCGTCGTGATTGAACGGCTCTGCCGATGCTAATTGTAGAATGAGATCATCGAGAACGGGCGCGATCTCTTTTGTTAAAAACTTTGCGACGCCCGCTTGTTCATAAACGGGCGATACAAACAAAAACTTCGCGGCGTCTTCGAGTTCGCGAAGCGTGCGCGCGCGCTCGCGAAACAAGACTGCGATTTTTTCTAAGCGTTCGCGCGAGCCCGCATCAAATCCGCGTGCGCGAAATCCGGGTTCGACGAGGTCGGCCATTTGCGAGGGCGTCCGTTTCTTTAAATGTTCGGCGTTCACCCAGCGGAGTTTTTCAGGATTAAAAACACCGGCGGTGTGGCCGCAAGCGGACCAATCGAATTTTTGTATCAATTCGTCAACCGTAAACACTTCCTGGTCGCCGCTGCTCCAGCCGAGCCGCACAAGATAATTTAATAATGCTTCGGGCAAGTAGCCTTCGTCGCGGTATTGTAGTACCGACACGGCGCCGTGGCGTTTGCTAAGTCTGGTTTTGTCGGCGCCGAGAATCATCGGCAGATGTGCGAACTGCGGCACGGGATAGCCGAGCGCTTGATACATTAACACCTGCCGCGGAGTATTAATAACGTGGTCGTCGCCGCGCGCGACAAGTGTAATATTCATCGTCACGTCGTCGACGACTGCGCCGAAATTGTAAAGAGGGATTCCGTCGCTTCGTAAGATGATTTCATCCTGAATCTCTTCGGCGCGCACGGAAATCTTGCCTTTTATCAAATCTTCGAATCCTACAGATCCCTGCGTGGGCATGACGAAGCGCACCGCGTGCGGCGTCGACAGCGGAATATCTTTACGATTCCGGCATGTGCCCGGGTAGCGAAACGGTTTTTTCTTAGCTTCCGCTTCCTTGCGCGCGGCGTCGAGAACCTCTTTGCTGCAAATGCAACGATAGGCTTTTCCTTCTAATATTAGTTTTTCCGCAAACTCGCGGTAGAGACCGAGGCGTTCCGTTTGCCGGTAGGGGCCGTGCGGCCCGCCCACTTCGGGCCCCTCGTCCCATTCGAGGCCGAGCCAGTGCATCGCATCTAATATCACTTGATAACTTTCTTCGGTGCTGCGCCCCTGATCTGTATCTTCGATTCGTAATAAAAACTTTCCGCCGGTCCGGCGCGCGAAAAGCCAATTAAACAATGCGGTTCGCGCTCCTCCGATATGTAAATATCCCGTCGGCGAAGGAGCGAAACGTACGCGTGGTGCAGTCATTCTTTTTTATAATAATTAAAGGAAAATAATAATATTTAGGAAATAATGATTTTTACCGAATTGCCGAGCTGAGGAAGGCCGCCTGGCACCTGTTCGTAACCGACAACGTGCAATTCGAAACCTATCAAAACGGGATCGTACGGAAGAACCACGGGGAGAGAGTGCTGTCCATTCGTGTCGAGCGTGCCGTTGTAAAAGAAAATCGCGTCGGCTCCGACTTCCGCGACGCCAAATCCTTCGACGGCGATCGGGCCTGCGTTTCCGGATATGTAGATTTCAAAATACGCGCCAGGGTCGCCAGTTGATATAAATGACAATTCAGAGCCGATCAGCGGAAATTGATTATTCACAGAAAGTGTAAAATTGCCGGCCGGCGTCGGCGTGATTGAATACACTTCGACGTCGTCAATATTCCACCCGCCGAATTCGAGCCCGCCGTCGGTCGCGAGTTCAAAACGGAATTGTACATTAGCGATTCCGCCGGCTCCCGCCGCGGGAAGATCCTGAAGCGTCCACGACGTATCTATCAATTCCGGCTGCCACGGATTTGTATATAATGTTCCCGACGCGCCGCCTTTCAACGAAACCGTCGAAAAATCGTACTGGCTTCCTTCGACGGAAAGCCAGCGTCGAAAACGCAATCGAGCATTACTAATATTTGAAAGGTCGAGCGGCGGCGAATCTAAATAAATATCCGAGTCGGGCTCGTACAACCCGTCGGTCGACGAAACGCTCAGATCCGTTCCCGCGATCTTGCTGCCGGAGTACGCGGCGGACGGATCGAGCATGGAATTTGCAACATTACTATTCGACGGGTCGGCGATCTGCCACTGATCGGATCCTAACAATGCGCCGTGCGTCCATCCGGGCGCGCCCGATTCGAAGTCTTCAAATAAAATTGTTGTTTTCGCGCCGACCGCGAACCGGTACGCATCGTCGCCGGCAGGAGAATCAATTGTGCCTCCGGCAGTATTTGTAGCAATAATTCCGTAGTGAATCACGGCCGGCGCGGCGTGCGCCGGAATCTCTGTTTTGTAGCGTCCGGCCACGGCCGTCGGCGACGCGAATAGTGTATTCCAGCTCGCGAGGTCGTTATCTGAATATAAAACTTTAACGGTTGAAACGGCGAATCCCGGTTCCGTTATCATATCAATAATAATGGGATAGTCGCGCGTCTGGCCAGCCGTGTCGGGGTGCGGTATATGTAATATCGATAGCCCCGTCGGGGCCGGCGGCGTGAATCCTTTCATGAGCGCGGCGGCTGAAAGTTCATTAAAGTGCGGCGTTCCATTGGTTAGATTCCCGTCGTCGTCATCTAATAAAAACGACTGCTGGACGGCCATCGGAATGGAGAACGGATTCGCCGGAAGAACGTTAAGAATTAAGTTCTCCGCAACTGTAGCACCCGCTGTTTCACCGAGCGATTGTATTAATAACTTGCGCGCCTGCCATCCGAAACCCATGTACGTTTCGCCGACGCAATGCGGCTCGAAGAAACAACCGGCCGCGGGCCATGTTACAGAATTCTCACCCGTCCGAATGCTAGTACCAGGGCCGCCAAAATCCTGTCCGACAATCGCTTGTTTTGTATGAAACATGGCAACGACGTCGGCGATGCCTTCGCTGTACGACGGCGAAAGAATATTACCAAAAAAAGCGTCGACGCCGTGCCCGACTTCGTGATCGATCACCGTTCCGTAGGCCGTATTGACACAGCCGCCGCCGGACTGGAAAAAATTGATAGAACCGTCGGAAGTATCAAAATACGCGTTGCACGCCGCCGCAATATTAACAACCACTTTTTGTTGCGGAAACGCAGCCGCGTAAGCGGGAAGAATGGATATAATATAATCGCGAACCCTCGAATGCAAAACCGCCGCCGTCACCTGCGCGAGGTTTCCTTCTGTAATATTAGGATTTGCGTCGAGGTCTGCGAGAAAGCCGCCCTGCCCGTCGGCGGCGCCTGCAATCGTTACGGAAATATTATTGCCATTCGCATCGAGGATTTGATAGCTCGGACCCGAAAGCGCGAGCGTCGCAGAAAACGGCGCCGCGCCGCCGGGATCAACGCTATAATTACCGTTCGCATCGGTGACGACGGACGCCTGCTGGCCCGTCTGCGATGTAACAGTTACAGTCGCGCCCGGGATAGGAGCGACGGCCGCGCCGCTCACCGGCGACAATCCTAAATAAGCGGAGCCTGTAACAGTTCCGTGCGTTTGCCCGGTGTTGTGAATCAGCGAACGCACTTCAAGAATATTACCATTTTCCGCGTCGACGAGAACGCGCTCGGCAACGCGCATCGACGGCTGTTTAACCGTTATAACAAATACGAGGCGCGGCTCGACCTCGCCGTTTTTCCGCACCGGAAAAATAGCAAGATCCGTTACATCAATACTATCGACGGGTGAAAGACGCTTGCCGTTTCTTACAATTGCAATAGTCTGATCGGCCGTGAGCGATTGGATATCGCGAATATTGCTAGCAATAGGAATCGCCGACGTTCCGATGAGCGCGATCCGCCCCGCGCGGTGGATTTGTATATCAACGCGTCCGCCGAGCACTTCGAGTCCGTCGAAGTATTGTTGCCATGTAAATATAAATAACGGCCCAGCTGCGGTTTCATTTGTTAGTTTTAAGTCTGTGACCGGCGCTCCCCAAAAGTAAGATTCCGAATTGAGGAATTCCCCGGCGAAACGTTTCGCTTCGGAAATTGTAGCAATGGAGCGCGGAGAAATAATAATTCCGGTTCCGACGACGGACACGGGAGCATGGCTATGTTCATCAAATTTCGGAAGCCATGAGCCCGAATGCCGGCGCGTGAATTCAACAAATCGCGGTTCGTTCTCGGCGAGAAAGCGCTGAATTGAAGTATTCGATGTGGGGGGATCGACGGGGCGCGGTCCCGCGGTCGACTGTCCGAAAGAGGCTGGGGCGCCAGCGAATGCTAAGATTGAGAGAGTGGAGAATAGGGCGGCAAATGCATTCATGGTTGGTGTGGGTCACCCGCGCTCGCGTGGGATTTCCGTTCAAAGTCAATACGAGAATGATGCGATCGTACATTAACTTTGCGCGCGCGGTGGCGACGAAAGCGGATTTTGAGCTACACTTCACCCTCTCACCACCGTGAACGCAACGACTGCAATACCCGCTGCCGCCGCCGAACCTGCGAGCGCTTATAACAATTCCGCGCCGCCGGTTTCGAAGCAGCGCTACTACGTTCATCAAACGCAGGAACTGCGGTTTGCGCTTCACGACAGCGTGCCGCCCGATCCTCTTTTGAAGTTGCATCAGAAAAGTGCCGCCCGCCATTTCTTAGTATACGCGTGGCAGCTTTTCTTAACAATCGCGTCGACTGTTGTATTAATTAATTTCGACCAGCCCTGGATTTGGATTCCCGTGGCGTTCGTGCAAGGGTTCACCGTTTTTAATTATACGGTTTTGTTGCATGAGGTCGTTCACAGCGGAGTGTTTAAACATCAACGCCCCGGCTGGATGCGGTTTCTAGGTTTATTGTATGCAATTCCGAGCGGAATCTCGGCGACGCAGTTCACGCGCTGGCATCTCGATCATCATAATGAACTCGGTTCAGCTACAGATGATCCGAAGCGATTTCACCTTTCGCCGAAGAGGCAGGAGCGCTGGTACAAATTGTTATATTTTACGCCCGCGCTTTTTCCGAT
The DNA here is from genome assembly GCA_046160785.1 of Planctomycetota bacterium. Taxonomy (GTDB): domain Bacteria; phylum Planctomycetota; class UBA1135; order UBA1135; family JACQFD01; genus JACQFD01. Next base: position 39,349 of record JBJXHE010000008.1, read on the forward strand.
TTATTTCCGCGCGGCGAAGCGCGAAACCGCGACGTATCCGCAGGAATTGCGCGATCGTATTCGATGGGAACGCATGGCGGCGATGGCGTTTCACCTAAGTATTGCCATTGGATTATTAGTGATCGATTGGCGCATGGCGATGCGCGTCCACATCGTTCCCGTATTCTTTATATTTCCGATCGCGTTCGCGATGAACCGCCTCGGGCAGCACTATTTTATTAATCCCAAGGATCCCGCGCAGTGGTCGACGCTCGTAAAAGCGAATCCGTTCTGGCGCGTCGCATTCTTGAATTCGAGCTACCACCTCGAACATCATTATTATCCGGGCATTCCGCTCTATAATTTACATCAATCGCATTTGTTGCTTCGCGAATTTTACAAAAAGCGCGGGATGCAGGCGGTTGGTTATTCGCAGCTTCTGTGGGGCTGGATTGTTAAAAACGGAAAACCGCATACGAACTGGCGCGAACAACAGAATTAATTAAGTATCATTAATTAAGCAAAAATATTAACTATTCGAGCCTCTTTACAATTCGCCAGCCTTCGGGGCTTTTGGCAGGATCATAGGGAATCAGTTTTACTTCGCCGGTTTTTAACAAGAACGCAGCTTCGCCGAGCGCGGGCGCAAGCGACGAGCGCTGAACGTCGGTGGGCAGTTTGCGTCCGGTGCCTTGGAAGATTGCTAACATTCCCGTGCCGGGCGCGTCCGATTGTTTACGAAGCGTTGCAAACGTGTCCTTCGGCGCCCCCGGCGCGTTGATTTTTTGATATATTTCTTTTGCTAACGATTCCGCCTCTTCCTTCGAGCGCGCGGCTTTCGGATTGACGTCTTTAAATGCAATAATAATTTCCGTCGCGACCACGCGATTTACGGTTGAACCCGCACCTGCCGGTTTTCCGGGAAAACCGGGCGTTTTGATAGGTTTGGGTGCGCCGGCGGAAGGTCCCCCGGGGGGCGCGCCCGCGGCTTGTTTTGTCGGGTATAGCGTCGCGGTGTCCTGCCAGCATCCTGCGAGCGAAAACGCGGAGATGATTAGTAATGAAGTAAACAATAGCGAGGGTCTGCGAATCGTGTTCATGTGCGGGGGCTCCGGACTCAGGATACAGCCGCGATTCTTTTTCTCCTCCTTTTCAATAACTACTTTTCAGCGAAACGCGGGTCGAAACCGATAGAAACGCCAACCAACACGCGAGGTCACCCTTGGCAAGCAACTGGATTCGCAAACTCTTTAGAAACGACGAAAACAATTCCGACGCGGCGGCGATTTCAACAAATCCCAAAGGAACAAATGAAATAACGCCGAATGAATTCTCAACTTCGACGACGACCGTCGAGGAGGAAGGGGACATGCCGACAAGTACACAACAAAAAGGATGGTGGGATGCGCTCGACCAAATGGTTGAACTAGCGAATCGCGCCGTAGTTGTAGCAACGCCCGCGGAAGCGGCGATGGTCGAGAGAATTAACAACCGTATGAAGGCGGGAAATTATCAATTACCCGTGCTCCCGGCGACGTTAATAAAAGTGGTTGAACACGCAAACCGCCCTGAGCCTGATTTTAAGGCGATTGCGGATTGTATACGAACCGACGCCGTCGTCGCGGGCGAAGTGATGTCATTAGTAAACTCCGCCGCGTACGCGGCCGCGTCGCCAATTCGCGATTTGCAGCGAGCGATTATTCACGTTGGTTCGAAACGGATTCGCAGTCTTGCACTCGCCGTGGCCGCGCGACTCACTGTTTACAGAAACGCCGACCAGCAGCGCGCTGAAAAGTTATGGATACATTCGCTCGGCGCCGCGGTGCTCTCGCGCGCGATTGCTCGCGCGGCGTCCACCGAACCCGAGGAGGCATTTCTCGCGGGCCTCATGCACGACGTCGGTAAATGTGTAGTTTTGGGATTATTAACCGAAGAGGAGCGCGCGAATCCTAACATTCGCATCTCCGACGAGTTGATAGAACAATTGTGCCGCGAGTGCCACACCGGAACCGGCGCCGCGATTGCTAAAGATTGGAATCTGCAGCCGCAATTAATTGAAGCAATCGAACATCACCACGGGCTGCGCGCTTCTTCCAAGCCGCTTGTGGCGATTACGGCACTCTCTAATGATATTTGTGGATTATTAGGAATCGGCGTTCCGCAGCGGAAAGTTAGTCTTGGCCGCCATGCGGCGTTCCCGATTCTCGGTCTCAACGCCGAGAAGTCGAATCGCTTGTTACAACTTCTTCCTGCAGTTTTAAGTGAGGCGCCAGAATTCAAAGGCGTGGTAAAGTTAAGTGCAGTAAAAGGCGATGCCGGCGCCCCGTAGTTCAGGTCGGCCCGTACTCCGGTTCAAGGATGTTGGGTTCGATCTTGACGTAGGGACGTCGGCATCGTTGCCTGTCTGTCGACTCGCGCGCACCCCGCAACGCGTGACGAACTTGCTAAGAATCAGACGCGGGACGTGCGCTCGGGACCCCCGTCACTCGAGCACCCACCCCGATCCGCGATGATCCATCGCAAGGGCGTAGCAAACAGGCTCAGCAGGTTTGAGATGCGAATGTTAGTACCGAAGCACTGATCGCGTCTGTCACCGTCACGCCACCGGGAAATACGCTCCACACTGAAAGTGGCAACAGAAAAAGTTTGGAGGGGGGATGAAGCACGCTCGCGGGGGGAAGAAGCCGGTTTGATCGCAAGTGCGTTTGTTTGTAATAAATGCCTAATAATAAGAATGGATTGCTAATAATCGAGCCCTCAGCGCGCTCCGCCCGCCCTCCACCTCATCTCGCGCCCTGCTACAAATCCGACTTTTTCATAGAGGGGGCGACCCTTGTCGGATGCATGTAAAAATACTGCGCCGTAGCCGCGGGCCGCCGACCATCTTAACAATTCTTCGACGATCGCGCGTGCGAGGCCGCGGCCGCGATGCCGTTTTTCTGTATACATCGATAATATATACGGTTCGTACGGGCCCGGGCGTCCTGGGCGGGGGTGTACTTCATACAAAAAAACGCAGCCGCTCGCGAGCGGAGTTCCCGACTCGTCCTCAATAACAATTCCGTCCAATCTTTTTTGTTTACGCATGCGGCCGAGCCACTTTTTGTAAACTTCGTCCGCGTCGTCGAGGCCGTCTCTTTTTGTATAACCCATGTCTTCCCACATTCTTCGACGGTGCAAAACTAACAAATCCAGGTCGCTCGCGGCGATGGGTCGAACGCGCCAAATACCAGATGGGGTTTGGCGCGCGTGTTTGCTAGTAATCCTCTTAGTCAAGCCAATCCCGATCTTTAAGTTTCTTCGGCAGATAATCGGTTGTTAAGTATCGGAAGTCTTTGTTAGCAAGAGAATCTAATTCATACTTCAAGCCCGATTTTAACATAAAATCGATTTCCTGCTGCCACTCCTTCTTTTGAAACCATTGATAACCTTTCAGTTCTTTGGCGCGCGCGATATCTTTATCATTCAATTTGATGCCGACGTTGCGCGGAAGACCGTGCGTCTGCGGATCGCGCGACGAAAGCCCCATGAATTTTGCGTCGGGAATCGCCATGCGCATCGATTCGAATGCTAAATTAATCGATCCCTGTTTGATGACGGAATAAATGTAGTATCCCCATGGATCGTTATCGACGAGCACGTGAACGGGAAGCTTATATTCATCGTGCAAACGGCGCGCGAGCCGGCGGACGCCGCGCGGCGGCTGGCCGTTTCCGGTTAATAAAACGCAATTGTAGCGTTTCCAGAATTTATCTTCGTTGAGCGCGTTCCACTGCGTGCCTTTTTCAATTAATAATACAAAATCGGCCGTGCACTTTTTAATTGTTACTTCCTCGGGCTCGACGATCGACGGCACCGAATAGCCGCCTTTTCCTAATCGTGAACAATCGATGGTGTCGCCGTCGTCGACAATGGTGAGTGGTCCGACGAGGCTGCCCGCGGCTTCGGCGCGAACATGCAATTCTTCGCGCAACGCCGCAAGTGTTACTTCTAAATCTTCAAGGATCGGATCGCTTTCCTCTTGTCCGTCGAACGTATTTTCGCTCGAACCTTCAATCGTATGTTTCGTTCTGTAGTAAATTTCTCTGAGTGATCGCGAGAGCCCTTCTCGCTGCAAAACGGAGAGCGCGTCGGCGACGAGCATCGTTTGCATAAATTTTTTCGCCGTCGAAAGACTTAACAATTGGCGCTCGGTCTTCGCGCCCTTGAGTTCAATAATCCGGCGCGTTTTGCTAAATTCAACATTCGAAAGCGCGCGAACGGGAATTCTAAAAACCGGTTCTTTATTCGTTCGCGCGGCTTCAATCACCATGTCCGCGAGGCCGATCAGCCGGCCTTCGACGTCCGCGGTAGTCTTTCGTTTAGATGCTGCCATTGCAATAAATATTAATTATTGTGTAAATATGTTTTTGTGTAAATTGGTTTTTGTAATTTAATTAACGGCCGCGTTTCTTGCCTTTCTTCGCAGCGGCAGGTTTCTTTTTAGAAGATTTTACAGATTTTTCTTCGACGGCTTCGGGGAACATCGATTTTTGGACGGGCTCTGGAGCCGCCGGTGCGGGTGCCGCGCTCTCGGCAACTGTAGCATTGGCCGCGTCGCCGACTGGCGGAACAGCATCATTTAACAATTTCGGAATCGCGCCTTCCGCGCCGACCGGCGTTACAACAATCGTATGTTCGCGGCGTTCCTCTTCCTCGCGCTGTTTGCGCAGGATGCGGTCCGTCTCTTCGCCGCCGGTCCGCTCTTCGGCCATTTGTATTAATTGTTTCCTTAGCTTGTCAACGCTGACGTTGCCTTTTTTAAGGCGGCCGCACGCCTCGGCGACTTCACCGATGTACAATGCAAAGATATTCCGGCGCTTCCACTCATCTTTAGCATGCTCGCGCTTTCTGATATATTTACCTAAACGCCGACCGGCTTCCTGCAAAGCTAATTTTATTTCTTTGCGGATCGCATCGTAGTCCGCGATCGCTTCTTTGGATTCGCTTGTAAACGGCACCCACGCCGACGCCATGTGTACAAATACGACGAGCGGCCCCTGCGGCATCGCGCCGCGCGACTGGCTCAAACCATACAATTTCCACGCGGTTTCGACGACCGACTGAAATGTACAACAAGCGGATTGTTGATATAAAAGCGGAACGCGGTTCGCGTATCGAGTCAGCCGCGCAAGTTCATAATCATCGCCTTCGGCGCTTTCTCCCTCGGCGAGCGGCGCAGCAGGCTCCTCTGGCTTTTCTATCTTTTGTTGCGCGGGATCTTTACCAAACGCCAAACCGACTTCAATAATAAAAGGATTGCCGCGATAGACCTGCGGCGAGCGCGTAACTGCAGTATAAAATTCGCCGCGAATTTGTTTATAAAGTCCGGCGAGAATTGCATCTTCTCCGATCGGAGATAAACAATCCGTTGGCGGCGCCATTAATTTTGCATTTTGCAATTCCGCAAATAACCTTTCCGCGTCGTGGCCGACGACGTCCTTCGGCCTCATCTGTGGCTTTAACTTTGCCGCTTTACAAATTTCCTCGGCGGCCTTCGCATTAACTCTAGAAAAATCGCTTGCTAAGAAAACCGCGAGCCACTTCGATTTTGTATCTTGCAGCATTCTTAATAACATTCCGAGTTCGATGCCGTACGGATGCGGCATGATCTCCTTCGGCGGGCGCGGCAATTGATCAATTCCGCGTTTATGATGAATCGTCTCGCCCTCGGGCGGTTCATAATAAATTTCGACGTGCGGATTCGCAATCGCCGTCAATTCTAAATATTCTTCCACCGATCCGCGGCCGCGCTGAAACTTGCCTTCGAGCTCAATGCTAACTTGCGTGCCCTGCGGGTGCTCCCAGTTTTCGATTTTGTTATCTTCGAGAACTTCGGGTTCATTTTTTTGTGTATTAATTTGAATTTCAAATTCGTTCGCGGGGCGGCCCGGCGAAATGCGCGAAATGACATGAACGGGCTTGCCCGTTGTTAATTTTCCGTACATGCCCGCGGCCGAGATGCCAATTCCTTGCTGGCCGCGCGACTGTCGAAGGCGGTGGAATTTGGAACCGTACAATAATTTTGCAAAGATTTTCGGAACTTGTTCTTTAACAATTCCGGGGCCGTTGTCTCGAACTGTTACTATAAATCGAGTGGCTTGCGCCGGAGTTGTAACCGTTCCGTCGCGGTTCGGAACAACCTTAATTTTAACAGTAACGGTTGGTAATATTTCCGCTTCTTCGCACGCGTCGAGCGCGTTGTCGACGGCTTCCTTAACTGTAGTAAGCAGCGCTTTTCGTGGATTATCAAATCCGAGCAGGTGCCGGTTTTTTGTAAAGAATTCCGCAACGGAGATTTCGCGCTGTTGCGACGCGAGCTGTTCGGCCGTTACGCGGGCGGGCGCGGTCGCGCTGCGATGCGCGACGAGGCGGGAGGGTCGATTCGGGGAGGTCAACGTCAGTTCCTACAAAACGCGTGGAGAAGCGCGGAAAGTGCCGACTCGCGCCGTTCGATACAAGAATTCTCTTTAAAACTACAATTGGACGGCGATTCGTAATCGCTTCGTGGCTCGCCGCCTAGGCGCCGGGGTCAGGCACTCCAATTGGGCGTTCCACGCACTGGATCGTAGAGCGTCAAAGGTGGGGCTCGCTGCGACAAAAAAGGTCGGCGGGGTGTCTAAATGTTGTGAACTACGCGCGATTATTAACAACCTATCCCCGATAGAAGTTTCGCGCGGCGGCGTTGGCAAAGACTACGAAATCGATCGCGGTTCTAACCTATACCGATCGCAAGTCCGCTGCCGGATCGGCGAGGCCCGCTTCGGACGCCAGCCGCCGAAATGTAAATAATCCGTCCATCATTCCGGGCGCGGTGAGATCGTAGCGGCACGATAATGTTAAATATTCAAATAAATCGTCCGCGGGAATTCCGAGCTTCGCGGATGCATCCGCCGCAATCCTGCGCCGCGCGGCGCATCCGCGTTCGCGCGCTTTTAACAATTCGACAGCGTGCTGTTTTGTAAATTCTACGCCCGGGCGCACGAGCCAAACGGCGAAAACAAACGGCAGCCCGGTCTGTTGTTTCCAGAGTTGCGCGAGATCGTGGATTTGTATCTTGTCCGGATTATTAATATTTAGACTCCACGCTTCGACCAGCGCGTTGTCGCCGATGCGCACGCGCGCGTCGGCCAGAGCATCCGCGGAATCTACAATTTGAAATTGTGTATTTCCAAGCGCGCGCAAACAAATCTGTGCGAGCGCCGAACCGGAGCGGCTGGCGGCGTCGAGCGCCAAAGTCTTACATTCACGAAGCGGTTTTTGTGAAAATAACAAAACGCTGCGAACGCTGCCGTCGGCGCCGATGCAAACATTCGGAACGAAACGGTAGCCGGGGCGGCGAAAACCCTCGATCGACGAAACGAGCGCGCAGTCGACGCGCTGCGAATGTAATAAATCGACGAGTTCCGACGGCGTGCCTTCTGTTACATCAAATAACGGATTTGTTACAAGGCCGTCGACGCACGGGCGAGCCGCGAGATACGATACAATTCCAAGACGCATGCGGGTTGAAACGTGGGTTTACGGGCGCGGGCTGCGCTCGTCTCGATGGCGCCGCCAATCAACGACTAAATAAACAGTTCGAATCGCCCCCACGAGAAATATTAATATTCCAGCGCCCATGACAACCATTCCGCCGATGCGCCAGCCCTCGGAATTGCCGGGTTCACTCGACGCAACAGTAACAAGCCAGCCCGCGCCGGTCGCGGCGATTCCGATTAATGTTAACACTCCACCGAGTGCAACGTTCAAAAGCCGCGTCATCGCATCGGAGGGGTTGTGGGCCATGATTTATATCAATACGTTGAATTAATTTAAGATTCTCACTTCCATCTTATCAATTTCAATTTTAGCGCCTTCGCGAACGCGTATTCCGATTCCGCCCCAGCGAGCGTTTGTCGTACTTTCGATCGCGATGGGAAGCGGCTCGTCGGGATTCAGCGGAGTAACGGATATATTAACTTTCTTTCCTACAACTTTTTCTACAATATCATAGGTCGCGCCTTCAACGGGAAAGAACGCGTCTTCGCCTGCGGGCTTTCCGGTTTCATTGCTTTCGAATTCGTACGTATGCTGCAAATAGCCGGTGCTCTTCCGCGCCAATAGGAAAAAACCCTTTTTAATAATCTTGACGCGCATCCGAAGTTCATAATGATGCATCGCCTCCGTCTGGGAGGGGCCCCAGTAGGCAATTCCAGCGCGTTCATCGGGAAGCGCCGGCCCCGTGGCTTTGACGCCTTCGATTATTAGTTTTCCGCCGGCGAATGTTAATTTTGCACTCGGGCTCGCGTCCCACGGCGCTTTGGTGTCGCCGGCCTTGGGTTGGAATTCCTTCGGATTTAACAAATCGCGCGGAAGTATCGAATTAAATCCGCGCCCCGACTCGGCCCACCGCTCGGCGAGATCCGACATCTTGAGCCCAATTTCGCTATGAATTTCCTGCGCTTCGGGAAATCGCTGCGCGACCGCGCTCGACATTAATTCTTCATCCACTTTTTGATAAGCATCCAATACTGCATTTAGATCCCGGTCGTCTTTTTCATATTGCTTTTCAATCTTAGCAACGCCCGCGCGCGCTTTGAGAACCGCCGTCTTTCCGCGCGCATTAAATATATCTTTTTTAACGTCTTCGACGCGATTGTCTTCGATGTCGCCGAGCATATTTTCGAGTTCGACCGACTTCGCCGAAACTTCATCGACGCGATTTGGATCATTCATTCCGGTGCGCACGTCACTTAACAATTGATCGATCTTTCTGCGTTTGTTGCCTTGCCGCTCCTGTTCCGTGAGCCCCGCGAGAAGATTATAAGCTTGCTGTTTTTCATTAACCATCATTTCTTCAATCTTAGAATTTACAAAAGCGCGCACCGCCGGAATCTCCGCGTCGCTCGAATGCATCCTTTGATAGTCGCGCACTTCTTGTAACAATTTCCGCGAATTCTCGGGACGCTCGCGCTCAATTCTCTCCTGCTCGCTTAATTGTGTGAATTTCCAGACCGCAAAACCGCCTGCTACTAATAAAACGAGAGCGCCAAAACCGAACGCTAAATAAAGGAGCGGCCCGTCGTTTTTTTGTGTGGGGTCGTAATGCCGTCCGTGCCGCGTGTGCCGCCTCACGCTCGCCTGCGAAAAACTTTTGGGTTTAGATCTCATAGCTGGTTGCCGGAAAGTTTAATCACGAACTGGTTTCATAAGTCATTCGAATATGTGTCGAGACCGCGACCGTTGCGTTTGCGTTCGAAGAATTCGTATAAATTCTGCGTGGATCACGAAAACCCTGCGCCGCCCATCGCGCCGCTCGAAGAGCTGGAGCCTCGCATCATTGCGATCACGCGGCCCAAGCGCGAACTGTTAACGTTATATATTATTTACGCGGCGATGTCAGTTGTTGCATTTCCATTCGTGTTCCCAGTGTTATATTTTCGTTATCACACGCTAAAATTCCGCTTCGACCGCGAAGGGATCGGCGTGTCGTATGGCATTCTGTTCCGCCGCGAACATTATTTAACTTACGCTCGAATTCAAGATATACATTTAACGCGCGACCTGTTTGAACGCTGGCTTGGAATCGGAACGGTACAATTGCAAACGGCATCGGGCGGCTCGGGCGGCGATCTATCCATTCCGGGCACGGACCAATTTGATATGATCCGCGATTATTTATATCTAAAAATGCGCGGCGCGCACGTGCATGGCTCGAAGGGGGCCGCGGCGGCAAATGCTACAAATCCAGCGGCGCCGGCGCGCGACGCGGAAACCGCCACGGCGCTGCGCGAAGTGGCGGCGGCGCTGCGTGAAACGGCCGCAATGTTAAAAGAAAACCGAAAGATATGAATCGCGGCGAACTTGCGCCTCCGGGTTTTGTAGCAAGAACGCTCGAACCCTATTTGAAGCTTCCGACGGCTCCGCCGCCGCTGCCGGCGGGCGCGCACACGGCGAAGACGTTTCGCGCGTCGCGCCAATATTTAAAATACCGTTATGCTAAAGTTACAATTGGGTCGTTGATTGCAATTCCAGAATTAATTGCTTTGTTCGGCGGCGCGTTCGCGGGCAACGTCCTCCTCGGCATTCTTGCCACCATTTTTGGATGTATCTTATTTTCGGTGGTCGTCACTCTCGTAGTTGCAGTCATTCGTTTGGAATATGACCTTCGCCAGTACGTTGTAACAGATCGATCACTACGGATTCGAGGCGGGGCAATTGTTATTTCTGAAGTAACCATTACGTTTGCTAATATTCAGGACGTCGAGATTTCTCAGGGGCCGCTCCAGCGCTGGTTCGGAATCGCGGATGTTATTGTTCATACCGCCGGCGGATCGGCGCCTACTAAAAAGGGCGGGCAAGGCGACTCAAGCCACCATGGCGCGCTGTCTGGAATTGAACAGCCCGCCGAGCTGCGCGATTACATTCTTCGGGAGGTGCGCGCGTTTCGGGATTCGGGCCTCGGCGATCCCGACGATCCCCATCATCGAACAGAACAGCCGGCGGAGCCGTTATCTGTTACAAACGAAACCGACGCCGCGCTCGCCGAATTGCGAGACGCGACGGCGAGTTTGCGCTTGGCACTTGCGCAAAGTTAATTGGCCATTGTCCAATTTGTAGGTTATACAAAAACACTACAAATCTGTGATGGCATTCGAACCCCCAGCCCCCAGTTCCACGCCCCCGACCGAAATTCTCTGTACGATGCGGCCGATCGGCGTTGTTTCGTCGGAGACCGGAATCGATCCGGCGACGCTTCGAGTGTGGGAACGGCGCTACGGATTTCCAAAACCGGCGAGGGTCGGTTCGGGCCACCGGTTTTATACAGAAATGGACGTTGCGCTCTTGTTACAAATAGCGCGCGCGCTGCGAGCCGGATTCCGCCCCGGGCAATTATTTAAATCGACGCCCGAAGACCTTCAACGATTGTTAGCATCCGTTCGCGTCTCCGAGCGTGACGCGGCCGCGGCGGGGACGATTGCAACAAAAAACTCATTTGAACAATTCGCGCCGATGATTCGCGAATTGGATACTGAAGCGCTGCGCCGCGAGTTCGGTTTGCGCGCGATCGCGCTCGGCCCCCGGCACTTTGTAACAGATTTTGCGGCGCCGTTTTCGGAGTGGGTCGGCGAATCGTGGGAGAAAGGTAGCATTAGCATTCATGAGGAACATTTTGTAACAAATCAATTGCAATCGATACTTCGCGGAATTTTAGCACAGGTTCACGAGCCGCCTTCGGCCCCGCGAATTGTATTAACGACACTTCCCGGCGAGACCCATTCGTTAGGAATAAAAATGGCGGCAATTATGATATCCGTCGCGGGCGGATCTGCGAGAGTGCTCGGGCCTGAAACGCCCCCCGGCAATATTGTTAACGCAGCGATTGCTACAAAAGCGCGCGCGGTCGGAATTTCTATCTCGGTTTCTAGCGCGACGCGCGGCACGGCGCAAAGACTACAATTATTGCGTGAGACGCTGCCGAAAAATATTGAACTTTGGATCGGAGGCAACGGCGCGATCCGCCTGCAGCGCCTGCCAAAGAATATTCATCGCGTACGGTCGAGCGGCGATTTGGAGCGCCTCATGGAAGCACTCGTGAAATCTTAATATTAATAATTTAAATGAATGATGCCCGAAGGGGTGCGCCTGGCGAAACGGTGAGCGGCTCCGGGAAGGTGAATCGAACGGCTTTGGACGGCAGGAATTGAATTTCACAATTACGTTCTTTTGTTCCAAGGCTCGCGCGCGCTTTTTTTCCGGCGTTGGCGCCTGCCGGCCCGAACTCCAGCGATTGAATATGAAACGTTCCTTTTAATATAACAATTTCGGCGGACAGCTCGGCTGGTTTTACGATCTGTTCAAAATAGCCCCAGCCCTCAGGGCCGGTTAAAAGTGATTTGTGGTTTTCCGCGCCGAACTTCGGTTCGAATCTTACAAATCCTCGCGGGCCGTCGACGAAAACGTTTTGCGCGGCTAATAGTAAACTCCAGCTCGACATCGCGCGCGAATATTGATCTCCACATTCGATCTCATTCCACGGATTTCGTTTTTTACCATCATAACGATCGCGCGCCGCGCGAACGAGCGTGAGCGCTTCGTCGTGCATGCCATGATATATCATTAAGGATGCGACCGCGTATTCGACGCCCGTCCACGCTTCATCACAATAGAGAATCGGGCGTGCCGGCCTGCCGCCGCGCGGCCACGCGCAATTTAATAATCCGCGGTCGGTGCCGTTTGCAAACACGCGCTGCGAGTGCTCGAAATTACTAAAGTCGGGAAGAAAATTATATTTATAGATCGACTCGAGCGTTTTCTTTATCTTCTCCTCGGGGAGCAGGCTTCCAAGATTAAGAATCTGGGCCCACCATTCGCCTAACAACTGATCCGAGAGACAGCCCGCGCCAAATTCGTGGCCGCCTTTTTGTTCAAAATACTCGCCGTTCCAACCAGTCTCGGCGTAGCGCGCCGCGCCCGTATTGTAAATTTTACGATAACGCGCCGCGAGCTCGGGTTCGTTCATACGTTTCGCCATTTCCTCGCCCGAGCGCAGCGCGGCGAGATAGAGCGTTCCAACAAATGTATTCACGCCTGTAACAACTTGATCATAAGTATTCCACTGCGCGCCCTCGAAGACGCCGTCTTCATCGCGGTCCAATTCTACAATTGCGTAGTCGAGCGCTTTTTTAATATTTAACCAATTTTCATGGAGGAACGAATCATCGGCGGAATTTAAGTGTTCGCGGTAGGATTTTAAGATGGTCCCGACGTGCCCGTCGGCGAACGGAGGCTCGCCGCTCGGTTTGGCGCCGATCGGAACCGCGATTCGATTGTTAACACCGCCGTTTGCGTTTTGTTGATGTTTCAAATCGAGCTTGCGAACGTTCCGTTCGAGTTCGGGAAATAACTTCGCAACCGTCTGAACATAATTATAAACATGACTACAATTCATCGGGCAGCAGCCGTCGCGCTCATTGAGCCCTTCCCACCCGGCGATATTGCCGTCGCCGAGCCAAAGCATCGTCGGCGATCTAACAATACACGCCTGCGACCCGGCCGCGTCGAGCAGCGGCCATGGAATCGTCGAACCATACAATAGTTCCGCAAACTGTTTTGTTGATTTTTCGAGCGCGCCGAAATGATCTATCAATTCTGCCGCCGCGGCGCCCGCGTCTTTCCAAAAGTGAGTATACTGATTTCCCACGGCGGAATTGCCGATCGCGCGATTGGGAAAATGCCATGTTAAAATAAACGAAACCTTGATCTCAGCCCCGGGCGGCAAATCAAACTCGCGCTGCAGATTGCCAAAGGCGGGCGCGTTTCGAACCGGTGGTTTTTGTAATGTTTCATTTGTAATGATCGAACCGGCCGCGGGAAGTCCGTATTCCGAAATGTAATATTTTACTTTCGGATCGAGGCAAGCAAATGCCATCGATCCAAAGTTGCGGTCGCTGGATTCGAGCCCCGTTGTCGAAATATATTGAATATTTGTATATTTAGCAAAAATACCGAAGAACGCGGTGTGCGTCGAGCGATCTTCGAGGTCGCGCGCGATCTTGAGCGTATTGTCGATGGGCTCTTCAAAGAGAGACATGAGCGCATGCGACGCCTCTTTATCCATGATTCTTTCGTTGCGTGGCGAATCCGAGAATTGAATATGATCCAAAAGAATGTGCCCCCAGCCGGCGCTTGCGTCGTCGACCGCCTGGATTGTTGCCTTCTTACCTTTCCATGCGCGCACATCCCAGTGCACTTGTAACAATTTCTCCGTGTTATCGCCCGTGGCCGTCGCGACGCTCTTGCCGTCGATCAGTAAATTTACACATGTCTTTTTTTCAAAATTTCCGCCGCCGACGAGCAAATGAATATAATTACGATCAATTGTAAATTCGGGAGACGTTAACGTTCCGCGCGGAGCGTCGTCGGGCTGAAATGAATTAACAAACGACCGGCCCGTCCAGCCGGAGACGGGATTTTGCCAGGAAATGGCGCCCGTGGCCGGCCCTCTCCCAAATGCGGAACCCGTTGGAGTCCAATCTTTATAATCACGATTTTCGAACGACGCAAATGTAACAGTGCGGCTTGGTTCTTTGAATGTATTGAAAACGCCGGCGCGCGAAGCGTCGACCCAACCGAAGCCGCGTTCGGATAATATAAGATTTCCTCCGCGGCGGACCCATTCTAATAATTTTTCCACCGTCGCGGCGTCCGGCAAATCCGCGTTTTCATTTACAAAGATGATTTGATATTTCGAAAGAGATTCAGCGTTGACGCCCGGCGCAAAGTCGAGGTCAAGCTCCTGCGGAATATTTTTAGCTTCCAAAACCGGAGTGTTGCCGACGACGAGCATCGACACACGCTCAGAAAGGCGCGATCGTTGATACTTTCCAGATTGAAACAATAACGCCGTTGAATTTTTTGATACAATCGGCTCGATGGTGTTGCCCGCGAGAAACGCGGCGCTCGATCGTTGCAAATCCGCCTGTCCGTCATAACCGATGCAATTCATCATCGATCCTAACAATACGCCGTTAACCGGATTGTTAGACTTATTTTTGAGCGTGATCTCAAAGACCGCCGCCGGATACGACGACGACCGCGCGTCGAGCGGAACGAACGGATTCCAAACAGTGACTCTTGCGCCGACGGGAATCTTAGCGTCGCTTAATTGCAATGTTCCGACGGGATATTCGCCCGTAAATGTTACATCCTCAAACCCGTTCTTCGCGGCGTCGAATTGTTGTAACGGAATAGTTTGAAATCCGCCCTCCGATTTTAACAACAGCGCAAAACCGGAATCGGGGACGCGCGCCCGTTTGTTGACATTATTAAATATTTGCCACTCGACGAGTTCTCCGCGGCCCGACAACGCTAAGAATCCTGTGCCGATCCCTCCGATCGGGAAAGCTATATTTCGAAGCTGTTCACCTGTATAAGTATCTTTTCGTTTGATTTGTAAATTCTCATTTTTCCAATCTTTCGGTAATGATTTCTCCGCGGGCACTGGATGTTGCTGTTGTTTTCTGAGATGCGTGGCCGCCAGGAGCGACAGAGCCGTCGCCTCTAAAAATGTTCTGCGATCGACGCCTTGACTCTTGGAATCACAGCCGCCCGGTTCGCAACCGCATTCGGAAACAGTTGGATTCGAAGTTTTCGGTCTGTTCACGTTTCGCATGCGTTCATCTTCGCCGTATCTTGTGAACTCCAACGTGACAAAAATGACGCTATTCAAGAATTGGCTCGCAAGGCTCTTTAATCAACCGCGCACGATTTTGTTTTCGGCCGCGTGGTTATTAGTAATAAGTGGAATCGCCTCGGCGCAGTCGGACGGCCTGCGAAACTTCATACAGATCACCGGGCCGTGGGAGGCGAGGTACGACGCGGGCGAACGGGGATTTGTAGAGGGCTGGCACGCGATGCCGGTGAATTCGCCGGGCTGGGTATCTGTAAAGATGCCTGGAGCTGTTGAATCTTCAGAAGCGTTTGCGGGAAAAGATGGAATCTTTTGGTTAAGGACCCAATTTACAATTCCGTCGAAGCTAGCGGCGGACCGCAGACTAAGACTTCAATTCGAGCGCGTCGTCGAAACTTGCAAAGTGTGGCTCAACGGCGAAGAAGTTGGAGAGCACGCGGGAGACGCTCCGTTCTTTTTAGATATAACAAATCAGGCGGTGGTGGGGGCCAATTTGTTGATATTACAACTGCGCGATTCGCTTTCGGGCGCGACCGGCGAGGTTCCGCGGCATGCGGGAATTGTAGGTCCCGTTTCGGCGGTCGATACCGCGGCGGTCACGATCGAAGACCTTTTTGTTAAGACTATTTCCACGGCGAGCGGAGAAATCGAAATCACGGCGCGGTGCGAGAGCTCTTCGCCGTCGCCCGTTGAATGCGAGGTGAAATTTGAAGTCATGGCGGACGCCGCGCCCAAAATATTAGCTTCGGCGAAAATAACATTTCAACTCGGCGCGGGCGGATCGGCGGAGCCGAAAGTTAAACTACAAATACCGAATGCTGCGGCTTGGTCGCCGGCAAACCCGCAATTGTATCGAATCGCCGCGCGGCTGCTCCAATCGGGAATTCCGCTGGACGGAGCGCTCGTGCGCAGCGGAGTTCGATCCGTCGATATTCGAGGATCCCAATTGATTGTTAATGAATCCACGCTTCGGCTCCGAGCGGTGATAGACGACGGTTATGAACCGATTTCGTTTATATCGCCGTCTCCGTTTTTGGATATGCCGCGAAAAGTTCAATTACTAAAAGAAGCTGGATTTAATACAATTATCACGCGCGGCCGGCAGCCGATGAAAGCGCTCGTGGATGCCGCAGACAAATCGGGGATATTTATCATTGAACAATTGGAAATTCCTTCGCCCGAAATGGACTGGCCGTCCGCGGCCGGTCTGCCTTTTTACACAGGTTTATCAAATTATTGGGCCGGCTTGCCGTTTTTTCCGCGCCGGTCAAACCGCGAGACGCCCGCGTCGGTCGAAATATTAAATCAACAAATAAAACGCGACCGCAGCGCGCCGTCGGTTTTGTGGTATGGAATCGCCGATGCGCGCGGCAGTTTTGTTAAGATTCTGCGCGAACTCGACGGCGATAACATTTTCTCGCGCGACGGTAAAACCAGCGGGCGCAATTATTATTATTCTCCGACGTCGCTCGCACGGCGGTATTATTTACGTCCGGAATTTGATATTACTCAACCGTTCGACGATGCGACGCGCCTGCGCATCTTGGAGCTCGGCGACCGCGACGACTTTACAATTGCAACCATTCACCCTCCTGCGGCCGCCAGCGATTGGTCGCGCGGAATCGCAGGGCTTGGCGGCGACACTTGGACGGAGGACGCACGCGCATTTTCAGCGTCGCTCGCAAAATTAACATTAACGATGCAGCCGGCATCTCCGCGGTATTTTAAAGATTCGGCCGAATTGATAGAACAGGCTCAATCTTTACATGCTGAAACCTCGCGGCGCGCCATGGAGACGCTTCGCGCGAACCGGCGTATTGCAGTCGCAGCTGTCGGATATGTACATGATTCGCCGGGCCGGCTCGGGCGCGGTTTATTTGATATTTTCGGGCGCCCCAAGGCCGCTCATGCGCAGCTTGCGAAAGCTAATGTTCTGAGGCGTGCTGTATTATTTCCAGCCCGCCGCGCAGGTGAAGCTCCACAGGCGGGGATGCCCGCGACTTCGCTCGATTTAGAAGTATCCGCTTTATCGGATGAAAGCGCTTCATTTGATATCATTGCGGTCGAGGTTGCGACGCCCGATAAACTGAATGGTGTGTCGGTTCCTAAGATTCAGACGCGTTATCAAGGAATCAATCGAACATCGATGGGATGCACTCGCGGCGTGGGAACATATACAGCAAATCCAATTTGGAAAGATTTGAAGGATCCGTGGCTTGAAGAAGTAAAGATTCAGGGAATTCTTGTACAAAAAAGTTATTTAACATTAAACGAGACCGTTGCGCGCCCCGCGCCTCACGTCGCCATTTTTGGCACGCCTTCGGATCTGTGGAATGAAGAAGAGTTTATTAAGTTTATTGATTTGATGGAAACCGCAAAGGCGGGCGGAACTGTTATTATTGCAAAATCGTTGAGTCCGGTATTCGCGCCCGTCGCGCTGGGGTTATTTCCGAATTTACAAATCATCGGCAGCCGCGGCGCACTCCATGCGGGCGCGGGCGATTACGCTTTTGAGGGGCTTCCTGGCAAAGGCATCTTGCGCGATCCTTTTAATGAAATTGTTCCTTTATATACAATACGGCCGTTCGGAGATGCTAACGATCCTGCGAAAAGCTCTTCCATCGCGCTCGATGAAGACGGCGGAATGTTAGGTTATAGTTTGTTACAGATCCCTTTCGGCGCCGGAAAGGTAATTGTTACGACGTTCCCATTATCAGAATTCTATTTTTATGACGTCGCGCCGCGGAAAATATTAGCAAACCTCGTTGATGAAGCCTTGAAAACTCCCGCGCCCGCCGGCCCCATTCCCGACAAGGCGCCCGACCGCGAAACATGGCGCAAGCGTTTTCGTGAGAGTGCGATGGCGCCGGAACGTTAGTATTCGTTTAAAGTAATCATTCTTCCCGAAATGACGGACCCGGCTCAAAATACAAAAACGAATTGGTCGGCGACCATTCGGAAGCTCATGATCTGGGCCGTGTTCGGCGGCGCGTTGTATTTGTTACGAAGTTTTTTTCTTTTAATTTTGTTAACATTTGTTATCGGTTATTGCGCGGAACAGGTCGTTCATTTCTTATCATTACGTTTTAGGAAGGCTTCGCGCCAGGCACTTGTTTGTATTGTATTCACGATCGGAATCGGAGCCCTTGTCGGCCTTGGATTTATTATGGTTCCCGCGGTTGAATCCGAAGTCGAGCACGTGAAATTGAAGTTTCCCGAGTATCGAGATCAGATCGTTTCAAAATATAAAGAATTTCAACAATCCTATCCGTCGGCGGCGCAGGGCGTCGAAAACGCCTTGCGGGAATTAGATACATTTCGAAAAGGATTCTTAACAACTGCACCCGAGTCCCAAGCCGCCACGCGTCCGAGCGCTTCGGAAAACGCGGGCGGAATTGGCGAGCGAGATATAGCAGTTGCCGCGGATGTTGTATTGAAATCCGTCAGTTCGCTCGTCTCCGCCGTTTTTACAGTTTTACTCGCCGTATTGTTTGCATTCCTTATTCTTATTGATTTGGCTAACATTCGCGAGGAGACGGAGCGCTTGCGGTCATCGAGAATCGGATGGCTTTATGAAGAAGTGCGCACGACGGTTGTCGAGTTCTCCGCCTCGGTCGGCTGGATCCTCGAAGCGCAGATTGTGATTTCGACGATTAATGTAATATTAACAATAGCGGGGCTCTGGATTCTTGGGGTTCCGTCGCTCGTTTTGTTAACAGTGATCTTATTTTTCTGCGGGCTTGTGCCCGTTTTGGGAGCGCTGGTTCCGCTGCTTCCGATTGCGCTGATCGCGTTCGCGGAGGGCGGGCTCTCATTGTTAATCAAATGTCTTATATTTATTGCAGTTGAACGGATCTTTGTCGGCTACGTCGTAGAACCCCGGATTTTTGGAAAACGATTTCATATGAATTCGGTGTTCATATTAGTAATATTACTTATCGGTTATCAGTTAGCCGGTCTGTGGGGCGTGATCCTCGGACTTCCAGTTGCGCACTCAGCGCTTCGCCAGCGCCACGGCCCGGCTCTCGAAATTCCCCCAGGAGCTGTAAGCTTAGATTCTAAACTATGAAAAAAAACGACGCGCTTATATCTAAAACTACTGTTAAAAATATAGATCGATTTTCATTCGGTCTGTGGACCGTCGGCAATCCGGGCCGCGATCCATTCGGCGAGGCGGTGCGGCCGAAACTCGATCCCATCTCGCTCGTTCAATTATTATCAGAAGTCGGAGCGTGGGGCGTTTGTTTACATGATAATGATCTTGTTCCGATCGACGCCTCCGCGCGCGACCGCGACCGTATTGTTAAAGAATTCCGACAGGCGTGCCGCGACAACGGGCTCGTGATCCCGATGGCGACAACCAATTTATTTAGCGATCCGATCTTTAAAGATGGCGCGTTTACAAGTAATGACGGCCGCGTGCGCGCGTACGCACTACAAAAAACGATGCGCGCGATCGACATCGGAGCCGAGCTCGGCGCGAAAGTTTATGTATTTTGGGGCGGCCGCGAAGGAACGGAAGTCGACGCGTCGAAGGACGCGCGCGCCGCAATACAAAGATTCCGCGAAGCGATTGATTATTTATGTTCGTATTGTATCGATCAGGGTTATTCTTTACGTTTCGCCCTCGAAGCGAAACCGAATGAACCGCGCGGCGATATATTTCTTCCGACGACGGGGCATTGTTTAGCATTTATTTCAACACTACAACATCAGGAAATGGTCGGCGTGAATCCCGAAGTCGCGCACGAGCACATGTCCGGATTAAATATGCATCACACGGTCGCGCAGGCGATTGAAATGCGGAAATTGTTTCATGTTGATTTAAATGATCAAGTTCCCGGGCGCTACGACCAAGACTTCAGATTCGGATCTGCTAATATTAAAGCCGCATTTTATTTGGTACGTTTATTAGAAGAATCCGGCTATGAAGGGCCCCGGCATTTTGATTCACACGCGTACCGAACTGAAGACATGGATGGAGTTAAAGATTTCGCGCGGGGGAGCATGCAGACCTATCGAATTCTGCGCGAGAAAGCGCACGAGATGCGCGAGGACGCCGAAATTCAAGATTTGCTTTCCAGAATTAATAAGCATCAAAACGATTACATGGATTTCACTTCGCGTTACAGTAAAGAATCGGTGCGCAAACTCGACTCTTTACAGATCGACCGAAAGGGTCTTGGCGAAGCCGGGCTCGAATATGAGAGATTAGATCAGTGCGTGAATGAATTATTGTTAGGTGTGCGCCGAACTGTTAAATCTCGCCGTACCTAAAGAGGATCCGACGGCGTCGAATCGGGCACTTGCAGTACTCCCTCAGACCTCGCGACAAAGATCGATGACGTCAAATCGCCGGTGACGTTCACTACAGTTCGCGACATATCTAATATTCGGTCTACGCCAAGAATCACCGCGAGCATCGCGGGATCGATTCCGACTTGCGCGAGCACTAATGCTAATAATGGCAGCGAGCCGCCGGGCACGCCCGCGGCGCCGACGGCCGTCAGCACCGCCATTACAATAACAATAACCTGAGTGCCGAGGTCGAGGTGTATTCCCGAAACTTGCGCCAAGAATAGTATGGATACGCCTTCGAAGAGCGCGGTTCCATTCATACACATCGTGGCACCGAGCGGTAATACAAATCCCGCGACGTGTTTCGGAACGCCGAATTCTTCCTGTGCGGTTCGAATCGTTGTCGGCAGTGTTGCGCTCGAAGAAGATAACGAAAACGCCGTTACAAAAAGTCCGCGTGTCCGCTTGAAGAACGTGAGCGGGTTTACCCGGCAAAATACAATTAATATGAATGAGATAACGATGAACTCATGGATTGCGAGGCCGAGCAGCGTCGTTCCAACGAAGTACGCCAGCGATTTTAATATATCAATTCCGAATTTCGCCGCGACGACAAACACCAATCCCGCGACGCCGTACGGCGCGAATTTCATCGCAAAGCCAATAATAACGACGCAAATATCATTCAGTGCGTCGAGAATTGCTAAGAATGGCTTCGACTTATTCTCGGGCAGCAGCGTCGACGCAATGCCGACCATCAATGCAAAGAAAATCACCGCGAGCATGTCACCCTTCGCGGCGGCCATGACGGGATATTTAGGAATAATCTCCAGGAATGTTTGTATTCCGAATCCGGCGCCTTGCTGCCCCTGTTCAATCTTAGCTTGTGCTTCGTTCTGAAATTCCGCCTTGATGGCCATCGCCGTTTCAGGATTAATATGTTCTCCCGGACGGATCCAGTTAACTAATAAAAGACCGAGCACCGCCGCAACGAAGGTTGTCACCAAAAAGAAAATTAATGTTTTGGTTCCGACGCGCCCCAGATTTCTAAGATTCCCGAGGCCGGCCACGCCGAGCGCCAGCGAACAAAAAACCAGCGGGATCACGACCATAAATAACAATCGCAGAAATATCTGCCCTGCCGTATTTGCTATATTGTCGGCAATCCACAGAACATAACTATTCTTCGGCCCCAGCGCGGAGTTGCAAATGACGCCCGCCGCTAAACCGAACGCGAGCCCGAAGAGAATTTTAGTAGCGAGCGAAAATTTTCCTGGAGGCGTGGCCCCTCCGAGCGGCGCGCCGCCCACGTTACTGAATCACCTTGAGCTGTTTGCCAACTTTAGCAAACGCAGCGATCGCTTTATCTAAATGATCGCGTTCGTGCGCGGCGGAGATTTGTACACGAATACGGGCTTGTCCGCGCGGCACGACGGGAAAGCTGAATCCTATAACATAAATTCCTTCGTCGAGGAGATTGCGCGCAAAGTCGTTTGCTAATTTTGCGTCGCCGAGCATGATCGGAACAATCGGATGCACTCCGGGCCGGATCGAAAATCCGGAAGCTAACATTTTCTCGCGGAAGTATTTTGTATTCTCTTCGAGCTTGTCGCGCAGTTTATTTGTTGAAACTAACATTTCAAACGCGCGAATCGCCGCGCCCACGATTGGCGGCGCCACGGTATTTGAAAATAAGTATGGCCGCGACTTCTGCCTCAACATTTCAATTATTTCTTTTTTGCCCGACGTGTAACCGCCCTGCGATCCGCCGAGCGCCTTTCCTAACGTTCCGGTGATGATATCAATTTTTCCGTGGACTCCGCAGAATTCGGGAGTGCCGCGGCCCGTCTTTCCTACAAATCCGACGGCATGCGAATCGTCGACCATCACCATCGCTTGATACTTATCCGCAAGATCACAAATACCTTTCAGATCCGCGATGTCGCCGTCCATCGAGAAAACGCCGTCGGTGGCAATCATTACTTTTTTCGAACCAGCCGCGCGCGCTTCTTGTAAACATCGTTCGAGATCGGTGAGATCGCCACGCTTCGGACGGAAACGCGCGGCTTTACATAAACGAATTCCATCAATAATCGACGCGTGGTTCAGCTCATCGCTAACAATCGCGTCGCCCTCGCCGAGAATCGTTTCAAACAAGCCGCCGTTCGCGTCCCAGCAGGAACTGTAAAGAATCGTGTCTTCGGTTCCGAGAAACTTACTAATCGATAGCTCCAGCCTTTTGTGAATATCCTGCGTTCCGCAAATAAAACGGACGCTCGCGAGGCCGAGGCCGTACTGTTCGAGCGCGGTGTGCGCGGCTTCTATCAATTCTGGATTGTTAGCAAGTCCCAAATAATTGTTTGCACAGAAATTAAGGACTTCGCCCTGCTTGACGCGAATCGATGCATTTTGAGCGGAGAGCAGGATTCGCTCTTCCTTCCACGTCCCCGCCGATTTGATGTCGTCGAGGGCTTTTAATAAATCAGGTCGAATGTTATCAAACATTATTAAATACCATTTGGGTATAATACGACCTTCATCGCCTCGCCGCGGTCGAATTTTTGGAGGCCCGTCTCGAATTCTTCGAGCGGGAGTTCATCGGTCACAACAAAATCGACGTCGAGGCCTCCGCCGAGCAATGCTAACATTTTGTGCCAGGTATCAAATATTTTGCGGCCGAAGATGCCCTGCATGTCGACGCCCTTGAACACGACGTCACGATTATAATTTGCAAATTGGACGCTCTTGTTTTTTGTTAATCCGAGCAGCCGCATCTGTCCGCCCGGACGCAACATTTCGAGGCCATCGTTAATCGCAACTTCGGCACCCGAGATTTCTAATACAACGTCGCAGCCGTCGCCGCCCGTCTCGCGTTTGATTTCGGTAATCGCCGCGCGCCGGCCCTCGCCGCGAACATCATAAATAAAGATAGGTAATGTTCGCCCCGCTTTCGCTTCGCACTGGGTTTTCCATTTTTTCGCGCGCGCCAAATTGTGTGAATTCACATCTGTTATAAAGATTGCGCCCGATCCGCAGAACTGGGCTACCGCGGCCGTCATCGCGCCGATCGGGCCGAAACCGAGAATCGCTACAGTTCGGCCTGGAATGTCGGCCGACAGTGCGGTGTGAACCGCGTTTCCGAGCGCGTCGAGAAACGCGCCGATCTTAGGCGAAAGCGTTTTTGGTAATTTAACTAAATTGCTCGCGGGCAATGCTACAAATTGCGAAAACGTGCCGTCTTGATGCATTCCAACAACTTTATGATTTCCGCACAAATGGGCGGCGCCGTTCCGGCAAGCGGCGCATCTGTTACAAACGACGTGCATCTCGCACGAAACGTAATCACCAACATTCCAGCCGCTGACATTCTTACCAATCTCCGCGACCTCGCCGCAAAATTCATGGCCGGGAGTGAACGGCGGATTCAATCCATCGCGAATCGACTCGTCCCAATGCCACAAATGTCGATCGGTGCCGCAGATTCCGGCGGCCTTTACCTTTACTAATACTTGCCCGTTTCCGGGAGCGGGCGTTGGAATATCTTCGAGTACGAACGATCCGTCGGTCGGTCGTGCGAGGCGGATTGCTTTCATAGGAGGCGCGAAGTGTAGCACGGCGGACGAACGCGGCGGAAACGCGTCGGGGCGCCCCGCAGTATTTGTTAGTATGCCGCGATGACCGCCCCCGACCTTCGCCTCGAAAGCAACGCCGACCTCGATCTCGCTCTCGATCGTTCACTAAACGAAGGAGTATTGATATTTAAACATTCGACGCGCTGCCCGATCTCCGCAGCGGCGCACGAAGAGTTCATGGATTTTCTTAGTCATCGCGCGGCGGGAAAGCCGTTTTGCGCGCTCGTGCTCGTCGTCGAGCAGCGCCCGATTTCGCTCGAAATCGAGAAGCGCGTTGGGGTGAAACATGAATCGCCGCAGGCTTTATGGGTCAAGAATCGCGCTGTCGCCGGCTCACTGTCGCACGGTGCGATTACAAGCGAGGCGCTCGCGGCGCTGGCTAAGTATTAAATAGGCCAAGTATCAACAAATCCGTTTTTGTAATTTAACCTTAACAGCCCGTGGCAAAAGTCATCCTATTCAAATATGTTCTTTTTTGTTAACTCATCGTCAAACCATTTTCGACGTAAGTTCTTACTACGCCTCAAACGGTTTTCCTCGATTTAACAAAAAGTTCCAATATTTGAATTGCGGAGCACTTTTGCCACAGGCTGTTTACCGTTTTTATGGACTCAACCATCGTGAGATTTCGAAACGTATATAAATATTCCACGGCGATTTCAATTTTAGTTATACTGGGAGTATTAACATCCTGCAAATCAGTAGATGCGTCCGGCGGCAGATCGCTTCCAAGCCAGATTCCCCATTTTGTGGGTTCCAAGCCGGGCGCGCTCGCGATCGAAGAATTATTACAAATGCCGTCGGTGATTTCGCCGGATTTGTCTCCCGACGGAAAATCGGTTGTATTTATTGTTAATGAACCGACGCTCGATCCGAAAGGCAAGACTCGCGGATCGATGTGGATTGTCGAAAGCGACGGAGTGTCGGCGCCGCAGATTGTTAGTAACGCGCCCGCGAATCCGTCGGGGCCGAAATACTCGCCGGACGGCCGCACCATTTTATGTGTATCATCGCAGTCGGGATCGGCGCAGGCGTGGAGCGTTCCCCTGAACGGCGGCGACGCCCGGCAAATAACTAAAATGGAGAATGGGATCGCCGACCCTGCGTGGTCGCCCGACGGGCGTTTTATTGCATTTGCGTCGGATGTGAACTTAAAAACAACTATTCCGGAGGGTTTGCAGGCGAAGCTAATTGATAAATTACTATTCCGGCACTGGACCGAATGGCGCGACGCGGTCCGCACCCACACTTTTGTTACTAATTTTACAACGGGCGCAACGCAACAAATCTCGGCGAAGGAATTTGACGCGCCCGGATTTTCGCTCGGCGGCCCGACGCCGTACGCGTTCTCGCGCGACAGCAAATGGTTATATTACACTCAAGGCGCGGAGAAGAATGAAGCCATCTCAACCGATTTTAATCTTTATGTTGCGCCCGTCGACGGTTCCGCGCCCGGAGTGCGTTTAACTAAGAATACCGGATGGGACGGTTCCCCGTCCGTTTCGCCCGACGGCAAATATGTAGCATTTCGTTCGCAGGCGACCGACGGTTTCGAATCCGACCGTTTTACAGTTCAGCTTTTGGATACAAAAACGAGGTCGATTACACAAATCGCAAAAGATATCGATCGCTGGATCGATGAAATTGTATGGTCGCACGATTCGAAAACTGTATTTCTCGGTGCGGAAGACGAAGGCACGCACGCGATCTGGAGGGCGCCGGTCGACGGAGGAGCAAGTACACAAATCGTGCGGACGAATATTTCAGGTTTGACGATCTCTCCGGATTCTAAGTTTCTCGTAGGGCGCTGGAGTTCGCTTAAACGAGCAGGGGAGGTCGCTAGAATTAATATTAAGGATGGAAGCCGCGTAATGTTAACAAAAGTAAATGACGCGTTTTTTACTGAAAAAGCGATGGGCGAAGTCGAATCGGTTTGGATCGAAGGTGCCGAGCGCGTTCCCGGAGCGCGCGGTTCGAAAATTCAAGGATGGTTAGTAACGCCGCCTAACTACAAAAAGGGAACGAAAGCGCCTTTCATATTAATGATTCACGGAGGCCCGCAGCAGGCGTGGCTTGATAATTTTGGCGGAAGCGGAATGTGGAACCCGCAAATTTACGCGGCGCAGGGATATGTAGTATTAGCATTAAATCCTCATGGGTCGACCGGCTTTGGGCAGGAATATACAAATCAAATCAGCGGCGACTGGGGCGGAGCCGTTTATGAAGATTGCATGCGCGCTACCGATTGGATGATTGCGCAAGGCTACGCCGATCCGGCGCGAATGGCAGCGATCGGCGCGTCGTTCGGCGGCTATATGGTAGATTGGATTCTGGGCCATACCGACCGGTTCAAAGCATTAGTATCGCATGCCGGAGTATACAATTTAGATTCGATGTACGGCGTGACCGAGGAATTGTGGTTTCCGGAATATGATTTAAAAGGACGCCCGTGGGATTCGGCGTTGTATCGCGATCGCTCGCCGCACGTTTTTGGTAAAAACTTCAAAACGCCAACGTTAGTAACCCACGGCGAACTCGATTATCGCGTTCCGATCGGCGAGGGAATTCAATTATTTACAACATTACAGCGCCTCGGCGTTCCGTCGAAATTCTTATATTTCCCCGACGAAGGCCACTGGCTCCTCAAAGCTCGAAATCGCGAATTGTGGCTTCGCGTTGTATTCGATTGGCTTAATAAATATGTTCGCGACACAAAGTAAACAAATTTATGAATCGCCCTGATTTCGTCGGAGTCTATGGATGGCTTGAGGAGGACGGCAACGTTCTCCTCGTTGCTACATATCGAGATCTCGGCGCCCCCCAGAAACAGTTATGTTGGGAATTGCCCGGCGGAAAAGTCGAAAAGGGGGAGACGCACGCGGAAGCGATTCGCCGCGAAATGAAGGAAGAGACCGGGCTCGACGTGGAGGTGTGCGACTCATTATTTATGTTTCACGGCGAACGCTACAAAAACAAAAAATGTAAGTACCGATGGGAAGGCCGCTTTTTTAGTTTGAAACGGATCGGCGGATTATTGCAAAGCCACGACTCGGAAACGGTCGACGTCAGAATGGCCCCGGTCGCGGAATTAACAAAAATCTTGACGGCGCCCTATCACGGGCCCGTCTTAAAATGGCTCGCGGGCGGCCGAATCTTGAAAGAAGATGTCTTGCGGTGGGAAGACGAATCGTAGCGTTGCGTCCCTCGCGGCCCTCGAATAGAATCCGATGCGTCACTCTCCGACATTTCTAACTAAAACCACCACAAGCCGCGGCGAACCGCGAGGTTGTTAACGATGAGGTTCATATCAAATAGACTGTTAACTTTGCAAAATCGATTTATAATGATTCCAACGCTTGGTATTATTACAGTTTTCTGCGGGTTCTCCGCAATCGCGGCGAGATTCGGGGGCGGGAATGGTCCGATGCATGGAACCTGGTTATTGACAGTTAATAATTCAGAACATGACAGCGCTGGCTCCAAGCCCGTGAAGTCGAAAGAGACGCTAACGGTAGCAATTACTGATAATAATTCCGGACCTGTATCATTAATTTCAATGCAAGGAATCAGCGCTGGTAACGAGGACCTCTTTTTATTTGGAAACCGCGTCGGAACCGCATTCTTTGTTCAAACCGCGGCGCTCGGCGACGGTTCAGAATTAGTAACTCTTTCAGGAACCATCTCGAAGCCAGGCACCGACGGACAA
Organism: Planctomycetota bacterium; assembly: GCA_046160785.1. Taxonomy (GTDB): domain Bacteria; phylum Planctomycetota; class UBA1135; order UBA1135; family JACQFD01; genus JACQFD01. The sequence goes on from JBJXHE010000008.1 coordinate 67,178, forward strand.
TCTAAAACTTTTAGAGGAACGGGCAGCTCGCTCGGATTTGACGGCGGCGGCGGAAAATTCGCGACGGGAACGTCCGACAGCACGAGTGTTGATTCACTTACTTTATTTAAGCTCTCTGCGAAGCGTGTGCAGGTTCAGTAATAACTACAACAATATATAAAAGAGGTAATTAACAATGCGATTCATTACAACTGTGCTTGCGTCTGCGCGATCCCGCCGAATTGTTTTGCCGACGCTAGGAATTTTAGCAATCTTCTGCGGAATTGCGGCGCTCGGTTCGAACGCGACCGCGCGCATGGCGGGCGCACCAGGGCCGATGTCGGGCAACTGGATTTTTACAGTTAACAATTCAGAACACAACAATACCGGCTCGAAGCCCGTAAAAGAAAAGCAAACCCTCCAATTTAGTATTACGGATTCTCAGGGCACAATTTCAAATATATCAATGCAGTCGATCGGAGGAGAAGATAACATTTTCCTGGTCGGCACGCGCGTTGGCACTGCGTTTTATGTAGAGTCCGCAGAAACCGGCGTTGAGTCCGAATTTACAGCAATTTCGGGAACGATCGGGAAGCCAGACGTGAACGGGCAATCCAAAACTCTGAAAGCTACAGGTGCTTCGGTAGGCTTTATTGTTAGCGCATTACCTGGAACGTCGGACGGAGAAGGTGTAAGCGGCATCACGCTACTAAAAATCTCCGGCAAGCGCGATTCGGACTAAGAACACAACGAAATGAATTTGTATCGTTGTACCCGCGGATGGTTGCTTTCAGCCGTCGGATTGATTGCTATCGTTTGCGGAATTGTAATGTTTGAACCGGACGCGGTCGCGACCGCGTCCGGCAATCCAGGCCCGATGTCGGGGTCGTGGGCCTTTACAATTAAGAGTAAAATCTATTTTTCAAACGGTGATAAACCCTTGAAAATCACCGGAAATCAGATTGTTAATATTACTGATTCCCCCGGGGCTGCGTCTTCGATTATTATGGAAACGACGGAGGAGGGCATGGATCCTCAAACTCTCGTTGGGACTCGCGTAGGAAACGCGTTTTATGTAGAAACGCCCGATTCCGGTGCGCCTGGGCAATTTGTATACATTTATGGCACGATTTCTCCTCCCGGCGCCGACGGACTCTCAAAATTAATAAAAGGAGCCGGCGGGGTGGTGGGGACTAACGGTGGCGCCGTCGCTCCGGAAACGTCAGACGGCGGCAGCCCGGCCACGATGACGATTGGTAATGTTACCGGAAAAAGAAATATAAATTAATGATTCTCACCACACCCTCAGCACACGAAGGATAAGTTCACTCCTAATGCGAATCTTAACAACCTGGTTGTCATCACTACAAAATCGACTCGTCCTTTTCCCCGTAATCGGAATCTTAATGATCTTTTGCGGATTCGCCGCTTTCGGCCCAAGCGCGAAGGCGCTTGTCGCGGGCGA
>JBJXHE010000009.1:0-18978 GCA_046160785.1 Planctomycetota bacterium
CATGCGTTACATCGTCGATCCCGCAAAAGATATATTTGTTGTGTTTAACCACAACTGGATCGAAACCGCTTCGCGCGCCGTCGTCGCGGATACAACGAGTGTTATTATTAAGGTTGTGTTTACGCTGCGGTTTTGAGAAGTTTGCTCAACGTATATGTAGCAAGCTATGAGCGCGGCGCAGGAAAGTCGCCTATTGCGTCCGCGACGCAATCGAACTAGGCTTCGCGGGCACTGAAATGGAGCTCAGTCTCGACGAATTAATAATAATTCCGCGATTGAAACCGCGCTGGGAAGCCTGTTCGGAGATGTGGTCGTACGTTCATCGTCTCTCGAGTATTCCATTCTCCGGCGCGTCATTCATTTGCGAGGCGCCAAGCCATTCCATGCCGGATGGTCCTGTTGTGCCAAACCCACTGCAATCCAGCGGCAGTCGAATCAGTGTCAGAATCCAATCAGCCATGCGCGAGCGCCACATGAGCCCGCGAACGGAAGAGGCGTACGTACACTGGGCACGGCGATTTTGGATATTTCACCAACGGCGCGATCTGGCCACACTTGGGGCTCCCGAAGTCAAGACGTTTTTGAACGCGCTGGCGATTCGATCGCGCGTCTCTGCATCGACGCAGAATCAGGCGCTCTCTGTGCTTTTGTTTCTTTACAGAATTGTTCTGAACAAGCATCTGCCGTGGATTAATGACATCGTCCGCGCCAAGACCCCCATATCCCTTCCGGTTGTCTTGACACGAGAAGAAGTGTCATCGGTGTTATCGAAGATCGACGGTGTGCCTCGACTCATCGCGACACTACTCTACGGAAGCGGATTGCGCCTGCTTGAAGCGTGCAGACTGCGCGTGAAGGATGTGGACTTTAGCCGCAAATGAAGTAACGATTCGTCGCGGGAAAGGAAATAAGGACCGCATCACCATGCTGTCCGTCTCTATCAAATCTCGACTGGCAGATCATCTTGCACTCGTACGGAATCAACATGTGAGCAATCTTTCTGCGGGTGCTGGATGGGTTGAACTGCCGGACGCGCTCGGCAGAAAACTCCCCAATGCGGGCCGCGAGTGGCCGTGGCAGTGGGTGTTTCCCGCGACCCGGATGTATTTACATCAAGAGTCTCTACAGCGCCGGCGGCACCATTTGCATGAGACGGTAGTGCAATGCGCAGTGCGCCAGGCCGTCCTCAAATCGGGCATTCCAAAGCGCGCCACATGCCATACCTTTCGCCACTCCTTCGCCACACACTTGCTCGAAAGTGGAAGCGATATCCGCACGATTCAAGAGCTCCTCTGGCATCGTGATGTTTCGACAACCATGATCTACACGCATGTGTTGAACCGAGGACCGGCGGGTGTTCAAAGCCCTGTGGATCGACTGTCATGTTGAAACATTAATCCGTGTGTTTATCGTCCGATATATGTCTTTCCCGAATTAAACAGACCTGCCTAATTCGGTGGGTCACCACAGGCAGATTGGCCCTATGTTCACATGTCGTCGGACCATGAATCGAAATCTCAATTCTTACAATTCCCAATTAGACAGGTCAGCACACTGTGTTTGCAGTGTTATGGCAGACCTGTCTAATTGTAGTTAGACCTCAACAGATGAACAAACACGCCGCTAAGCGTCAGGTGAAGGCCGAGAGCGCTGCAGTCCGGGACATACTTCTGGCGTGGGACCCGATCGGCACTGGTGGCGCGCCAAAAGACGAATACGATTGCCTCGTCGATCACATCGTATCGGCCGCACATCAAGGGAAGACGGGCACGAAAGACATTGCAGCCGTCATCGCTAGCGAGCTAGAGGATCACTTTGGCGTTACCGTTTCAGAAGACAGCATTCTCAAGGTAGCTGGACAGGTCGCAGCTCAGCTCAAGGACTCTCAAACATGACCGTGTTGAGGTCTAACTATGCGTTCCAGCCGACGGCCTCGCTTCGCTCGGCCGCGGCTGAACGCGGGCGTTAGTCGTCAACCATCGATAACATGCCAGAATCGATCGTTCTCGAAGTTAAGACTGGGAAGCAAATGGGGCTGTCACACCTCTTCGCAACGCTGAAAACAGGCGTTGGCAGATATAACGGCCGCGCAGCTCAACGGAGATCTGTATAATTCAGCAGGCTCGAACGCACCTTTATTTAGTATAATTCTATTACTTATTATTTTTTGAATCAAAATCTCACTTCTTACAATTCCAAAGCAGACAGGTCTGCACACATTGAAATTTGGAAAAAACCGGGGTCTTGCCAACGGCAACTATCTTGCGTTTGCAGCCGTGAGGGCGCTGCACATGTCCATCAGACTGCTCACCGTGTAAACATGTTCTGGCTTGGGAATATGGCATTGTCGTCACCAGAATCGCTCAGCGCGCATGAGGACAGGAATTGTGACCGTTCGAAATCCGTATTCCCACTATTCTCATGTGAACAAACCTCGTCAGTGCAGTTACGATGCAAAGGTTGACTTGTACAATCCATGCTAAAACTACAATTAGAACTACAATAAACGACAATGGACCGACATAAACAAAGTAAACGCGAAGCCCGGATCCAAGTGGCGCTGACTGCCCGGGAGCTCGATCTTCTTCGGGATGCAACCTTTGGCGATCCCGTTTACGCTGACCGCTTTACCAAGGTCAACGGGGCATGGATGGCAAAGTTCAAAGCATGGGAATTGGAAGACATGATTGGCTTCGTTGCCGCCGCCGCGAACCATGCTCGACGCGCAAAGCTGGAGAACGAATTAGACTCACTGTATGAACATCTTGAAATGCTTGAGCATGATCCGAGCGGAATGGACATCGGCGATGCCCTCTAATCCGCTGATGGAGCAGAGCAGACTGCGTCTGCCGCTCAACTGCGCTACACGAGCTCTCCTCTACATCCACCAAGCCGAATCCTCTACAACCACCAAGCCGAATCGAAGATGAAATCAAACACGCGAGGTTCCTGGTCGCAGGTAAAGACGAACCTTTGCTTGATGGGAAATACAAGACTCCTTCAAGTCATCCGCGACTTATACGATGCCAGCCCAGCGAACCGCCGGTTCTTGCACGCACGCTTTCTTCCAGCGGCTGGCACTCTTGAGGAATACCGCGACCTGGTCGTCAAGGCGGTCTTCCCGGATCCGTTGAGTCGACAACCGATTCGGCTTCGCGATGCAGCGGCGGCGATCACTGACTACAAGCGGTCAACCGGCAATCTCGATGGCGTTGTTGACTTGCTCCTCACGTTCGTGGAGGCGGGCACTCATCAGGCCGCGGATCTCGGCTACGGAGAAGACTCGTACTTTTCGGCATTGGAACGAAAACTGGCAGAAGCCGCTTCGTTACTCAACGCTCTGCCCGACGAAGCACGCAGCGCGGCAGCGGCTCGATTTGTTCAACTCGGCAAGTACAAGGATAAGATCGGATGGGGATTCGGTGATTATCTAGCTGGCGTCGCGGCGCAGGTGGAACACGACGCAAACGCAAACCAGGGGAATTAACAACTCTAAAAGAACGACCGTGCTCCATCCAAGTCAGTTCAAAGTCAATGAAGCGTGGATCGCGTTTCAACTCAACGACGAACCCGTCTCTACCCAGCAAGACGGAGAGTTCAATTTTCTCGCGCTCATGGACTCGGCAAGTTGTTTTCTCCTCAGCTTCACGCCCGTCGCCGCAGCACAGTCGGAGCCTACGAAGCTAGGGGCCAAGCGACTGTTGAAGGAAGGTTACGCTCACAAGAATTGTTGGCCGAAGACCCTGTTCGTTCCTACGGAGCTGGCTGCGCAGTTCCTCATCGCCGAAGCAGAGCGGCTTGGCATTGGCGTTGTTCGTGTGGCAGAAGATCAGCTTCTGCTTTTCATCGGCGAGGCGAAAGAAGGCTTCAACAAGCGTTTCGGTATGCTTGGTCCGTGAGGACTGTAAAGGAAGTAGTACTACCGCCCTTTTTTACGCTGAGGTTTTGAGGGAACTACGCGAGCACATCAATCCGCGGTATTTGTTGTGTTGGCGGTTGCGCACCCGCCGCCGCATTCTCGATCAACCCCACTGCTGCGCGCGCTTCGGCGGAGATGTCGAGCGAGTCTTCTGTTAATTTATCAATTTCCTTCGGTTCCGGCGCTGGCGCGAGCCGGACGCGTTCGGTCGCGACGGATGCGGAGCAACCTGCTCCGCATCCTATAGATTGAATGCCCATTTGAGTTTCTCCCTTTTAACAATTACTCAAAGTTTTGCTTAAATTGTAACATCGTCCGATTATCGGTAATATCCTCGTTCCAGGTCGCGCTGAATCCCATCCAATCAAGGCCGAGGCCGAGATTGAAACGGATTGGATTGACAGCTTCCGAATCGAAATCGAATTTTGACATCTTAACTATAAATTTCTTGCGCTTCATATCGAGCATGATCGTGCACGCCGGCGTTTCTCCGGGCGACGAGCGCCATGAGAAACGCTGGTTGCGAAGCACTTTCCAGTTCGGGTCGTTCGCCGAAATGATATATTCATTCGGACCAGACTCGTCGCCGAACTGAATTGTAACGTCATCAATAAATGGATTAAATTTAGCGTCGGGGGTGTATGCGTTGAATTCAAACGAACCGGATGCATGAAATCGGTCGGCCTCTTCGGCTTCGGTCATCGAATCCACGATCACGCCGCGGAATTTGCGCATATCGATCGACCAAAAATAATCGGAGTCTTCGTCGACCATGCGGGTTGTAACAAATACGTCGGCGAACCCGCCGTTATCCTCGGGCGCGAGGTCGGCCGCGGTGGAAATGAATACAAACGCTGAGGCATCGGACGACATCGAATAGTTAGAAACGCCGGCATCCGCCTGCGCATGCAGCGACGACAGGTTGATGCGCTGCGTCGTCTCGAGGTCGCGATCATATAAAAACAAATCTGATACAAAATTAGTATCAAACGGCGCGAGTGTCGACGACGTGCTCACGAATGAAATGTAGCGTCCGTCGAGTGAAATCGACGGAATTCTACAATTCGCGTTTGCTGCAATTCCCTTGGTCGACACGCTCACGCGGGTCGTCGTTTCCATTCCGAGATGGCGGAAATAGATATCATCAATTCCGTTCACGTCGAGCAGATCGAAGTTGGTCGCACTCGAACGGAAAACTACAAAAAGACCGTTTCCATCCATTCGCGGCTCGGTCGAGGCGCCGTTGCCGTGCTGGCCGGCCGTGCTCTTACTTATATGTATTGTCGTGCCGAGCAGCATGTCGCGCACGAACACGTCGCTCGCATTGTTATCATCGTTGGCCACAAAATTGTTAGCGTCGCTCGCAAATGCAACATATCGTCCGTCGTCGGAAACCGAAGCAAACGAAGACACACCGTTGGCCTGGAATCCTTCGCTTGTTAACGAAACGAGAACTGTAGTTTCATCGACGATACTATAACTAAAAAGGTCGGCAACGGCATTGGTATCGCCGTCGACGAGGTTCGACGCGAGGCTCTTGAAAATAACAAAATTCCCGTCTCCGGAGATCACGCACGACACGGAATGATCATTAGCTTCCGATCCGTCGGTGTGCAAGCTTGCACGACCGATGTTGCCTGTGAGCGAATCATACACAAAAATGTCGGCCACGGAATTTGTATCATTTGCGACCAAGTTCGACGCGTAGCTTACAAATACTACATAACGGCCGTCGGCGCTGATCGACGGGCTCATCGACACCGCGTTCCCTTCGGTCTCGTCGCTCGCAACGCTAATTCTGCGGATTTCGTTTTCCGAGCGATCATACCAAAACACGTCGGCGACATTGTTAGTATCATTTTCCACGAGGTCGCTGGCCGCGCTCACGAAAGCTATAAATTGTCCGTCGGCCGACACGGCGGTTTCGCTCGCGTGCCCGTTCGGACTCTCGCCTTGAACATTCAACGGCTGGCGGACCGTCTCGAGGAATTGTGCATTTGCGCTACCGGCCAAAAGGCTGACGGCGGCGAAAATCAATAATGCTGCCAGAGTTTTTGATATTAACTGTACGTAACCGCGAATTGTAACGTTTTCGTTTGTGAACATTTGTGATTCCTCCCCAGGAATCTTCTAGGCGACGGCCCCCGTTCGACGTCGTGCTAACGGTGTCTTGAGCGCAACGGAAATTTCTTCTGGACGCACGGCGCATCGTCGCGGATTCTTTTTGTTATTGTCGAGCGCGGGCTATTGAGTCCGCAGCACCACACGGCATGCATATTTTTCCATGCGAGTCGCGGAGCGGCCCCAACTGCGGCTAGACTTGCAATCCCCTTTTATTAGTAAGTGCCTCCAATGCCGACGAAGCTCCCTTCGTTCTTTTTACTATTGTTTGCGCTTCTCGGAATCTCCGGCGCCGCAAACGCACAAAAAAACGCTGTCGCAGAATTTACTCCGGCGCATCTTTTTGTAGCTTCTAAGAATACAAATACGGCCATCGAATTCGATCTTGCGGGCAACAAAATTAGAGATATCGGCCCGCTCGCACTCGGGGCCGCGCCGCGAAGCGTCTGTTTTGGCGCCGACGGATTGATATATCTATTATTCGCAGGAAGCCAGCAATTAATCGGGCTCGATGCGAATCTAATCGTTCGAACTACAATTGACCTTTCAGCGACGGCCGGCTCCGCAAGCTCGGTGGCGATCGGTCCGAATGGTAATTTTTATATTTCGAGCGTGGAGAATCACGCCGTTTATGAAATTGATCCGGCGGGCGCCGCTGTCCGCTCGTTTGGAACGACGATCTCTCTTCCCGATGGAATCGCGTTCGCCGCGAACGGCCACATTTTTGTAGCTTCGAAAGCTGACAATAAAATAGTTGAGTTTACCGCGTCGGGTTCGCGCGTCCGCGAAATTGTAGCTCCATTATTAGCTTCCCCGAGCGGGCTCGCGTTCTCCGGCGATGGAAAATTGTATGTTTGTTCGAACGCAAACGATCGCGTACTTATCTTCGACTCGGGGGGCGCGCTCGTTCATAAATTTGTTACAACCGGCGTCGCGGCGCCGTCGGGGATACAATTCGGGCCCGACGGAAAATTATATATATCAGGTACTCAAAGTAACAATATTGGAGTTTTTGATACAGAAGGAAACCGGATTCAGGAAATATCAGCTCCGCACGGTTTCGACGCACCGATGGGGCTTGTGTTTTCTCCGTTTCGATTTGAAGTTAAATTCTCGGGAACCGTTTCCGGCTCCGGCATCCCAGCACAGAACCGAAAGAACTCCGCGTTATTGTGTATTTACCCGGGGTCGCGCCTCGCAACATTATCATTCGGCGACGATGCTAACGATCCGTTCGACGTCGCGAGCGCATTCGGCCGCCGTAATTGTGTATTATACGGATTCGAAGGCGCGTCGGCGGATTCGCCCAAGAAAAGAATGTTATACGGGCTTCAGACCGGCGCTCCGATCGCGACCGAAGGCGACACATCGTTAGTATTAGATCTGCGCGGAAAGATAGGAGAGTTCGGCGAGTTCCGGCCGCTCGTCGTCAAAGGCTCTTTTCACAAATCGACCGCCGCCGCGACGTACGGCGCGCAGGTGGCGAGTGCTAAGAATCAGAATTAGCGAATAGGGCGTTCCCTTTAGCCGGCGGACGCCAGCCTTGAAATTATTCGAGTATGGTCGAAAATCCATTCAGCCAATCGTATTCCGAATAGAACAGCTCTGGACGTCGCTGGCTAACGTTAAGAAGCGACACATACTTCTACTCGATGAAATACAACATTTCCGCGACTGGTCATCCAGACTCAAATCAGAGTGGGATCTAGTACAACATCGTAAGCTGCCAGTACATGTTGCCGTGAGCGGATCATCTGCACTAAAACTCGGATCAGGAGCGCGAGAGAGTCTTGCAGGACGATTTGATCGAATGGTGCTTACACACTGGTCCGCGTTGGATGTCGCACGCGTTTTTCGACTTGCACATGAAGTGTCGGCGGAATTGTCCGTCGTTTGGGGAACCTACCCAGGAACAGTGCGATTGCGGGATGAGCCGCTCCGGTGGAGGGCTGCTCCGCCAAAAATCATTATACTTAATAATGCACTGCTCGCGGCATTCGATCCACGCGGTGTGCCTTCTCGCGGAACCGACGCCGCGCTATATGGACAATGGGTTGAGAACGCATGCATTGCACATGCAATCAATCGCGGCCAGAGTGTGATGTACTGGCGAGAAGAGCCGTTTGAAGTCGATGCAGTCGTGCAGGGTTCTTGGGGCAGATGGGCGATTGAAATAAAGACTGGGCCGTTTGGTTCAGCCGACTTGCAAGGACTGTTTGAATTTACAAAACGCTTTTCACAATTCAAACCACTCATCCTTTGCGATGCGGAACACAGCGCCGCCGCGACGCGGCTCGGAATTGTAGCAATGCCGTGGAAAAAGTTTTTGTTGCGCGGACATCCTGCGAGCGCTCCACTCGAAGTGAAGTAGCTAGAGCCTATCCCAAAACCTCTCCGACGGATCCAATTCAAAGATGTCCTTCGCACACGCTAACGATTCTGTTTTTAGTTTCTCGCGTTTGCGCCCGGCTTTTTCGCAAATACGCTCTGAGACGGCGCCTTTCTTGAGCTGATCTTTTATTATTAGAAACGTCGCGAGGTCGTGCTCCTCGCCAAGCGTTTTTGATAATATATCTGTTTTCTTGAGCCAGCTGGAGATCGCGTCACGCGACCGCGCCTCAAACACATTTTCTAACAATTCCACCTGCGCGCGGACGGTTTTGAGACGTTTGCGAAGCTCGTGCAACGTTTCCGAATTTGTATCATCGAGCGCAATTTTATACTGTTGCTTCGCGCGCCGGAACGAGCGGCGCAGACCGAGGCGGATCGACTCGCGCGAAATGCGCTTCGGCAGCGAGCGCTGCCACGTTTCGTTAAATATAAAAATTCCTTCCGCAACTTTCTGGAGCAGTTTCGCGGCATCGTCGCGGCCCACCCGCGGAATCTTAATATTCGACCGGGCGAGCCGGCGGTACGTCGCCACCCAGACATCCGCGTCGCGTTCGTTAGCAAGGCTTCGCGCGAGATCGCGAAGCGTCGTGTTCCAGGATTTGTAAAGTTCGTCGCCCGCACACGGACGCAGCAAACGCGCCAGCGCGCGGAGGCGTTTTGTGGATTGCCGGACGCGATGAACGGCGACAGCCGCGTCGCGATTGCGCGCGATCGTTGCAATCCACGCGCATTCGTTAGCAATAGCACTGGCGATCGCCCCGCGAAGGGGTCGTCGAGGTGCAATTGTCCATGGCGGATGTGGTTGCCGCGGTAGCGAGGCCATTTATTTGAATGTAGGTTTTCGCGTTTTTCCCCGCGAGCGCAAGCCCATCTTGAATTTCATTCAAAATTCACACGGCGGAACGCGTCGATGGTAATTGAATCATGCCGAAGCTGCCTGTTATTGTTTTATCAACTCTGACGCTTGCTACAATTTTCGCAAGCCAGGCCGCCGCTCAGAATACGGCGAAGGATTATACAGATCCGAAAATTCAACAAAAGAAAGCCGTGGAGTGGTTCGCACACCAGCCGGGCGGAGTGCAAACAAAGATTCTTAAGAATGTGCGCGACATCCTCGCGAAAACAGACGACCCCTACTTGGCCGGAATTCGCAGCTATGCAACGTTAGCGGCGTCGCATAAACCGAAAGAATTAAAATTCCAATCGAAGATTTCGCCTGACGGTTCGTTTCCGATTGCTAAAGAACTGCCGTTTCCGATGATTAAAGAATACATCTTCGGCGCGCGCATCATTCGACCCGTGGATTCCGTGAAAGGTAAAGAAGCTCCGAAGCGCGCCGACGAGCTCAACGCATTATTAAATGGAATGGCGCCGGATCTCGATCTCGCGCTCGCGCAGATTCTTAGTGAACTCGATCATGACAAATCGGCCGACGAGTTCGCGTTATTCTTAGAAAGCTGGAGAAACGGCGACGAGTCGTTCTACCGCGCGCTCGACCGCACGGCCGGCACGCCCGGCGAAGTGTTTTATTATGATGCGATGCTTGGCGAGTTTAATGCTAAGTTTCTGAAAGGCGAGGATTTTGTTAAATTTCCGAAAGCTAAGAAAAATCTCGCTGAAGCACACGACGCGCTGCATTCCGGATTCTTAACATACCGGCAGTACCGCGCGCTGCGCGAAGCGATGGCGCTCACGTGTGTGCTGCCGCCCGACGCGGCGCTGCCCAAGAATCTTGCGCGATATGAAGAAAAACCTGAAGGTGCATATTCCATTCGCGACGAAATGCAAATGTTACTGGTCGCGTACAAATTTGATATATCAAAAGCGGCCGCCGATTTTGCGGCGTGGTCGCCTCCTCTTCCCACGAGCCTGTGGGGCGCGCAGTACGATCCGGTGTCGCCGTTTCATACAAATTACAATAAAAAACAGTTAGTGATGAATGACGATCCGAAAATCGGTTCGTCGCCGGTACTCCTCAAAAAATTCGGCAACGCGCGCGCGGCGGCGGCAAAATTAGTAACCGAAGCCGCTATTCAAAGTTTACAAGAGGCGGGCTGCCCGCCGTACCGCGCGGATCATTAATTAAAAAAAAGCGTTAGTTTACAGTTAGTCTTTATTTGGGGTGAATGCCCCATAGTACAGGATCTATCAGCGCTTAGCGTGTTGTTATGGCAAATCGCAGACTCTTCCATAACGGAACAGCAGATCCCATGTCACGCTGCAAGGAATATCATGTTAGGAACTATCTTAGTCATCGTGTTAATACTCATTCTCTTCGGCGCACTTCCCACTTGGCCGCATAGTAAAAGTTGGGGTTATTACCCGAGCGGCGGGCTCGGACTCATTCTGTTAATTTTAATAATCCTTCTTTTGCTGGGTAAACTCTAAAAACAATATTTGTTCAATGATTGCATTACATCATGTGGGGTGAATAGCGTATTTCGCCTGCGGAGGGGACGGCCTATTTTCATCCTGTGATTTTGCAACATGAGCTGCTCAATCATAAACAACCCCTTATCGCAAATATGAAAAGCGAAAGAATTAATAAGATGACAAACAAATTTGACGCTAATATTCGAACAATACTCACATTCGTCTTCACTCTCGGTGCGGCACCACTACTTATTGGACTAGGCGGATGCTGTTCCAACAAATCCATGAAACCCACAGACCCCGTAACGCAGAATGAAATGGAGTCGGGATATGTCGTGGCAAGTAACACCAATACTAACGATAGCCAGAGCATGGTTGGTCCGCGCGGACCAAGCGGCCCCGCCGGGCCCCGAGGCGCAGTAGGCTCAGCCGGAGCGACAGGTGCACAAGGCGACAGCTTTGCCGGACCTGCCGGCGCACAAGGCCCTGCCGGTGTGATAGGACGCCGCGGCGAAGTCGGCGCGACTGGCGCTCAAGGAATTGTAGTACAAGGTCCCGCTGGCGATGTTGGACCTGCAGGTCCCGCAGGTGAACAGGGTCTCGCGGGAAATACAGGTGCTCAGGGTGCAAGTGGAACTGGTTCTGCTGGCCCAGCAGGCCCCGCCGGTCCCGCCGGAGCACAGGGTCTTGCAGGCGAGACAGGCGCACAGGGTGCGACACTAGTCGGTCCGAAGGGTCCTACTGGTTATGCCGGTACAGCAGGAGCACAAGGCACCACTGGCGTGACTGGTGATCAGGGCAAGAAATCCACTGGTGTTGTTGGTGCGGCTGGCCGCCCTGGTGAATCAGGTGTGCAAGGCCCTCAAGGCGTAACTGGCGCAGTCGGCGCAAAGGGAGCGCCGGGAACTACAGGTTCGGTTGCGCTTTGGAATCTTTACCGAGACTTCCGATTCGAGAATAACCGATCGGAAATACAGACTTCTGAGATGTATAAAATCACGGAGATCGCGACCTACATGAAGGCGAACCCGTCTATGAAACTCGGACTTGACGGGTCGTTCGACCCGCGCGGTACGGATACTAAGAATCAGGATCTAAGTGACCGTCGTGTTGCGTCGATTCGTGATGCACTTATCGAAGCTGGAATACCATCTTCGAGAATCTCAGTAGGCTCTTTCGGTGATTCGCAGCTTGCGCGTGACCACCGCGTCGCGGCACTCTTCCGCAACGGCGGCTAGACTAACAGACTGAACGCTATAACTAACAGTCTCCTCCGCGCCTTAAATGCGGAGGAGACTTTTTTATGTACTTCGTGGATTGAGGCGTTAACGTTAGTATTTACAGAGGAGCCCTTCTCCCTTCCGAAACGTTTCTCCGTGGGTCTGGTGTTGAGTTCGGATCCGTTCAGGATCCATCGATTTCACAAGTTCAATCGAAGTGCACTCAGAGTGTTGCATGAGAGCGTCAATGAGATTCTTCGAGCGCGACACAACCCACATCTGAGTTACTGATTGTAAGTCTCAATATACAATCTTGCGCCGGGAAACGCGTTGACGATCGACTGTATCCCAACCTCGGTTCGTGCGAATCTTAATAATCGCACCGACTCGATCGGCGAACACACTCGCCGCACGATAGGCCGGACCAGCCCATATACACTGTCACTTGATCTCCGGATTATTATCAAAAGCAGAGCCGGAAGGTACAGGCTTCCCGAGCGAAATCGCGTAACTCAAATGATCTTCTGTAAATCCAAGGCGCAATCGTCTCTCATCCGATCGTTTGCGCTGCCCCGCCCCGAACGTCGACTCGATTCCGCGTTCGCGCCCGTTATTACATTTAACTTTCCGAGGCGAACTGTTAACTTTTGAATCGATCGATAATTTTCGATGGCGAGAGTGTGAATCATCTCTGTCAACGGCGCCCGCGCCGATCAACCGAGATTACAACAATACCAAAATAGTAATAACGCGATTCCGTGACTCGCGAGCGTAACAAACCAGCCTACTAAGACTGTCTTGCGGCGCTCGCGGTCCATTTTAGTAAACTTACATTCCTAACCGCTTCATCTGCATCTCGTGCTGATTCTTAATTTCGGCGGGAAGCCGATCGCCGAACTTTGCATAAAACTCAGAAAGCTGCGGGCCTTCGTGCGCCCAGCCGGCGGGGTCGATCGTTAGCAATTCTTCCATCGCATTCGGCGGAAGATTGAGACCGTTTGTTTGTATTGCGCCCGGCGCGGGAACATATCCAATCGGCGTTTCTTTAGCGTTACCACTGTCGCGGCAACGGTCGAGAATCCACTGAAGTACACGGATGTTTTCGCCGAAGCCCGGCCACAGAAATTTGCCTTCCGCGTTTTTTCTAAACCAATTCACGTGGAAGATTTTTGGTAGTTTCTTGTCGACGCCGTTTACTTTCCCGGGCGCTCCCATTTGTAACCAATGGCCGAAGTAGTCGCCCATGTTGTATCCGCAGAATGGTAACATTGCGAACGGATCGCGGCGCAGCACGCCGACGGCGCCCGTCGCGGCGGCGGTCGTCTCGGATGCTACAGATGAGCCGACATAGACGCCGTGGTTCCAATTGAAAGATTCGTAAACAAGGGGTACTAACGATGCGCGCCGCGCGCCGAATATAAATGCACTAATCGGAACGCCCTTTGGATCTTCATAATTCGGCGCGATTGTCGGACACTGATTCGCAGGCGCCGTGAATCTTGAATTCGGGTGCGCCGCTTTTTCCGCGCTTCCGGGCTTCCATGCATTGCCGCGCCAGTCGGTGACGCCCGCCGGCATTTCGCCGCCGATGTCGTCCCACCACGGGCAGCCGTCCGATGTAACAGCTGTATTTGTAAATATACTATTCTTTCGAATGCTAGCCATCGCGCTCGGATTTGTTTTCTCGCTCGTTCCGGGTGCGACGCCAAAGAAGCCGGCTTCTGGATTCACGGCCCATAGGCGGCCGTCGGGGCCGAAGCGAATCCAGGCAATGTCGTCGCCGACCGTCCAGATTTTATAACCTTTAAAATTCGCGGGCGGCAGCAACATTGCTAAGTTTGTTTTTCCGCACGCGCTCGGGAACGCGGCCGCCATATAGGTAGTTTTGCCCGACGGCTCTTCGATTCCGAGAATTAACATATGTTCCGCGAGCCAGCCTTCGCGGCGCGCCTGGGCGCCCGCGATGCGCAGTGCGAAACACTTCTTTCCTAATAATGCATTTCCGCCGTAGCCGGATCCGACGCTCCAAATTTCATTCACTTCCGGGAAATGTACAATAAAACGGCGGTCGGGAGAGAGATCGCCGAGTGAATGCAAGCCTTTTACAAATTCGCCGTCCGCGCCGAGCTGGTCGAGCGCGCGCTTTCCCATGCGCGTCATGATGCGCATATTGATAACTACATATGCGCTATCTGTTATTTCAACGCCGACTTTACTAAACGGCGATCCGACGGGACCCATGATATAAGGAACGACGTACATCGTGCGCCCCTTCATCGCGCCGGCAAAGAGCGGCCACACCTTCGCGCGTGCTTCGTCGGGCGCCATCCAATTGTTAGTTGGCCCCGCGTCGTCTTTTTTATTAGTAGAAATAAATGTTAAATGTTCGGTGCGCGCGACGTCGCTCGGGTGGCTCCTGTGATAGTAAGAATTCGGAAACTTTTCGGGATTCAGTTTTTGTAGCGTTCCGTCCGCCAGCATTTCCGCGGTCAATCGTTCATTTTCGGAATCCGAACCATCGCACCAAACAACGCTCTGCGGTTTGGTATGGTTGGCAATGCTATCGACCCAGTTTTGGAGTGCGCGATTCAAGAGAGATTATTAGTTTCGAGAGGAGAACCTATCCCCAAACCCTCGGACCGAGCCGAAACTACAATTCTCCCACGCCGACGAGGCACAATTCTGCAGGCATATTCCAAAGCAGTATTCCGAAGAATTGTAACGACGTCGGCGTGGACGAAATGTAGGATTCGGAGACGGGAGAGGTTTGAGATAGATTCGAAGTGGGGTGGCGCCTGCGAATAAGCGGGCGCGTCGAGCCTTTTAGGATAGTTCGCGAGCCGCAGTTGCGGCAAGCGGGGGGAGCGCAGCGAACAAATACGGTTCCACTGCGATATCGCTAAAAATTCGAACGCAGAGTGGCAAAGCCGTTTCAAACCCATTCGCCGCCGCGAAATCTCACCCGGTTCCCCATGAAAAAACCTCGCTGTGCGAAGTGAATTCATCGACGGAAGACGCGCCTCGAAGGCAGAGTTCCGCGAGGATGCGCCCGGTGACCGGCGCGAGTTTGAATCCGTGGCCTGAAAATCCGGCGCCGATCGAAATGCGTGTGCAATCCGGATGCGTGCCGATTTTGTAGTCTTCTGTCGGCGTGCATGTGTAAAAACACGTTTCCGCGCCCACGGATTTTACAATCGGTATCGTTAGTTGTCGCGCGAGGAATTGTTGTATCTGAAGGATTGCTTGCACGTCGGGAAAAGTTGTAATGTTCGGATCGTTACGATTGCGCTCGTGAGATTTCATATCTGTACAATTGTCATCTGTAACGTGGCGCGCGGCCTTGATGCCCGGCGTTTCGAATTCCGGAAGCCCATAATAAAAATCATTGACATCATCGCCGATGTACGCCCACACGGGAAAACGCCCAAACGCGCCGGCGCCGCGATCGGCGAGTTCAAAATAGCCGACGTCCTGGCGGATCGGAACGAGCGGCTGCTTCGGCAATTGTAACAATTGCGCCGACCACGGTCCGGCGGTAATAACTAAATAATTGCTTAGAAACGTTCCGCGGTTCGTTTGAACTGCAATATCATTTTCGGAATATACAAATTTCGCTACTGTTGTATTTTCGAAAATCTCAATCCCCCATTCGCTACAGATACGGCGAAGTTCGCGGATGGTCTTCGATGCTGCGATGACGCCGCCGGTTCGGTCGTGAAGAACCGACCGCGCGTCGCGAAATGCAAACATCGGAAACCGTTTCTTAGCATCTGCGACGCTCATCTCCTCCACTCCGGAGCAGTGCTCGGCGACGGTTTTTACGTATTCCTCAAATCTTGCGCCGGGGCCGAAATAGCATCCGTCGCAATGATATATCAATTTCGAATTGCAGTCCTTTTCGAGACGCGGCCATTCCTCGCCGTGCGCGACTTTCATTAAATTTACATAAACAGGATTGCCGTAGGAGCTTCGTGTGATGCGCGAGCGGCCGTGCGAACTTCCGCGCGAATGTTCAATTTCAAATTGTTCCATGATCGCGACGCGCGCGCAGCCCAGTCTTTTTAAGTGATAAGCCGCGCAGAGGCCGTGGATTCCCGCCCCGATGACGATCGCATCCAATACGGGCACGTCACACCGACGCTACCTTTTTCGCCGCGTCTCCTTCGCGGTGCGTGAGATAATCAATAATATCAATTTTTGTTAAGATTCCGACAAGTTTATTATTGTCGACGACGAGAGCGACTTCACCGCGGCTGAATCCGAGCTGGATATGGCTCGCGGGTTCGTTGAGCCCAACTGTAGCAACGCGCCGGTTCATCACTTCCGCGACCTGAGCATCAAGTCGCATTCGGCCTTCCACAATTCCTGATAACAAATCGCTTTCTGTTACAATTCCGGCGAGCGCGCCGTGATCTTCGACGGGCAATTGTGAAATGCCGTGCGTTTTCATTGTTGAGATCGCGTCGCGCACTTTATTGGAAACCTCAACTGTATACAATTTTCGCTTCGGAATCGTTCGCATCACGTCGGACACGGTTCCAAGATCGGTATCATTATCAACGAATCGATTGTCTTTCATCCACTTATCATCAATAAATTTTGTCATATAATTGCGGACCGAATCAGGGAGGATCGCTAATATTCTGGAACCCGCCGGCGCTTTCTTAGCAATTTGCATTGCCGCCCACACGCACGAACCCGCCGATCCGCCGACGAGCAAACCTTCCTGCCGGATCAGGCGGCGCGCCGTCTGAAACGAATTCTTATCATCGGTTTTGATCCATTCGTCGACGAGCGAACGGTCGAGAACCTTAGGAATAAAATCATAACCAATACCTTCCACTTTATATGAATATATTTCGGTGCCGCCGCCGAGAATGGAACCGTGCGGATCGACGCCGATGACTTTAATTCCAGGAATTTTTTCTTTTAACTTTTTCGCGACACCCGTGATCGTGCCGCCCGTTCCCGCGGTCATAACAATATAATCTAATTTACCGTCGAGGTCGCGCACGATCTCCTCGCCGGTTCCTTCATAATGCGCGGCCGGGTTCGACATATTGTTATATTGATCTAATATAAATGATCGCGGCATGATCTCGCGCAAGCGCTTCGCGACTCCGATGTGGCTCTCGGGCGAATCCCACGCGGCCTCCGTAGGAGTTCTAATAATTTCGGCGCCGAGCGCTTCGAGCACCACTTGCTTTTCGCGGCTCATTTTTTCAGGAAGTGTAATAATAACTCGGTAGCCGCGTACGGCCGCCGCGAGCGCGATTCCGATTCCGGTGTTTCCGGACGTCGGCTCAATTAATGTATCGCCAGGGCGGATCGATCCTGCCTTCTCCGCGTCGAGTAACATTCGCACGCCGATTCGATCTTTAACAGATCCGCCGGGATTTAAGAATTCACATTTCCCGAGAAGTTCGCACTTCAAACCGCGTCCGATTTGTGAAAGCCGCACGATCGGTGTATTGCCAACTGTATCAAGTATCGAATCGTAAATTTTGGACATTGCTAAGAATCAATTGTAGTTGATTGTATTAATTGTAATTAACGTGGAGCGCGGAGCAGGCGAATCTCTCGCGGTGCGTGTCGCGATTGAATCGTATCGAGCACAAACGGCCGCCGCCACGGCGCGCGTGCAGCGGCGCCGTTACCTCTCCGTCAAAATGCGCAGCCACGTCTCCGCGCCGCGCGGAAATCTGCGGCTCGACGGCATCGTGTCGCAAACTCTTATATAACCGCTCGAATCTACAATTAGTAACCACGGCGTCAAGTACGTGGCGGGATTCGTAGCCACATCGCCGCCCCAGCGGTCAAACCCCGCGTGGCCGGAATGTGTAACAATCGAGTCGGCCGGTTTAAGTACACTTTGAAGCCCTTCCTTAATTTTAGCAACTTCCGCGTTTGTTAACGTTGGCGGAAGCGCGAGCACGAGCGGCGCCGCGTCGAGGCCCGCCGCCTCCCGCGCGCTGAGGACCTTTTTTGTATATTCGACGGGAATGGTTATTTCGGGATCGGGCATGAGCGACTTCGCGTCCTTCATGTTCGGAAACCACAATACACACGCGCACTTTCCAGTAATATTAAGATTACTCGCAACATGAATATTTCGCAGGCGCGTGCCGCGCATGAGCTCCCAATCGTTTTCGCGCGCAATCTTAAGATCGAGGCCGTCAGGCCAGAGTTTACAAGCGCATCGAGGCTCGTCGGTCAAGCTCCGGTGGAATTGATAGGTTGGCTTTTCGATTTGTATCACACCGTTGCCCGACGCAAACCCTACAAATCCTTCAATCGGAAGCGCGGTCGCGGCGGCGTGCGTTCCTAAATATTTCCCGTTGGCGTAAACGTGAGCGGCGGCGCCGTCGACGAACACTTCTAACAAAAACGAGGGGTTGTCTTTTGTAACAGAAATGCCGCGTGAAATATTAAGCCCCGAGAGATCGCTCTCGCGGTCGCGAAGGTCGCCGAAACTGATATGAGCTAGATCTCCGCCATCGAGCTTCTCCTTCTTTTGCTGCGCGTACATGGCGTCGCCACAACTAAAATTAACGCGAAATTGGCGGTCGTGCCTCTGATAACCAATAATCAGCGAACCCGTTCCAAAGGATGTTAAGAAACGGATGCGCGCGGAAATACTGTAGCGTCCTTGCATCCAATCTTGGCCGCGCGCAAACGTTTGAACAAGCCACGCCTCGCGCTGCAGGCCCGTTTGAGTAGTAAATCCTTTTCGGCCGAGCACGACGTCGCCGCCTTTGGATACTCCAAATAAATCTTTAACGCGATACTCGTCGTATCCTAATAATCGATCGTCGACGCAGCCTTTAATTGTTAATGAAACCGGCGGTTCGCAAATCGGATGGCGCTTCACGAACGCGGGCCGCGAGGCCGGATCGAGAATATTGACTGCGACATTATCAATATTAGGAATACTAATAGATTCCAATGGTTTCG
>JBJXHE010000010.1:0-32721 GCA_046160785.1 Planctomycetota bacterium
TTAAGATAAATGACATCTCGGGCGCCATCATTGCGCTTGATACTCTCGAAAAAGAGTTAAATGACGTGAGAGAAGTCGCTCTGGAAATTGTAAAGGATCCGGATTCGCTCCAGCGCCACGCCACGCTCGCGGGAATTTCAGATTAGTTTGGATCGTTGAATTGCCAGGCTGCTGAAAAACTCCTCCAAGTTGCGCGCGGTTCTTTTTTTTTAACTTGTCGTCAACCCGCCCTCGGCGTAAGTCTGTGATACGCCTCGGGCGTGTTTCCTTAATTTAACAAAGCAGTGTTTACTTATTCTGGGGCTCGCGCTCACTCTGCGGATGAGTTTTTCAGCAGCCTGTTAGAGCGAAGCCCGGGAGTCTGCAGGATTCTTAATGATTCCCGCATCGCGAGTTTGGTAACATTGGCCCCTCGCGCGGCCCCTCGCGATAACAAATGCTTCGATTTCTTACAGTTCGCGGCTTCGCCCTCCTTGAAGATGTGCATGTCGAATTTGAGGCGGGTCTCAACGTCGTCACCGGTGAAACGGGCGCGGGCAAGTCTCTACTTGTTGATGCGATTGGTTTTTTGTTGGGAGAACGCGCGGACGCCTCGCGCGTTCGGACGGGTTCGGCGGAAGCAAGCGTCGAAGGCGTATTTGAGATTCCCGACGGCCGCGCGCGCGAAGACGTCGCGCGTTTAATTGAAGAAAAGACGGGCACGCGCCCCGAAGACGGCATTGTTGTTCTTTCGCGGACGCTCGACGGAGCCGGCCGCTCGCGCGCTTTTGTTTGTAATCGATTCTTAACAAGAGAGGCGCTTCGCGAAATCGCCGGACACCTTATAACAGTTCACGGACAAAAAGAACATTCGACGCTTGCTAAGAATTCGACGCAGCGAGAAAAAATTGATGCATTTGCGGGAGTCGACGGACCGGACGGGCTCAGAATTAAATTTACTGAAAAACGGTCGGCGGCGTCGGCAATTTTTCGAGAATTGTTTGAATTGCGCCGCGCCGAGCGCGCGCGTCTTGACCGCCTCGATTTGTTAAGATTTCAGGCTGGCGAAATACGAGGCGCCGAACTGAAGCCCGGAGAATTGGCGGCGCTTAAGGAAGAATTTAATACATTAACAAACAGCAGCGCGATTTATTCGAAGCTTTCGCAACAATTGGAATCGTTGCACGAATCCGAAGGCTCGGCGGTCGAGAGGCTTTCGAACGCGCGGCGCGCTTTTCAAGAATTAGCATTGCTCGCGCCGAATCTCGCGCCGCTCGCCGAGCGGGCCGAGGAAGCTAAAAATATTGTCGACGATATTGTTAGCGAAGCCCGCCATTATTGTGAAAAGCTCGACGCCGACCCGAGGCGCCTGGAATTTGTAACAGATCGGCTCGACCGCATTCAGCGGATTCTCGACCGTTTCAAAGTGGACGAGGCTGCCGCAATTGTATTATTAACAGAAATGGAAGCGGAGATTCAGAAGCTTTCGGGGGCGGAACAGCGCGGCGAGGAGCTCGAACACGACCTCAAAGCCATCCTCGACGAAATGTTTGTGATTGGATGTAAATTAACCGCCGCGCGCGCGGCCGCGTCGCCAAAATTAGCAATCGCCGTACGCGAAGCTCTTGCCGGGCTTGAAATGACGCGCGCCGAATTTCGCGTTTTGTTAAGAGAAATTCCGGCGGCGAAGCGAATTGTTAAAGAAGAGCCGGCGAACGGTTTTGATACAAATCAGTCTGGAAAATTGTATGAACTCGACGAGCCCGAATCGCTTGCGCGCAGCAACGCGTTTGGTTTTGATGAAATACAATTTGAGATTTCGGCGAATCCCGGCGAACCCCCGAAGCCAATCGGGGAAATCGCGTCGGGAGGCGAACTCGCAAGGCTAGCATTAGCGATTGAATCGGCGTGCGCCGAGCGCGTTTCGACGCCGATTATACTATTCGATGAAATTGATGAAAACGTCGGCGGACGCCTTGGCCCGGCGATTGGCATTCATTTGCGAAAAGTCGCTGCGCCGCGGCAGGTATTAGTAGTAACACATTTGGCGGGCGTCGCCGCGTACAGCAACCGCCATATATTTGTATCAAAATCGACGAAGGACGGCCGCACGCATACTAACGTTCGCGCGCTCGCGGGATGGGAGCGAATTGAAGAACTGGCCGCGATGCTCGCCGGCGACGGCGAGAGCGAAACGGCGCAGGCCGAGGCGTGTGCAATATTCGAAGCGGCGCACGGGACAGTTCCCGTTCGTGATTCGTCGAACGGCGAATTGAAGCCAAAATCGAAGGCTAAGACTGCGCTAAAGGATATAACAAAAACGGCGCCTGCGAAGCCGAGGTCGAATTCGCTGAACCGGACGAAACGTTAGTATTTAATATTGTTACTGTTCGCGCCGCGTTATCTGAATACTTTCATGAGCGATCTGAACTATCCGCTGGTCTTCGAGAGGCGATTGTTAGAAAAAGTGTGGGGCGCAAACAGGCTCGAAGGATTTTTGATAGAACCGCGCGCGACGGCGAAGAAAATCGGGGAGACGTGGGAAGTGTCGGATTATCCACAAAAAGAAAGTATTGTTATGAACGGGCCGCTCGCGGGAAAGACGCTGCGAGAATTGATGATTTCGGGCGGGCGCGATCTGATGGGCGCCGCCGCGCTTCCGCCGACCGGGCGGTTTCCGTTATTAGTTAAATTTATTGATACATCCGATCGGCTCTCAGTGCAAGTCCATCCCTCCGATCTCGACGCGAAGAAACTTAATGAAAGCGACGGCGGCAAGAGTGAGGCCTGGTACATTATCGACGCCGCGGAAAATGCACAATTGTGGGTTGGCCTGGCGCCAGGAGTTTCGGAGCGCGAGTTTAAGAATGCGAAGACGCCCGAAGATTATTTACGTTGCATGCGCGAGGTTCGGCCGCGCGCGGGCGACGCGATTGCGATTCCCGCGGGAACGTTGCATGCGATCGGCGCGGGCGTGACGGTTTGTGAAATTCAACAAACATCGGATATTACTTATCGGGTTTACGATTGGGGCCGCCCCGAGACGCCCGAGCGTCCGCTGCATCCTAAACAATCTTCGGAAGTGTTAAAATTACATTTAGCGCCTTCGATCGTTCACACGAAGGGCGCCGAGGAAAGCGCGGAGGCGCTGCCGTCGCCGGGCGTTTTTAATTGGAGTATTCATCGTTCTGCAAAGAGCCAAACGATCGAAACGAATGGCCGTTTCCGGATTATTGTTGGTATTCACGGATTCGGAAAATTGTATTCGTTACAAAATTTGAATGAATCTATTCAAATGAAGCCGGGCGTGGTTGCATTGGTTCCCGCGTCCGTTAATAATTGTATGATTGAACCGATTGGAGAAATGCAGTGGATTCACGTCGACCCAGCCGCCCAAGCCGCAAACTAGCTAAGAATCGGCCGGCGCCGCCGCAGCCCGCCGCTCCCGGGCTCGTTCGTATCAATAAATTTCTTGCGGGCCAAGGCTTCAGTTCGCGGCGCGGCTCGGAAGAGATGATATTAAGCGGCGCTGTATCTGTTAACGGCGAAATTATAACAAAACTTGGAACGAAGGTCGATCCCGCCGTGGATCGAATTGAAGTCAACGGCAAATCGATTATTACAAATAAAACAAAAGTAGTCTACGCACTCAACAAGCCGCTCGGCGTCGTTTGTACCAATGCGCCCGAAGAATCCCGGCCGCGCGCGATTGATTTGGTTCGCGATCCCAAAGGCGCGCGCCTGTTTTGCGTCGGACGCCTCGACATGGATTCCGAAGGCCTCGTATTGTTAACGAATGACGGCGAGTTTACAAATCGCGTGACGCATCCGCGCTACGGAATCGGCAAGAGTTATTATGTTAAAATTCGCGGTGAGATCACCGCCGACGCCCTTCAAAAGATACAAAAAGGCGTCTGGCTCGCGGAAGGCCGCACGCAGGGCGCGCGCGTTTATGTACGAAAGCGAATGAAGAGTTCGACAGTTTTAATGGTTACAGTTCGCGAAGGAATGAATCGCGAGATTCGCCGGATCTTTGCAAAACTCGGTTTTGTAGTACAGAGGTTAAAACGCGTCGCGATCGGGCCCGTTTCTGTAAAAGGCATCGGCAGCGGACACTATCGTAAATTAACAAATGACGAAATTCATAAACTCTTGCGCACGTCAAAGAGCGGCGAACCCGCGTCGCCCGCCGGACCCATTGTAGATTCCGCCGCCGGCGAAGCTGAAGAAGGCGACGACGACGGAATGGATAATTAATATGCAAAAAATCGGATTTCAGGTTCGCGAACATACATTAAAAAACGGAATGTTAGTGCTCGCGATCGAGCGCAGGTCGCACCCCGTCGTCACATCGATGATCTGGTACCGCGTCGGTTCGCGCGATGAATCGACCGGCGAAACGGGTGTGTCGCACTTTCTTGAACATATGTTATTTAAGGGATCGCGCAATCTTGCCAAAGGTGAAATTGATGCAATTACGGCGAGGCTTGGCGGAACGAACAACGCGTTTACAGATTATGATTATACGGCGTATTATTTTAACTTTGCGCGCGATCGATGGAAAACGGCGTTTGCTATTGAAGCCGACCGAATGCAAGGAAGCGTGCTCGATGAGAACGAATTTGAGCGCGAGAAAAATGTTGTATTAGAAGAAATGCGCATGGGGGAAGACGAGCCTTGGCGCGATCTTGCGGAGACGGTGAGTTCGTCGGTGTTTCACGTGCATCCATATCATCATCCCGTCATTGGATGGAAACACGATGTATCGAATCTCAGCGCGAAGCGCATGCACGATTATTATTATAAACATTACGCGCCCGACCGAGCCGTTGCCGTCGTTGCTGGCGACGTCGCCGCATCGGATATATTCAAAGCGGCGGAATTATACTTTGGAAAATTGAAGCCTTCGGGCACCGTTGCCGGCGAGGCGCCCGAAGAACCGCGCCAGCGCGGCGAACGAAGAATTGTAGTGATGCGCGATTCACCTCTGCGGCGCCTGATGTTAGCATTTCGGGGAACGCAATGCGGAACTCCGCACGACTACGCGCTCGACGTCCTCGGCGCCGCGCTTTCGTCGGGGCGCTCGAGCCGTCTTTACAAAAAACTTGTTAAAGAAAAGCGCCTCGCCACGCACGTTACCGCGGAGAACGAAGCGCGCCGCGATCCCGGTATCTTTTGGATTTCCGCGGAAGCACAGAACGGTGTTACAGAAGACCGCCTCGAAGAATTGTTATTTTCCGAAATTGAAAAAGTAAAGAAACACAAACTTAGCGATCGCGAAATCGCGCGCGCGAAACGCCTTATTTTGGCGGGCCAGGCGATGTCGCAGGAGTCGGTTTCGGATCTCGCGGATCGAGTCGGCCGGATGGCAATATTAAATACCTGGAAGTACGTTAAGAATTATCAAAGTAAAATTGAAGCGATTACTTCAAAAAACATTCGCGATGCCGCGAACGACATTTTTAGTGAATGCTCGCGCACGGTGGGCTGGTCGGTTCCGCAGGCGAAGAATACTAAAGATTCCGCGGGCTCCCGCGGAGCCGTCAAGAAACATCTATTAAATCGCGGACGCAGAGTGGCGGTCGAGCCCGTGGCGCTGCCGTCGAACTCGAAGTTTAAGATTCCCGCACGTACCGGCAATCCTCCGATTGTTAAGATTCCGTTTGTTCGAGAAAAATTATCAAACGGACTCACGATCCTTGCGACGGCGAACGCGAGCGCGCCGACGGTTTCGATGGTTGCGTATGTTCATATTGGCGTGGCGTGCGAACCCGAATCGCTCGCGGGCCTCGAAAACCTCACGGGATCTCTGCTCGAAGAAGGAACGCGAAAATATACAGGTGATGAAATTGCTATGAGCGTCGAGGAGTCGGGCGGATTCTTAGAATCGGGCTCGCGCGGAGTGACGGGAACGGCGCTCGCGGATAGTTTGCCTTTATTGATAGAAGTCTCCGCCGAAATGTTACGTTATCCAAAATTCGACGCGGAGGCTGTCGACCGCGTGCGAAACGAGATTATGAGTGATCTTGTGGCCGACGAAGATGATTTGCGAGGCCGCGCGTTTCGTAAACTTCGCGAAACCGTGTATGGAGATCATCCGCTGCACCGCCCTGCGGACGGATATATCAAAACAGTCAAGAAGCTAACAAAAAAACACGTCCAGGAATTTCATAAAAACTGGTATTCGCCCGCGCGGACAATTATTAGTATCTCGGGAGACATTGATCCGCGCGAGGCCGTGCGGCGCGTTCGTAAACAATACGAGTCGTGGAAAGCAGTGCCCGCCGAGCATCCGGAGCCTTGCGCGCCTCCGGCTCCTCGCGCGGTGGAGTTTACAGATAAAATGGAGCGCGAGCAGGTTCATATCGCGCTCGGCCATATCGGAATTCGCCGCGACAATCCTGATTTTTATATATTATCTGTTTTAGACCACGTGCTCGGGACGGGGTCGGGATTTACAGATCGAATTAGTAAGAGAATTCGCGACGAAGAAGGCCTCGCGTACGGCGTTAATGCTAATATTACAAATTCGGCGGGACGCGAGCCGGGGCTTTTTGTAGCCTATTTAAGTACAGAGCCCAAAAATCGCAAACATGCGCAAAAGGCACTTCTTCGCGAAATTCGACGCATCATAACAGATCCGCCAACCGACGCTGAAGTGCGCGACGCGAAAGACTATTTGATTGGATCCTATCCATTCACGATCGAACGGAACAGCGCGCGCGCGCTCGCGCTTGCCGCCGTCGAACGATACAATTTGGGTATTGATTATTTTGAGAAATATACAGAAAAAATCGAATCGGTGACGCGCGCGCAGGTCGCCGCTGCCGCGCAAACATATCTATTCCCAGATCGTTGCGCGGTCGTCACCGTCGGGCCGGTGTAGCGAAGCTAGCTCGAGATTTGGTTGATGGCTTGGAGGCTTGGGCGTCGCTAGCGTGGGGATGAGGTACTTATCAAATCGATCATGGCCGTGTCTCGCGGGGCTGCTTCTCCTTTCAAATGTTGCTTTCGCGGGAGGCGTGTCGGTGACGGCCGAAGACGTCGACGGCAACGGCGTTATTGATATTAAGATTACCGGCAGCGGCGCCGCCGAGAGAATTGTAATTATTGAAAACGGCGCGAACGGGCTTGTGATTTCCGTTGATGCGAATAACGACGGCGACTTTGATGATGAGGGCGACGTTTTGGGATTCAACGCAGCGGCCGCCACGGATGGAATCTTTTTAACCGCGAGCGGCGGCGGCGACATTTGTACCATTACGTTTGGTCAGGATCTATCAGTTGTCAAACGACACATCTACGCCGATCTCGGTTCAGGAGATGATATATTTACATTCTCCGCCGGCGACCCGGACATTGAAGTGCTGGATATTGCGGACGGATCGAATTATCTGATAGAAGTGATCGGATCGTCGGGACATGACACCGTAAATTTGATAATGGATCTAGTTTGGTTAAGCCGCGTCAGCCTTCGAGTGGACACGGGTTCGGGCAATGACATCGTCGATACCCATTTTTATAATCAAGTATTTAAGAGTAATGTAGATATGGAGTTTGTTCTCGGAAATGGAAACGACACGATGACGGCCGTATTTGAACAGAATGTTCAAAATGGAAGCACATTTAAATATTCCGTCGACGGGGGAGCCGGCGCTGATTTATTAGAGGTATCGTTTGCGGGAAGCGGCCCGAACGCGAATTCAATTATGGAAATTACACTTCTTGGTGACCGAGGAGATGATACAATTACCGTCGACGGCCTGCAGGGCGGTTTTCATTTGCTGAATTCATCAGATTCCGACTGTGGAGGCCGGGCGATATTCAATATCAACGGCGGCGACGGAAAAGATAATATAACAATGACGCGGTTGGACGAGGGCCAAGATTTTGGCGGATTCGCAACCCTCGACGGCGTCCTCGAAGTTAATATTCTTGGCGGCCGTCACGACGATACAATTCTCGTCAATTTCGCGGGAGCCAACGGAGGTTTTACTACAACTGCAAACGATGCGGAACGCCGCGGTCTCCAATTGTGGATCAGCGGCGGCGACGGAAATGATACAGTAGATTTTTCACTAACAGGCGGCCCGACGTTCACCGGTTATTTCGACATCCTTCTCGAAGGCAATGCCGGAAATGATATATTCACTTTCTCGCTTTCGGATTTTGCGCAGGAGGATCTCGGCCCGGGCGAAGCGGTCGTCATCGACGGCGGCGCGGGAACCGGTGACAGCCTTAGCGTTTCGGGCGGAGCTACAGTTGTTTCGAGACGCTTTGAACTGTAACAAAATCTCCCAATGATTACTTTTGCACAGCCGGCTGTCCCGTCACGCCGAGTTTGCTTCCGGGATTATTCTTAACCACGTCCGGCCAGTTTCGTTGCATTCCGACGAAATATACAATTACGACCACAACAATTCCGATAACAATTCCAGCCCACGGCGTCGGCTCCCACGGCGGTACTAACGTTCGCTGCGGCGCATCGTCATGTCCATGACCTCCAGCCGCACCGTGGCCTCCATGTGAATCATGTGCGTCGTGTCCGTGTGCGTCGTGTCCACCGTGTCCGTCGGAATGAGTATTAGCCATTGAATTGCAGTCTTTTATTTATTATTTGTGGCAGGAACTGTGAATTCGAGTGATATATCAGTTTTGTCGTCGAAGTACACAGTTTGTGTTTTTGATAATCTGGAACCGATTGCAACCCAAACCTCCCATTTCCCGGTAGATAAACGGATTTCGCCGGGATTTGAGTTTGTTCGGTTGTTGCGCTCATTGGAGATTCCCAACATTCTACTTTGTTTTGCGCGAATATCATATTCTTTGACCGCCTTCCCCGACTCATCTGTAACATGAACTTTCGTCGTCGGCCGCCATTGCAGCTCGAGATCGAGAGTCGCACTTTTATTAAATCCCGCCCGCTGGACCTGCTCGTGAAACCGGTTGGAGTAAAATTTCAGCCAAATGGGCCCGTGCGACGGCGGAAGTTCCAATTTGTAGCGTCCTTCGGAATCCGAAGTTGATACTAATTTTTGCTTTTCTTTGCTGGAGAGGTTCCGAAACGAGCCTTCGTCGTTTTCAATGTCGTTTTCATCGGCATTTGCCGAGCGGGAATTCTCAGTATATGTAGTTAAGGATATTACTTCTACGTAGACGCCTTCGGCCGGCTTGCCGTCGCGGCTGCTTGTTAATATTCCGGTTAATGTTCCGTTCTTGAATTTCCTATTCCAGTCGTCACCGTCCTCATCCGACTTGCCAACAGGCCGCAGCTCTTCCACATCTTTATCTTTCTTTCGGCCATCTTTTGTTTTATTAGTATTCGTCGTCGATGTTTCTGAGGGCTTCCAGAAAATTGACGCGATGCCCGCCGCGGCGGAAAACGCGAGAATTGTTAAAAGGATGCCAATAAAAAGTAGTAGTGTTTGTCGTTGCACGGTATGCGCCGGCGGCCCGGACGTTCTGAATGTTAGCGCGTTGAAGCGTGCGAGAAAAGAAAACGGGCTCGAAAAATCGAGCCCGTTCCATTTTTATCGTTAAGCCTGCGCCCGATTCTTAGTAACCCGGGCCCGCACCAGCTGACGCCTTTTCTTCTTTCTGTTCGCTGATGAGCGCGTCGGTTGTTAACAAAAGCGTCGAGACCGAAGCCGCGTTTTGCAGAGCGGTTCGAACGACTTTTGTAGGATCGATGACGCCCGCCGCGACGAGGTCTTCGTACTCGCCGGTCGCCGCGTTGAAGCCAAAGCTTTCTTTCTTTTCATTGCGAACGGCCTGCACCGCGATCGCGCCGTCGACGCCCGCATTCTCCGCGATCTGGCGAAGAGGAGCTTCGAGTGCACGGCGAACGATCGAAGCGCCAACCGCTTCATCGCCTTCGAGCTTCAGACCTTCAACTGTAGGAATGCAACGAAGAAGAGCCACGCCGCCGCCCGGAAGAATTCCTTCCTCCACGGCCGCGCGCGTCGCGTGAAGAGCGTCTTCAACGCGAGCTTTCTTTTCTTTCATTTCCGCTTCGGTTGCAGCTCCAACTTTAACTTGCGCGACACCGCCCGAAAGTTTCGCGAGGCGCTCTTGTAGCTTTTCGCGATCGTAGTCGGATGACGTGCGATCGAGTTCAGCTTTAATAGCATTCACGCGGCCGGCAATGATGTCTTTCTTTCCGGCGCCGTCGATAATTGTTGTATTTTCTTTATCAATAACAACGCGCTTCGCACGGCCGAGGTCTTCGGGTTTGATGGTTTCAAGGCTGACGCCCAAATCTTCAAATACCGCGGTACCGCCGGTTAATGTAGCAATGTCTTCGAGCATTGCTTTTCGGCGGTCGCCGAATCCGGGAGCCTTGACGGCCGCGCACGGGAAGATACCGCGAAGTTTATTAACAACCAAGGTTGCTAACGCTTCGCCTTCGACGTCTTCCGCGATCACGAGAAGCGGCTTGCCCGATTGCGCAACTTTCTCAAGAAGCGGAATCATATCTTTAATGGTGCTGATTTTCTTTTCGTGAATAAGAATATAACAATTCTCAAACACGACTTGCATCTTTTCAGTATCTGTTACGAAGTGCGGAGATAAGTAGCCTTTGTCGAACTGCATGCCGTCGACAACTGTTACTTCCGTTTTTAATGATTTGCCTTCGTCAACTGTTATAACGCCGTCTTTGCCGACTTTATCCATCGCTTCTGCGAGCATCTCGCCGATTTCAGCATCATTGTTTGCTGCGATCGTGCCGACCTGCGCGATTTCTTTATGACCTTTGATGGGTTTCGACATTTTCTTTAAATGTTCAACAACCGCCGCGACGCCCTTTTCGATGCCGCGCTTCAACGCGACGGGATTGGCGCCAGCTGTAACATTCTTGAGTCCTTCCTCAAAAATAGCTTCGGCAAGAACTGTAGCACTCGTGGTGCCGTCGCCGGCCTGGTCGGACGTCTTCGCGGCAACTTCTTTAACAAGCTGCGCGCCGAGGTTTTCATAACGATCTTCGAGTTCGATTTCTTTAGCAACCGTGACGCCGTCTTTTGTAACAGTCGGAGAACCGAACGATTTCTGAATGATAACATTTCGGCCGCGAGGGCCGAGCGTTACTTTTACAGCTCTTGCGAGCTTTCGCACGCCGGCCCGGATGTGTTCGCGCGCCTCTTGGTCGTAGGCAATATTCTTAGCAGCCATTTTTTAATATTAGTGTTGGAGGAAGTTATTTGTAATTTAGAATGTAAGGAATCGTCGTTCCTTACGCGAAAACGCCAATAATGTCGTCTTCGTTAAGAATGAGAAACTCTTCGCCGTCCCACTTGACTTCCGTTCCCGCGTACGACGAGAAAAGAACGCGATCATTAACCTTAACTGTAAACGGCGCGCGCTGTCCGTTCTCAAGCGCGCGGCCTTCGCCGAGCGCGAGCACGACGCCTTCGCGCGGCTTCTCCTTCGCAGTGTCGGGAAGAACAATTCCACCCTTCGTCTTTTCTTCCGCTTCCACGCGCTTGATAAGAATGCGATCGCCGAGCGGCTTGAGTTTAAGCTCCGTTGTCGTTTTTGTAGCCATACCGAGTTTCAGTATTGTTAGTAGATCTATGGGTAATTGATGATGGGAAAAGTTAATTAACTAAATTCAGTAAGTTAATAATTATTTAGAGTTGCCGCCGTATTGTTTCAAAACCTGCGCAACCGACGAACGCAACTGATCCGGCGTCACCGGCTTTTTAAGACATACTTCAATTCCGGCGAGATGCGCCTGGTTCTGTAGCGTTCGCTCCAATTCGGCTGTTAATAAAATGGAAGCTCGAAGCGCGCTCGCGGCTCGCAATTGTTTAAACAATTCGAGGCCGGTCATGTCGCCCATTCGATAATCAAGAATCGCGCAATGCACAAAATGCGACTTGGCGATTGTTAACGCTTCCTCACCGCTTCCCGCGGACGACACCCAATAACCCTGCGACTCGAGAGCCATTGTTAATGATTCTCGTAGCCCGTCGTCATCGTCGGCGACTAGAAGGTGGTAAGGCGGTGTCATGGAGGAAGCACGCGAAGCTGTCAAAGTACGTGCCGTTCAACCGCCACCCGCCATCACCACCCAACCGCCTACTCTCAATCCACTTAAACCAAAATCCCTTTCCCGCACCCAACCTGTCAGCGTGGCAGCGCCAATGTTAATAAAACCCGCAACGCGCCTTTTCGGCAGCGAACCGGAAACGGGGACTGTCCCCGTTAATCCCGTTAATCAACCAACCCTCTCAAAAATATAATTAACATTCCCGGTGGTGTGTCGCGAGCGCAGCGCGCATCGGTGCGCGGGCGTCGGCGTTACGTAACGCCGAGCGCGGCAGTGGTCCAGGCGCGCCGCGTCATTACTAATATTTCAGCGCCACGGTTATGCGCGCGAGCACGCGACACACCACCGGGCCCCAGCGGGAGCGACGACTACTCGTCGTCGTCGTCGCCAAAATCGAAGTCGTCGTCGCCGTCGAAATCGTCCTCGTCGTCGTCGTCCTCGAAATCATTAAAGAAGTCGTCGCCGTCGGCTTCGTCTTCTTCCTCTTCGTCGTCTTCTTCGTCGTCCTCCTCGTCGAGCGTTTCTTCGAGGTCTTCTTCCTCTTCAATGTCCTCTTCTTCATCCGCGTCGGCGAGCACCTCTTCAATGGGCTCCTCCTCGACGTCCTCGTCATCGATCACCTCGTCATCCAGGTCGTCGATGTCATCCACGTCGTCGTCGTCGTCGAGCATCTCGTCGTCGGGGTCGCTTGGCGGAGGAGGAGGCGGCTCGCCGCCCTTTCCCTTCTTGCCGTCATCACCCCCGCTGCCAGACTTGCCTGCGCCGCCCGACTTGCCCGCGCCACCGCCTTTGGAACCGCCGCTCTTCGACGCGCCATCATCCGAAGCGCCGCGGCGGCCTGATCCGCCGCCGCCTGCAGGGGGCTTTGGAGTGCCGCCGCCTTTTCGCGCCGCGTCCAAAACTACCATTTCGAAATGATCTGTAGCATTGGAGAACGTTAGTAATCCCGTCGCGGCTGACTCGCCGTTATTGTTAAATTTATATTTGGATTGAATGTCGGACATATCTAAAACCACAAATCCACGGCCAATCCTGCCGGTGGTTTTTGCCGAAATATTTGTAGTGATTGCTGCGTTCATTTTAGATTTTGAAGTTGCCGGCGCTTAAAAAAGGGCGGGATGTGTAAGCCTCTGGGCGCTTCACTGTCAAGCTCGTCGCTTCGTGTTCGAAACTCATGAATCATTCGCGAATCCTCGACGCAACGACCTTGCCCATTTGTTGCAGTGTGATTCATTGCTCGATAGAACGCGCCAACGCGAGTTCACTGTTTGGCTCCATACGCGTGTCGATCCGCTCTTTCGAGTGCTGCATTCTCGATCCCCAAACCCGAATCGGTTTCAAACCAAGTTGATTAAAAGTTCGTGGACCCAAGCAGCCTGCTAGCAGCCCGTGACAAAAGTCATCCCCCTCCTAAAGCAATACTACAAACTTGTCCTTCTTTGTTAATTCTTCGTCAAGCCGTCCTCCACGTAGTTATTTAATACGTTTCGAACGGCTTTCCTCGATTTAACAAAAAATTCCTACGTTTAAATAGCGGAGCACTTTTGTCACCGCCTGCTCGAACGCGAAACCATCGTACCGCCGCGATCGCGTTTGTATTATTAGTTATTGGGATTTGCGTGTCGGGGCTTTGGATCGCGGCAAGCGGAGGGTTTGCGGCCCTAGGCGGAATTGTAAAGGTTTCGCCCCTGATGTGGGCGGCTCTCATCGGAATGACAACATTCCATTTATTGATACGATTCGTGCGATGGCAATATTTGTTAAGAAGAGTCGGAATTCGGCTTCCGACGCGCCGCAGCCTCATAACCTATTTGGCGTCGCTCGTAGGCGCCGGCACGCCCGCGTACGTCGGAGAAGCGCTGCGTTGCGTATTTGTTAAAAGGAACCACGGCACTCCAATCAAAACGACGCTGTCGATCCTCGCCCTCGAACGATTATTAGATATAGCCGCGCTCGGCGTAATTGGTGTGATTACGGCCGAGTCGCTCGCGATGGCCGCGCTTCTCGGATTATTTGTAATTGTCGCGGTTTTGTTAGGTCTAGGATTACTAAGACTCGCGCGTTACTCTGCCTTTCCGCTCGAACCATCGTTAACAATGCCGAGCGCAAGTTTAATGTTTTCGGGATTTGTATTCTCCCTCACAGCATGGGGAATTGCAGCAATGACTCCCGCGATCGCGGCGAGTGCGCTTTCCCAATCACTCTCGATTCAAGAGAGCGCGCGGATCTTTAGTCAATCGACGCTCCTCGGCGGCGTCTCGCTCATGCCCGCCGGGTTCGGCGCGACGGGCACGGCCGCCGTTTTCCAATTGCAAAGTTTGGGTTTTACACAAAACGACGCGCTTCCAATTGTTGCATTATTTCGGTGGTCGACCACGGGATTCGCGCTTTCCGCTGGCGTCGTGTTTTTATTGTTAGAATTGCGCGCCGCGCGAAAATCCTCCTCGGCGACGGCCGTCGAACATTTTGATGAAATTGCGGTTGATTATGAACGGCAGTACGCGCCGCATATTTGGAAACTACTATTAGACCGAAAAGTTAATTTACTCGCGGGCGCGCTTCCTTCACCCCCGGTGAACGCGGGCGTCGGACTCGATTTTGGCTGCGGGCTCGGCCAGCAAGCGGCCGCGATGCGCGAACGCGGCTTTCGTGTGATTGGCATGGATCCGTCGGTTCATTTATTAGCTAAGGGCGGAGCGCGCGGCGAAGCGGTCGCGGGCGACGGACTGCATCTGCCGTTTGGTAATAATACATTTGACTTCGTTTATACTATTGGCGTATTGCATCATTTGCCGGGGCGCGAAGCGCAAGATTCCGCGGTTCGCGAAATTCATCGCGTTTTGAAACCCGGCGGGCATTTGTTAGTTTTGGAAACGAATACTCGAAATCCGCTTTTTGTATTTTATATGGGATACGTTTTCCCAATTGTAAAAACGATCGACGAAGGAACCGAACAGTGGGTTGCGCCCGGCCGCTTCACCGAGGCGCCGGGATTTCGCGTCGCGGCGATGCGTTACTTCACGTTTCTTCCCGACACAATACCAAAATTCCTGCTCGGCGCATTTTTAGCGTTGGAGCGCAAGCTCGAACGCAGCCCGCTCGCGCCGTATGCTGTTCATTATATGGCGGTGCTTCAAAAAGAAACGCCGCGCGCAACGTAAATATTCTTGAAATATAAATGAAAAAAGTCTGGGTGCTTCCGACGCTCCTGACCGTCGCGAACGGATTCTTCGGATTCCTAGCGATCGCGAAATGTATTGATGCAATGCGCCTCGGCGCGGGCCGCAGCGCCGAGTTTGCAGATAAAATGGAGTATGCGTGCTTTTGTGTCATTCTATCATTAATATGTGATTCGCTCGACGGCTGGGTCGCGCGGCGCCTCAAGACATCAACGGAATTCGGCGCGCAGCTCGACTCGCTCTGCGACGGCGTAACATTTGGAATCGTCCCGGGAATATTATTTAAAACTTTTATTGAATATGAACTGGGCGAGCCGCCGGTCATGCTTGCTCGCTACTATTTGGCCGCGGGCGTCTGTTTCGCACTCTGCGCATTGTTAAGATTGGCGAGATTTAACGTTGAAAACTCAAAGGGACACGAAGATCACAAAGCGTTTCGCGGCCTGCCAAGCCCCGGCGCCGCAATTGTAGTCATTGCCGCAATATTATTTTATTATGATGAACGCTGGGTTTCGCTGCCGTGGCTGCGCGACATTGCGCCGGGCGTCAAAGCAGGGTTGCTCGGTGTCATGCCATTCATGATGTTTGCGCTCGGCGCGCTCATGGTGTCGCGCATCGCGTATCCGCACTTCGCGTCGGCGCTTTTGACGCGAAAGTTAACAGTCGCGCGCGTCGCCCAAATTGTAGTATTTATCGCGTTGTTTGCGCTCGAGCCGCGATTGATTATGTTCATCGGAAGTGTACTGTTCGGATTCTACGGCCCCGTTTTATCTATTATAAAACGCATCCGCGGTCGCGTGATCCCGATGAAACCGCCGCAACTGTAATTTACGGGCAACACACAGATCATTATATTTATGACACGCGCTTTTGTAGCTATTGGAAGCAACCTCGGCGACCGCGCGGCGCACGTCTACGAAGGCGTCGCGGGATGCGTGCGGCACGGCCTGCGTCTCACGGCCCTTTCCAGAATTTATGAGACCGACCCAGTCGGCGGGCCCGCCGGCCAAGATAACTATTTCAACGCGGTCGCGTGTTTTGATACGGGTTTTGAACCAACGTTAGTATTTCGAATTTTACAACAAATCGAAGTCGCGAGCCACCGCTCGCGCGAAGTTCGGTTCGGCCCGCGAACATTAGACTTGGATTTATTATTATTCGGAGACCGGATCATTCCGAGCGGCGATTTGATACTTCCGCACCCGCGCCTTCACGAGCGATTATTTGTATTGATGCCGCTCGCGGAGCTTGCGCCGAATGTTATCGTTCCCGGATTGCAAAGAAGCGTGTCGGATTTGCTCCGCGAAAAGTTAGCGTTAGACGGCCCCGCGTCCGCGCGGCTGTATCAAACATTTCAAGAAAAAGGCACTCAAAATTGAAACTCGTCACCGCGCTCGAAACGATAGCTAAACTTCGCGACGAACACCGCCGCGGCGGAAAACGTGTGGGATTTGTGCCGACGATGGGCGCGCTGCACGAGGGACACGGAAGTTTAGTAAAGCGCGCGCGCGCGGAATGTGAAATTGTTATATCGTCGATTTTTATCAATCCGCTACAATT
Source organism: Planctomycetota bacterium (assembly GCA_046160785.1). GTDB lineage: Bacteria > Planctomycetota > UBA1135 > UBA1135 > JACQFD01 > JACQFD01. The sequence goes on from JBJXHE010000010.1 coordinate 16,768, forward strand.
CGCGGCGGGCGAGGATTTGGATAAATATCCGCGCGACTTCGAAGGCGACCGCGCGAAACTAGAGGAGTGGGGTTGCGATATATTATTTACAACAACTCCGTCGGCAATGTATCCAAACGGATTTCAAACTTACGTTGTACCCGACGGCCCGATAACATTAAGATTCGAAGGTGCGATTCGGCCGGGCCATTTCCGCGGCGTCGCGACCGTCGTCGCGAAATTGTTAAATTTGACGGGCTGCGACATCGCTTACTTTGGACGCAAGGACGCGCAACAGTCCGCGCTCATTCAGCGGATGGCGCTCGATCTTAACATTCCCGCTCAAATTGTTATTTGCCCGACCGCGCGCGACGCGGACGGCCTCGCGCTATCGTCGCGAAATGTATATTTAAATCGAGACCAGCGCCGCGCCGCGCCGCGAATCTTTCAATGCCTTCGCGCGACACGCGAAATGATAAGAACGGGCGAGCGCTCCGCCGAAAGCGTTCGTTTAGATTTAATATCAAATCTTCGCGCGATTCCGGGCGGTGAGCTCGACTATGCCGAAATCGTCGATCCGCAGAGTTTCGAGATTGTTAGCGAAAAGATTCCTGAACGATTTGGAAAACTCGCGCCCGCGCTTGCCGTCGCCGCCGTCCGGTTCGGCTCGACGCGGCTTTTAGATAATCTTCGTCTCGACGAAGACGGAAGCTAATTAAAATTATTGTATATGATTATTGTAGAGAAAGGGCCTCGACACATCACCGTTCACAGCACGGCTAAACTCAATCTCTTTCTCGAAGTTCTTGGGAAGCGCGGCGACGGTTATCATAATATTGAAACGCTGTTTCAAGAAATCGGCCTGTTCGACCGCATTGAAATCTCGCGCGTCGATCGCGAACCGGGATTTGAGAAGTTTAATTGTCAGTTTAGTTGTAATATATCAAATCTGGCGCCTCCCGGCAAAAACCTCGTCGAGCGCGCGGCCTCCGCATTTCTTAAAGAAATGAACATTTCCGCGGCGGTTTCCATCCAACTGCAAAAGAACATTCCGTTTGGCGCTGGAATCGGCGGGGGCTCTGCAAACGCGGCCGCGACGCTTCAGGCGCTCGACGTTTTATTCGAATCAAAACTCCCTTTTGCGAGTCTTCAAAAAATTGCGTGTTCGCTTGGAGCAGACTGTCCGTTTTTCCTCCTCGGCGGTGCCGCTGTCGGCCGCGGGCGTGGCGAAATTCTCGAACGCGTCGCGATGCCGAGCCGTGCGTTTTTACTAATTATTCCATCTTTGCATATCTCCACTGAATCTATCTATTCGGGCGTGGCGGCGAGCCTCCAGCGCGATTCCGAAGTGCGCAAGCTTCGCATCGAAGAATTGCGGTCGGAGAGTGTCAGCCGCGCGCGCGCCGCTATTTTTAATAGACTCGAAACTGTAGCATTCGAACGCCATCCGGTTCTTGCGCAATTTGCTAAAACTATTCGCGCCGCGGGAATCCCGGAAATCCATATGACCGGAAGCGGAAGCGGCCTTTTCGCCGTTTTCGAATCATTAGCAACCGCGCACACGGCGTACGCGTCGTACGAGCGGCAGGCGCGCGCCGGCGATTTGTTGCCCGCTGACTTTATATCAAATACGAAAACCTTTGTTGTTGAGTCTTTATTTCCAAGCGAGGGACCGTGCAAATAACAGAAGTTCGAATTCGATTATTAGATTCGCGGCGCGACCGCCTGCGCGCGTACGCTACAATTACGTTTCAACACACATTTGTAGTACGCGATCTGCGGATCATCGAAGGCGGGCGCGGAATTTTTGTAGCAATGCCGAGCCGCCGGCTCGCCGACCGTTGCCCGCGGTGCGCATGCAAGAATCATCTGCGCGCAATTTTTTGTAATGATTGCGGAGTGAGGCTCCCGTCGGGGCGCGTCAAGAAAGACAGCCAGGGGCGCGCGCGGCTTCATTGCGATATTTGCCATCCGGTCAATAAGGATTCACGTTTGCACGTGGAAGAAATCGTGCTCGCTCGCTTTCGCGAGGAAGTTTTGAAGCACGACCAGGGAATCTATCAACCGCCGCCCGATGAGGATTTTGAGTTTGAAGAAGGAACTGACTACGAATCGGATTAGACTTTACTTATGACCTCGCGGCGCACGCCGCTTTCATTAGCTTTCATCGGTGCCGGTTGCGCCGCGAACGCGCTCGCACGCGCGGCGGCCCGGCGTGGATATATCATTTCGGGTTTTTGTTCAAATACAATTGTAAACGCGCGCGCGGCGGCGAAGTTTATTAAGAAAATCGATTCAAAACAAAAAACCGCGTCGTTCGGTAACATTCAAGATATCGCAGGCGCCGCGGACGTCATAATCATTGCAGTTCCTGACCGCGCCATTTCGAGCGTTGCGGAATCGCTGGCGTCATTTGTTACAAAAAATCAGATTGTTTGCCACGTCTCGGGCGCAAAAGGCAGCGATGCGCTTGCCGCGTGCGGGCGAAGAGGCGCGGCCGTGGCGTCGTTTCATCCATTACAAACGTTTCCCGACCGCGCATCGGGCGAATTTAAGATTCCGGGTACGTATGTAACTATTGAAGGACGCGGCGCGGCGCAAGGCGTTTTGATACAAATTGCGCGAAAGCTAAAAATGTTGCCCATTGTTATTCCGGCCGCCGACCGCTCGCTCTACCACGCGTCGGCGGTTCTTGCGTCAAACGCGGTCGTGGCGCTGTTCGACCACGCAGTTGTTGTATTTACAAAAGCGACGGGACAGCCGCGCGACGTCGCCGCGAAAGCACTTTGGCCGCTTCTCGCGGGAACTACAGATAACCTTGCTAAGATTGGCCTGCCGGGCGCGCTGTCGGGGCCCGTTGCGCGGGGCGACTCGGAAACGATCGCCGGACATTTGAAAACGCTCGCTAACGATCCGCGCGCGCTCGCGGTGTATCGAATGTTAAATTTGCATGCCGTCGATCTTGCGCTCGCGAAAGGTAGTATTACAAACGCCGGCGCAGCGCAGCTTCGCAGTCTCTTAAAATAAACAATGGCCATTGTTGTATCCATTCTTGAGAAGACGCTCGACGCCGCTCGCGCCGCGGCCGACCGCGTCGAGCCCGCGGCCGATTTGATAGAATTTCGCGTCGACGCGATGCAGCACGTCGATTTCGAATCTTTACTTTCCGGCCGAAAGAAAGCGACTATTGTCGCGTGCCCGAACGCCGAGGCCGGCGGTCAATTTCAAGGATCGCCTGAGAATTGTATACTAAAATTACTCGATGCAGCCGCGGCGGGGGCGTCGTACGTCGACGTCGACTGGCGGCTCGCGGATCGAATGTTAGAATTACCCGGGCGCTGCCGAAAAATTATATCTTTTCACCGCGCCGAGGGCATGCCGGCGGATCCGCATTCGGCGTTACAATTCTTAGATTCGCTCGCGGGCCCGCTGGATCTTATCAAATTCGTGCCGCACGCGGATCGTTTAGAAGACGCGCTCGATCTTGCTAAAATTACGCTCGACGGCCGTGGGCGAATTATTGCATTTGCAACGGGCCGCGCCGCGATGGTTTCGCGATTGTTAGCAATTGCGGCGGGGGCACCATTAGTATACGCCGCGCCGTTGGCGGGCGCGGAAACCGCTCCTGGACAACCTACCATTGCCGAACTGCGGGCCGTGCTTCCGCCGCGCGGTGGCGGCGCGACTACATCCATATTTGCAGTTGTAGGAAATCCGATCGGCCATTCGTTATCGCCGGCCGTTCATTCGATCGCGCTTCGATTGTTAGGATTCGATGCGATGTTTCTTGCATTCGAGCCCGCCAACTTTATTAGTTTCTTCGAAAAGATTAGTAAACTACCTTTCATGCGCGGCCTCGCGGTGACGTCGCCGTTCAAGGAAGACGCGCTGCGCCAGTCGGATCGCGCCGACGATCCCGTCCGCCAAATTGTAGCCGCGAATACATTAGTAAGAACGCCCGACGGCTGGCGCGCGCTCAACACCGACGACGACGGCGCCGCGGACGCGGTCGAACTTGGAATGGAAGCAAAGTTATTTGGCAAAAAAATATTAATATTAGGGACCGGCGGAGCCGCGCGCGCCGCCGCCGCGGGAGTCCGCCGCCGTGGCGCGGATGTAACTTTTGCGGGCCGGCGGTTTGCGCAAGCGGAATTGTTAGCAAAGCATTTCGCGGGATCTGCGATCGAATGGAATCATATCAAAAACACAGAATATGATGTATTGATTAACGCGACGCCTGTCGGCCAGTGGCCGAATGTTGATATTTCACCCGTCGACGCCGATGCGATTCGGCCGGGATCTGTAGTCATGGACGCCGTCGTGCGGCCGCTGGATACAAAACTGGGGCGCCTCGCCGCCGAACGCGGAGCGAAGTTTGTCCCCGGCGTCAATTGGTTTTTGTTACAAGCCGTCCGGCAGATTCGATTCTTTACAGGTTCTGAACCGCCGCTCGCGCCGCTTCGCGCGGCCGCGCTCGACGCGCTCAAGCGCGAGCCGAAGCCTCTTCCGGGAATGTTAAAATAGACATATCAAATGACGATTTTACTGATCGGGCCGCGCTGTGCCGGGAAAACTACCGTTGGCGCTCTGCTCGCTGAATTGTTACATCGCCCGTTCGCCGATCTCGACGCGATTATTGAAAATCACACGGGCTCCAAGGTCGCGGATTTGTTAAGAGACGATCCCGCTCAGTTTCGCGAAATTGAATATCAGTGTTTCTTGAGCACGGTTATTTATTCCGATCCGAGCCTCGTTCTTGCGATTGGCGGCGGCGCGGTCACGCACCCCGCGAGCGCGCCGATATTTAAATTTACAGTTAATATTTATCTTTCGGCGAGCGTCAAGATACTACAAAAACGGATTCTTAACGATACCGTGGAGCGGCCGCCTTTGCTGGCCCGGCGAAGCGAATCTAACAAAAACGCAACCGCGCGCGAGCTAGCGGCGGCGGAGGTTGCCGAGGTTCTTGCGGTGCGCGATCCGATTTACAGTGCGTACGCCGATTTCATCTTGAATACGGGCGACGCGAAACAAGTTGGGTGCGCGATGGCTTGCGCCGTAGGAATCGAAAAATTAGTAAGTGTCGAGAAGGCGCGACACCGGGCGGCGCAGCGAAAATATAAACTTTAGATTCGAGGCCCGCTGTGCCGATCGGGTGGCGAAATTCATGGGAAAAGGAACGATCGATCGCGCCGCGGATTGGCTGCGCCGCGCGCTTCATACAGAAATGCAAAATAACAATTCGGCGCCGCCCGCCGGAGCTGCGGAGCCGCATGTCAGCGATCCGCAATTGTTAGAATACGTCGCCGGCAATTTAACGCAGCGCGCCGCGATACTTCGCAAGTCGCTCGCGGAACTCGACCCGAGCGCGAGCGGTTCGACGCGCAAAGCCTACGCGAATTGTATACAACAAATCGACGAACTCGAAGAACTAGCGATGGGCGTGAGCGCGCTTGCAGTCGATGCGATCTCGCAGGTTCCCGAACAGTTATTTGATGTTAGCGACGCGATCCGCCGCGCGACCAAACACTACAATTCAGAACGCGCCGAGCGCCCAGCGATCCGGATCCGCAGCGAGCGCGGCTTGCCGCGCATCGTCGGCCGCAATCCCGCGCTTCCGCGAACGTTAGCATTGTGTTTTTCGATCGCCGAAATTGTAGCAAGCGTCGACGCGACGATCATTGTTGACTTATCCATTCAAAACGACTTTGTTATTGCTCATATTTTCCCGTCAACGGTTACATCTATTCTTCCGCCGCGCCAGCGCGAACGATTCCATTCGATGATGGGTCTCGCGGGCCGGCTCGCCGCGACGTTCGACGCGAAGCTTGATCTTGTTGAGCGCGAGGGATTATTTACACCAAGGATTCGATTTTCTGTTTCTTAGCGAGGTGTCGCGCTACGGCGTCGGTGCGCTCGTCTTTATTAAGAGAATACAAAATACTTCCGGCGAGGGAGATGCATAAGAGTGCTGCGTGCGCCCCGTTTTCCGCGCGAGAGTTAATATCTGTAAAAACGAGTGGAACCACGAGCGTTGCGAGTGTTTGAACTAGCGCGACTCCAAGTAATATCCATATCGTACGACGAATCTTAATAATCTCCGCGGCGCGGAGGAAGATGAGTACCATTGCCCCCGTCGCCGCGACGATGGTGGTCCAGGATGGAATGCGAACGCCGAAATACTGATTGCTAGCATTCCATGCGTTTGAGTATTCGCGGTACTGGCCGTTTACTCCACGAATTTCGACGCTCTCCCAATTCAGAAAACTGCTAAGAAGCAGAAGGACCGTGATGATCATAATTGAATACATATATCTTTTTCTCTTGCCTTCCGTGAGTAAAGTCCCGAGGCGCGCGGCTCTTCTTAGCGCATAAGACCTCGGTCTCAATTTAGCAACATTCTGAACGTTAGTTTTAAATTCTTCCGCTTTTTGATATCTTCGGCGCGGTTCCTTTTCGAGTGCGCGCAGCACGACTTCATCGAGCCGAACATTGATTTCAACTTTTTTCGACGGCGGCGCGAATCTACCAATTGGAAGCTCGCCCGTAAGCATTTCATAAAAAACAACGCCCAATGCAAAGATATCGGCGCGATGATCGACCTCACCCGGCCGTTCGCGTTGCTCGGGCGCCATATAATTAAAGGTGCCGAGTATTTGTTGTGTTCCTGTTAAGGCGATGTCATCGGTAACGTTCGCGTTTACTAATTTAGCAAGCCCGAAATCGGCGACTTTCACGAGGCCGCTCGCGTCAATTAATATATTTTCGGGCTTGATGTCGCGATGGACGACGCCGTGCGCGTGCGCGAATTGTAGCGCGTCGCAGATTTGCGGAACGATCGCGAGGGCTTGCGCTGGCGTGATTTTTTGTAATTGTAACAATTGCCGCAAATTAAGACCTTCGACGTATTCCATGATTAAATAACAAATATCGCCGGCTTCGCCGAATTCATAAATATTCACAATATTGTTATGATTCAATAGTGCGAGCGCGCGCGCTTCGCGCGTGAATCGTTCGACGAATTCAGGGTCGCGCCCGAGCGACGGCGCGAGAACTTTCACGGCTACTTTCCGGTCGAGTTTTGTTTGTATTCCTTTATATACAATTCCCATCCCGCCTTCGCCGAGAACTCCTTCGATGCGAACGCCCGGAATCAGGCGCTCGATTTCAGCGGGTGATAGCGCGCCGGGCGGCGGCGCGGGCGCCTCGACTCCGATTTGTAGTAAACATCGCGCGCAGAGTCCTTCGGGGCCAGCGTCTTTTGTTAGCGTCGCACCGCATTGCTTACATTTGGAAATGGTAGTCATGTCCGTTTCTGAGGAGCTCGCGCGCGAAGGTTACACAACTTTTCTCGCCGCGGTGATTACCGCGCGAGCGCGTTCATTAAACTCCGTATTTCGTCGTCGATTTCATTGTGATCTTTGACGGTTTGAGCGACTTCGTTTCGAAGCCGTTCGCGAAAGCGTTCGCGCAGCCGGTGAGCGGCAACTTTAACCGCGCCCTCGGTCGCCGCGAGTTTGGCGGCGATTTCCGCGAACGGCCGCGAGGCGGGATCGCCCGTTAAATGATTCTTTAACTCTTCAAATAATTTTAGCTTTCCGGATTGTTCATATTCGCCGCGAATCGTTGTAAAAACCTGATTTACTAATAAAAGCGCCCACTCGCGTTCGAAGGCTTCGCCGGGCGTTGCGCCGCCGGCGGGTTCCTTTTGATAACGTTCCTCCGCGCCGTCGAATGTGAAATTTAATGATAACAATTTCCGGCCGCCGCCGCGTTTTTGTGCATTTCCGCGATCGCGTTCGTCGGATAAGTAATGTTGAAACGCGCCGAGCAAGTAGGAACGAAATCGTCCGCGCTTTGGGTCCGCGCCGCCGATCGATCGCTTTTCAATCAGATTTGCAAAGAAACCTTGAACGGCGTCGCGCGCGCTTTCGGAGTCGTGCCCGCTGCGACGCGCGTAACTGTAAAGAGGGCTCCAATAACAATTGCACAATTCCTCCAGCGCACGCTCGGCGTCGGGATGTGCGCGATCTCCCGCGGCCACGACGACGGACCAGCGCGTGTTCGCGAAGGGCGAGTGGTTTGTTGAGTCGTTGAACAATTGTTGCAGGCAGCATAGCACGCAACGCGCCGCGCATTGGCTATCATGCGAAACTGCGGCGTCCGCGCGTGAATGCGGCCGTCTTCGCTAATACTATAATTAACAGATAAACATTACCGAGGTTTCATCGATGGATCGCAGATCATTTATAATCACCGCCGCCACTGGAATTGTAGGCGCCGCCGCGGCGTCGTCCTCGTGCGCTGCAAATACTACGACTAACGGAAGCGCCGCGGGCGCCGTAGCAATCCCCGCGGGGAGTTCGCTACAAGATCCCGCTTCAAATACAATGGCTAACTATAAATCAATTTCACTCGATCATTTAAAAGGCGGCCTCGACGGGCTTTCCGCGGGCCAGCTCGAAGAGCACGGAAAATTGTATGATGGATATGTAAAAAGAACAAATGTGCTCATGGATAAGACGGCGAAATTAGTAGCGTCCGGCGCGCACCTTAATGATCAAAAAGCGCCGACGCCGGAATATTGTGAATTGAAGCGGCGATTCGGTTTCGAGTTTAACGGCATGGTTCTGCACGAATACTACTTCCAGAATCTTAAGAAAAACGGCGGCGACATGCCGAAGGGGAGCGCGCTTGCGAAGGCCGCGGAGCGATCCTTCGGTTCGGTCCAGAATTGGTGGGAAGACTTTAAAGCCACGTCGAAGGCGCCGGGCATCGGATGGGTTATTTGTTATCAAGACCCGCGGTCAAAACGGATTATTAATAGTTGGGTGACAATGCATGAAGAAGGCAACGTCGCGGGATATGGCGTTATTTTAGCATTGGATTTGTGGGAACACGCGTTTGTCGGAGACTACAAACCGACAGAGCGCGGGAAGTACTTGGCCGCGTTCGAGAAGAACATCGACTGGGACGCCGCGACGGCGCGGATTATTGTATAAATTGTAGTTGATATATTCAAACAGATGCGCGCGGGCGTCGAACCTCGAAGATTCTCGCTCGCGCGCCGTATTTTTTTTAGAAGCGTCGAGACAACGCTTAAATTATTGGGCGGCCGACATTTTTATAGAACAGCATTCTTAAATTCGGGAAAGTTAAGAATCCGGCGCGAGGACGTCGCGATACCTTCGCTGCCCGTTGCGGCGGACGGCCTCACGATCGTACAATTAACCGATTTTCACGGCGGCTCGTTTCTTCACGCAAGCGATCTTGCTCGTGTTATTGATATAACGAATCAACTCAACCCGGATTTGATCGTTTTAACGGGCGACTTTTTAACGCATATAACAGAAGAGGCGCTCGAAATCGTGCCGGCTCTGGCAAAGTTGCGCGCGGCCAAAGGAGTTTTTGCAGTATTCGGAAATCATGATTATCGCGGGAGGCGCGAAGGGGAGATTGAGCGCGCGCTCGCGGCCGTTGGAATCAAAACGCTAAGAAATCGAAATGTTATGATTGTTCCCGGCCTCGCGCTTGCGGGAATTGAAGATTTGGAGGAAGGCAAGTATCCTGATTTCGACGCGGCGCTCGCGGGCATTCATCAAGATACAACTATTATATTACTTTCACATCACCCCGCCGGCCTCTACTTCGCGGCGCAGCGCGGCGTTCATTTAGTATTTTCGGGACACACCCACGGCAATCAAGTGCAGTGGCCGATTCTTAAGAATCTCGGGCCGCGGCATCCGGGCGACCGCGTTGTTCAAGATAAAACTATTTTGTTAGTAAGCCACGGAATTGGAGTGATCGGCGTTCCGTTTCGCGCGGGCGCGCGCCCGGAGATTCTCGTGGCGGCGCTGCGGCGCGGCGAACGCTAACGTTCACGCAATTCAATTAAACGCGCGCGCTCGTGGCGCGCGGCAATATCATAATGTTCGCGCAGCCACTTCGAAAATGCTTCCAGCCGCGGCGTTGCGGCTGTGGATTCGTATGCCTCAAACGCTACAAAAATGCGCTTCCCGGCGGCGCGGGCGTGCGTGAACGCCTCCTTCATTTGTTGAATCAGTTGTTGTGATTCCGCATCGTTAAGATACGGAACGGACGGGATCGCCGCGTTGCGAGAATCGAGCAAAGCCGAATTAAACAAATTCAATTCGGAGAGGTAAAGACGCGTCAAGTTCGGCAATTGCATCAAATCGAAATCGACGGCGCCGGTCGGAATATAAACAATAACGGTGTCGCCAGCGGTCGCGGCGGATTTATAATGATCGGTGGTTTCGCGGTAGAGGTTCGTTTGGATCGGTTTCTTAACTTCCAGCCAGCCGGCGCCGATTTGCGCGGCAAGAATCATCGCGGCGGCGGCGATCGCGGCGGTCTTGCTCCAGTTTTTGATATAATAAATAATCGCGAGCGTCCAAATCATCACGGCGGGAATATTGTAGCCTCCCTGATATTCGACGTGCGTGCCTCCGATGAACGCCGCGTAGAGCGCAAATGTTATGAGAGCCGACGCCGCCGCCCACGCGTCTTTCTTTATCAATAAAACGGCGCACACGAGCGCGAACGCGATGACCACTCCCGAGCGAAGTATCAATTCGACCCAAATAGTTGTTAACGCGGGCTGGTCGCCCGGGTGAATTGCAAAATATTCGCGGAGCACGCTATGCTCGGGAAATACGACATGTAACAGATACGCGATGCCAGCGAGCAAAACTACGAATACGGAAATCAAGATTCCGTTTTTAATAATCCGGCTCGGCCGCCACGGCCCGCCCTGCGAATCGTGCCGTTCTCGTAACAGTATCATCGCCGGAAACAGTAAACAGCCGGTCAGGTGCGTCGCTTGAAGGCACAGCGCTCCGAAAATGAACCATCCGTTCGGAAATGATTTGTAAGGTTTGACGGCGGCCGACAGCGCGAAAGCCGCGGCGGCGAGATGTAATGTATGAATTTCCGTCGCGCCCGCGAAATACCAGACCGAGGGCGTGAAGAATACAATCAATACCCCAAACGCCGCGAGAGCGGGTTTGGCAAATGTTAAGAAAAGTCGCGCGAGAAACGGTCCGGAAACGCCAAGGAAGACGGCTGAAAATAATTTTAACGATTCGTCGATCCGGCTTTCCCAGAACAAATTGATAAATTTATGAAACCCCTTCGCGAGCGGCAGATATAATAAATGCGGATATAACCAAACGTGTTTCTCGCCAGGTAACAATTCCCAGTCCGAAAGCCATTGTACAAAAAAAATCCCATCGTTATAAAGCCCGCGATGCATCGAGAAATAACCAATCAGAAATCCTACAATCGCCGCGGCGGGCGCAAGCAGGCGCGAGCCAGGGGGCGGCGACGGCGCGTGCGTGGATGCGGAATTCACGCGCCGATCGTTAAATATCGAAGCGCATTTCGCAAGATCCGCGAGATGCCGTTGCCGATCGCGCTTCGATAGAGCATTCTTCCGGCATGTTCGGCGGCCTCACAATTCGCAATGATTGTTTATTTATCTCCCGCGGCAGCGGCCGCGCGGAAGTGCAGGTCGTCGATTGCAACAATTTTAGTCTTCGTAGGACAATCCCGATCGGCGCCGATGCTGCTGGACGCGCTTCGAGCGCGGGAATTGCAATTTCTCCAACGTTTACAATTGGCGTCGCCGATCCTATTTCGCGATTGGTGCGAATGGTCTCCGCGTTTGGAAAATCGCTCGGCTCAATTGGTAATATAACAACTGGAGAAAAACGCGAAGACTCGCTGCCCGTCGCGCCCGACCGCCGCGGCGAACTCGCGGAACCCGCCGCTCTTTGTTTTGATGAACGCGGTTCCGTATTTGTTGCATCCGCCGGCGGGCCTCGCGTTCACTCGGTGCAGAAATTTACAAAAACCGGGCGATTCTTAGGATCATTGCGCGCTTTCGGAGTGAGCGGCGAATCGTTTTCATCGCCGCGCGGCATCGCGATCCACCGCGAATATTTATATATTGCCGACACGGGCAGCGGCCTCGTGCAAGTTTACAAAACGTGCGGTGCGTTTTATCAAATATTCTCGACAGCAGTCGAACACGGCGAAACGTCGTCACCGGTTTCGTTAGCATTTGGCCCTCGCGGAGATTTGTATTTATTAGACCGCGGCGATGCGGGCGCGGTGAAACGCTTTTCTCCGTCGGGAGAATTTATCAACAGAGTGATTAGTAATAAGTTCATTGAAGCGCCGATTTCGATTGCGTGCTCGCCAGCAGGCACCCTCTTTATATTGGACCAGGATGGCGATCGTCTGCGGGCGTTTTCCCAAGACGGAACTCTTCTCGCGGACCTTATTCACGTCATGAACGGCGAATCTGTAGTGCAAAGCGGCGGCGGAGTCGTTTATCGTTAGCAGCCCGTGAAAAAACAAAAAAACGCTAAAATTACAAATAGCGGCCGGCCGGCCGACGCTCAAGCGGCGATCGCGCCCCACGTCCGAAAATTACTCTTAGCACTTGGCGAAGATCCCGACCGGCAGGGATTATCAAAAACTCCCGAGCGCGTCGAGCGCGCGATGCGATTCTTTACATCCGGATACGGTAAAACGGTGGAAGAAATTGTCGGCACGGGGATATTCGAACAGGAGACCGACGAGATCGTTATTGTTAAAGATATCGAATTGTATTCTTTGTGCGAACACCACTTATTACCATTCTTCGGCAAAGCGCACGTCGCGTACCTTCCGAATCTTAAGATTGTTGGATTATCAAAAATCGCAAGAATTGTAGATTTGTTCGCGCGCAGGCTCCAGGTTCAAGAACGCATGACATCCCAAATCGCGCACGCGATCGAGGAAGTGTTGGATCCGCGCGGCGTCGCTGTCGTCATCGAGGCGTCGCATTTGTGCATGATGATGCGGGGCGTCGAAAAGCAGAATTCGACAACTGTTACATCATGCATGCTTGGGCGCTTTCGGACGGACGAGAAGACGCGTGCTGAATTCTTAACATTAGCGCTTCGCTCGAGAAGCTCGTAATTACTGTGCTTTGCAAGTTTCCCCGGGGTGGTGGCAGGTGGCGGACCAACTGAAATTCGCGAAACTTTTGCTGGATTTTTTATGACGCTGCATTTTATTTGAATTCGAGCTATCCTTGATATTCACACCATGAAGATCCTCCCTCAGCTCTTCGGTTTCGCGGCCGTTATCGCGCTACTAATCTTTCAACCGCTCGCATCGGGCGGGACTGTTCAAATAAAGCAACGCGAAGGGAAAGGCGGAAAGGCAACTCCGTCGGCTACTAAGAATAAAAAGCCCAAACAAAATGAAGCGTTTTCGTGGGACGTTCTCGCGGAGCCGGGTCGAACGGCCGCGGACACTCTTCGGCGTCTCAGAGAAGGCGTTCCTGAAGTATTGCCGCACGGACTCGACCCTAACGATCCGGGCAATTGGCCGCGTGTAACAATTACGCCGCCGACCGCTTGGACCGTTCCGCCCGGAGCCACGGGTTTCAACATTACATTTTCTCCGGCGGAGACTGGAATTGTAGTAAATGGGATTCCGTATTCGGAACAATTCGCACTGATGCTTCCCGCGGGTTATAACCCTCAAAACCCGCCGCCATTAGTAGTCGCGTGGCATGGTTTCGGGAATAGTCATAATCAGCCGATGCCTTACTTAGCAAATGAAGCTAACAATCGCGGATGGATGTTAATGTCTCCGCTTGGAATAGCTGATAATACATTTAGCTGGCTTCCCGGGCAGATCGCCGTCAGCCAGTCGTTAGATTGGCTTGCTACAAATCATCCTTTTGATGGTTCACGCGTATACGGCGTTGGGTTCTCGATGGGCGCGATGTGTATAACAAATTATGCCGCGCGGCACTTGGATCCTAACAAAACGCGATTTGCCGCGCTTGCTACAGTTTGCGGAACGTTTGATAATGTTGATAATTATACACAAAGCCCGTCAGCTCAGACTCTGATGGAGTCGTTCTTCGGCGGAAACCCGTACTCCGCTCCGCAAGACTTTGAGTACTTGCGAACTTCATTATTAAGATTGCAGGCGCCGTTGTTTTTTCCCTATCCGCCGGTTGAAGGCGTGACGCTTGCTCGAACGATCGCGCGCACTCCGCTTTATATGACGTGGTCGACGGATGATAACGTTGTGCCGTACTCGCCAATTCATAACACTTCGCTGGCGGAATACTTTGCTTCACTCGGATTTACGCCGACACAACACCCCAAGTCGGGCTTGTTGTTTAAGCATCATTGGTCGGTGTTAAATGTAGTGAACTGTTTTAATTTCTTTACAACAAAAACTCTTGATGCCAACCCGGCCGACATTTCTATTGTTGCAGATATTCAGGGCCAATTCCATTTTGCAACGGCGTCCGGAGGCTCACCCGCCCAATTCAGGCGTTTCGACGTCGGAGTAAACGTCGGCAATTCAAATTTACAAATCAGCTCGTCGACAAACATTGATAGTTTAGTATTAGATCTTTCGGGGTTTGCGATATCTCCGAATGCGGATTTGTTGATGTCTACAACGACGCTGGATTTGACGTCCGATGTTATTACTTTAAATAATCCCGCCACGCCGCTGCCGCCGTCGAAAGTTAAAATTGACGCGGGAACGGATTATGGTTGGGTTTACGACGGTGTGTCTTCTGTAACATTTACAGCTCCGGCGGGATTTCACTCCGAAGAAATTCGTTATAATACATTTGATTTTAATTTAGCTATTTCCGGAACGCCTTCGATCGGCTCCACCGTCAGTATTGATACATCCAATGGCGCGGATGGCGACGCGTACTGGACTCTCGTTAGCGAAACACAAGGCTTGACCCCTCTTTCGCTCGTGGGCGACGGCGATCCGCGTTGGCTGTTAATTGATCTTGCGACCTCATATGTCGTTTACTCGGGCGTGCTTTCGGGCGGAGGGCAAGACAGCGTTCCTGCGGCCATTCCTAATGATCCAATGTTGGTTGGCGTCGTGGTTTATTTACAAAACGTCACGGCTCCCGGCGCGGTTTCGGGGATCCCATTCTTTTTCGGCCGCATTTCGAACGGCGTCGCGCTTACGATTCAATAATATTAGTTTTGGCTTGTTCTATCTGCCCGACGCTTGCGGGCGTTCACGAGCGTTTGTAACTTCTGCGCAACATTTGGCGGCGTGGCTCAGCCCGGTTAGAGCAACGGCTTCATAAGCCGTGGGTCATCGGTTCAAATCCGATCGCCGCTACCATCCTTCGAAATGGCACCTGAAGCGAGCACATCAAAGGGCTTACGCCATGTGGGATAGAGGGTTGCGCCATCAAGGGTCAGGTTCAAACAAAGCATTTCTACTAATTTTCGCTTCTCCAATAATTCAGCGTTAAGCCACTTTGTTTCAAGGTGTTGTGACAGTTCAAACACCTTTAATGCCAGGTCGATTTTCTCGGATTGCTGGACTCCACAGTGATTCAAATCCATGAGCAAGTTGGACTCTTTTTCTTTCAATTCGATCATTTTGCTTGCGCACGTCGATGGGTCGAATTCGCCACGCAAACGTAGTTCTAACAATTCGTTTTTCATAGCGTGAACCTTAGTAAGTTCTGCCTGGATGCGCGCTGATCGGATTTTTTGTTCCTTTTTCGTTCCCGCCGCGCTCGCTTGCATTACATCAATAATCCATTTCTGTATATTCGAATCTGATATCTTTAGCGTTTTCAAATGTTCATACAATTGAGCGAGTAGCTCGGTTTCATTAATACGCCCGCGCGTCTTGTGCGGCGATCTGTTTAGTTGTGAACAGCGATAATAATAATGAAAATGAACCGCACCATTTGCTAATTTTTTTGCAATACGCTCGCCCGTTAACATATGTCCGCACTCAGCGCACTTAATTAATTTTCCACCAAATGTAATATTACTTTTCCGATGGATTCGGGTTCCCAATATCTTTTGCACTCGATTGAAAGTCGTCAAATCGACAATTGCCTTAAATGAACCCGGATGCCAAGTGTCGCGAAACCAAACTTCACCG
>JBJXHE010000011.1:0-56079 GCA_046160785.1 Planctomycetota bacterium
TTTCGGGATAACACGCGCCGCCAAGTGTAAAATCAAAATTAGCATGTAAGAATTCGGTGAGTTCGCTGGCATAGCGGAATCCACCTTCGACAGGCTTGAATTCGTCCTGCCCCTTCGGCGGATCGCCGCGCAGCGCGAGAACATTAACAATCCCGGCCGCCCGTAATTTTGCACAAACCGCCGCGATCTCCTCGCGCGTGTGGCCGACGCACGTGAGGTGCGCCATTGCCGTCAGGCCAATTTCGCGCTGAATGCGCGTTACGAGTTCGACCGTCCTGTCGCGAGTCGAACCGCCCGCGCCGTATGTAACAGATACAAAATCGGGCCGCAGCTTTCTTAATTCTTTGATTCGTTCAAAGAGAACGGGAAGGCCCGAATCGTCCTTGGTTGGAAAAAATTCGAACGAGAAGACCGGCCGGCCAAGATGAAACAGTTCGCGGATGCGCACGCGGAGAGGATAACTCGAATTGTTTCATTCGATAACAACGAATGCGGGGCGGCGCATTTTTTCCATATACTTCACGTCCCCATGACCGAATCGCCCCACGAACGACTTGCGAGATTGCGCCGCGAATCAGAAGCCGGCGGCGGCGCAGAACGTATCCAAGCGCAGCACGCGAAAGGAAAACTAACAGCTCGCGAGCGCGTGCAATTTCTCGTCGACGAAGATTCGTTCGTCGAACTCGACCGTTTTGTTACACATCGCTGCACCGACTTCGGGATGGATCAACAGAAGATTCTGGGCGATGGCGTCGTCACGGGACACGCGCGAATCGACGGCCGGCCAATATATATATTTTCTCAGGATTTTACAGTTTTCGGCGGAAGTCTGGCGGAAGCGCACGCGGAAAAGATTTGTAAGATTTTCGATGCGGCGATGAAAGCCGGCGTTCCAATTGTAGGATTATGCGATTCGGGCGGCGCGAGAATTCAGGAAGGAGTTGTATCATTAGGCGGATATGCAGATATATTCTTAAGAAACACGCTCGCGTCGGGCGTCATTCCTCAAATATCGGCGATTCTCGGGCCGTGCGCCGGCGGAGCTGTATATTCGCCCGCGCTCACCGATTTTGTATTTATGGTCGAGGGAACGTC
Source organism: Planctomycetota bacterium (assembly GCA_046160785.1). Taxonomy (GTDB): domain Bacteria; phylum Planctomycetota; class UBA1135; order UBA1135; family JACQFD01; genus JACQFD01. Next base: position 1,096 of record JBJXHE010000011.1, read on the forward strand.
CTATTTACATATCACGGGCCCCGATGTTGTTAAAGCTGTCACGCACGAAACTGTTACATCGGAAGAACTCGGCGGCGCCGCCGTTCATTCGGAAAAATCGGGAGTCGCGCACTTCGTCGCGCGCGACGACCGCGAATGCATGGTACAGATACGCGAATTGTTATCTTATCTTCCGTTAAATAATATTGAAGATCCGCCATTTGTAGCAACCGACGACGACCCGCTGCGCCGCGAATCCGCTCTCGACCGGCTCGTCCCCGCGGATCCCGTCAAGCCGTATGATATGAAAGAGGCGATCCGGTTAATTGTAGATAACGGAAAGTTTTTTGAAGTACAAAAAGAATTCGCTAAAAATATTATTATTGGTTTGGCGCGCCTCGGCGGACGGCCCGTCGGGATTATTGCAAATCAACCCGCGCACCTCGCGGGTTGCCTCGATATTAACGCTTCTGTGAAGGGCGCTCGATTTGTTCGTTTCTGCGATGCGTTCAACATTCCGATTGTTACATTTGAGGACGTGCCGGGTTTTCTGCCCGGTACGGCGCAGGAGTACGACGGCATCATTCGCCACGGCGCGAAATTGTTATATGCGTACTGCGAAGCTACAGTTCCCAAATTAACTGTTATTACGCGCAAAGCGTACGGCGGCGCCTACGACGTCATGGCGAGCAAACACATCCGCGCGGATTTAAACTTAGCATGGCCCGGAGCGGAGATCGCGGTGATGGGCGCGGAAGGCGCGGCTAAAATTATATTTCGCCGCGAGATTCAGGCGGCCGCGGATCCGAAGGCTGAGGAAGCCAAGAAAATCGCGGAGTATCGAGAAAAATTTGCGCATCCGTACCACGCCGCCGCTCGCGGATTTATTGATGATATTATCGAACCGAGTGCGACGCGGCCGCGGCTGATCGCGGCGCTCGAAATATTAAAAACGAAGCGCGAACAGAACCCGCCGAAGAAGCACGGCAATATTCCGCTTTAGTTACAAGTTAATTTAAAGTTATTTATAAAATGTTGAAGAAAATCTTAATTGCAAATCGCGGCGAAATTGCGCTCCGCGTCATTCGCACGTGCCGCGAAATGAATATTAAGACTGTCGCCGTCTACAGCGAGGTCGACCGCACCGCGCTGCACGTGCGCATGGCGAACGAAGCGGTTTGCATCGGTCCGCCCGCGCCCGCTCAAAGCTACTTAAAAATTGATGCTATTATTGACGCCGCTAAGAAAACAGGCGCGGAAGCGATTCACCCCGGCTACGGATTCTTATCGGAGAAATCACAATTCGCGCAGGCGGTCAACGACGCAAAATTAATATTCATCGGGCCGCCTGCTTCCGCGATGCGCGCGATGGGCGATAAGTTATCTTCGCGGCGTGCGATGATGAAAGCTAACGTTCCCGTCGTGCCGGGACTCACCGATCCCGTCGCCGATGCGGACGCCGCCGCGCGCGAAGCGGATAAGATAGGATATCCCGTTGCGCTCAAAGCCGCTGGCGGCGGCGGCGGAAAGGGGATTCGCATGGTACGCGATGCTAAAGATCTTCCCGCGGCGTTTCGCACCGCGAGCGGCGAGGCGCAATCGGCGTTTAATGATGCTAGAATTTATATTGAACGTTATTTAGATAAACCGAGGCACATCGAAGTGCAGATTATGGGCGATTCGCACGGCAACGTCGCCGCGGTCGGCGAGCGTGAATGTAGTATTCAGCGAAGACATCAAAAATTAATTGAAGAAACGCCGTCGCCGATTCTTAATGATACAGATCGCGCGGCGATTCAAGAGGCCGCGGTGCGCGCCGCGAAAGCCGTTGGTTATTCCAACGCGGGAACTGTAGAATTCCTGTGGAGCGGCGGCAAATTCTACTTTTTGGAAATGAACTGTAGACTACAGGTGGAACACCCCGTCACAGAAATGGCGTATAGTTGTGATTTGGTTCGTGAACAAATCCGCGTCGCCTCGGGGCAAAAGTTATCATTGCGTTCGAATATGAAACCGCGTGGAAGCGCCATCGAAGTGCGCGTGAACGCCGAAGATCCTGAAAAACAATTTATGCCGTCGATTGGTACTATTAAGAATATTAGACTTCCCGGCGGTCCGAACGTGCGCGTCGATTCGGGTTTGTACCGCGGATATGAAGTAACGCCTTACTACGATTCGCTGCTTGCTAAAATTATTGTTTGGGCGCCGGACCGCGCGCAGGCGATTGAACGAATGGACCGCGCGTTATGTGAACTTCACGTTGGCGGCGTGCGAACGACCGCACCATTAGCATTGCGCGTATTACGAGATTCGCGATTCCGCGCCGGCGATTTTGATACTCATTTTCTTGACGGGTTTGCGCCCGTCTCTGATCCAGAACGCGAAGAAGTTGTAGCATTAATCGCGGCGGTGCACCGCCATCTGGGAACGTCGCGGCGCGCGCTGTCGGATGCGTCGCAGGGCGGTTCTAATAGTAATAATACAAATCCTTGGGCCGCGTCGGCGCGAGGACGGCGATGAAATATTATGTTAAGATTCGCGAATGCGAATATGAAGTTTCGCTTGAAGAGCGAAGCGGGGAAGTCTTTGCTAAATTAAAGAAACTCGGAACAAGACTCGACGGCGAGCCCGGCGTGAACGGCGAGATTGAATGTATTGAACGGCGCGTTTCGTACGCCGAAGTCGACGGTCTCGGACAATATACAATTCTCGATGGCTACAAATCCTGGGCGGTTTCAATCGAAGGGGCGAAAGGCTCGAATAGTGAATTTAGCGTTGGACTCGCGGGCGAGGTCTTTCCCGTTCGAATCGAGAATGAGCGCGAACGCGCCGCGCACGCCGCCGAACGCCGCGGATCGAGCGGACCAAAGACCATCGGTGCCGCGATGCCCGGAATTGTAGTTTCTGTTTTTGTTAAAGAAGGCGACGTCGTCGCCGACGGCACCCCGCTCCTGATTCTCGAAGCGATGAAAATGCAGAATGAAGTTCGTTCGGAGTCCGCGGGGAAAGTTAGCAAAGTTTTTGTGCAGGCTTCGAACACCGTCGCCGCGGGCCAGGCGCTCATGACGATTGTTCACGAATAGTCTCTATCCCAAAACCTCTCCCGCCGTCGAATCTTACAATTCATCCGCGCCAGCTTCGTTACAATTCTTCGAGATGTTGCAGTGAACATCACTGCAGAATTCTGCCTCGCCGGCGCGGCGACTTCCAATTTCGACTCGGTCCGAGGATTTTGGGATAGATTCCCTGCTGCCGGCGGTTACCGGCCGCAATGATCATGATATGATCCCGTTTGTTGCAGCCGAACGTCCCCGGAGCGTTCCGATAGCAACGTAATTACAAATACGACGTTCGTTAAACCAAGGGCCGAATGCTAAGATTCGCGCGTAATGTAACATTCGTTATTATTGCAATTGGAGCGGTTGTTCCGGCGAACTCCGCGCTGTTCGATTTAGATACTGATATTCCCGCGGGGCCGCCGTCGGATTGGGCGCGCGGACTTCCAGTCTTAACACCCATTTTCCCGCCGGTTCGCACGGCGCCACGCGAGCAGCCGAAGGAGCCCGGCCCCGCAGTGGATACGATGGTTGAGCCGCGCCGCCAGACAAAAGCTACAGATGCGCGCCAGCTTCGCTCGACGAGTCTCGCGGATATTGTAACAGTTGACGTTGTGAGTCATATACCGTGGACCGATCCCGGCGCGTACGGTTATGGTAAGAATCCCGGCGGAGACGCGCGCGCGAACCGGACGGTCGGCGAATGGGAACGTTCCTATTGGATGGGATTAGTAGCATTGCTTCGCGTTTTGTTACATCCCGAACAGGTGTCGCGCGCGGAGACGACGGCGTTTTTGATAGAACTCGGCGAGGCGGCGCTGCCGGCCGTGCGCGCGGCGCAGCCCGAGGGTGTGCTGTCCGAGATTTGTAGTGAAGTAAGATCTTCCGTCGGAGTTGAATACAACGGTAATATTAAATATTTGGAAGGAAGTTCTCCTGTCGAGAAAATGTATTTTCGATTTGTAGCCGACGAGCTGATGCGAGCAAGCCCGTACGATCCGAAGGGTTTTTTTGCGCGGCGAATTGAAATGTTCGGCGAAGAAATGTATCCGTACGTTTCGGCGTACACGCAGCATGAAATACCAAGACTGCGGCGCAACGCCGTGTCGGCGCTCGGGCTGTTCCGCACTCGGAGCGTCGCTGAAAAATTAGTATATTTAGCGTTAACATCGAAGGACGCCGTCATTCGAATCCGATCGTTAGCGATGCTTTCGCAAATGCCGCTCGACTCGAATCAGATATTACAATTATCGGACGCGATCGCGAAGGCCCCGTCGAAAGCCGAAGCGGTGCGAATTGTGCATACGGTGGGGGCGCAGCGAAACTCCGCCGCGCTCCCGGGGATTCTTAAATTTGCTAAAAAATACGAAGCGGACGGCGACGTGCTTCCCGCCGGGCTGTCCGCGCTCGCGAGGCTCGCAACGAGCGGGCCGAAGGGCGAGGCGAGCGAATTTATTCGTAATATTTACAATAAAGCAAAAGTAAAGTCTGGCGCATGGAAAGCAGCTCAGGATGTGAAAGCGCACTTGCCCGATATTCCGGATCCCGAGGACGGCCGGCGTATCATTATTGAACAGCTCGCCGCGATTGGAATAATACAAACGTGTCCGCCGGATACTGATTTTGAGAAAATGATACAAAAATGGGCCGCGGTCGGCGGCCCCCAGGGAAACTTGCCTGTCGAATTCAACGGAACGACTGCGTGGGGCCGGCTCGCGAGCCGGCTGGGTTCGGTGGCGCCCGTCGCGCAATATGATTATTTAGATGCGCTTGCTAAAATTGGCGGAGCGGCGAACGGCGTCTTGCGAGAAATTGTTATATCTAATAGATATAATATTTCGGTGCGCGGCTACGCGATGCGGCTGCTGCCGGAGAGCGATCAATTTGAACTTTCGCGCGCTTGGCTTTCGGGAAGAGCGGAAATCGACGAAGGGCTTGACGCCGTCGGTCTCGAAATATTAGATTTATATAATGACCCCAATATCCATCAGCTCGCATCCGATTTTCTGTATCGTTATGGAATGAACCTTCCGCTTTCGAATTGGCCGGCGCGCCGCATCATGGCGTCGATCGCGATTCGAATATTAGCAAGCCGCAACGCGGGCGCGGACGCGCTGATTGAATTTGTAAAGAAGCTGGGTCCGGCCGGGATTTCGACTGAAAACCGCGCGGAAGAGTTGAAAACCGCCGTTGAACGAATTGTAAACTTGCAGGCGTCGGGCGCTCCTCAGACGACGGTCCGCGACGCGGCCGTTGAACTCGTGAACGATTTGTATAATAAATATAAACTGCGCGCCGATTCGCTGGGCCCAGAGTGGCGGAAGGAGAAATTACAATACATTTTGGAATTGTTAAAACCGCTCGCGAAAAAACAAAAGAACGACGCGGAACGGCTGGGCATTATTGATAGCATTTTCGCTTCGTTGCGGCCGGTTCTCGAAATAGAACAATTGATGGAAGACCGGAGCCATCAATCGAACGATGTTCCGCTCGAGGACGTTGCGATTCTTGCACTGGGCCGTTCGCGCGACGGCCGCTGCCACGCCGCGCTGCGCGCATTATTAGCAACGAATGGATATAAACATATCGGAGCGACGTGTTATGCGCTCGGCGTTGCGCGCGACCGTCTCGCGGCGAAAACGATCTACGAGCATTTGTTAGATTCGGATCCGTTCGTCCGCCTGTGCGCGTACCGAGCGTTAAAATTAATAACGGGCCGCGACTTCTTTTGCGACTGGATCGGCGGAAGCTCGATGGACTGGGCCGAGGCCGCGAGAAAATATAAAGAAATAATTGATTAGCTAATAAACAGCTTTTTGCAAAAACTCAGCCCGCCGCCTTCGCTCTTGCCCAGCTCTTCATTTGCGCAAATTCTTTATCTTTAAACGTTCCCGACAACCGCTGCGCCAGAAAGAGTCGAAATAACTGATCGAAGATTTGTATCAATTCGTCAAAGCCGGCGACGTATTCCAGAACGCGGTCGCCAGAATCTTCTGTAGCATCGGGTTCGGGCACGCGCACCGATTTTAAACTAAACGTTTCCGCGTCGAACGTGAGCGACCAGTCGCGCGCGCCGTCGCCAATTGTTAGTTTTGCGCGGACTAGTTTCTTTCCCGCGCGCAACCCCGCGGCCGCTTCCGCTCCGCGAAGCGGCTGGCCGAATCTTAATAATTGTTCGGGCCGTTTTCCGTCGGCGTCCTCCTGCGGCGAACGAAACAATAAAGGCGGTTCGATAACAATTCCAATAGTGCGTTTTGCGGCGGTTCCATTCGATTTGGCTGTATGAAATGAAAGCTCAAATTCGGCGTTGCCCGTGTCGGCGCGCCACCAGAGCCATGTTAAGAATTCTTCGCCGAGAAACGCGCGCTCGTCTCCGGCGGGTTTCAGATCCTTAATATCCTTTGTAGTTTTAGTCATGTCTACTCTTCCGCGGATGCAAATTGTACGGAACGATCCGATTCGTTATGATCGCGCTTGGGAAGGAGCTGTGTGGGCGACAGTTCTTTGAACAGGCGGCGTTCTGTTTCTGTAAATTTAAAGGATGCGGCGATCGAGCTTACGGTCGCGGGCACGAGCGTGCGCCGGAACGTTTCGCGAAAGGCGCTTGCGATCATTTCCACCGTCGACGCGCCCGTCGAGAAGATAATCAATTCGCGTTCTTTACAATTCCAAATGCAATCTGTAATTGCTACAGTTGGGAGTGCGCGCGCCGTGAGTTTACGAATCGCGTCGTCGATAATTTGTTTCTTTTGCGCGCGCGCCATCGGCTTGTCTCCGCGCGAGCCCGCGGCTGCAGCGCGCATGTCGGCTGATATTTGTATCTTTAATAATGCGGGCGACACTTTCTTTCGATCGACGCGCGATGCAAATACTAAGAAATGGCCATGTATCAAATCTTCCGCGGGAAAGCGCGCACCCGACGCGTCGCCGCGCGTGATCCATCCCGAAGATTCCGTTTCGATCGCGCCTTCGAGCGGTTTGAACCGGTCGCGTTCGAGCGCTTTTATTAATGATAAATCGGATACGTCTGCGGGATCTCCCTCGACAAAAAAACGCGAGAGCGAGCCGCTGCGGCGAAATTTCATAATTTCAGATTGTTAAAATAAAAAAATTTGGGGCGCGGACGATACGCGAGTCGCCGCGCCGCGGCCAGACTCCGCCGTGATCCCCTTTGGGGATCGCGTCCCGCCTCTGGCGGGCGCGAGGGGGAAGCTAAATCTAGGAGTCGTGTCCCGTTTCCGCGGGACACACGCCTACCCGTGGTAAACGTTTGATTCGCAAATGCGGCCGTCGCGCACGGTCAAGACTTCGGCGACTTCAAGCGGCTCGTCGCCGGGGTTCGTGCGCTCGTAAACCATGAAGACGCGCTCGCGGTCGGCCGTCAGCGATTTTTCTGTATAATGCAATTCTGGAAGGCGCGCGAAACAGTCTTGCCACCACTGCCGTAATTGTTGTTTTCCGCGAATCTTGCCTTCCGTTTTCGGGTCGCGCGCGCGCAGTTTTGGAGAAGTATGAACGGCGGAATCCGAATATAAGTTTAACAATCCGTCGAGGTCGCGATGATTAAATGCAAACAACCAGCGCCTCGCGAGGCTCACGAGCGGTGAACCGCCGCCGGCAAGCGCGATATCTACTAATTCGCGGACGTTCGCCGGGCAGTCAACCGTTGATATATCAGAAACCCATTGATAATTTTCGAATTCGTGGTTCGGCCGGATTTGATCTGTATCCACGTCGGCGACAAATGCAAAATTCATGTGGAGGCCCTTCGAACCCGCCGAATGTTCTTCATAACCTATAAGGCCGGGCGGCGAGCCGTCGACGCCGAGCTGTAATATAAACGATCCTTCGAGGCCGGTTTCCTCGCGCAACTCGCGTTTGGCGGCTTCGAGCGGCGTTTCGTTTTGTTGTATTTCTCCGCCGGGCGGCAGCCACGTCTTAAGCCGCAAATGTTGAATTAACAAAACGGCGCCGCGGTATCGCGCGAAGACGGCGACCGAAAATGCGCGGCGATTCATCAATTCCTCCAATGAATATAAAGATTACTCAAACGTTCCGCTCCACCGTCCTAGCGACTGGGCGAGACGAAGTGCGGGCGAAAACACCGGCGGTTTTAACAATAAATCGCGAGCGGCGAGGCGCGCCGCGCGCGCGAGTGCACCCGCGAACGAACGCGGACGAACCAATCCGAAAAGCTGCTTTTCAATGATCGCGTCGTCGCGGTGCCGCGCAAAATCCTTAAGAATACCGCTCGTGTGCGAGTGAACCACAACCGCGTCGGGGTTATAGACAATCGTGTGGCCCGCTTCGAGCGCGCGCTTTGACCATTCGAGATCTTCGCCAAATGCTAACGATCGGAAAGGTAGTTTTTCAAATACGGAAGTCCGGATCGCCGACGCGACATTATTAAAATGACAAAAAATGCGGCGGTCGCCCGCGCTCCACGATTGATACAAATCCAAGTCTTCAATTTTTTTGTAAAGTCGCGAGCGGCCGGCGGTGAGGTCGCGCGAAACATCATGGGTTACAAGTCGCGACGCGGAGGCACGCGGTACTACGCGGGCGTACGCTCCCGCGACTTCGGGATCATCGAACGGTTCCAATAGTGAATTAACAAATTCGCGGTCGGCCGGAAGCGCGTCCTGTACTAAAAATATAATGGCGCCGCAGTTGGTGCCCTGGGCTGCGAGCGCGCGCGTGGCGCCATGATTAAATTCGGATTTCGGAATTGATATAACGCGCGCATGCTGCGACGCGGCCAGCGCCGCCGTGCCGTCGGCAGACGTTGAATCAATGACTACGATTTCACCAACAATTCCGGCGGGCTCCTGCGACTGAAGCGAATGTAACAATTCCCGAAATTCGGGCCCGGCGTTCCAAGTTGGAATTACGATTCGCGCGCGCACGCGGAAAGTTTGGCAAAATTTGCTGAAAACACCAATAATCGGAGCGTGCGCCTCGGTTTTGTCATTCACCAATTTTTTCCGCGCCATCACACCGGTACGGAACAGTACGCGCTCGCGCTCGCGCGAGAGGCGCGGCGCCGCGGCCACGAAGTGTTTATTTTTACATTTGAGCCGCACGCCGACGGTGCGGCATTCCGCGCGGCCGGCGGCGACGAACCGTATGATGAAATTCCGGTGCGGCGCATCGCGGCGCCAACATTAGATATAAGCAATCCGGTGCTCGCCGAATTCGATTCACCCATCCGCGAAGTTCAGTTTCGCGCGTGGCTCGATCAGGTTAAGCCCGATCTAATACATTTCTTTCATTGGCTCAATATTGGCATCGGGTGCGCGGCGGAAGCGATTGCGCGCGGGATTCCTAGCATTGCGCATGCTACAGATTTTTTTACAATTTGCCCGATTGCAACATTAACATTGCCCGGCGGCGCCGCGTGCGACGGGCCTCCCGACGGAGGTTTGGGGTGTTTTCAATGTATCCATTCAGGCGTTGGCGGCGCGATCCGCGATTCGGGGCTGTCCGAAGAAGTTAAGAAAATCGCGGTGAATACTACGAATCGGCACTTGCATCGAAAATTGTTGCCTGCGATGTCGCTCGCGCTCGCGGGACGCAAGGAGCGCATGATCGCCGTATTGTCTAAATTAACAAAAACCGCGGCGCCCTCGCGTTTTCTCTATAATACGCTCGTGAAACACGGGTTTCCGGAGTCGAAGCTCGCGCGGATTCCGTACGGCATCGATCCGTCGCGGCTTGCAAACTTAAAAGCTAATAATTCCGTAGAAGTAACATTTGGTTATTTTGGAACGATCGCGCCGCACAAAGGATTGCTTCAGTTAGTCGAGGCGTTTCTAACTACAAAAACGAACGCTAAACTTATCATTCGCGGCAAAATGCAAGAATTTCCGGAATACGCCGAGCGAATTGTTAAATTGATAGGAGCGAACCCAAGTGTAAATATGCACAGAGTAAATATAAAAGAACCGTTCGGCCCGGCGGAACTCGGTCTCGCGCTGTCGGAAATCGACTGCCTGGCCGTGCCGTCTCTTTGGCACGAAAACACGCCATTTGTAGCATTGGAGGCGCTCGCCGCCGGCCGTCCCGTGATCGGGTCGGCTCGAGGCGGACTTGCGGAAGTGGTCGCGTCGTCGGGCGAGCGCGCCCTATTCGAGCCCAGTGATATCAATTCGATTGGGCGCGTTTTGACCGAGTTTTCCGATCGTAATACTATTGATCGAGCCCGTGCATCGCTCCCGAAGCCTCGCTACATTTCCGAGGCGTTTCAGGATTTTGAGAATCTTTTGTTACAATGTGCAGCAGCCTCAAATTGTTAGTCGAGCAAAAGACCCACTCGTGACCGACGCTTCCGTCGAAACCGCCCTGCGCGAACTCAAAGCCGCCGTTGAAAAACTGCGCGGCGAGCTCGTTTCGAAAGATCATGAACTCGAAAAGTTGCGCGCTCTGCTTGCGGATCGGGAAGAACGCATCAGAAACCTGGGCGATCAAGCGCTTCATTTGTTGGATTTGCTCCACGAAGCGCGATCGAAAACAAAGTGAACAAACGCGATCAACGCATCCCGCGCGAACGGTTTCCGCTCATAACGATCGGAGTGCTTAACGCGGATGCTTCTAATCTCGGAGCGCGTTTATTAGAAATCGCGGCGCAGGACTACGCGGGACCCACCGAGGTTTTTGTAGTCATGCGAAGCAACCACAGTGCGTTTGAGCGAGTGCTTTTAGAATTTCCGTGGGCGTTTCCGTTATTCTTAAAGTCGAACGAAGCGTCCGAAATTAAAGCACTTGTTTGTGAGTCGACCGGAAAATTTATCGCATTGTTGCCGCGAACTGCCCATCCACATTCGTTATGGGTTGACGAACTGGTTGCGGTAGCGGTTCAAAACGATTTATACGCTGCAGTTGCACCAGTGTTAACGCGTTCTTCTGGCGAGATCGTAGCTATAGGCGCCTCGCTCGGCAAAGATCAGTCATGGATAGGGGGGCCACAATCGTTATTAACCAACGGAACTGAGACAGATATAGATGCCGCGTTTGGCGATGGTATATTGATTCGGAGGAAGGTGCTCGAAGATTTATCTGACTTCGATGACGGTCTCGATTTGCGCGCATGGGGTGTTGGGTTTTCTTTACAAGTTCGTTCAAAGGGTATGCGTATAGTTGCAGCGCCACGAGCGCGTGTAACGGTTGCACGCTCAAATGGAGTTGCGCAAAAGCCATTTGTTTCGCTGACCCCGGAATCAGAATTGCGTTTAATTGCTCGTCATAATCCGGAGTTCCTTCCGCGGGCGCTAACGAGTTTTGGGGAACTTGATAAAGGCGATGATAAAGAAAGGGAACGCGTGTTGAAAGAATCAATTCACCGCGCTGGAATTGATATATCTGAAAAAGCGGTTGAGTTGTTCTCGCGAGTCTTGCGCGAAGCTGCGCGTTTAAAGCTAAAATCTAATGATGAAATTAATGAATTAATTCAGAAGGTTGGATCGTTGGAACGATCCAATCACGAAACAGCCATTGTGATGCATCGCGAAATGGCGTGGGCTCATACGCTCAATGAAAAATTAGCTAATTCTGAACAATTGTTAGAAGCAGAGCGCCAAAGACTCACAACTGAAATCGAACGCACCCAATCACAATTGTCCGCGGAAAAAGATCGGCTGGAGCGTGAGATCGGCGAGGTTGTTCATCAGTTAGAAGTAGCGAAGCAGCGCGTTGAGATTCTTGAAAAGGGACAGCAAGGTTCAGAATTTAAAGAAATTATTATTCGCGACATTGAACGCCGCTGGCGCGAAGCAGAAGATCGGCGCGAGACTGCAATTCGAGAATTGGGATCGGCCGTTGAGAGAGTGCGCGGACTTGAAGAAGCGCGAACTTCATTCGAAGCGCGCATGCGCGATGAACAATTGAAGTTTGAACGAATTGATAAGGAGCTGCAGGAACTTCGTGATAAAAGCTCACGAATTGAACTGGATAATAGACAACTTCATTTGACAGTTGAGCGTGATAGTGCTGAAAAGAATGAGCTGATTAAACGCATAAAAAATGCAGAAGATGCGTTCGATGCAGCATCGAAATCGCTGCGAAATTATGAATTAGACATTGAAAAGCTTAGGCTCCAAATGGCCGAAGCAGAGTCGCGTCGAGAATCTTCCGAACGATTACTCGTAGAAACTCAAATCTCACTCGAAGGATCCAAGCGAGCATTAAACGAGCTTACGAGCGAGCTCGGACAAGAGCGAAGGAAGCGGTCGGATGAGGTTCTTAAAACCGTAAAAGAGGTTGAAAAGGCGACTCAGTTAATCGCTCAACTTGAGGATCAGGTTTCTGCTTTGTCAGAACGAATTCTTTCGGCTGAGAGTTATGCGGCCGACTTGCAGGTGAAACTTACGCACGAAACGAGCCGGGCCGATGCGTCGGAAGCGCGTGAAGAGGCGCTTAGAATTAGTCTTTCGCAGAGCCGCGAGGCGATCGCGGGATACGAAAAACAAGTGGCGGTTCTTCAGCGCGAACGCGAATCGCTGCGAGAGTCGATTCAACGTTATCAAGAGAATGTTAACGAACTCGAATCGTCGCTCGAATTATTAAGATCCGATCTCGCGAGGATCGAATCGATTGTTAAAGATCTTCAGGCTGAAAGATTACAGTTGTTAGATACTATTCAAAGTAACGAAAAGGCCATCGCGGATCTCAAGGTACAAATATCAGTTCGCGAGACGGAATTCCTCGATCGAATGGATGAGTTTCGGAAGGAGCGAACTTCTTACCAATCGAAAATTGAAAAGCTCCAATTAGAATTAAACACCGAGCGCGAACGCCACGCGATCGAGCGCGCGGCGCATGAAGCGTCGAGAGAAAAGATAAGAATACTCGAAGCTGCGCGCAGCGCACTCAGCGCCGAAGCCGCCGCGCTCAAGAATGCTAACGCTGCACTTCATACAGAAATCGGTGAACTCCAAAGCACGGGCCGGCAACTGCGCGAACGCATCGAAGAACTTATTGTTGAACGGAATGAGCTTCAGCAATTGTTAACAACCGAGCGCGGCTACGCCCATTTGTTACATTTACAAAAATCGAAAGTCGAACAGGATCTCGCGTCGACACGCGCGCAACTCGAAGCAACGTTGTTCACTCTGGACGCTGCGTACCGAGATCTCGACGCATCGCGTTCCGTGCATGCGGAACGCGTCTTGGACCTCGCGCGGCTGCGATCCAGCACGAAGCTGGATCGCGATATGCTAATTCTGCAAATTGTTAATTTATTATCTGAAGTGAAACGCGCCCGGCTTTGGGGCCGGAAGTGGACCGTAGCCGAACGCGAGTTTCTCGCGGGGCCCGGGGCAGGATTTGTTAACGAACCGCTTCGTTAGCTGCTTACTGCGTTCTTTTCGTTCGCTGGATTTGATCCGGCAATAAATGTTCGAATTCATTAACGAGCACTTCAACATTCGCTGCTTTTGTTAACGTTGCGATATTGTTAGGCAAGTTGAAACTAAGAATAATCCGGCGCATCCGAATTTCGCTATCGGAAGGCTTGGCGGCATTTTGTTTAATTTCGATTAATTGTATAAATTCCATTCCCGACGTCATCATGAACGGTTCCGAGATCTCGCCGGGTTTCATGGATGCCATCACCGCGAGTTCGAGCGGCTGCAGCAACGACGGTTTCCAGCCGTCGCAAAGGCCGCCAAACGGTTTGGTCGACGGGTCGTCTGACAGTTCGCGGGCGGCATCTTCGAACGTTCGCTTGCCACTCGCAATTTCATCACGAAGCGACTTGGCCTTTTGAACGATGGCATCCGCGCCTTCGGGCAAGCTTGATTTGCGAAGAGCGCGAGGAAGCACTCCACCGCGAACAGCCTTCGCGCCGTGGAATTCAAGATTCGTCTCCGGTTGGAACTTCGCGAGAGCCAAAACAATATTATCAATTTCGCCGCGCCGAATCTCGACGCCGCCAACTCGATACACAATTTGGTCGGCCTTCGAAGCATCAATTGCGGGATAGCCCGGTCCTTGGGTAGTTGTAATATTTACATTTGTAATGGCCGTGCGCTTCATTTCCGGCGCTGTTTTGATGCTGGCCGCCGGAATCGAACGCGCCGCGGGCGATGCTAATGATTCCGCGGTACTGCCCGCGACTTTGAGTTCAATGGGGTGTGCGCGGAGATGAATTTCGCGAGTGATGTCGCCGAGGATTCGACGAATTGCATCAATGGTTCCGGCGGGCGGTTTGGGTGCTTCGCCCGACGGATCGCCAAGATTTGCGAGACGCCGAAGAGAATTCACACGGCCCGCGAGTCCCGTGAGTGATTCCGCAAAACGCGATGCTAATTCTTCGGGAGACAGCGTCGGCCGCGGCGGGGCCGTTGGATTCGGGCTGCCCGGGATTTGTTGGACGCCCGGGGGGTTCACGCCTGGAAGCGCGGGCCCCTGTTGAACAGGAGATGCTACAATTGTTCCAGAGATAGCAAGCGACGTAATCCAGAGGGTTGACATAAGGATTTGTAGATTAATCAATGAATACAGCAAACGAAGTAAGGGCTTTGGCCAGAAAGAATACTCGGCCGCGGAGTCAAACAATATGAAACGCGTACAGGAGAGCAAGCGTTGGTGTGAACTGCGTCAAGCCAGCGTGCGAATCGCGTGAGCGAGCTTCGCGAGAATTCAATTCACGCGCGCATGAATTGAACGCGCGCTGCCGGCCGGCGCAGATTCGTCGAATCGTAGCATTGCCGCGCGCATTCGAAATATACAAAAACGATCTCCGCTGATTCAACAAATTTGATCGTTTGCGAATTCTCTCGCAAACGTGTTCAATGACGCGCGCCAAAAGCTAATAAAACCAATTCCGCGATTCTCTTTTAATTAAACTCCAGGAGTCCCGACGCTGTGGAACAACGAGATTCAACCCGTGGTTGGACCGTTCGCGATGCACTCGATCTTTATGGTATTCATTCGTGGGGTGCGCCCTATTTTACTGTAAATGAACAGGGTCACATCGCGATGTGCGCCGACGCCGGACAGGGAACCGAAATTGATTTATATGAATTAGTCAACGACCTGCGGCGCCGCGGATTCAATCCGCCGCTACTGATCCGTTTTTCTGATATATTAAAAACACGCGTCGACGAACTCTGCCGCGCATTTAATGTTGCAATCAAGGAGCACGATTTTCAGGGCCAGTACCGAGGCGTTTATCCAATTAAAGTAAATCAGCAGCGCCACGTCGTCGAGGAAATTGCTAATTATGGAAAACAGTATCATTTAGGCCTCGAAGCCGGCAGCAAGCCCGAGCTGCTTGTGGCGCTTGCGCTTCTCGACGATCCCGAGGCGTTGATTGTCTGCAATGGATATAAAGACCGCGCGTATATCGAAACGGCGCTGCTTAGCCAAAAACTCGGCCGCAGAACCATTATTGTAGTCGACCGCTACCGCGAACTCGAAACGATATTACAAGTATCAAAAGAACTGGGCATCCGCCCGAATATTGGCGTTCGCGCGCGTCTTACTACAAAAGGTGCTGGCAAATGGGTCGAGTCGACGGGCGACCGCTCGAAGTTTGGATTAACAACCGCGGAAATTGTTGAAGTCGTCGATAAGTTAAAAGCGTGCGACATGCTCGATTGTTTGCAATTGTTGCATTTCCACATCGGCAGCCAGATCACAGCCATTCGCGCGATTAAAGATGCGTTGCGCGAGGCGTCGCGAATTCTTACGGAATTGTATAAACTCGGCGCGAATATGCAATTTATCGATTGCGGCGGCGGACTCGGCGTCGACTACGACGGAAGCAATACTAACTTTCACTCGTCGATGAATTATTCGCTTCGCGAATACGCCGCCGACGTCGTCGCGGCGATTGCGGACGCATGCCGTCTTTCCGGAATGCCGCACCCGCACATTGTAACAGAATCGGGGCGCGCGCTTACGGCGCACCACTCTGTATTAGTATTTAACGTTCTTGATACAAATGAATTGTTAAGAAACAAGGCGCCGCAGCCCGTTACTAAAGAAGACCACGAGATACTAAAAAAACTCGATGAAACCTATCAGAGCATCTCTATTAAGAATCTTCAGGAGGCTTACCACGACGCGCTCGAAGTTAAAGAAGAGGCGATACAGGCGTTCGCGCTCGGCGTTCTTGATTTAAAGCAACGCGCGCGCGTCGAGGAACTTTTCTGGGCGATTTGCGAGCGGATTCTTAAGGTTTCAAAAGAATTAGCATACGTGCCGGAAGAATTGGAAGGTTTGGAAAAGCAACTTTCGGATACTTATTATTGTAACTTCTCGCTCTTCCAATCCGCGCCCGACCACTGGGCGGTGAAACAACTATTCCCGTGCGTCCCGATTCAAAAGTTAAATGAACGGCCGACCCGGCGCGCGATCATTGCCGACCTCACGTGCGACAGCGACGGCAAAATTGATGAATTTATCGATTTACGCGATGTGAAGCACTCTCTCGAAGTTCATAACATTGAGGCCGGAAAGAATTATTATATTGGTGTATTCTTAGTCGGCGCGTACCAGGAAGTTTTGGGCGATCTTCACAATTTATTCGCGGACACCGACGCCGTCCACGTGAAGGCGCTCGAAGGCGGATATGTAGTAACGCACGCCGTGAAGGGCGACAACGTTTCCGCGGTGTTGGAATATATGGAATATGATAAGAACGATCTCATCAGCCGCGTGCGCAGCGCGGTCGAAACGGCGCTGCGCGCAAAGCAAATCACGATGGACGAATCGGGCCGGCTTATGCAACGCTACGAGGACGGACTTAACAGTTACACGTATCTTAGTGTTAACGAAAACGAGCCCGTCGTTCCGCACAATGGTTATGTCAGCGCGGCGCGGCGCGAATAGCGAATGGTTGCAAAGTATTTGTTAGCTCAATGAGTTTTTATCAGTATTTATGATGGCTAAGCTTTTTCGATTTGATATAAAAGACGGTGTCGGGACGATCACGCTCGATCGTCCCGATTCGTTGAATTCGCTGACGTTCGAAATCTACGCCGAGCTCCGCGATTTTGTTGCAACGCTCGAATTCCGCCGTGACGTTCGAGTTGTTATGATTACGGGCGAAGGCCGCGGCTTTTGCTCGGGCGGCGACGTCGAAGATATTATTGGCAACCTTTTTTCGCGCGACTCCGAAGGATTATTAGAATTCACGCGCATGACGGGCGCGGTCGTCGCGAATCTGCGAAAACTAAGAAAACCCGTCGTCGCCGCCGTGAACGGAACGTGTTGCGGCGCGGGAGCATTATTAGCAATTGCGAGCGACATTCGATTATTATCATCGTCGGCGAAAATGGCATTCCTGTTCGTTCGCGTCGGGCTTTCCGGCGCCGACATGGGCGCGTGCCAATTGTTACCTCGCATCGTCGGGCTCGGCCGCGCGTCGGAAATCCTCATGCGCGGAGAATTTATCAATTCGGAAGAATGTTTACGAATCGGTCTCGCAAACCGCGTGTTCCCCGACGCCGAGTTCCGTGCGCGAGCGGCGGAGTATTGTTATGAACTCGCGTGCGGCCCCGCGTTCGGCCTCGCGATGACAAAACAAATGTTAGAATCAGAATATACAATGGACACCGCGTCCGCGATCGAGGCCGAAGCGCAAGCGCAGGCGATTTGTATGGAACACCCGGATTTTAAGATTGCGTACGAGGCGTGGAAAGCAAAGAAGCCAATTGTATTTAAAGATTCGCCGGGTCCGTTCGGCGCGAAAAAGTAAATGTTATTTCGCGTTCCACTTTGGCTCGCGCGCGCTGCCCTCCCTTTCGCGGCAAGACGAATATTACAAAAAAGACTGCTGGCTTTTCCGGCGGCCGAGCGAAAAGCATTCGACGCGCTGCCTCCCGAAGTTCAGCTCGAATTTAATATTCGGGCGGTTGCGTCGGCATTCATGAAACTAAGAAAACTCGACGCAATGGATGCATTCGCGCGCGTTCGCGCCGGGCTCATGATCGAGATTGCTAACAATCGATGCGCGGCGATTCCTACATTTCGCGATGTAGCCATCGGAGCGCTGCGCGGCGAGCGCGCGGCACTCCGAATTCGCGGTTAATACTCATGCAACCCGGCGCGCTCGAAAACTTTTTTTTTGATGATATTCATTTCGCACTCGGGGCCGAAACGTTAACATTCGCCCGCGAGCAATGCGCACCGATTCGCGACCAATTTGAAAACGGTTCGCTCAGCGAAGACGAAGCCGCGCGCGCGTTTGTTAAGATTCTCGGCGCAGCCGGTTTATTAGAATTGTGCGTTCCGGAAGATTTCGGCGGGCGGCACGCCGTGCTCGACCTGCGTTCGATCTGTATCGTTCGTGAAAAGTTAAGTTTCGAAAGCGGCTTCGCGGATAATTGTTTTATTTTGCAGGGGCTCGGCGGCAATCCGCTCGCGCTCTCGGGCCACGAAACGTTAGCGAACGCGTGGCTCCCGCGTGTTGCGAAGGGCGACGCCATTGCTGCCTTTGCCGTGACCGAACCGGAAGCCGGCAGCGACCTCGCAAATGTTAAGACTACCGCGCGCCTCGAAAATAATGTTTATATCCTGAACGGCGAGAAAATTTTCATTAGCAACGCGGGCGTCGCCGATTTTTATACTGTTCTCGCGCGAACCTCTGACGCGCCGGGCCACAAGGGTCTTTCGATGATTTTCGTTCCGTCGGCGGCTGACGGAGTTCGCGTCGAGCGCCAGCGCGTGATCGCGCCGCATCCGATCGGCAGGATTCACTTTAGTAGCGTTCGCGTTCCGCGTGAGAATATATTAACAAAAGACGGCGAAGGGCTAAAATTAGCATTATCGAATTTAGATACATTTCGAACGAGCGTCGGCGCCGCCGCGTGCGGCCTCGCCGCGCGCGCTCTCGCGGATTCGATTGCGCACGCGAAACAACGTATACAATTCGGAAAGCCGCTCGCGGAACAACAATTAACGCGCGCCGCCCTCGCCGAAATGGCTACAGATCTGGAAGCCGCGCGATTATTAGTCTACCGCGCCGCGGCCGCGTTCGACCGCGGGTCGACGCGCATCACTTCCGCCGTTTCCATGGCGAAAATGTTTGCTACAGAAGCCGCGCAACGGATTATTGATAAAGCCGTGCAGCTTCACGGCGGGCTCGGTGTCACCTGCGGCACGCCCGTCGAACGTTTATATCGAGAGATTCGCGCGCTTCGCATTTATGAAGGAACCACCGAGATTCAAAAGCTAGTGATCGCAAAAGGATTGTTAAAATAACAATCGGCCGTTAACCTTGAACTGAACTCCAATGTCTAAATTCAAACATCATATTTTTGTTTGTGAAAATGAGCGCGCCCCCGGCGATCCGCGCGGTTGTTGTTCCGCGAAGGGTTCGGTCGAGGTTCGCGAAGCATTAAAAAAGGAATGCAATAAACGCGGTCTCAAGGGAATTGTTAGAGTTAACAAAGCCGGCTGCCTCGATCAGTGCCACGTAGGGCCGTCGGTTGTTATTTATCCGGAGCAAACGTGGTACGGCGGAGTGAAGCTCGAAGACGTTACTAAGATTGTCGATTCGCTACAAAAAGGCGAAGTCGTTCACGGGCTCGTCGTTCCCGACGAACATTTGACCGGAACGTGGCGCGGGCCGGAAGGCAATCAAACGGGCCACGTTGGAAATACTCCCGCGGGTTATTAGTATATTCATCAAACGGCGATACATGTTATGAACGGCCTCGCAACCCCGCTGCTTTTTCAGCCGTTCGCGATCGGCGCCGCGCGCATGCCAAACAGAATTGTATTGCCCGCGATGGTCACGCGCCTTTCGGGCGAAGACGGCTTCGTTAATGATAAGATTCGCGACCGTTATTTAAGATTCGCGGAAGGGGAGCCGGGCATGATTGTGCTCGAGGCGATGGCCGTGCACAAAAGCAAGTCGGGTCCGTTACTAAGACTTTGCGGCGATGAGTATATTCCGGCGCTCTCTGATTTATGTAAACAAATGCGCGAGAAGTCGCCGGCGCTGGTCGTCCCCCAAATTATACATTTCTTGAAAATATCGCGTAACGGATACCGGCAGAGAGTGAGGGATTTAACAATTGAAGAAATTGTATTTATTCGAAACGCGTACGCGGAGGCTGCCGAACGCGCTCGGCGGGCCGGATTCGACGGCGTCGAACTCCACATGGCGCACGCGTATACACTTTCGAGTTTTCTATCAAAAAAGAATCAGAGGCCCGATCAGTACGGCCGCGCGTTCGAGAATCGTTTACGTTTGCCGAGTGAAGTTATTCATGCGGTCCGCGCCGCAGTCGGCCGCGATTTTCCCGTCGGCGTTCGCTTCCTCGCCGAGGAATGTATTAAAGACGGCGCGACCGTCGAAGAAACGAAATATACAGCTCTGCGATTTGCACAATTAGGAGTCGATTGGTTATCATTATCAAACGGCGGCAAATTCGAAGACGCCATTGTTAAGGAAGGCGAACCTCTTTATCCTTATACTGGCTACAGCGGCGATCGCTGCATGCCCGGAAAGAATTATCAAGACGGCGCGAATCTCCCGGGCGCATCGACGATTCGCGAATTTATTCGTAAACATGGATTTGTAACACCTGTAGTTGCGACCGGCAAAATCCACACGCCCGAGCTCGCGGAACAGATATTACAAAACAATGACGCCGATTTGATAGGTATGGCGCGCCCGCTTCTCGCCGATCCCGATTTGCCGAAAAAATGGCGCGAAGGGAATTATGATAAAGTGGTCGGCTGCGTGTACGCGAATGTATGTAAAAGTCTCGACGAAAACTTTGAAGAGGTGAGATGTTACTTATGGCCGAAGGGCGCGCTTCAGGCTCCGAAATCGAATAATAATATTCCGCCCGTCTGGCCGCCCGCTGGCGCGCAGTTCGCAGCCAATTTCGCGCGCGGGCGCGTTGAGCTGCGGTGGGACGCGGCATCAGGCGTCGATGGAATTTACGGATATGAAATTTACAGATCCGAAGGCGCCGATCCTTTAACGCGTTTGTATGCTACAAAAAATACGCATTTTCATGACGAGACGGCAGCCGCGGGCGTGAAGTATTGCTATCAAATCCGCGCGTACGATTTCGCGGGCAACCGATCTCCGTGGTCTGGCGAAGTCATCATTACAATACCGGCCGAATTCGCCGCTGAAAAGTAACTTTAATGAAACAAGCTTATTTATTTATTATTGTGATTTCGCTCGCGTTTTTATCGATCGGATGCGCGGCGATCTTCGGAGGCGAGGATACGCGTTATCGCGTACGTACCGTTCCGGGGTCGCAGGCCTACGAAACCAGTTATCGTTTTGAGCGCGGATCATTAACAATCCGTGCGTTCGCCGACGACGAAGACGGCGCGCCCGCCTTTCATTTTGAAGTTGCTAATAAATCGACGGCACGCATTACATTTTATGCCGACCGGATACGGCTGGTTGACGGCAAACGCGAATCGCCGACCAACATTACCATTTCGGACGCTAACGATACGAATGTCGACAAATTTACAATTCTTGGCTACGAAGCCCGAAATATGGTGATCCGCCCGGTGTCGGATATTGTAAACTTCGCCACGCCGTGGATTCTTGAAGTGCGCGGCGCGCGCGACGACCGCTCCGAGGGCGGATTTGATTTTGATTTATTTTGCGAAGTCATTCCGGAAGAGAGTTCTGGTGCAAAGCCGCCGTCGCTTCCCGGCGAACAAGAAAAAGAATCGCGGCGGCCGCTTCACGACTCGACAAGCGAGACGCCCGGGGCGTCGAAAAAGAAATAATAGTATTAAATAATGCAACCATTTCGATTTATAAAATAACTAAAATATACCTATGAAAAACGATTCGCTGCTGCGCTACCGTCCGCTCTTTCCGATTCTCGAAAAGACTACTTATCTGGTGTCGCACTCGCTCGGCGCGATGCCGAAGACCGTTTATGATCAATTAAAGAATTTTGCCGACGCGTGGGCCACGCGCGGCGTGCGCGCTTGGTCGGAAGGCTGGTGGGACGCGCCCGTCGAGACGGGTCAATTATTAACAAAAATAATGGACGCCCCTGAAGGGTCTATTGTAATGCATCAAAACGTTTCGGTCGCCGAATCCGTGATCGCGAGTGCGCTCGAATTCAAGGCGCCGCGGAACAAAATAATATATACAGAATTAAACTTCCCGACAGTTCAGTATGTTTGGGAGGCCGCGCGCAAGCGAGGCGCGGAGACGGTTTCTATCAAAAGCCGCGACGGCATGACGATCGAGCTCGAAGACATTTTGAACGCGATCGACGAACGCACGCTCGCGGTCGAAATTTCGCACGTATTGTATAAATCTGGATTCTTAATGAACGCGAAAGAGATCATTAAGAAAGCGCATTCTGTGGGTGCGATGGTCATTCTTGATTGTTATCAATCGACGGGCACAGTCCCGTTTTCGGTGCGCGAATTGAATGTTGATATTGTCGTCGGAGGTTCCGTGAAGTGGCTCTGTGGCGGGCCCGGCGCCGGATATTTGTATGTTCGCCCCGACTTGCAAACAAAGTTCGAACCTACAGTTACAGGTTGGGCCGCGCACGCCGATCCGTTTGCATTCGAAACGGGTGCGATTCGTTATGCTAAGAATATGCGGCGGTTTCTGCACGGATCGCCGGCGGTTCCTGCGTTGTACGCGGCGCGGGCTGGGTACGAAATTATATCAGAAATTGGAGTTGCTAATATTCGCGAGAAAAGTATTGAAATGACAAATTGGTTTTTTGATGCATGTATGGAAGCGGGATTTCGGCCGACTTCGCCGCGCGACGTCCAGCGCCGCGGCGGAACGGTGACCGTGAGCGTCGACCGCGACGGCGCCAAAGAATCCATTGGATTAGCAGTAAAAACCGAACTCGAACGCCGCGAAATTATTGTAGATTTCCGGCCGGGAGCCGGGATTCGCGTTTCGCCACATTTTTATAATACTAAGGAAGAGCTCGAACGATTTATTAAAGAAACAAAAAACGTCATTGATACAAAAGCGTACGAACGGCACATCGGCAAGGGCGTCGTCCACTGAGCGCCGCGGGTGGAGCCGTGAAGGCCGAGAGAGGTAGCGCGCTCTCGCCGCGCGCGCTGCCTCTCGCAACCGAAGGAATTTCGAACAATTCGATTCGCCGGTTCGCCGCCGAACGCGTACATTCTCTCCATGCGAACCCGAACGCTTCTCTACTTCGTTCCGATACTAATGATCCACTCGGCCGCCGCGCAGGCGCCCGAGTTTTCCGAGAAGGCGCCGATTATTAAGGTTGAGCCTTCGAAGGGTTTTCCTTATAAACCGACTGAATTACACAATTACGTTCTTCCGCCGGAAGAGTTTAAGAAACGGCGCGCGGCGTTTGTTGAAGAAATCGCGAAGTACGGCCCTGGGACCATTGCAATTGTTAAATCGGCGCCGGTATTTCCGAGAAACGGCGACGTCGAACATGAGTATCGTCAGGACAGCGATTTTTATTGGTTAACAGGATTTCACGAGTCGGAGTCGATGGCAATATTCGACCCGGACGCGGCCGACGCGGCGTCGGATGCAAAAATTGATACTAATAATACGAAGAAGCGCGCGGTGTATTCGCTCATGATGCTGCCGCGCGATCCGGCGAGGGAGACGTGGACGGGCAAGCGCGTCGGCCCCGAGCGGGCGTTGTCGGATTTTGGAGTTGACGCCGCATTTACAAATGATCAATCGGATAAATTACTAAAAGACGCTGTGGCGCGCGCGAAGACATTAGTTATTATCAATAATTTCGACAAGGATTTTTCGCGGAAAATTGATACATTGCTAAACGAGACGCGTGCGAGAACAGGCGAGTCGCCTCGTATTGTCAACGCGGGAAAATGGATCGGCGAACAAAGACTCATTAAATCGCCCGCGGAAATTGAAATTATGAAACGCGCAATTGAAGTAACCATTGAGGGGCACTTCGCCGCGATGCGCGCGGCGCGCCCCGGTATGAATGAAGGCGAAGTCGAAGCAGCGTGTGAATTTGTATTTCGCGCGCTCGGCGGTCCGCGCCTCGGATATCCATCGATTGCGGGCGGCGGAAATAATGGTTGTGTTCTTCACTACAATACAAATAACGAATGGCTTGGCCCGAATTCGTTAATGTTACTCGACGCGGGAACTGAAATTGGATACTACACTTCCGATATTACACGAACATGGCCGGTGAACGGAAAATTTACGCCTGAGCAGCGTGCCATTTATAATATTGTGCTGCGCGCGCAAAATGCCGGAATTGATAAGTGTCGCCCGGGCGTTGTGTTTAGTGAGGTTAACGATGCCGCCGTTCGCGAAGTTACAAAAGGGCTCATCGAAGTCGGGATTCTGGAGGGAGATCTCGAAGAATTAATAAAGAAAGGCGCTCATCGAAAAGTATTTATGCATGGCACGAGCCATTGGCTCGGACTCGACGTTCACGACTCGGGCAGCACGAAGGGCCGCAAATTTGAGCCCGGAATGATTCTTACAGTTGAGCCCGGTATTTATATTGCCGAAGGCACGCCCAATATTGATAAGAAGTGGTGGGGCATCGGCGTTCGAATTGAAGACGACATTCTTATAACAGAAAACGGGCCGCTCAATTTATCGGAGCGTCTCCCTCGCGACGTGGAAACGATCGAGAAGATTGTCCAGGAAGCCCACGCGCGAACAGAAAAGTAATATTAACGTTTCTTAGCTTTTTTAGTTTTTAACTTTGACGCCGGTTTTCGCGGCGCGTGATTGTTAGTTTCTTCTCCGTCGACGCACGTGCCGCATACGCCGCGCAGAACGACTTCGTGTCCTTCGACGCGGAACCCAGGCGGCGCGGTTAATACTCCGCGCTCGCCCTCGCAACCTTCGGCTTCATACACGGTCTCGCACGTGCGGCAAAGGAAATGATGATGATGTTCTTTGTTCGCCGATTCGTAACGAGGCGTTTCTCCTAACACTTCGACGCTGCGAACTTCATTAGCTGCGATCATTAACTTTATCGTTCTGTAAACTGTAGCAATTCCAAGCTTCGGAACTGTACGCTTCGCAATATTTAATACTTCCTCCGCCGTAAGCGGTCGCTCGGCGCGCTCGAAGAGTTGCGCGAGAGCGTGCCGCTGCCGAGTGTTTCTTTGCATTTGTTAGATTGGGTGAATAGTGCCGGGAAAGGTAACCTGCGCGCCGCGGGTTGTCACGCAACAACTGAGGTGAGTTCGACGCTGCTAACGAACGAACGTTCGCGCGATTTGGAGCGCATTCTTACAAATATCATTTATGGAGACGCCGTGATAGGAAGCGCCGGCAAGTATTAAATTTGGAAGCTGTCCGAGCGCGGCTTCGATTCGGGCGATCCGCGCGGCATGCCCAATTGTATATTGAGGAATAGCAGCCGCCCAACGGACAACTTTACTAATGTTTGGCGCCGCGCGCAGGCCTGTCGCTGTTTGCAAATCCTCGCGCGCAATAGATACTAATTCTTCATCTGTACAATTTAATAATTCCGGCGCACGCGCTCCGCCGATCATCACGCGCGTTAAAAAACCTCCGCCGCCCCGCTCAAAAATGGATGTTTCCGCGAGCGCACCAAGAATTCTTAACTTTTCTCCGCGCGCAACTAAGAATCCGAACCCGTCAAATTCCTTGGGACGCGCCGCGGGATCGTCATAGCCCAATGCTACAACTGCTATGGGTACAGATTCTATTGTTAATAAGTCGTTCGCCGCGTCGGGACACCACGATTTCACAAATCCGGCAGCAACCGGCGCGGGCGCTGCGAGCACGACGGCTTCGCACAAAACGCCTTCCTTTCGATTGTCCTTTTCTACAGTTACGTTCCATCTGCCGAGCATCGGTTGAATTGAAATTACGCGCGAATGAATATAAATATTCTTTTGTAAAGATTGTTCGAGCGCTGAAACGAGTTCGCCCATTCCGCTGCGAAACGAGAGCATCGTCGTCAGCGGCTTTGGAGTTCCCAATTTGCTAAGATTCTTTTTTTCGCGCTCCATCGAAATCAGCGTTCTTAATAATCCGCCGTACTGCTGCTCGCACTCGGCCAAGCGCGGAAACGCTGACACTAATTCTAATTTTTCAATGTCGCCCGCGAAGACGCCCGTTGCGAACGGCTCCACCATCGAGTGCAAAACTTCTTTACCAAAACGTCTTCTAACAAAAGCAGCGACCGACTCACGGGCGGCGACTTCCACGGTCGCTTTCTTAATAAACCATTCGCGCGCGACGCGAAGTTTTCCAAAGAACGATAGAATATCAGATTTGATAAATTCAGGCGGCGATCCAGGCGCTTTACGTAACTTTCCGCGCAAATAGATATATCGGCGCTTCGCGTCCGGTGAAGCCGCAATGACGCGATCGGCCAAGCCCAGTTTCGTAACAAAATCAAGAGTTGCCGGCTGATTGTCTAGAAATCCGTTGGGGCCGTTTTCTATCAAAAATTTCTCAGAACTTGCTTGAACAAGTTCCGTTCTTACTTTTCCGCCACAGCGTTCTCCCGACTCGAAAATAACAATTTCGATATTCGGATTTCGTTCGCGCAATGCGAATGCGGCCGTGAGCCCCGCGATTCCGCCGCCGATGACTGCTACTTTTGCCATTCTCTAAAATATCATCATGAACTGTTACGCGTTTGCCGGGCTCTTCGCGTTTTGCACGGCGCGCATAACAATTCCTTCGAGCGCGGAAATGAATGTTAATGAATCGTTGAGCCCTTCCATGAATTCGAATTGTTGCATTCCGAGTTTCATCGCGCGCTCGCGATAAACCATTCCGATTTCGTGCAATGTTTCAATATGGTCGCTGACAAACGAAATCGGGATCACAAACATTTCACGCACGCCCGATTTAGCCAAATGTTCTATTTCCTTTTCGACGTCCGGTTCTAACCATTTCTCGGGTCCGACGCGGCTCTGGTATGCCAGCGAATAGCGCTTCGGATTTCCGAGTAAATGTAATAAACCCGCGACGCTCGCTTCAATTCTTTTTTGATAAGGATCGCCCTGTTCAATATAACGTTTCGGAAGCCCGTGCGCGCTGAAGAGAATGTGAACGCCGTCGCGATCCTTGAATTTCGCGAGCCCGTTATTAATTTTCTCGGCAAGCGATTGCAAATAAACGGGGTCGTCCGCGAAATCGCGAACTTCGGCAATTTTTTTTAAATAATGAATTCCGCGGTCGAAATTCATCTCTTCGAGCACGGCATCAATTTTCGAAAGCGACGATCCCGTGGTCGCGCAGCATTCGTGCGGGTACAAAGGTAAACTAACAATATCCCGAAAGCCCTCGCGGTCGAGAAGCGCGAGCGCGTCTTCTGTAAACGGCGGCGCATAACGCATCGCAACGGCGCAACGATAACGATCGCCGCCGCCGCGAGAATTTAACTTTTCTTCGAGAAGGCGCCGCTGCGTTTCGGTCCAATGCAAGATGGGGCTTCGCCCGCCGATCATTGCATAATTCTTCGCCGACTCGGGCCCGCGCCGCCGCGCGATTTTTTTTGATATCATCCAGCGCAGCACGGGATTTACAGGTAGTATCGCGGGATCGCTAAAGAAACGCCGAAGGAAAGCCTGCACGACGTGCAGCTCGCCGGAAGCGGGTCCGCCAATATTACATAAAACGACACCGATCATTCGGGGCATGCGCGAAGCGTACGAGGCCGCGGCGCGCTGCGAAAGAGGCGGGACATTGGCCCAGAGTGCCGCCCTTCAAGATTTCTTTATCGAAGTCCGCGGGAGCAACGTTGCATTCGTATAGCAAATTCGATCAAAAACGCGAATCGCCCCGCGGGATACGGGCGTGAATTATTAATAATCTTCTCTGTGCCGGCAGCGTGGATTTTGCTGTGGGTATTATTCTTCGGATTCTACCGAATACTACTCATCGCAAGTACGTGGTCGTTTCGCGGGAGCGCGCCGGTCTCGTTGCTCACGGAGTCTCTCTACCATGGGATTCAATTTGATATTTCCGTAACTGTAAGATTGCTCGGCATATTTGTAGCGTGGGCGATTTGGCGGCCAAATTTTGTACCGTGGGAGCGGAAGTTATTCAAAATTCTATACGCGGGAGTTTTATTTATTTGCGCGTTTACGCTCGCATGTGAAATCGAATTTTATAAGGAATTTCAGCTTCGGCTCGGACCGCTTGCGATTGAGTATTTTAGTACCAATTCTGATCATAACAAAATTGTTTTTGGTATGATTTGGGGCGGCTACCCTGTCGTCCGTTGGATATTGGTAACTATTGTAATTGTTGCAGTCTTCTATTGGCTCACAATAAAATTATTGAAATTTCGCGGCCATGGCGGGCCTGTATGGCTGCGAATTCCCGCGACACTACTATTAATTGCAACGATCGTCATTGGCGCCCGCGGTGGATTTCGCGGCGGCGTGTTGCGCTGGGGCGACGCCTTCTTTTCGCAGAACGTCTATGCGAATCACATGGCTCAAAATGGGGTTTTTGCAATGTTTAATACTCTTTCAAAGATTAATATTGGACGAGAGGAGTCGGGCGAGTGGAGCCGGCTCATCAAACCCGCGCAAGCGATCGAAACCTTAAGAAAAGCCACTCTGTTGCCCGGAGAATCTCTCGTGGATCCGGAAATATATCCATTGCTCCGAACGTCGCCGCCCACGACGTCGATTGCACTAAAAAAACGCCCGCGCAACGTTGTGCTCGTAATGATGGAGAGTTTTACCGCGCGCTTTTGCGGTTCGATCGGAGCGGATTTCGGAGCGACGCCGGAATTTGATAAATTAGCAAACGAAGGAATATTGTTTACACGCGCGTTTTCAGCCGGGACTCACACCGCTCAGGGAGTTTTCACAATCTTATGTTCGTTTCCTAACATTCCCGTCTATGAAACGATCATGAAACACCCGATGGGCGCGCAGCCATTTCGTTCTTTGCCTTCAATACTAAACGACGCGGGATATGAGACTCTATATTTAGCCAACGGACTTTTCTCATGGGATAACATGGAAGGCTTTTTTCGCAATCAGGGAATGAAAAAATTCATAGGCCGTGATGAATATATCAATCCGACGTTTATGGAT
Organism: Planctomycetota bacterium; assembly: GCA_046160785.1. Lineage (GTDB taxonomy): Bacteria > Planctomycetota > UBA1135 > UBA1135 > JACQFD01 > JACQFD01. Next base: position 30,129 of record JBJXHE010000011.1, read on the forward strand.
CCTGATTGGGGAGTGAGCGATTACGATGTATACAATCGGGCTCTTGTTGAATTTAATACATTGTCGGGGGGCGAAAAACCATTTTTGGGCGTAATATTAACATTATCAAATCACGCGCCGTTTACGCTGCCCGCCGTCGAAGGTCTTCATGAAATAACTTCTGGTGGAATACAAAATAAACGATTGAACGGCGTGAGCTACGCCGACTGGGCGCTCGGCCAATTTATGCATTCCGCGAGGAAGGCGCCCTGGTTCAGCGACACATTATTTATATTCGTCGGCGACCACGGATTTGGCATTCCGCCGGTTTTGACCGAAGTTAATTTATTACATATGCACGTGCCGTTATTGTTTTTCGGCCCCGAAATTTTCGGCGTCGTGAATGAACGCAGGGACGTTACGGCCGGACATCTTGATATTGTTCCGACGATACTAGGATTGCTCGGAATAGATACAATTCACCAGAGCTTCGGGCGCAATTTGTTTGAATTGCCGGCGGGCGACGCGGGACGAGCGTATGTTAAGGCTTGCGGCGACGCGAATGTCGGTTGGATTGAAGGGAACGATATAACAATTTCCGCGCTAGAGCGCCCCACAAAATTGTATGAATTCCAATTGGGATTTCCGCCGAGCGCCACTGTCAATTCTTCGCCCGGTCGAACCCAGCTCATGTCGGAAATGGAACAAAAACTCCGGTCGATGGTACGCGTGGGCATTTCGACCATCGAACAGCGGCGAGTGTGGAAGAAGTGATGGATGGGCAATAACTACAACTAAACGGTCCGGCTGTATTGTTTACGGCCGCCCTTTTCTCGAAGAAACCTATCAAAAACCATTGCAACATTTCGAATGAAGATGCGGCCAATGGGCGTCACAGAAACTGTTTCATTTGTGAGCCGCACGAGGCCTTGATCGGCGAGTAATTGCAGTTCGGCGACCTCAGACTTGAAATAGTCTCGAAATGAAATTCCGAACTTTTGTTCAATATCACAATAATGCATAACGGTCGCGCTCATCACTTTCATAATAACGTGCCGGCGCAATAGATCGTCTTTTGATAATAAATATCCGCGACACGTCGCGAGCCTCTTGGCGTCGATTGACGATTCATACTCCGGCAGCGTGCGCGCGTTTTGTGCATACGCGCCGCCCAAGTCCGAAACAGAAGAATGGCCTAATGCTAATAAATCTTCGGCGGGGCGAGTTGTGTAGCCTTGGAAAGAGCGCGTCATCTCTCCGGAATCGAGTGCTTTTGTTAAATCGTCTGTTGGAAGCGCGAAATGATCGAGTCCGATCGATCTGTAGCCAGCGGAAGTAAACTTTGCAATTGCAATCGCAAATAATTCGCACCGCTCGCGCGCGTTGGGTAGCGACGCCGATCTATCAAATACGGCCTGTGCTTTTTTCATCCACGGAACGTGGGCATAACCAAAAACGGCGGCGCGATCCGGTCTCATATCAATTACACTTGTTAACGTTTTCTCAAACGTCGCGGGCGTTTGGCGGGGGAGTCCGTAAATTAAATCAATATTAATAGATCGAAATCCGGCGCGCCGGCATTCATCAAAAAGATTCTTAGTTAACTCTTCGGATTGGATGCGATTCACGGCCGCTTGAACCGAAGGTTCAAAATCCTGGACGCCGAGCGAAATTCGGTTAAAACCGAGGCGCGCCAAAGTATTAATATGTTCCGCGGACGTCACGCGCGGGTCGACTTCGATCGACAGCTCCGCATCGGATGTAAATGAAAAATCATTCTTAACGATTTCCATCAGTTCGTCGAGCTCGGGCGGCGAAAGTTGCGTCGGCGTTCCGCCGCCGAGATGCAATTGTCCGATCGTTCGTCTTTTTTGTAATAACGGAGCGGCGAGCGCAAGCTCTTTGCGCAAATGTTCGAGATAAACGCGGTTCTTCGACAGGGCATTTGTAATAACAACATTGCAGCCGCAAAATAGGCACAACTCTCTACAAAACGGAATATGTAAATACATCGCGAGCGGATCCGCCGCCGCGTCCGCGCGCCGGATCGCGTCCGCGAACTGCTCGGGGCCGAAGGATTCATTAAATTCCGGCGCGGTCGGATAACTTGTGTAGCGCGGTGCCTGCCGGTCGAATTGTTGTAACAATTCCGGCGTGATGTCACCAGGCTTTAGATGTTCCGCGTCCATGATCCGTTATATCTTATAATTCCGAACTTCATCGACGAGCCATTCGACCGCTTCCAACGGCGCCTGCGGAAAAATGCCGTGGCCAAGATTAAATATATGTCCTCGCCGCTTGCGGTTGGAGTCGAGAACGAGGCGCGCGGCAGTGCGAACGCTCATTTCCGTTCCTAACAACTGGTGAGGATCCATATTTCCTTGAAATGTAATATTCGGAACGCGGTCGCGAGCCGCGCCGAGATCAATGCGCCAGTCGATCGAGAGTGCGTCGGCGCCGGCGGCGGCCGCGGACTCCAGAACGCCCGCGATTCCGTTCATATAATAAATACGCGGAATCTTAAACTCTGCGAGTTCATTAAATATCCATTTCGCGTACGGCCGTGCAAATTGATCATAATCCGTTGGAGAGAGAACGGACGCCCATGTATCAAATAATTGAACGGCGGAGCATCCTGCGCGAATTTGAGCCGCGAGCGCGAGGGCCGTTGTCTTCGCAAGTTTTTCGAGAAGCGCGTGCGCCGCCGCTGGATCTGATATTAAGAATCGCTTTGTTTCTAAAAACTCTTTCGAACCGCCGCCCTCGACTAAATAAGTTAACAATGTGAACGGAGCGCCCGCGAAGCCGAAAAGCGGAACGGATGCGGGCAGCGACGCGCTGACAATTTGTATTGTCTGCGCGACAAACGGCATCGACTCAGCGGGATCCGGTATTTTTAATATATCAACTTGGGCGCGTGTGCGGACGGGTTTCTCAAACTTCGGTCCGCCGTCGCCAAATTCGACGGGCGCTCCCATAGCCTCCGCCGCAATTAATATATCACTAAAAAGAATTGCAGCGTCGAACCCGAATCGGCGAATCGGCTGGAGCGTCACCTCCGCGGCCAGCTCCGGCGTTTTGCATAATTGTAAAAATGAATATTTTTCGCGCACCGCGCGGTACTCAGGCAAGTAGCGTCCCGCCTGGCGCATGATCCAAATCGGCGTGCGCTCGACGGCCTCGCTCCGAAGCGCGCGCATCGCGAGCGATGAATGGATATTTGTTGTTGAGTTCACAATTAGGAAAAAATGCTACGGAACAAATTTATAACCGACGCTGCGAAGAGTAATAAAGTGCCTCGGCTTGTCGGGATCGGTTTCGAAGATTTTTCGAAATCTTACAATAAAATTATCAATAGTGCGCGTGGTCGGAAACGTATCGCGGCCCCAAACGCGGTCGAGGATTTCGTGCCGTGCGACGACGCGCCCTTTTTCTTCAACAAAAAGACGCAGCAGCGCCGTTTCCTTTTCTGTTAATGTAACAGTTCCACCGGGGCCGCGCGCTTCAAATGTAGCAAAATTCACTTCGCACGCGGCGCCGAATTGAAATAAAGTCTGGCCCGGCGGCCGGTCGGCCGCGCGCACGGGCTCGCGGCGCAGAATCGCCCGGACACGAAGTAACAATTCTTTGAGATGAAACGGTTTTGATAAATAATCGTCGGCGCCGAGCTCGAGCCCGCGGATGCGATCGGGTGTCGTTCCGCGAGCTGTTAAGAATAAAATCGGAACGCGGTTTCCTTCGTTGCGAAGTTGTCTACAGATCGTGAATCCGTCGATCGACGGCAGCATGACGTCAAGTATAATCAAATCATACGTTCCGCGCCGCGCGCGGTCGAGCGCCGCCGCGCCGTCTCGCGCAACTGTAGTGTTATATCCTTCGGCGGCGAGATTTTCGGCGATGCCCGCGGCGAGGTGTTGTTCATCTTCAACAATAAGAATTGTAGTTGAAGTGGACATGTCACGATTTGATAGTTAATAATTTATGATCAACAACTAAGCCAGCGCTGGCAACGATACACGAAACGTCGCGCCTTTCCCGGGGCCGTCGCTTTGAACCGTTACATCGCCCCAGTGTGCTTTAACAATTTCGCGAACTAAATATAAACCGAGGCCGGTTCCTTTTGTAGTACGAATGCGTTCGTCGCCTGCGCGATAGAATCTCTCAAATACGCGCTTCGACTCGGCGGCCGTGAGACCGACGCCCTGGTCGCTGACCTCCATTATAACATTTGAACCCGCGCGGTACAGGCGCAGCGTGATGGCCGACGGCGGTTCGCTATATTTGATTGCATTATCGAGTAAATTTTCAATAACCGTCTGCAGCGCGCCGGGGTCGATCCCAACTTTAACATCTGGTTCGATCTGTAATATTAATTCAAAACCGCGCGACGAAAGCATCGGGGCGAATCCGGCCGCGTATTGTTGCAATTCTTCGGATAAGTTAACTTCGACGGGGCGCATGTCGAGCGCGCCTGCGTCGGCGCGGCCCGCCGCGAGAAGATTTTCAACAAGCCGTTCGAGACGGTCGACATCTGTAGTCATCCGCGCGGCGTAGGTCTTGACGCGGCCGGCGTCGGAGGCGCGCAATTCTAATGATTCGGCGTGCAGCCGAAGCGACGCGAGCGGAGATTTTAACTCATGCGTGACCGCCGAAAGAAAATTAGCTTCGTCGCGGCGCAGCTGTTCCTCTCGCCGCAGCGATCTGTAAATTAAGTATGCGCCGCACGCCATCACAACCGCGAACGCCATTCCCTCGCTCGCGATCATAATAATACGGCGCGTGCGCGCCTGTGGATCGGGCGGCGGGTGATTGGGATCCGTATCGCCGACCAGCAAAATGAGCCACCACGAAATCTGCGCAAACGCTAATATGAGTATCGTTATAAATAAATAAAGCGGTGCGCGCGTCCGATTCCATCGCGACGGCCGCAGTCGCTCTAGTTTTGTTAACAGTCCACGTATTGTTAAGATGGACATCCGATTCCCCTCGAGAATGCGTCGTCGAGGATTTGTACAAATGTGTCGGCGTGCGCCTCGGAATGCGCGGTGGAAAGGAATGCAACTTCGTACGCCGAGGGCCCGAAGTAAATTCCGCGGTCGAGAAGATAATGATACAACGGCGAAAACCGCTCCGCGGCGGTATTTACAATTTGTGCCGCCGTGCGCGGCGCCGGACCCTGCGCAAGGTAGATCCAGAAAATAGAACCCTGGCGCGTAAATGTATATTCTAACGATCGACGGCGAAACAGTTCTTTAATATTTTCTTCGAGGTGTGCGCCCAGTTCTTCTAATCTTGCATACGCGTCCGTTTCGCGCAGGATTGTTAATGTTTTTAATCCAGCGGCCATCCCGACCGGATTCCCGGAGAGCGTTCCAGCCTGATACACGCGGCCGAGCGGCGCGACGTGATCTAATATATCTTTTCGGCCGCCGTAGGCGCCCACCGGCAGTCCGCCTCCGACAATTTTCCCGTACGTCGCGAGGTCGGGTCTTATGTGATATATTTCGGCGGCGCCGCCGGCCGCCACGCGGAAACCGGAAATCACTTCATCAAAGATTAGGCAGGCGCCGATTTCCGTGCATCGTTTTCGTAAATAATGTAAAAACTCGGTTCGTTGTATTAATAATCCGTTGTTCGCGGGAATCGGTTCGATGATGACGCCCGCCAGCTCGCGCCCGTGGATTTCTAACATTCGGTCGAAGGCCGCCTCGTCGTCGAGAGGAAGCACGACGGTGTGTTTTGTAAACTCGGCCGGCACGCCCGCCGACGACGGCGCTCCGAATGTAACTAATCCGCTCCCGGCGTTTACGAGCAGCGAATCCGCGTGGCCGTGGTAGCAGCCGTCAAACTTAATAATAATATTTTTGCCGGTATAGCCGCGCGCGACGCGGATCGCGGACATCACCGCCTCGGTTCCGGACGATACAAAACGCAAACGCTCCAAATGCGGATTTGATAACTTTACCATTTCCGCGAGGAGGATTTCTCCTTCGTGCGGCGTGCCGAATGTTAATCCTCGTTCAGCTGCGTCGCGCACGGCGCCGAGGACGCGCGGGTGTGCATGACCGAGAATGAGCGGCCCCCACGAACCGCAAAAATCGATATAACGATTTCCGTCGGCATCATATAAATAAGCGCCGCTTCCTTTTGTAAAGAATACAGGCGTGCCGCCGACGGCTCGAAACGCGCGCACGGGCGAATTGACGCCGCCAGGCATCAATTCCACGGCGCGTGAATACAACAATTCGGATCTTGTACGAAAATTCGACGGAACCATAACGACCTATCAAATCCAGTTTTGCTTGCATGCGTCGCGTGCGTGGTATGTTAATATCAAATCCGCGCCGGCGCGCGCGATCGCCGTCAGATTTTCAACGGCTGCGAGACGCTCGTCGAGCCAGCCCGCTGCGGCGGCCGCTTTCACCATCGAGTATTCGCCGGAAACGTTATACGCGGCAACCGGCAGATCTGTAATATTACGAATACGAGAAATAACATCAAGGTACGCAAGCGCGGGCTTGATCATGAGCATGTCGGCGCCCTCGGCTTCGTCGAGTTTGCATTCGCGTTCGGCTTCGCGCGCGTTGCGCGGGTCCATTTGATAGGTTTTGCGATCGCCGGCTGCAGGCGCGGAGTGCGCGGCATCGCGAAAAGGGCCGTAATACGCGGATGCATACTTAGCGGAATACGCTAAGATTCCGGTATTAACAAATCCGTTTGTATCTAATGCGCGGCGAATCGCCGCGACGCGCCCGTCCATCATATCCGACGGCGCAACGAAATCGGCGCCCGCCGCTGCGCACGCGACCGATTGCAACGCGAGGTGTTCGAGCGAAGCGTCATTAACAATAATTCCGTTTTGTAAGATGCCGCAGTGGCCGTGGCTCGTGTACGCGCAAAGACAAATATCACAATAAACCATAAGATCGGAGCCGAACGCTTTCTTTAATTCTCGCACGGCGCGCGGGACGAGTGCATTTTCGCGATACGACGTGCTGCCGTTCATATCTTTTGCGCCGTCCGGCACACCGAATAAAATGATAGATTTCACTCCCGCCGCGAGATCTCCCTCGACCGTTTTTACAATTCGATCGACCGACTGGCGATCAATTCCCGGCATCGAACCGATCGGTTCCGATTTGCGGCGGCCGTCGATTATGAAATGCGGTTGTATCAATTGAGATTTGTAAATTCGCGTTTCGGCAATACTCTCGCGCAGCGCCGGTGACGTGCGAAGCCGCCGCGGCCGGATGTGCATTAGCTTGGATGCATCTGTAGTGTTCATTAAATATTCATTCTGGCGATTACTTAATAATCTCCAAAAGTGCTCCGGGGTCGGGCGCGCCCGCGAGCCGCGGATCGGGCAGGCTGCCCTCGACGATCGATGTTAACGTTGTTGGTCCAATGGCTACAGAAGTGCGCGTTTCGAATGGTTTAATTAATTGATACGTTGCGACTGCCGACGGCGAGAAGAAAAGAGCATAATCCGCTGTTTCGCCGCGCAGAGGCGCGAGCGATTCGGCGGTCGCGCTTTTCGTTTCATAAAGCGGTGCGCGCGTGACGTCCATGCCCGCGTTTTGTAATATTGTACATAATTCGGCGCGCGGCTCCTTCGCGCACGGAAATAACACTTGGGAGTTTAATAATCCGCGGCCTTCCGCGTGGCGAATAACTAATCCTGCGAGCGACGCGGCGCCGTCGCTCCTGCTAACAATTTCAACGGCGAGGCCTGCGGCTTCGAGCGGTTCCGCCGACGTGCGGCCGACGGCGCCGAGCACGATTTCCGGCGCGGATCGTAAGTGTTCTAATACGCTCGGGCCTGCGATTTCTACAAATGCGTCGGCGGCGGTCCGGCTCGTAAAAAGAATATAATGATATTTCGACGCGCCCGCGAGGGCGGCGCGCGCCGCGTCGTCGGCGCAGTTTTGAATCGTAATCAGCGGCGCTAATAATACGCGCGCGCCACGCTCTTCGAGATCGCACGCGATGCGGTCGCAGCGCCCTTTTTGTTGTGTAATAATAACCGTTTTAGAACGCAGCGAAACGCGCGCCGCCGAATGGCGGTAATTGAGAGTTTCGATCGCGCGTTTTGTAGCATTTGCGTAGGTATCCGTTACGACGCGTGCACGCCGGATTTCGCCGGCTTTCGTGAGGCCGGAAGCGCCGGGGCCGAGGACTGCATCTAATACTACAGATCGGCCGCGCCGACGCGCGTAGACGCCCACGGGCTGCGAGCATCCGCCGCCGAGTGCTAATAATACGGCCCGCTCGGCATCGACCGCTCCGCGAACATCAGTACGATTCAGCAATGCTAATTTTGCGGCAAGCTCTTCGTCGCCTTCGCGAATTTCGAGTCCGAGTGCGCCCTGTCCGGGTGCCGGAATGAATACAGTTGGGTCGAGCCGAATTGTTGTAAACTCAGATAAATCGAGCGCGAGCCGATTGATCCCTGCTTTTGCTAATAGAATGGCGCCGTATTCGCCGGCGCGTAATTTATCAATTCGAGTCGGCACGTTGCCCCGTAGCTCTAACAATTGCGTATCCGGCCGTCGCGCGGCCCACTGCGCGCGGCGGCGCGCCGACGAAGTTCCAACGTTAGCATTCGGCGCGACCGGAAGCGCAAATCGCCAGTCGACGAATTCGTTTCTGATAATTAACAGATCCGCCGGATCCTCGCGTTCGGGCGTCGCCGCGAGGCGCAGCCCCGGCGGAAGTTCCGTCGGAAGGTCTTTTAATGAATGAACGGCGAGGTCGGCCTCGTTTGCTAATAAAGCGTCTTCGAGCTCTTTTGTAAAAAAACCTTTTCCGTCAATGGATGTAAACGGCTCGTGCACCATCGCATCGCCCGTGGTCGTTCGAATGACTAATTCTGTCGTTTCGCCGAGACGCTGAAGTGCCGACGCAACGGCGCTCGATTGCGCGAGAGCGAGAGCACTGGCTCGTGTGGCGATTCGAATCATTGCGGGGGAAATACAGTGTATATATTTCGCCAAATGAGTTCGGATGTCTTTCAGCAGCCTGTTAGTAATCGTGCGCGGTTTTACGGCTGGCGCCGCTCGAAGCGGGCGCGCGGCGAATGGCTCCGTGCGCGACAGCGTCAAACGACCGGGCTTCGAGCGAGGCGTACCGGCGCGTTTGAGATGCTGCAAGCGCGAGCGTGAAGACTACTAAACGCGCGCTGGTTCGCACGGTTCGCTAATATATCAAATCGGCTATTTAATATTTCACGCGCGCGCGCGACTTCGTTTTGTTGCAACGCGGCGCGGCGCTCCGCTTCGATTCGCAGTTGATCCATTCGAACAATATCCAAAAGTGGCGAATTCGAAATGTTGGGATCAACGTCGAATGGAACGGCGAGGTCGGCGATCAGGAGCGGGTCGTTATGATTTGCACGAAGCGCAGTTTCGCGCGCTTTTTGTAATTTACACAATTCGATATGTGTAAAAATCGCGGACGGCGCTGACGTCGCGGTCATGCACGCCGCGACGGCGGGCGGATTGGTTATAAATTCTGAAAGCGAAACCGCCGATCCCCGGAATCTCGCCGCGAGCGCTTGAGCTTTGGATAACGTTCGGTTTACAAATAAAATGTGAATATTTTCTCGTTTTGAAAGCGTGATCGCGGCGCGCTGCGTCATTTCTCCTGCGCCGACGAGCGCGACTGGCAGATTCACGTTTGCGTTTGTAACAATTCGGCGCACCGCGTTTCTTAACTGTTCCGTTGCTAATGAAACTACCGACGACCCTTGGCACAGGCGCGTTTCGCGGCGCACGCTGCGCGCGATGCGGAAGGCTTCATTTGTTATCGTTCGCAGGCGCGGGCCGATCGTTCCGAATTCTTCGGCGGCGGCGGCGGCTTGCCGCAACTGTCCGGTGATTTGTAGTTCTCCGACGACGAGCGAATCTAACGATGCGCAAACTTCAAAGATATGTTTTGCCGCGGCGGGGCCGTCCAAAGCGAAATGCGGCGTTTTGTTAATATCAATTATATTATTAATTCCGGAGACTTCTGTATCATTCGCGAGAATCTGTAATATTGAATTTGCAAACGCGCTTGCCCGCCGCGACGGATCGCCGTTGTAAAAGTAAACTTCGACGCGGTTGCAAGTTGATAATATAATAAACTCGGCAAGGCCAGCTTCGCGCAGGCGCGCCGCGACGCGAGCGCGGCGGCTCGGGTCGACCGCAAATTTCGCGAGCTGCCGGAAATCGGCGACGTGGTGGTTTAGACCCACAGCGCCAAGGCCGCCCGCGAACTCGGGCGTTGGAATTGGAAGCGTGGATGCGGCGGTATTGCCCATGCTCGTCTAGACTAAGAATCGCACGCGCCGCCGAAGCGATGTCACCCAACTGTCAGCGGGGACTGCGTTTTTTACCTAGTTGCTTGAGGGGGAGTCCCTGTTCGTCCGAAGGATTATTAGTTTTACGGGTTTGCAAGACTAGGGAGGGCGGCCATTCGGCCGCAGTCGCAATTGACGGACGAACCACCGAACGACGCAGCAGACGGCATTGATATTTCGATGCTTCGCACCGCCGTTGAAAACACGCAGCCTTCCGGCGACGCGTGGTTCGTTTCCGCAGGCGACGATTTGATATTAATATTAATGGCGTCCGCGCGCGAGGCCGGAGTTGTATTAACACGCATCGACGCGCAAGCGGCCGCGAATGTTGAAAAAGGCAAACTCGTGATTGTTGAACTTCCGAGCGCCGAAGGCGAGGGCGTTATAACAGAAGTTTCGAAGAACGGCGCCGTAGCCGTGGCGGTGCTCGACGAACCTACAATTGAATGGTTTACAAAAGCGATTCGCGCGGGAGCGTCGGACGTTCTCGCGGGGAAACCGACTGAAGAACTAATTATGTCGCGCCTGGAAAAGTGGAAAGGAAAGTTAGTAAGTCATTAATATTAACGTGACCGGCGCGGCGGCTGCTTGCGATGCGGCGGCGAAAGAATTAGGATATGCGGGTGACATTTACTACAACTGAACCCGCGACGCTGAAAGCCGTGCTGCGTTATGAATTCCACGGAATACTACATTTCGAATTGCACTACACCAAACCCGGCGACGCCCCGCAGACGATTCGAATTCAAAAGATTGCTTCGCATCAAATCTACCCGAATCCGCAGGCGGGCGACGCGATCGTGATCCACGCGCTCATGGGGATGATCCATCAGATAACGAAGGCGCAGTCACAATAAGGTATTCCACGTATAACGGCGGCATGACGCACCCCAGTCTCAGTTTAATTCTCGGAAGTCTTGCAAATTTTTTAATATTAATTCAAGGGCCCGCGGTCAAGCCCGCCGGCGACGCGCCGTGGAATATTGAAGATGAACATTGGCCGTCCAAAACTGTAAATTTTACAACTGACGAGGCGACGTGGCTGCACCTCGATGTCGGCGCGGACGGGAAGACGCTCGCGTTTTCGATCCTTGGCGATCTGTATACATTACCGATCGGTGGCGGCGCCGCAACGCGTATCACAACAGGGCTCGCGTACGACGTGCAGCCCAAATTTAGTAAAGACGGAAAGTGGATTGCGTTCGCGAGCGACCGCGATGGAATGGAGAATATTTGGATTTGTGATATTGAAGGAAAAAACGCGCGGCAAGTAACCTTTGAAACGGCGGCAACTGTATCTTCGCCCGCGTGGTCGCCCGACGGAGATTATATGATTGCGAGAAAGCGGATCACCGATACGTCGTCGATCGGAACTGTAGAATTATGGATGTGGCACATTCGCGGCGGCCAGGGCGTACAAATAACAAAACGCGAAGACCAGCCCGACGCTGCCGACCCCGCGTTTTCTCCCGACGGCCGATTTATCTATTTTTCGGCGCGCGACTCGCGATATAAATATTCGCGAAATGTTAATGAAGGCATTTGGCAAATTAAACGCCACGACCGGACTACGGGTCAAACCGTAGCATTAACATCGGAATTCGGCGGCGCGGCGGCGCCCGTCCCGTCGCCCGACGGAAAATCATTAGCTTTCACGCGGCGCGTGAGAGCGAAGACGCGAATTGAAGTGATGGATCTTGCGTCCGGCGCGACGCGAATGGTTGCTAACGATGTCGATCGCGACAACCAGGAAGGCTTCTGTTTTCACGGCACGTTCCCAGGCTACAATTGGACGCCCGATGGAGAATTTATTATCGCGCCGGCTGGCGGAAAGATCATAAAGATAAAAATTTCCGACGCGACGCAAACATCCATTCCCTTCGAAGCGGCCGTCGAACAGCGCGTCGCCGACGCGGTGAGATTTACACAAAAAGCCGTTCAGAATGAAGTTCTCGCGCGAATGATCCGATGGCCGGTCGAATCGCCCGACGGCGCAACGTTAGTGTTCAGCGCGCTCGGTCATTTGTATAAAACGAATCTTGCCGGCGCGAAACCGGAGCGTTTGACGAACATTGCGGAATTTGAGTATTCGCCGTCGTTCTCTCGCGATGGAAGGCGGCTTGCATTTGTTACTTTCGGCGCGGTTTCAGGACATATCCAAACGCTCGATCTAACAGTTCCCGCGGCTGCACCCAAAGTAATCACTACTGTTCCGGCGCAGTACGCAAATCCACAATTCTCGCCGGACGGCACCAAGATCGTATTTGTAAAAGGCAGCGGCGCCACCGTTCGCGGCGGCGACCCGGCGGGAGAATTGTGGAATGAGATCCATTGGATCGACGCGAACGGCGGCGAAATGCACTATGCGGCGAGTGTTAAGAATCGCGGAACGAACCGCCGCATGCCGCGGCCGCAATTTAATAAAACGAATGATCGAATATATTATATCGACGACGAACCTGCCGCGAAGGCGACGGAGCCGCCGAAGACAATTTTAGCATCCGTGAAACTCGACGGTACCGACAGAAAGATTCATCTGCGATTTGAGCGCGCGGAAGAAGCCGTTATCTCGAGCGACGAAAAATGGGTTATATTTAATGAAGCGCACAATGCTTATGTTGCGCCGTTCCCGTACGCGGGCGCGCAGACGATTGAAATCAAAACCGACGCGGGCGCGATTCCCGTGCGAAAGTTAACAGATGACGGCGGCGAATGGGTGAATTTCTCGGGCGACGGAAAAATGTTAACATGGAGTTACGGACCGTCATACTACAGATTGCCGCTCGACGAAGCGCTTCCAGCGCCGCCCGCGAATGTAAAAGATAAATCGAAGGAAGAAAAGGAGGCGGAGGCTAAGAAACGCAAAGAGCTTCCAAAAGCGCAGGAATACAATATTACATTAACAGTGCCGCGCGCGAAGCCGGCGGGTTTGGCGGCCTACGTGAACGCGCGGATTGTTACGATGCGCGGCGATGAAGTTATTGAAAACGGAATGCTCATTGTCGACGGCGACCGTATTCGTAGCGTTTCGAAATTCGATCCGGCGGCCGTGCCCGCAGGCGCTAATATTATTGATCTCAAGGGGAATACTATTATCCCCGGCATTTTTGATGAACACGCGCATTTACACTATTCGACGCTTGATATTTATCCGACGCGCTCGTGGAAATACTTAGCAAACCTCGCGTACGGCGTCACGTCGACTCACGATCCTTCAGCGACGACGCACGAAGCGTTTACACAATCGGAAATGGTGGAAGCGGGATTATTAACAGGTCCGAGAATCTACTCGACGGGATTTATACTTTATGGCGCGGATCTGCCGAACCGTTCGATAGTTAATAATCTTGACGACGCGCGAAAGCACATCCGCCGCATGAAAAAGGCCGGCGCGTTTTCTGTTAAATCCTACATGCAGCCGAAACGCATCCAGCGCCAATGGATACTACAGGCCGCGCGCGAAGAGGGAGTGATGGTCGTGCCTGAAGGCGGAGGCGACCAGGAAATGGATATGACGTTTATATTAGATGGACATACTACAATTGAACACGCGCTGCCGATCACGCCGATTCGAAAAGACGTCGCGACGTTATTTGGTAAATCGGGAACCGCGTACACGCCGACGCTCCTCGTCGCGTACGGCGGGCTCTGGGGCGAGCTTTGGTATTATCAACATTACGACGTTTGGAAAAACGAGCGATTGTTACAATTCGTTCCGCAGGGTGTTATTGATAAAATGGCGCGCGTGCGCGGAGTGATGGCATCGGACGAAGACTGGCATCATATCAACGTCGCCGCGGGCGCGAAAAAAATATTAGATATGGGCGGCCGCGTTTGCCTCGGCGCGCACGGGCAGATGCAGGGGCTCGGCCCGCACTGGGAAATGTGGACGATGGTGCAGGGCGGGATGACTACAATTGAAGCGCTGCGCGCGGCAACGCTCGCACCTGCGGAAGCGCTCGGCCTCGACGGCGATCTCGGATCGTTAGCATCTGGCAAACTCGCCGACTTTATGATACTTGAAAAAAATCCGATCGAGAAAATTGAAAATTCGGAGACGGTGAAGTCGGTGGTGAAAAACGGCGTTTTGTATCGTCCCGAGGCGCTGGCAGAAATGTTAAAAATGTCGACACCTAACAAATAACGCGCGCCTCGTGGATAACGCGGGCGAGTTTAAGAATACGGGCGGAGCCTTTCCGACGACGCACCGGTCGATCCTCGTTGCGCTCACGGCCGCGGATACTACAGTTCGCGAACGCGCGATGGAGGCCGTGATCGCCGCGTACTGGAAACCGATTTATAAATATCTGCGAATCCGCTGGCGGCGCAGCGATGAGGACGCGCGCGACCTCACGCAACAATTCTTTACGTCCGCGCTCGAAAAAGAGTTTTTAACAAAATACGATGCAACAAAAGCGAAGTTCCGGACGTATTTGAGAGTTTGCGCCGACCGGCTCGCGGCGAACGAATTGGAGTATCGTAATCGAGCGAAGCGTGGCGGCGGCGCGGAATTGTTATCTCTTGACTTCGAATCCGCCGAGTCGGAATTGCCGCGCGAAATGGCCGTCTCGAATGAAAACCTCGATGATTATTTTAATCGCGAGTGGCTGCGCAACGTGCTCGGTTCGGCGCTCGATAGGATGAAAGTTGATTATACAAAACGCGGGCGCGCCGCGGCGTTTGCCGTTTTTTATGAATATTACGTCGACGCGCTGGCGGAAAAGTACTCTTATAATGAACTGGCCAGCCGGCATAACGTTAAAGTTACAGATGTTACGAATTATCTCGCGGGCGGCCGGCGCGACCTGCGGAAATTCCTAATTGAAATTCTGGAGTCGATTACAACAACTCCCGAGGAACTCAAAGACGAAGTGCGATACGTACTCGGCGAGGAAAGCTAGCAATGACGTTTCTCGACGACGGGGCTCTCTCAAGTTTGCGGCGCGCGGCCGGCGAGCCGGATTTAAGTAATACAAAATACGAATTGATACAACACATCGCGTGCGGCGGGATGTCGTCGGTTTATTTAGCATTCGACCGCGAATTACAACGAAACGTCGCGCTCAAGGTTTCCGACGCAGCCGACGTCGACGGCGGCATCGCCGAACGCATGTTGCGCGAAGCGCAAATTGTAGCAAAACTCGAACATCCGGGAATTGTAGCGATTCACGACGTCGGCACGCTGCCCGACCAGCGTTCGTTTTGTGTTATGAAATTTGTCGAGGGGCAGACGCTCGATCAACATTTCGTCAATCAATATAATAAAAATCAACACAATCTAAACGGCGCCAGCTTTCGCGAGGCGATCGGTATACTAAAAAAAGTGTGCGAGGCCGTCGCATTCGCGCATTCGCGCGGCGTTCTGCACCGCGATCTGAAACCGCAGAATATTATTGTTGGTGTGTACGGCGAAGTTGTCGTGCTCGATTGGGGCGTCGCGTGCGAGACCCGCCCCAATGAAATAATAGGTGAAAAAGTAGATATCAATATAGACGCGAACAAGATGATCGTCGGGACGCCCGGCTACATGTCGCCCGAACAGGCGCTCGGCGAAACAAATCAAATCAATGAACAATCGGATATATATCAATTGGGCGCCGTCTTGTATTTTATCATCACGGGAAAGGCGGCGGGCATCGGCGAAACATTAATATTTCCGTCCGGCGCCGCGCGGCGCATCCGTGCGATTTGTAAAAAGGCGCTTTCGGCACGGCAGCAGGATCGCTACAAAACCGCGGCGGAGCTCGCGATGGATTTGCAAAATTTCCTCGACGGCCAGCCCGTCCTTGCGTACCGCGAAACGTGGTTTGAACGAATGTTGCTGTGGATCGACCGCAACCGTTTTCTCGTGGGAATTGTAGCTGCGTATCTGTTGATGCGCGTTTCGATCTTGTTATTTTTTGATAAATAGGTTTTCGGTTTTTGACGCTGGGACGGCAGATTAAAGAAACAGCGGCGGGCACGTAAAAATCTGGTGTACTTTCCAAAATAACACGATGTCAAAACCACTACTTGGTCTGATTCTTGGCGCAATTCTCGGTCTCATCGACGGAGCCTGCGCGTATTTGTATCCTGAAGAAACTCACCCCGGCGTGCGCGAGGGAATTATTGGAATTGTGGTCGGTTCCACATTTAAAGGATTAGTAACGGGCGTTGTCGCGGGCTGGGTTGCTACAAAAAAGGATTCGATAGTCTTAGGAATCGTGACCGGGCTTGTCGTCGGTGGATTATTAAGTTACGCGGTCGCGGCCATGGGCGACGGGAAAGGCAATCATTACTATTGGGAAATTATTCCGCCCGGCATGGCTGTCGGAGTTATTGTTGGTTTCTGCACGCAAAAGTACGGATTGTTAAAGACGCGGACGGCGTAGGCGCGCCGCGATTCGATCGAGTTCTCACAGCTTGAAAAGTTGTGAGAACTCGGGCTGACGATTAGTTGATAGCTAAGAATTCACTGGGGTCGCGGCAGCGACGGAAACAGCCAAAGATTTTTTTAGAAACATCGCGCGCGTTGCATGCATTAGGGATTCTCCGACGCGCTCCGAGAGCCGTTACCGCAGCAAAATCGGGAGATGGTGCCGTTATTTGTTGTTTCCAATTCAATGTTACTGATGGAGGATCGCTATGATTTCTTTATTGCGCGGCGTGACCGCCGCATTTTTATTATTTCCGCTGGCCGCGGTTCCTGCGCCGCCTTGCGTTCCAAAAGGCGGGAGTGTTGATGTGGGGCCGTTTACGCCCAACGACGATTACGATGGCGCGCCGACGAGTCTGCAGCCAGTTGGAAATGCGACTCCTCAAGCGTTTGAGGATGATCATCTTCGTGATGATGAAATGGGCGCTGCGACGCCTCAGGCCGGAGGTGGTACCACAGTACAAGTCAGCTGTTCGGCAGACGGAAAACTATCTGGGCCCAATGGCGAAGTGCAGAATGGAGGTGCTGAGGGCGACTGTATAGAAGTCATTGTTAAGTGGAAGTATAAATATAAAATAGTTGACATTACTGCTGTCCAAGGGTCAGCGTTGCTTGAGATATTGGGGTTGTCGTTCACGTCCTCAATTCATGTAGAGAAATGGCGTAAGATTACAATTTCTAGCAAAGAGAAAATCGAGGTGTGTCCATGTCCGTAGCTGATCGCCGAACTATTAATAATAGGCGGCGATGGACTGTGGGAGTTGTCGCGGCCCTGGTACTCGCTGGGGCCGCATTTCTAATATTTTTCTCGCCGTCTCAACAGGATGGTAGTGCCAACGAATCGAGCACTGATGGCAAGAACCATCTACTCGAGCCAGAGTACTCGACAACACATCCAGCCCGGGACAAGGTAGAAGGGAAGTCATCTGCAAAAGCCGCCACCAATCGGTCAACTGCCTCGAAACCCGCTAAGTCGCCGCCTGAAGGCAAAGGTCAGGTCTTGATCCTTGCCTATTTCGAGATAGACGCCAAGCCAATTCCAAATCTGGTGGTCGCGGTTGTCCCTGCTCCAAATAGCGGAAAGGATTTCGGACGCTATGGCAAGACAAATGAACATGGGCAGGCAGTACTTCGTGATGTACCCAAAGGCAAATGGGTGGTCATGAGTCGAGGTCAAGGACACAAAAAGGGAGAAGAGACCGTTGGCCGTGCGTTCGGTGAAGTTGAGGTGCTCGAAGGAAGTGAGACGACTCACTACATCGTGATATCCAGTAAAAGCTTTATACTAAAAGGTGCCGCCGCCATAGACCCAAACGATCGCGAGTACGACATGGATCTGTTCATGGAGATCCGGAATAAGGACAAACTCGTCGCACTAGGAACAATCGCACTTCCAGAAGAGCGTGAGTCCGGCATCGGCGGCTTCGACATTCCGAATCCCATCATGCTGCCGCGGGGTTATTACGAAATTCCCTATCTGGAACCGGGCGACTATACGATTACCTACCACATCGAAGACACAGCAGGGCGTGTGATCGGACGCAAGATCGTCGAAACGTTTAAATTGGAGAATGACATGACTCTTGCGAGCCGTGTTATCAAGTCGATCGAGTTTGGCGTAGTTTTTAGTAAATTACCCGAACCCAACCGTTAACATATCAATTCAACGTCACTTTCGCGAAGGTTAGTACACTTTCTTCGTCCCCGACACGCCGAGGCGGACCGGTACACCGACTTCAAGCGGGCCTGTGAACGAGTCGCCGAGGATGGTTGTTGTCGAGCCACCCAAATCGCCAAGCTCGATCCCTTTTGTTTTTACTGTTACAAGCTGCTTTACAAAATCGAGGGCGATGGAATAGGTGCCATTTCCAGATACACCTGCCGCTTTGAAAGTACTGCCTTTCTTTGTGAACGCCGATCCCGGAATCGCGAGTTGTAGTTCAGTGCCAACAGCCACATGAATACCAAACAGTGAATCTGGAATGGAACCATCGGTTGCGAAACCAGAGGAGAGCGAGAGCACATCCGGTTTCGAATCGCTCACCGTGGCGGAGAGTTTGTTCGGGAAGTAGTCGGGCGCGATGAGTGTGCCCGGGTTTTTCCCGAGTGTGAACGATCCGTTCGTGAGGCGCACAATTCCACGCGCATCGGGCAGGCCAACGCCGCGCAAATGAAGCTCGATCTCGCTGTTGGGGTCGACAAGCCCTGTGAGCGACGTCTTTGCGAGTTTTATTGTTATTGAATTTCGGCTTGATCCTTTGAGGTTGGGTTTCACAGTGACCGACAGATTTGTATCTTTAAATGCGAGAGTAGTGCCCGTCGCGTTCGGTACGAGTGTGAATTCTTGCGAGAAGCCACCGAGTTGGAGTGTCACCGGCAGGCTGTAGTCCACCGTTGCACCGCCGTCGTCGAATGTGCCTGCGACAGAGAGAGAATCTTTGCCGGCTCCCGCGAGTTTCAGTTTCACCGTCTTCGGAACAAAATTAGTAACAATGGTAGCCTGTTCCGGAACCGCTACACTCATAGAAAGATTGACGCCGATGGCGTCGCCAAACTGGCTAGTCTTCACGAATTCGAGTCGGATCGTGTCGCCGGCGGCAATAGTAATATCGCGGAGCACGGATGCGCCGCCGCCTCCGGCAGAGAATGACATCGGCGTAGCGCGATCGAACGGATCTCCACTGGCGATGTTGCCCTGCGTTAGCAGAGTTGAGTTGTGGTAGAGAAACCAGTCGTTGCTTCGCCCGATGTTGCGAGTCATCCAGACGGACCCGCTCACGTCGACCACACCTGTGAAAGGGCTGGTCCACAGCACATTCGCAGCTCCGCTTCCGGCGCCATTTCCGTCGTCGGTAGAGTGAGTCACAATGTCTCCACTCTTGAAGTCGTATTGCATCGGATCTACGAGCGGCACACTACTCTTGAACCAACCGGGCAGAAATGTATTTCCGCCACCGGTGCGTGCCCAGGCCGGTTGATCGCCCACAAACTCATCTCCAAAAACATCGCCCCACGCGTTCACATGGGGTAGTGCGTTGGTTCCTTCGCGATACTGCCAAGTGCCGTTCGGATTTTCGGTGTCGCTCCAATCGCTTCCGAGATCAAACATAACAGATGGCGCGACGCGGCCGGGGTGATTGTACAAATATTGTATTTGTGCATCGCTCAGTGCAGACGAGTAGACTTGCACATCATCGACGAGGCCAGTGTAGGTGCCAGTCGGCGTACCGGCATTGCTGAAGCCGCCGACAAGGAAAGGGGCTGTGTTGGCGACCATGGTCTGCGCCGCCTTTGTTAATTCGGCAGGAGCGCCGTCAACATAAATTGCAGACATGCCGCCCGCGCGATAGACCCCGACGATCTGGTGCCACGAGTCATCGTTTACTGAGGTGGTCGATGTTAATTCTTGGCCGGGCATGCCGGAACCGTAAAAAAGTACCTTGTTGGGGGCGCCGTAATCATCGAACGTGCCCATCTGGTTGACATTCACGATGTAACCGTTAAAAGAGCCGCCGGTGTGTTTTGTTACTACAAAAGAGCCAGTGTGATTTGTAGACGTCTTCACCCACGCGACAACAGTAAAGTCGCCGCTTGTGAAACCCGGAAACGACGTTCCCATGTTCACAACCGAATTTGTAGCTTCGCTGAGGCTCACCGCGTTTCCGGAGATTCCACCCGCAACGAACGCTGCGCCGCCGCTGAGTGTGCCGGGAAATGCGCCCGTAGTGTCGTTCGCGAACGTCCCTTCGAGTTCGTCGAATTTCCAGTGTGAAACGAGTGTAGACCCACCTGCGAGCGCTCCGACCTCAGTGGCACTCAGTGGATGTCCATAAAACTGAACGTCATCAATGAGCCCGTTCCAGTAGGAATTCGACGCCACGATGTTGTGACCGATGTGCATCTGCGGCGATGCTTTTATTGCCATTGGCAGCGCAGGTACATCGTTGCGCGACGCTACTGCTTTCCCGTTTCGATAAATCGTCATCGTTCCCGCGGAAGGATCAAACGTCGCTGCGATGTGGTAGAGTGTGTTCGTCTGCCATCCCGCGGCCATAACAATCTCAAAATCCTCTGCAACACCTGTCTGATTGACTGCGAGCAGCATTGAGCCCGGAACGCCAAACGTCTTCTCAAGCGTGAACCCCATGTCATTCAATGGTGTTCGATAATTGAGTACTGGCCCTGCCACACCATCATTCGCCGCAATCGAAATCCAAGCCGCGACTGTGAACCCGTTTGCGTAGAGCTGGTGATTCGGACTTGGCACATTCACATACTCCGCGCCTGTGAATGCAAACGCCTGACCCACAGCGCCCGGTGCGTACGCTACAGATCCAACGGGGGATCCATTGTTAACACCGAGCTCGTCCGTTGTGTTCCCGTTTGCCTTCCAATGGGAAACAAGACCCGTCTGCGAAGCGTTGCTAGCAGCACCGGATGTAGCTGTTGCGTAGGTCGAAACGACACTAACGAAAAATGCGGCTGCGAAGGAATGAACGGCAATGGGGCGAGCTGTAGGCATGGGAAATTCGTTGTTATGTTGAGCTTCCAATGCTTGACGGCACGGCGCAAGTTTGGACAACTATTTTGTGGGCAGCTGCGACGCGCTCGATAGACTATCGCCCATGTCAAACACCCCTGACACGCCGGATTCGAATCCCGAACTAGAACTTTTGAAACGGCTTGCAGCCAAGGGGCCGCAGGACTCAGTCGGGAACGACTGGGAGTGGTAAAGAGACCGGTATGCCGGCAGCTACGGCAGTATCAACCTGTCGAAAAGTCCGCGAAGTCGTTCGTTAACGCTTCTCAGCGAGGGAGTTCACAAGTACTTTCAAGTTTGCCAACTCTTCCTCGGTACGTTCAAGCCGTGTGAGGCGCGCATCGTGCTCTGCCTTCATCTTCTTGACTTCGTTCAGCAGCATCGAGCTGAGTATGTGGTACTTCACGGTGAAGGGCACACCCTTCTCGTCATACACAACGAGATCGGGGAAGATCTGTGCGACCTCTTCCGCAATCAGACCATACTCCGGCGGCACACTACTTCCGTCGGGCATAGTCTGGTCTTGCTTGTACTTGAATAGAACGGGACGCAGATCCAGCAAGCGATCGGTAGACGTTCCCATGTCGCGGATGTCCTCTTTGAATCGCCGCGACGAAGACACTGTTCCGAGCTGGCCAGCACTATCAATCAACACAGGGATTGCGTTGGCGTTCGCTGTAGTGATTCCGCGGATTCCAGCGACAAATGCTCGAGTCTGGTTTGCAGGTGTACCCATTCGGATCGTCGCCGTCTCGGCAGCCACGCCATCGTTGCCGATCATGATGTTGTTACTCCCGGTGGTGAGGTTGAATCCTGCACCCTGACCAATCGCGATGTTGTTGCTGCCTGTCGTATTGGAAAAAAGCGCGTCTTTACCGATGGCCGCATTGCTGAATCCCGTGCTGTTGGAAAAAAGCGCTTCTTTACCGTTAGCCGTGTTGGATGAACCTGTGGTGTTGAACGAGAGCGCGCCCGAACCAATGGCTGTGTTGGAGGGGCCTGTGGTGTTGGAAAAAAGCGCGTCTTTACCATTCGCCGTGTTGTCAGAACCTGTGATATTGGAAATAAGCGCGAAACTACCGCTGGCCGTGTTGGAGTTACCTGTGGTATTGGAAAGAAGCGCGAAACTACCGCTGGCCGTATTGGATGAACCTGTGGTGTTGGAATTAAGCGCGAAACTACCGTTGGCGGTATTGGATGAACCTGTGTTGTTGGAACTAAGCGCGCTAATACCGCTGGCCGTGTTGGAGTTACCTGTGGTGTTGGCAAAAAGCGCGGCAGTACCATGGGCGGTGTTGTCAGACCCTGTGGTGTTGGAAACAAGCGCGTCCTTGCCCGTAGCCGTGTTGGAAGAACCTGTGGTGTTGGAAAGAAGCGCTTGAGAACCGCTCGCCGTGTTGTTGAAACCTGTGGTGTTGAAAGCGAGCGCAGATTTTCCGCTGGCCGTGTTGGAGTTACCTGTTGTGTTGTTATTAAGCGCATTCGTACCGTTCGCCGTATTGTCGGAACCTGCGGTGACATTTGAAAGAGCAAACAACCCTAGTGCGGTGTTGTTACCGCCACCCTTATTGTGCATGAACGGAACACCGCCTTTATAAACGCTTCCCGAGCTCAGGTTCAGTGCCAGGTCACTGGCAGGGTTGAGTGTCAGAGTATTAGTAAACCTCCCCGTTCCGTTGACCTCCAAGGCCGAAGTTGGCGTCGTGGTGCCGATGCCGACATTTCCATCGGTGTAGACCGCGTTCAAGCCGTTCAGTGTGAACGGCGACGCTCCTTGCGGACCGGTTGCGCCAGTAGCTCCGATCGGGCCCTGTGGTCCGGTAAGTCCGATGGCACCTTGTGGGCCAGTAGGGCCTGTCGGCCCAGCCGGTCCGGTAAGACCTGTCGCGCCTGTATTCCCAATGGGACCCTGTGGTCCGGTAAGTCCGATGGCACCTTGTGGGCCAGTAGGACCTGTTGCGCCAGTGTTTCCGGTGGGGCCTTGTGGTCCTGTAAGTCCGATGGGACCTTGTGGCCCTAGTTGACCGTCCGCTCCTGTAGGCCCGGTTTGTCCAGTCTGTCCTTGCGGCCCCTGTGGTCCGGTCGGACCTGTAGGTCCAGCCGGTCCTGTAAGACCTGTTGCACCTGTATTCCCGATGGGACCTTGTGGTCCGGTAAGTCCGATGGGACCTTGTGGTCCAGTAAGACCCGTTGCACCAGTATCTCCTATCGGGCCCTGTGGTCCGGTGGCGCCAGTAGGGCCTGTCGATCCGGTCGGTCCAGTAAGACCCGTAGCTCCAGTATCTCCGGTCGGGCCTTGTGGTCCTGTAAGTCCAATGGGACCTTCCGCGCCAGTAGGACCCGTTGCACCAGTAACTCCTGTCGGGCCTTGTGGTCCCGCAGGTCCAGTGGCACCCGCCGTCAAGACTGGCTTCACCGACATTCGGAGCGCCGGTTCGTGTGCTGTCCTTGAGTTCTCCTTGCTGTCAATGGAAATGGATAGATTCGATCCAGCCGAAGGTGTGAGCACAACGCCGAAGTTCGTTTGAGGTTGGTCTACCCAGTCGCGCACTAGACTGGTGATATCTACATTTAAAAACTCCAATGTGTCGTTTACTCCGATTGCAACATTACTTGCGACCGCTGCGCCGAGCTGCGGCACGTTTCCAGAATTCAATGCAAACTCTTCCCAAGTGGCGGTCACCGGAATTACGTCGAGCGAACCTACGGTGGAAACTTTATTAACAAAGATTTGGAGTCGCGCTACTTCAATCTGCGCCCCGGTGGTTCCCGGCGGCAGACCCGAAAGGTCGAATTGTAAAAACGCCTGGCTGCCCGCTCCCTTCAGAATGAGAGTCGCGCTCTTACCATTGTTCTTGGTCGAAGGCTTGGCGGTTAAGTGGGTATCCGCGGTGAGCGTGGCGTCGCCGCCGAAAAGAAGTGTCACAAGAGCAAAGATCGGGGTCAGCATGGCGTGAATTCTGGCACGGAGTGCGTTGGGGAAGACCAAAGCCCAGTGGCAAAGGCACCGCTAGGCTACCTCAGACACGGGGAGTCCGCCAGCCGGCCCTTGAATGGGCGAAACCGAGAATGGGCGAAAGGGGACAGCCGCCCTTTTCTAACGACGCTGCGCCATCGCTTGCATTTCGGCTTTCAGACTCGCAACTTCGGCCGCGACCGACTCAAGTAGTGCAACGCGATCGCGCAGTTTTGCGAGTTCTTGCTCGTGCTCTGCCTTCATCTTCTTGACCTCGTTCAGCAGCATCGAGCTGAGGATGTGATACTTCACGGTGAAGGGCACACCCTTCTCGTCATACACAACGAGATCGGGGAAGATCTGAGCTACTTCCTCCGCAATCAGACCATACTCCGGCGGCACACGACTTCCGTCGGGCAGACTCTGGTCTTGCTTGTACTTGAATAGAACAGGACGCAGATCCAGCAGACGATCGGTAGACGTTCCCATGTCGCGGATGTCCTCTTTGAATCGCCTCGACGAAGACACTGTGCCGAGCTGGCCAGCACTATCAACTAACACGGGGATTGCATTGGCGACCCCTGTGGTGACTCCGCGGATCCCGGCAAAGAATGCCCGGTTTTGAACACCGGCAGTTCCAATTTGGATCATTGCTCCGTCGGCAGCTTGGCCAACGTTGCCAATCATGATGTTGTTACTTCCGGTGGTGAGGTTGAAACCTGCACCCTGACCAATCGCGATGTTATTGCTACCTGTCGTATTGGAAAAAAGCGAATTCGTACCGCTGGCCGTGTTTTCGTTACCTGTGGTGTTGGAAAAAAGCGAATTCGTACCATCGGCCATGTTGTCAGAACCTGTCGTGACATTTGAAAGTGCCCCCAACCCTAGTGCGGCGTTGTTAACGCCGCCCTTAGTGTGCAGGAACAGTGTACCGCCTTTATAAACGCTCCCCGTACTCAGGTTCAGTGCCAAGTCGCTGGCCGGGTTGAGTGTCAAAGTATCAGTAAACTCTCCCGTTCCGTTGACTTCCAAGGCCGAAGTTGGCGTCGTGGTGCCGATGCCGACATTTCCAGCCGTGTAGACCGCGTTCAAGCCGTTCAATGTAAACGGCGACGCTCCTTGCGGTCCCGTTGCGCCAGTAGCTCCGATCGGGCCCTGTGGTCCAGCAATGCCGGTTTCACCAGTAAGTCCAATGGGCCCCTGTGGACCTGTTGCGCCAGTATCCCCAGTATCACCTTTGTCGCCCTTTAAACCCTGTGGTCCTGCAGGACCTGTGGCACCTGTATTCCCAGTATCACCCTTGTCGCCCTTTGGCCCAGCAGGTCCTGTTTCGCCTGTCGTCAAGACTGGCTTAATGAATATTTGTAGCTGAGGTTCGTGGGCCGTTCTAGCATTCTCTTTACTGTCGAACGAAGTGGATAAACTCGACCCTGCGGATGGAGCGAGTACGATGCCAAAGTTCGGTTGTGCTGCGTCGACCCAGTCACGAACCAGTGTCGTAATGTCCAGGTTCACGAATTCGAGTGTGTCGTCTGCTGAGATCGAGATAGTGCTCGCAAGTTCGGCTCCGACCGAAGGTGCGTTTGCCGAAACCAAAGTCAATTCATCCCATGCCTCAGTCACAGGCCGCGCGTCGAGACTGCCTGCCGCTGAAACTTTATTAACAAAAAGTTTGAGTCGCGCCACTTCAATCTGCGAGCCCGTGGTTCCCGGCGGCAGGCC
>JBJXHE010000012.1:0-16668 GCA_046160785.1 Planctomycetota bacterium
GATCTTGGTGAAAACTCGCGTGGTTGGAATATGAAGTTAATATATTTAATGTAAATTTTGAAATATTTTTTTAATATTTACTGCGCGTCGGACTTTTTCTTTTTATAGTCTTCGACCGCCGCCTTGATCGCGTCTTCGGCGAGCACGGAGCAGTGAATCTTAATCGGAGGGAGCGCAAGCTCATGGACGATCTCGGTATTTTTTATTTGCATCGCTTCATCGATCGTTTTGCCCTTAACCCATTCGGTTGCTAACGAAGACGACGCGATCGCGGAGCCGCAGCCAAACGTTTTAAACTTAGCATCGGTGATGACGCCCGTCGTGTCGTCAACTTTGATTTGTAGTTTCATGACGTCGCCGCACTCGGGAGCGCCGACGACGCCCGTGCCGACGGCGCCATCGTCTTTCGCAAACGATCCGACGTTGCGCGGATTATTATAATGATCAATAACTTTGTCGCTGTAAGCCATGGTAGTTCGTAGGTGGGGTTATTTATATTGTGAGTTTTAGTAATAATGAAGTTATTAATTCTTAATGCGACGTCCATTTCACGGTGGAAAGGTCGACGCCGTCTTTAACCATTTCGTAGAGGGGCGACATCTCGCGCAGGCGCTTGACAGCCTCAATGGTAGTATCCGCGGCGCGCTTCACTTCCTCTTCTGTATTAAAGCGGCCGATGCCAAACCGAATGGATGTATGTACAGAATCCTCGCCGACACCCATCGCGCGCAGAACGTGCGACGGTTCGAGGCTCGCGGATGTACACGCGCTGCCCGACGAAACGGCGACGTCTTTCATACCCATCATGAGCGCCTCGCCTTCGACGTACGCAAATGATATATTAAGATTACCGGGCAGGCGGTATTCGGGGTGTCCGTTGATACTAACGAAATCGAGTTCGCTAAAAATACGGTCTTGTAGTATTTTGCGCAGGCGCAAAACGTGCGCGACGTCTTTATCAAAATCGACGCGGCTAATTTCGCACGCGGCGCCCAAACCTACAATTCCGGGAACGTTCAGAGTGCCGGAACGCATGCCGCGCTCGTGGCCGCCGCCGTCGAAGAGCGGGGAAATTCGCACGCGCGGATTCTTGCGGCGAACATACAAATAGCCGACGCCCTTCGGACCGTACATTTTGTGCGCGGATACAGATAATAGATCAATTCCCATCGCGTTAACGTCGACGGGAACTTTTCCGGTCGCCTGCGTCGCGTCGGTGTGAAAAATCACGCCCTTTTCTTTACATAACTTTCCGATTTCAGGAATCGGATGAATCGTGCCCACTTCATTATTAGCGAACATGATTGTAACTAAAATCGTGTCCGGCCGCATCGCCGCCGCAACCTGTTCGACGCTCACGCGGCCGAACTTGTCGACTGTAAGATAAGTTACTTGATATCCTAACGTTTCGAGATGCTTGCACGGATCGAGCACGGCTTTGTGCTCGGTATTCACAGTAATGATATGTTTACCTTTTTCGGCGTACATCTCGGCGACGCCTTTTATTGCTATATTATTCGATTCCGTCGATCCGCTCGTGAATACAATTTCCTTCGGATCGGCATTAATGAGTCTTGCACACTGCTCGCGCGCAATGGTAACCGCCTCTTCCGCCGCCCAGCCGAACGGGTGGTTGCGGCTCGCCGCGTTTCCAAATTTTTCATGAAAATACGGCAGCATCGCTTCGAGCACGCGCGGGTCGACCGGCGTGGTCGCGTGATTATCGAGATAAATCGGAGGCTTCAGCATGGTGAAATTTACAATTAAGTTTAGTTAAATTGAGTTTTATTAATAATCGGCTATACTAATATTGAGGGGCTTGCGGGCGGCGCCGCCGGTGCGTCATTGACAACAATATTTTTTGAAACAACATTTGATCGGGTGGCGGCGCCCAGTTGAAACTCGAACGCATCGCCGCGCGCGAGGTCGTCAATCGTGACCGTCTCGAGCATTTGATTGATCCGCTCGTGGATCTTGTGGATCGGGCCTTTGATCGGGCATGACATCAATAATTCGCAGCTCGTGAGCGGGTGCGCCGCGAGCGTGGACGTGCACGGCACCATTTCAAACGGGCCTTCGAGCGCCTGTAAAACGGACAAAACGGTCATCTCTGACGGGTCGGCGGCGAGGATGTAACCGCCGGTCGCGCCGCGCGAAGATCGTAACAATCCGCGATGTAACAAATCCTTCATCACCTCGGCCAGCAGTCGCTTAGGAATATTGTAGCGTTCGGCGACATCCCTCGACGAAACGGCCTCGTCACGACGCTGCGCGAGGTGCGTCATGGCAATAATTCCGTATTCGGATCGGCGAGTGAGGCGAAGCATGGTTGGGAATATCGCATGCTTTCGGTGCGAATTCAAGCCGTGCTGAAATTTTACAGCAAATTCCCAGTTCAAAGCGCCGGCCGAAACCCCGTTATCGTTAGTAAGACATCACTAACGATAAACAGAATGAACTAACGGAAGGAGGCGTCGGCGCCCGCGTTTTCCTTTTTTAACCATTCGAGAAGCGGGGCGTAATACTCGAGCATCGCGCGTCCGCTCAAGTCTTCTCCGGTCGCCTCTTTTAACAATTTTCGCCAGTCTTTACTTGCGCCGGGCTCGAGAATCTTCTTTAAGAATGCGCCGGCTTCCTTGCTATTGTAATAACTGACGTCGTGCGGATCTTTATGTAATATCTTCTTTGAAATGTAGTCGTGAAGTTGGAACTTCAAAATCGTCGCGAGCGCGTAATCATAATACTGCGCGGGATCATCGTTAATATGCGTCTTTGTGGCGGCGTCGCAGAATTCCTCGCCTCGCGATTGCGGCGGGTCGATGCCTTGATACTTTTGGACGTAACTCCACCAGCGTTTGTTAAATTCTCCGGGCGATAGATTTAGTTGATATAAATCATGTTCGAAGTGCGTCATGACGCCCGCCGAGAATGGTAAAAATACTACGGATGTCAGCGCGTCGTTGAGCAGCCACGAAATCGAGTCAATTTTAGTATCATCTTTGAGAACGCCGACTTCGCGCAGGTACGGCTGCTGCGACGCCGCCAGCGATATTAATTCTCCGATCCCTTCGTGAAACGCGCGATTTGCGCCCTGGCGCAGCAGCGGCGGAACGTTAGTATTCGTATAGGATATATAATAATAAATGTGGCCGAGTTCGTGGTGCGTCGTCGTGAACCACTCGAAATCATTCGTCACGCTCATGAGCGAACGAATGTCGTCGCGCAGGTCAAGGTGCCACGCGCTCGCGTGCGTGTTCTTCTTTCTCGCGCTCCCCGCCGGCAATTCATACAAATCGCTTTTGGTCCAAAACGACGACGGCAATTTTGCAAAACCCAAAGATACATAAAACGCCTCGGCCTTTTGTATCAATTCCTCGGGTTTCATACCTTTAAAAAGCGGATTTAAATCAATCCCCGCAACAAGACCTGGCCACTCCTGCCCCCAGCGATTTGTTAACCAATGAGCGGGAATGCGTTTCGGAACCGGCTGATTGTAACGTTTCGCAAGCTCGCGCTTCGCCCAGCAATGTAACTGTTCGTAGAGCGGCTGAATATCTGTAAGAATGCGCTCGATCGTTTGCATCATTTCGGGCGGCGTCATTCCGTAATCCGCCACTTGCAATGCAAAGAAAGATTCGTAGCCAAGCTCGCGCGCGACTTGGTTCCGCAGTTTTTGTAAGTCTACTAATCCGGCTTTCAGCACCGGCCCTGTTCCTTTCGCCGCATCCCACGCCCGCCGCCGCTCGTCCAAATCCTTCGATTCCCTCAACACCCCTTCAATGATATTCGGCGTTACTACTTTTTCACCACCGTTCGCCTGCTTCATTTTAAATACAAATCCGTCGAGCGTATTTCGTTGCCGCCCCTCCGCCTCAATCCTCATTTTAACAATTTCAGGAATCGTTCCCGGATTCTCCGCCGCCGCGAGCTTCATCTTTCCCAATTGTAATATCTGTAACTCCGTCAACGTCCCCTTCTCTTTTAGTAATTTATCAATTTTCTTCACAACATAAGGATTTCCCGTGAACGCCGCGAGCGACTTATTCGACGCCACCGACGCCGCCGTATTCGCATCGCTAACATCCGTCCCCGCCACCCAATCATTCCCCGCCGCAACCGCATAAAGCTCCAGCCACGCCTGAGTATAAAAATCCAAAAACTCCCTGGCTTCCTCCTGCACGCCGGAACTCGCCATTCCCGCATTCTTAATATTCACAGTCTTAGCATTCCCACCCTTCGTATTCGGCTCCGACGCCTGCGCCGCGCAACCCGCGACCACCGCAACCATTAAAAAGTAAACTTTGTTCATGACCACACTTTTACTCACCACCGCCAAATCCATATAACAAATTTTAGCCCCACTGACGGCGAGTATGTTGTAGCGACGCTTGCGTCGCTACAACTCTCGCCGCCTGGTCCACACCCAAAAACGGCGCGTCCACCCCAAATTATTAATCCTAACAAATCCTAACAAATAAGTGCCAGCGCGCCCGGCGCGGTTGGCGCGCGAGTTACGTCACGTTTGTTCGAAGCGCGCCGGCCGCGCCGGGCGCGTTCTTAACTTCTTTCTTTGCTACAATTCCCTCTGCATCGGAAGATCTATAAAGTGATTCTTAGCATATTCCACAGCTTCCGAGTAGCCAGCATCAACATGTCTCGCAACGCCCATTCCAGGATCATTAGTTAATACTCTTTCCAACCGTCTCGCCGCGTCATCCGAGCCATCCGCAACAATGACTTGCCCCGCATGCAACGAATACCCGATCCCCACGCCGCCCCCATGATGAAAACTCACCCAGCTCGCTCCCGATGCAATATTAATCATCGCATTCAAGACCGCCCAATCCCCGATCGCGTCTGAGCCGTCGCGCATCGCCTCCGTCTCGCGGTTCGGAGATGCTACAGATCCGCAATCTAAATGATCGCGTCCGATCACAATTGGAGCTTTAACGATTCCGTTCTTAACAAGTTCGTTAAATTTAAGTCCAGCGCGATGCCGCTCCAAATATCCAAGCCAGCAAATGCGCGCGGGAAGCCCCTGAAACGCGACGCGTTTTTGTGCCATTTCGATCCAGCGGCGCAAATTAACATTTTTCGGAAACAATTCTAAAATCGCGCGATCTGTAGCTTCGATATCTTTAGGATCGCCCGAGAGCGCCGCCCAGCGGAACGGCCCCTTTCCTTCACAAAAGAGCGGGCGAATATAAGCAGGCACAAATCCCGGAAACTCGAACGCATTCTTGCATCCGACTTCGAGCGCCTGGCCGCGCAGATTATTACCATAATCAAAACAAACGGCGCCGCGGCTTTGTTGTTGTAATATCAATTCGACATGCTCCTTCATCGTCAACTTTGCACGCCGAATGTAACCGTCGGGATCGTCGCGGCGCAGTTTTGTTACATCTTCATCCGCGAGCCCCGTGGGAACATAACCTAAAAGCGGATCGTGCGCCGACGTCTGGTCGGTGACCACGTCGGGAACGATGTTGCGTTCAATGAGCCGTTTATGTAAGTCTACAATATTTGCTACAACTCCGATCGACACCGCCTCGCCGCGATCGCGCGCTTCGCACGCGCGGTCGATCGCGCGATCCAAATTCCTTTCTAATATATCACAATAACGCGTTTGAATTCGCTTTTCAATTCTAGCCGGGTCGACGTCCGCGCCGAGAAACGTGCCATCGCACATTGTTACAGCTAACGGCTGCGCTCCGCCCATTCCGCCGATTCCGCCGGTGACTACTAATCGCTTTCTTAACGTTCCGCCGAAATGTTTTTTGGCGCACGCGGCGAATGTTTCAAATGTGCCCTGCAGTATTCCCTGCGTTCCGATATAAATCCAAGAACCCGCGGTCATCTGGCCGTACATCGTGAGCCCCATCGCTTCGAGCCGGCGGAATTCATCAAATGTCGCCCACTTGGGTACTAATAATGAATTGGCTATCAATACGCGCGGCGCATCGCGGTTAGTCTTAAAGACGGCGACGGGTTTGCCGGATTGTACTAATAACGTTTCGTTATCTTCGAGCCGCTGAAGCGTTGCTACAATTGCTTTGAAGCACTCCCAATTGCGCGCGGCCTTCCCGTTGCCGCCGTATACAATTAAATTCGCGGGATCCTCGGCCACTTCGGGATCGAGATTGTTCATTAACATTCGCATCGCTGCTTCAGCGGCCCAGTTTTTACACGTCATCGCCGATCCATGGGGAGCGCGCTGCGGGCCCGTTCGAATTTGGTCGTACATACTGACCACGATAACAAATATTTCTGGCGCTTCTAAATCGCCCTGTGACATTAGAATGATTCGATACTCCACCGGGCCGGCGGAGTGAGACCCATGGCAAATTCACTGAATCGGCTGCCGTTAATAATTATTCTCATCGCGGCGATTGTTACTCTTGGCGTCGTCGCGTTTCTCTTCACGAATCCTAACAAAGCGGACGATCCGTCCGGAGCCGCGGATGCGACCGAAAAGACGACTTCGGCGGTTGAGGTACCGGTCGAAACGACGAACACGCCGAAGACCGACAAGCCCGCCGATCCTGAGCGCAGCGCGGCAGCGAGTTCTGTGATTCCGGCGGGGCCGCAGCCTGTTCGCCTTCCCGAAAGCTACATAAAAGCCCTCTCGGGCCTGAGCGGACGAATTGTGGAGCCCGGCGGCACACCGGTCAAAGGCGCGAAAGTGGAGCTGCTCGGCGGAATGATAGAATTCATCACCGCCGATATTCAAACGTTAGTATTCGATCCCGATCAATTCGATCCGAAAGTCGAGCAACAAAGAGTAACAACAGCGGCCGACGGAAAATTTACATTCGAGCGCGTCGATCCGCGGCTCTTTTATGTTATCGGAGTCAACCTCGGCCTCGGCCGCCCGAATATTCGTTTTGTCGACCGCACGCCCAATCCTACAGAAAGCCTCGACCTCGGCGATATAACCTTAGACCCGCCGCTTGCAGTCAGCGGAAAGGTTATAACAAAAACGGGCAATAAACCGATCGCCGGCGCGCGCGTATCGGCGACTACGATTCCGTTCGCCGCCTATTCGGCGGGAATTGCGAATGTTAACAAAGATACGACGCTTTTAATTGAAATTGGCCGCGGGATGGACCAGCCCATGATTTGGAATATTCCAACGTGGGCGCGCAACCTATTTGATAAATTACCATTCCCCGCCACGACGACGGGCGCGGACGGATCCTTTACGATCGAGGGCGTTCCCTCGGGCGAAATAACACTTCTCGTCGAGACTAAGAATTTTCCGCCGGCGATTCAGCGCGTCACACCGACGAAGAATGCACAAAAAGACGCCGGCGAAATTGTAGTCGACGAAGGAAAAGAAGCGTTTGGAATGGTTGTGAACGACGACGGAAAACCCGTCGCGGGCGCCGAACTCATGGTGGGAATTCCCAGCCCTCTCGCGAAAGATAATGTTTCATTCTTAGTCAAGAAAACGAAGAGCGACGCGGAAGGCAAATTTAGCGTTTCTGGACTCGGCGCAAACGAAGTGGTCCTCGCGGGACGCGCAGCCGGGATGGCAAATTGGGTTGTTAGCAAACCGCAGGCTCTCACGGGCGATGATATTACATTTAAATTGCCGGTGACCCAGTCCGCAACAATTTTAGTATTCGACGAAGAGGGCAAACCCGCAAGTATACAAAAAATGGCGGTCACGCCCGGCGACGACGGCCCGAATGAGGTGCCACAGATATTTCCGCCAAACGTTATAAAACCGATTCTCGTGGAACCCGGGAAATATAGAATTGACGGGCTCCAGAAGGGTAAACATATTGTCATCGCGCTGGCAGACGGCTACGCGCTCGCGACGACGAATCTTGAAATAACAGGTGAAAGCGGCGCCGAAGCAAAGATACAACTCGACCGCGGGCGTCATATTAAAATAAAAGTATTAGGTAAAGAAAACGGCAAGCCCGTTCCGCTCGAAGCCGCAAATATTGTTTGTAATCGCCCGAAGGAAGGCGCGCGAGACGGATTCTTAGGATTCACTTCGGGCCGCACGGACGCCAGCGGAATGACTACAGTTCGAGGCGCGCGCGAGGGCGCGAGCCTCGTGTACGCGTCACATCCCGGGTACGCGATTCAGTTCGCCCGAATTGAAGATTTAACAATAAACGAACTGACGTTTCAAATGCAGATCGGCGGAACAGTCACCGGACTTTTAAGTAAATCCGGCAAAGTTCCAGACAAGCCGTATTTGTTATCTTTGTCGCGCGACGGCTGGGACCGCGACGCGCCCGATTTTCCGCGCCTCGTGCTCACCGATCTCGACGGTAAATTTAAATTTACACATATTCCGCCGGGGAAATATGAAGTCACGGTCATGCCGATGCGCCTTGGCGACAAAAACATTGCGACGATCGGCTCGAGTTTTGAAGAGTTGTTTAATATCGGATTTTTTGAGGAACCGAAGAATGTTAAGGTTGAAGTCATCGACGAACAAATCGCCGATGTGCGCCTGGATTTGGAAAAGGATAATCGAGAGGCGACGGACAAGGACGCGCGGCTGCACGGAGTCATAACAAAAAACGGCCTGCCGTTCGCGAACGCGCCGGTGATGGTTTACGGATCTGAATACAGGCGGTTCAAAACGGATGATAACGGTCGATATGATACAGGTCCGATCAGGGTCGGCGACTGGACTCAAATTAGCGTTTCCGATCCGTCGAACCGCGGCAACGATCAGTTAAGTTCGCGAAGTATTAAACTAAAGCCCGGTGAAGAGAAAGAATTGAATATTGATATTAAACTCGCGGGACCGCTGCGCGGAATTGTAAGGTCTGCGATCACGGGCGAGCCCATAGCCCACGCGCAGATTTCGGCAAATAAACAATACGACGTGCCCGAAAATCATAATCCCGAAGACCCCGATTTCGACGGCTGGGGATGGTCGAATATCAATCGGCAGACCGACGCAAACGGCGAATTTGAAATATTAGAAATACCGGAAGGAAAATATATTGTTGAAGCGCGCGCGCAGGATCACGGCAAAGCACGAACGTCGACGCTGCACGTCGCTACCGGCGTATCCGTTGCTAGAATTGAATTGACGCTTCCGCGCGGAATTGAAGTATCTGGAAAAGTAGTCTTTGAGGATTCAAAGAACGCGCAGTGGGCGGGCCTGTATTTCCAACGGATTACGAAAGATGGGTCGGAATCCGAATGGGCACAGATCCAAAATGATAAATTTTCAATTAAATCGCTGAGTCCCGGAAAGTATCGCGTTGAACTTCAGGCCTGGAGCCGCGGTACGGATTCAGCCAATGTAGATACTGCAATGCTACAATTCGATTCGATTGAAATTGAAGTTCCCGCGGGCGGCCTCACCAACCAAACCTATTCATTTGTAAAGAAAAAGCTCGCTCCTCAAAAGATTGAAGGCCCCACTCCGGAAGAACCCCAAGAAATTATCATTAAATAATATAGGGACAGGTTAGGGGACAGGTTTATACCTGTCCCCTAACCTGTCCCTTTGGTGTTACACTTCATCCGTTGCTGGGCCGCAGCATTACTCTTCGATGGCATCTCAAAAAAACCGACTCGCGTTATTCTTAGTACTTTTTAGTTGTCTTCTCGCAGTCGCCGCATGGATGTTCCTGCAGGGAGGAACGCCAGCGCCGCAGGGCGACAGTCCCGAGGCTGTAAACAATTCGACCGGAAGCTCGAAAGAATCTGCAATTGCAGACTCGCTTCCGTCGACCGCGCCCGCACGCGAAACGATTCCTAACGTTCGGACTTCGACGGCGCAGGAAATCCCGCTTCCGCCCGAATACGAGCGTGCGCTTTCAGGGATTTTCGGACGCGTCGTGGAGCCCGAAGGAGCGCCGGTTCCGGGCGTGGAGGTGGAGCTCATCGGTGGACTAATAGAATTCATCGCGCTCGATATTGATAAATTACTATTCGAGCCCGACTCCTATTCCGTCGATATTACACAACAAAAACAAACTACAAATAAAGACGGGCGCTTCCGTTTCGAGCGCGTCGACCCGCGCGGATACTATGTGTTAGGTTTCAATCTTGGCAAAGCGCGCCCGACGTTCCGCCTCGTCGATCACACGCCAATGCCAGGAGAGTCGGTCGACATGGGCGAAGTCAAACTCGATCCATGGCTCGCGATTAAAGGCAAGGTTGTCGACGAAGCGAATAAAGCGATGGCTAACGTTCGCGTGCGCGCGACAAATCTCCCCTCGGCGATTTTTCAGTCGGGAGTTGCAAATCTACAAAAGGGAACGGGCCTTTTAGTTAAGATGGGCAATGGTAAGAATACGCCGAAGTTCATGTTTCGAATGCCGAAGTGGACGGATCAGGTTTTTGATAAATTACCATTCCCGTACACGACGACCGCGGCCGACGGATCCTTTACGATCGAAGGCGCGCCAGCCGGAGCGTTAACATTAATGATGGACGGCGCCGCCGTCCCCGGAGCGTACAAACCGATTCCCGCTTCGAAAGGTAGTGAAAAGGACGTCGGCGAATTAGTTATTTCGCGCGGCATGGAGATCGAAGGCGCCGTCGTCGACGAAAATGATAAACCCGTCGGCGAGAGTGAAGTGATGCTCGGAATCCCGTCTCCGCTCGCCTCCGAATATGTTGCATTTCTGCGCAAACCTATCAAAACCGCCGCGAACGGAACATTTATTATGAAGGGCGTCCCGGGCCCGAAAGCTTATATTCTAGCGCGCGGTCCGGGCCAGCTCGATTGGACCATCAACGACCCGTACGAAATCACGGGCGATGAAATTAAAATTAAGATTCCCGCGCCGCTGTCGGTTTTAGTAAAAGTTACCGATGCGGCTGGAAAACCGCTGACCGCGAAAATCGCAGTCCAGCGAGCCGTCGAAGGAATATCACTATTTCCGCAAATTGAGGCTCCATTTGTAGCAAAACCCGACGTCGTCTCTCAGGGAACGTATCGAATCCGCGGACTCCAGCTCGGCGAGTTTTGGGTTTACGCGCGTGCCGACGGTTACGCGATCACGAAAGAGAAAGTTAAGATTGAATTGGGCGACGAGCCAACTGTTACAATTCAATGCGAACTTGAATTCGCAATTGAAGCAACCGTTTTTGGTAAAGATAAAGAAACCGGGAAACCGGCTCCGCTAGAATTAGCAACCGTCGCGGGCGGCCCCGACAAAGGAATGGAAAAACTCGGCTTCATGGGGCTCGGGCACGCAAAGACTAATAAAGACGGCGTCGCGCTCGTGCGCGCGCTCGGAGACGGACAATACAATATTGTCGCGACGCATCCGGGCTACGCGATGGGGCTTTCCAAAGTTCAAATTCCCGCAACGAAGCAAACAACAATACAATTACTCGTGGGCGGTAGCGTTGAAGGAACGGTTACACGCGGCGGGCTTCCGCCCGAGAAACCGATGATGGTCGCGATCGCGCCGCGAGCAGAGGAAATGGTACAATTACCCCGGACGAGCATCACGACGTTCGAAGGTAAATTTAAATTTACTCATCTGTTCCCGGGTGAATATACAGTTGTCGCGCTGCCGCGCATGTTCGACGGCGATCTTACAAAACTAAATCCGATGCAATTCATGGCGATGCAATCCGAAAACGCGGATCAGGAATGCGAAGTCATCGACGAAGAGACGACAACTGTTATATTAGATTTAAACGAAGGCGGACGTAAACAAAACCCCGACGATGGTTTTATTACAGGTTCCGCGTTTGTAAACGGAATGGCCGCCGAAGGAGACTACATTTCCGCGAGCGGGCCCGAATGGATTCGCGCGAAGCCCGTCGACGCGAGCGGAGCGTTCGATCTCGGACGCGCAAAGCCGGGCGAATACCGCGTCATGATCATGCGCAAGAATGGTTCTTTTCAAGGACCGTTCGGCGGATCCTTAGCAGCGAAATCCGTAACAGTAAAAGCTACAGAACCGTCATTTGTAGAATTTAACGTTCGCACCGGAAAATTGAGCGGGACGGTTTTTGATGAAAGCAAAAAAGCATTACCGAACGCGCGTGTATCCATTACTCCAACCGAAAATCCGGGACCGTGGGGCGGCGGCGGTCCAAACGCGCGCACCGACGAATTTGGTAAATTTACAGTTGACGAAATTGCCAGTGGCAGCTATCGAGTCTCCGCGAGCATGGGTGACGCGTTATCCAGCCCTGCCATGATACAAATCGCGGAAGGCGGAACTCAGAAAGTGGATATTTACTTAAAACCCGCCATTGTGGTGGAAGGCACGTTCGACGCTAATATTCCGAAGGAAGCGCGCTGGGGCAGTATGCAATTCCAACAAAAAACGGCCGAGGGCGAATCCGCCGGACGCGAGGGGCGCGCCGAAGTTAATATATCAGAAAAAACTTTCAGGGCGCGCCGGCTGCTTCCCGGAAAGTATACAGTTTCGCTCCGCGTCTTCGGCGGAGACAGTTCAGCAAATTATAAAAGTGTCGAAGTCGACGTTCCGCCCGGAGGCGTCAAAGGGTTATCGTTACGATTCGAAGACGCGCCGCCGCCGGAACCTAAAAAATGAGCGGGGACAGGTAAGGGGACAGGTTTAAACCTGTCCCCATGTCGGGCTCACGCCGACGAACGCTTCCGTTTTGATATGTTCGGGCGGAACGCCCATCGTTATAAATAACCTTCCGATTTCTTCCATCATCGGCACGGGTCCGCATAAATATACAATTCGATCGGTCATATTTTTACAAATCTCGCGGATCGCGGCCGCGTCGAAGCGGCCGACGCGGCCCGTCCACGCCGTCAATTCCGGGTTCGGGCGAGTGATCGAATAGTGAAATTCAAAATTGGAATGTTTGCGTTCCATTTCACGCAATTCCTTTTCGTAAATAATATCATTCTGCGCTCGATTGCTATAAATAAGACAGACGGGAACAGGATCGGCCGCTTCGGATAAGTAGCGAAGCATGCTCATCATCGGCGTCACGCCCACGCCGCCCGCTATGAAAATCGCAGGTTTTGTATCATCCAATACAAATTCTCCGAACGGGCCGCTCGCGCGCACGACGTCGCCAATGTTTAAATGTTTAAATAAAACTCCGGTCGCCGCGCCCCCTTCCAAGAATTTAATCGTTAAATCAAAGTGCGCGCGCTCGCGCGGAGAAGACGCGATCGAATAACTTCGCCGGATCCACGTGCCGTCGGGCGATTTGACTTCTAGAGCATAGAATTGCCCCGGCAGAAACGCCGGCAATCCCTGCGCGGGCGCGGCGAATCGGAAGGTTTTTGTATCAAACGTTTCATTCCATATATCAATAACTTTGAGTTCGGCTCGTCGAAGCATCGTCGCGTTTTCGTGTTAAATATTAAAAGATATTAAGAAATGGAAAGCATGCGTTCGAGAGGCTTGAGCGCCGCGAGCCGCAGCGATTCTTTAATTTCGATTCTTGGCTGCAAATCGCGCAATGCTAAATATACTTTTTCGAGCGTGTTGCGCTTCATGTGCGGGCATTCATTACAACTGGAACACGCGCCCTTCGCGACATCGAGATCAAACGGCGGCTCGATCAGCGTCTTGCCGGGGGCGCGCTTCTTCATTTCGTGAAGAATGCCTCGTTCCGTTACAACAATAAATTCGGTGTGCGCGCTTTCGACGACGTATTGTAATAACTTCGAAGTCGATCCTACAAAATCCGATTCGGCGAGCACGCTCGCGTCGCATTCGGGATGTGCAATAATCCGCGCACCGGGATGGCGCGCGCGCAATGCAACAATTTTGCGCGCGTTATAGGTTTCATGAACAATGCACGTGCCGGGCCAGAGCTCCATCGGCCGGCCTGTTTTCTTTATGAGATATGCGCCGAGGTGGCGGTCGGGAACGAAAAGTATCTTTTCGTTCGCGGGAATCGCATGGATAATTTTCTCCGCATTGCTCGACGTGCATATCCAATCGCAGAGCGCCTTCGTCGCCGCGGAAGTATTAATATATGCAACAACTGTGTAATCCGGGTGGGCGTCCTTCCACGCTTTTAACAATTCGGGCGGACACGCGTCCGCGAGCGAACAACCGGCTTCGAGATCGGGCAAAACTACAATTTTGTCTGGAGCTAAACATTTCGCCGATTCGGCCATGAAGTGAACGCCGCAAAAACAAATCACTTCGGCATCTTTAGCATCGCGCGCCTTTTTACTTAATTCAAGCGAATCACCAATAAAATCCGCGATGTCTTGAATATCGGGGTCTTGATAATAATGAGCGAGGATGACGGCTTTGCGCTCTTTCTTTAGTTTTGCAATTTCTACAAATAAATCGAGCCGCGGGTCAGCGCCGTGCGCGGGATCGGTCACGGCAAGTCCGGCGGCGTTTGTGTTCATGGACATAAATTTAACCTTTAATTAAACCCAGCGGCGCCATCGGAAAAGGGCATAAATCAACGCGCTCAATCCTAACATTCCTAAAATGGTATAGATGAAAGCATGCCTGTGATCGGCGCCCGGAATGAGGAGGTTCATTCCGAATATTCCCGTCACGACCGCCATCGCGCCGTTGACGACGGACACGACCGTCAGCGTTTTCATAACATTATTCATACGATTATTCTGCATCGCCAGATGCGCGTCGCGAAGCGAAGCAATCAATTCGCGGTTGCTTTCGAGGCGGTCGAGAGCGCGCTGCACTTGATCATACAGATCGCGAAATGCAATTCTAGATTTAGCTTTGATGTACGGGTGCCCTTCTCGCGCGAGCGAAGCCATGATATCCCGCATCGGCCGCGCTTCCCGGTGGAGCTGCGTCGCCGTCTGGCGCAATTGTAATACCTGTTCGAGGCTGCATTTTTCGAAATCTTCAACAACAATTCCTTCGAGTACTTCAATTCTATTTTCAAATTCATCGAGCGTCGGCTCGTAGGCTTCGATGAATTCGTCGAGAATTGCCGTGGCCGCGAATTCAATGCCGAAGCCAATTGTTAGTTTTGGATCGCGGATGACGCGCTCGATCGCGGTATTCACGCGCTGCGATTCTTGCAAATGAAGAGATATTAATAATTTCGGCCGGATAAATAATGAAACGGCCTCCGACGGATGTCCTTCGTTAGCGGTCGGCGTGCGCGCAATAATAAATAAATAAGGCGCGCGGCTTCCTTCCTCGCCGACTTCTTCAACTTTCGCGGGGTGGTCTTCGCGCAGCGCGTCTTCAATCGAGTAGTCCGCGAATTTTAGTTCTTTTAGTAATAAATCAATTTCGTCGGTTGTAGGAGTTGTTAAATCCAGCCAGACGCGCGGCCGCGTGTCGCCTTGATGGGATATCGCATATCGCGCGGCGTCGATCCCTTCGATGAGCGAGAGGTTTCCTGTTTCGCCTTTTGTTATAACGCGGATCAACGCAGCCTCCGCGCCTCGCCCGGGCGTTTACTTAATATATCTTGAATCATAGCAATCGTCGAACGGACCTTGACCCACACAAAACCGTCGCGAACGGTTACGGGATACTTTCGTAACATTTGCGACCGGTGCGAGGTGCATTGCCCGTCTCCAATGTTAAATTCCCAGCCGTGCGACGGGCACATCG
The DNA here is from genome assembly GCA_046160785.1 of Planctomycetota bacterium. Taxonomy (GTDB): domain Bacteria; phylum Planctomycetota; class UBA1135; order UBA1135; family JACQFD01; genus JACQFD01. The sequence goes on from JBJXHE010000012.1 coordinate 15,507, forward strand.
CGGTGCCCGCGTCGGTCATGAATTCGGATATTAACGATCCCGCGTGCGGACAAATCGCGTGCAGCGCATGATAATGATCGCCGATTCGATATAACGCTACGGGCACGCCGCGTAATTCAACAATTGCGCCGTCGCCGGGGGCGATGGCGTCGACGGGGAGCGCGCGAGTCCAGCCACGCATGGTTAGTTTAAATATCCGTTGCAGAAATGAATATCTACAATTTCGCGCAGCATTGTTTAAATTTCTTTCCGCTTCCGCACGGACACGGATCGTTGCGTCCGACTTTGTCCGCTTTGTTAACGAACGGTTTTATAGTTTCGCCGCCGCCATGGCCGTGCGAATGTTTCATTCCTTTCTCTACAATACTCGAAAATAATGATAAACTTTCTTCGAGCGACCGCCGGATTTCATAACTCTGAGAAAGAATCGCGCGTTCCTCCAAAAAATCAAAATACTTGCGAAGCGCGGGCCCGACCCATTTCGCGAGCGGGTCTTTCTTAGCAAACTGCGCAGGTAACAAATGTCCGAGGATTCCGTGCAGGTCGTCGCCGTCGAGCAAGCGCGGCGCTTTGCCGAGGCCATCGTAGACACATGCTAAGAATCGCTCGATCACGGCTTGCACGTCCGAGCTCGACGCGCCCTCGACGCGCGCGTGCGATGACTCCAGAAAAGCGGCGGTGTCGAGTGTAATTTCGCGAATGGACATAGATTTTCGAAGCGAGTAGTGGGCTCTTTGAATAATAAGCGATAACAAGTCGCCGCCGTCGCGTCAAAATGCGGCGCCCAAGCCGCCCCGTTTTTTGGTCGCTTCCTTTTAATTGATAAATGCGATGAACATCAATAATCCGCTCTGCAATAATCCACTCTGGGCCGCCGCAACTTTATTTGTTGCAATCGTGCCGTTTCAGGATTCGGCCAAACCGGCGACAGCGCCCGCGACACAACCCGCCGCGAGCCAACCCAAACAATTCGAACTGATAGAAGGCGCGTTCGGCGGGCCGAGTTATAAAATCAAATGCGAGGGCGTCGACATCGGCGATCTCGACGGCGACGGGAAGCTCGACGTGGTCTTCGCGACCGGATTTGTTTTGAGGCCCGACAAACAGGAACCTCACATTCCACAAATCCAAATGAACCGCTCGAGCGGAATTGGAAACTTTA
>JBJXHE010000013.1:0-13323 GCA_046160785.1 Planctomycetota bacterium
AGATGCTGTTGTAGTATGTGTCATGGGTCGGTTTTCGTCCTTTGGGCCTCGAGCCCGCTCTACTTGGGAATCTTAATTTTAGATATCCCGCGGCGGAAACCGGCCTTCTCATCTCATCTGACCCCGGCCTGATTTGGATTGCTTCAATTACTAGAATTCCAACGCAACTGGAGTCTGCTGGAATTAACCGTTGCAGCAAACAGTCCGCGTCGATAGCGTGTGACTCATACCCAATACACACGCTGGGTTTTATTAGTCTTATGTTTGGCGCGTTTGCAGCTAACAGGAGTTTTCGATGAAAGCGACTCTCGGTTTATTAGTGATTGCGGTGGCGATACCGCTCGCGTGTTCGACTTCGTTACCTTCGCAGCGTGCAGGAATGTTAGCGAACACTCAAGTACAAAAATCTACAGATGGCGGAGACAGTTGGAACAACGTCGCGTCGTCAGGTTCATGCACAGGCAATGTTAATTTATTCGCAGATAGTACAGGTTTCGAGGCTTATCGGATTGTTAGCGAGAACAGTTCGATTGAATACATGGTCGCAAGAAGTATCGTTCCCGTTGAGAAGCAAAGAATGTTAGAAAATGCGTTTGTTGCGGCGAGTGAAGTTAGTGTTGAATGGAATTTGACGGGAGAATTGGTTGGGATAAGTAAATAGCTTGAGTAGCACTATTACGGCAGATTCGTTATCTTAATCTAAATATAGATAATCCAATTCAATGACAACTTTATGGCGATGGATCTCGCTTGGTGCGCTGGTGACATCGTTAGCAGCTGTTGGTATTGCACTAACTAGCAATCCACTTGGAGCGACTTCGGAGGCACACTCCCAGAACATAGAAACCAATCGTGGGTCTGACACGCCCGAGGTTCGTGAGCTACGGCAAATTAGAGAGATATTAGAATCGATTAAGATATCTCTCGCGGCTACAAATACGGCGCGTAATGGTAACAACTCGGATAAAGAAACAAACGTTGACTCTACTATTCAACTAAAAATATTGGAGGCAATACGTTCTCTTAATGGCCGAATTGATACAACTGTGACAGGGATCCAGCCTCTTTCGTTAATAAGTGGAGACCCCAAAAAGAGCCAAGAAAGTCTTCTCGCGTTGGCCCCGCAAGCTGAGAGAGAGCCATTCGAAGCATGGAAGTTAGTTAAAATGTGGGATTACCAGCGCACGGTAGAGAAGTATGGGCAGCCAGATGCTATTAATATTAATGACGGAATCATGAGATGGAGATATAACTTTACGAGTTCTTTGGATGGAGGCAAACGGGTATTAGCGTTTAACTTTTTTGATGGCATGCTTTTTCATATAGATGTATTTAAACAGTAGCAATGAGCCTGCGGATACTGAGGCCAGTCATATCAGCTCCCTACCACCGATGATACGCCGGATGCCCTTCCCGCACTGCTACAAATAGACCCTTGCACGTCGCGCAGACTTTACCATTCGCTTCAAGCGTACCCTCGACGGTTGCGCGGTCGGCGCTCGATTCTACAACTTTAGCTTTTAAAGTAATTTCAACATTCGTTGGCGTCGGTCTTAACAATTTAATAGTATACTCGGCTGTCACAGTACACGGCGGCGTCGGTTGATTGTTAGTTTTCATCAGATGGTAGGCGGCGGTCCAGTTGCAGTGGCAGTCGAGGAGCGATCCTATAATTCCGCCGTTGAGGACTCCGGGGAATGCTTCGTGATATTGTTCGGGGCGCCAGGTGGCGGTGACTTCGTTGCTTCCCGATATGTTAGAAGGAAAGCTACGAATACGGAGGCCCTTGGGATTGGCGGGGCCGCAGCCAAAGCAGGCGTTGTGGGGGGCGTAGGTTTCTTGGAGGCAGAGTTCAGTCATGGCGAAAATTAATATTAATAAAAGTTACGGGGAAAGCGTGCGCATGCGCCGGAGGAGAAGGAATAATAGAATCGGGCAGGATACAAAAACAAAGATAATAAAAACGAGGCTCGGCACGCCGAGCGCGACGGCCGCGTCGTGCGGCTCCGTTCGATACGAGCCGAAGATGATATATTTGCGAACGCCGAGCACGGGCAGTGTGTACGTTAATAAATCAAACCACCACAGGCTCAACCAAAAAAGAGCGTCTCGGCGCCAGCCGCTCCAGGATTTGATATAAAATAATGTTAAAGTCAGAATGGATACAATAAAAGTGCTCGCCGATCCCGCAAGGCTCATCCAGTGGCGGTGCGTTTCATTTGTAATGTTGCTCCAGTTCACGTAGCCGAGATAGTCGGCCGACCATTTGTAATGAATCTCGGGCCACACTTGTAATCCGAGCACCCAGATCTCGTCGACGCGGCCGCCGAACGCGAGCGTCGCGAGTGCGTGGCCCGCGATCTCGTGGCATGCGGTTCCAACAATAAAACTGAGGATCAGTAGGAGCAGATGCCTACCTACAGCTCGCCGTGAAGTGGATGTTGTTATCAGAGTTGCTCACAGAGTAGAGATGAGATTTCGTTGTCCGCTACGCCACACTCTGTGACGTCTTTATAGTGGCCGGGGCCAAACAGTCCAGTACTACTGCTGCTGCTCTTTGTGTTTGTGAAACCGAGTTGGAATCCTGGCTCTCTGAAGAGGCGCCAGTGGCCGCTTGCAACAATAAATGATGAGACCATCTCATCCATGAAACCGTTGCTTCGTGCTAGTGCTTCACCGGGTGGGCCGCCCATCGTATTTTGGTTAACAAAACCACCATGACTCAAGTGTAGATTGCCATCGGAACGGTCGATGACACGATAGGATCCGCCAAAATTCTTATGTTCAAAAAGGATTATTCGGCCGTCGGCGGGAGTTTTGGACGCGCTAGGAAGCGGCCGATTCTCAGCATCGGTTGGTACAGCTAGATTAATAATAACTCGGTATGCACAGTGGCTGACGAGTGGCAAGAGTCCAAGATAGTAAATAGACACTTCTTGGCCCATGGCGAGAGAACCCGCGGGAGGTTCACGCAACAAGACGGGTAGACGTTCAAGCGCCCACGCATCGTCAACGATGATCCGGCTGCTGACATATAGAGAGTCTCCTTGCGGTACGCCCTGACTACTCGAAACAGTACCACTCGGAACTGAATCGACATCAATCGGGTTCGTCAATTTGACCTTGTCCACCTGATTACCAGATGAATAGGCGACATGGGTCAGTGCGTATTTAATATCTACTCTTATTTGGGATGTACTCATGACCTCTAAATGTGCGTCCGGGATCGCGCGGGACAAAGATTGTGAAAGCGCCCGAAAAAATTCTTTCGCGGACTCGGCGCCGTGCCGCTGTCATTCGTAGTGACATCCGGCGATGAACGAAAGCGACCCCGAACTCCTGGCGCGGACGGCACACGGCGACCGCAAGGCCTTCGAGGTTTTCGTAAACCGCTGGGATGCGCCGCTCGGCCGCTTTTTACAAAAAGTGGCCGCGGGCGCGCAGGCCGACGACGTTCGAAATGCAACATTTCTTCGTTTGTATTCCCGCGCGTCGCAGTACCGCGGCGGATCTGTAAAAGCCTGGATTTTTAAAACGGCCTGGCGGCTCGCGCAAAACGCGCGGCGCAATGCTACCAATGTTCGATCTGTATCATTGGATCAGGCGGGCGAATCGTTAGATCGCGCGCCGCGCCCTGACGCGAGCGCCATGGACATCGAAGAACACGCGCGCGTTCGCGCATCATTTGTAATGTTAGATTCACGCGACCGCGCACTTTTGTGGCTTTGCATTGTTGAAGCAATGCCGCTCGAGCAGGTGGCGCGTGTGTTCGGCGAACCGCCGTCGACGCTTCGATATCAATTTACAAAAGCGCTTGGGCGCATCCGCAAAAATTTAACAAATTCCGAATTATCAATTGTAGCTGAAGAATAATTAATAAATAGAATACAAACATGAGCGAATCTTTCACGAACGAACCGCCGCCGATTTGTAAGAAAGTCGAATCGCGGCTTTCCGAGTACGCGGCCGGATTGTTAAAGAAGTCCGCCCGCGTCCGCGTGCGGCGGCATTTGGATACTTGCCCGGCGTGCGCGGCGCAGGCGGCGGATCTCGCTCAAATCACCGATCAATTGCGTTCCATGGCGGCGGCGGAGAGATCCGTAACATTCCGTGCGACCAGCGTCGATTCGATTATTACAAATGCGGAATCAGCGAAAACTGTTAACACCACGGCCCAGGTGTCCGGATTTGTAACAACGATGAGTCGCTGGCTGACACGCGTTGCGCCTCTTGCCGCCGCCGTATTTTTAGCGGGAGTCGGCGTCGGCGCGCTCTGGAAGGCCGAGCAAATAGATAAATCAAATAATACAGATCTAAGTCATTTGAATGATCGCATTGCGCGAATGGAAGGGGCGCAGCCGCAGTTCGTCGAGGCGGCGCGCCTGTCGATGCTTCCTACCATTCGCGAAATTGCGACATCGGTGAATAGTAATGAACAACGTTACGCCGAGGCTCTTTTGAGGCTGGCTGAATTGATAGAAAGCCGCCGCCGCGCAGACGTTGATCTATTGACGGGCGCGCTCGTCGACACGCGCGAAAACTTACAAAGAACACAATCGGCCGTGCTTCGCGTCGCCGAGGCCGTCCGGTAATCCATTTTCGTTATACTAACATTTACCACTCATAACTTCTCCGTTACTCACAACAGTAAAATGATTCCTAAATATACCATTTTGGCCGTCGCGCTCTTGGCCGGCGCCGTCGGCGCTTCGCGTTTTCATGCCGTTCCCGTCGACGATATTAACTATGAGACGATGAGCAAGGACGTCGAAACGATGCGGCGCGTCCTCGACAAAGAATTAAGAAATGCAAAAGCAGGCTCGCGCAAATCCGCGGATGTGTTGTATTTCGACGGCGCCGGCTCTGATGCTTATTATGTTGGCGGCGGCGGTTTTGTTTATATTGGATCCGTCGACGCGGTTTTTGTAGCTTCTCCGAAAAAGGACGAGCCTGAAAAAGAAGCGAAGGAACATACGTTATGGGAAGAGGTGCAGGCGGAAATGGATGGGCGCGTCACGTTAGGGTCCGGAAGTTCTAGAGGCATGGTTTACAGGAATGCTAAATATGACCCGAAGGTCGCGGATGACTATCAAGAGCGCGCGATCCGAACAATGGGAAAATATGCATCAAAAATCGGGCAACTCAAAGATAGCGATAAAATTACAATTATATTGCGCGGGTCGAGCGCGCGCGTCTTAACGACGACGGTGCGAGCCAACAATTCGGATGATAATAATAAAGATAAAGAGATGAAAGAAGATATGCCGGAATTAGCTGCCAATTTATTTGCAAGTTCCGTTTATGCGGTCAACGCGGGCGCCGTTGGAACAGTTATGACGCTCTCGGCATCGGTCGAAGACTGCGCAGCGTTTGCCGCTGGCAAGACTGATTTTGATGCATTCGCCTCAAAAGTTAAGGTTTCGCGCTATGCAAATACCGCCGCCAAGAGCGGGTACTCGTACTCCTTTTTTGGAGGGGCGCGATAGGCAGGCGCTTGCGGTTTTGTAGTTTTGCCGTCTAATGGCGACCCGCCATCCCAAGAATGAATGGGCGATTTTCCACAAAGTAAAACTACAAAACCAATGACTACAATACCGCTGGGCAATCATAATCATTGCCTTATCCTACTCGCGGCGATTGCACTATTCGGAATTCATACTAATAGTGCATTCGCCGCGCCCGTTATCCAAGACGGCAAGCCGGCATCGGTGCTAGCAACCGAGTGGAAGACTCTAGAAGGAGACTTCCGCAAGGCTCAAATGGAATATTATAAACCGTACGAAAACGTGAAGACGCAAGAAGACTACGAAAAAATCAAGCTCGATGCCGAAAAGGAACCGGGAAAACTCTTTGCGCCGAAAGTTAAGGATTTTGCAATCAAGGCGCGCGGTGCCGACGAAGGACTAAACGCCGTTACGTGGATACTACAATTGGCGCCGGGCATCGGTTCGAAGCCGCTGGACTGGCAAGTTGAAGTAGCAAAATTCGCCGTCGATGAAATTGTAAACAATTATCTAAAGAATCCTAAACTGGGCCGCGCAACCGGGCTTTTGATTTATTTGCCGCGCGTGCTCGGCAAAACGATTGTTTCAGAAACACTAACAAAAATCGAGGCAGAGGCTCCGCTGGCGGAAACGAAGGCTTCCGCGGCGTTTTCATTAGTAAATCTCTCCGAGAGCATGGAGATGGAGTTCGACGCCAAGCCCGACGCCGCGCGGATTAGTAAACTCGAAAATTTAATTAAAAAATATCCCGGCACGCAGTCGGCAAAGCGGGCGGAGGGCGAGATTTTCGAAGCGAGTCATTTACAGATAGGACAAACCGCGCCCGAAATCCTTGGAACCGATCACGCGGGAAAAGAATTTAAGCTTTCGGACTACCGCGGAAAAGTTGTTGTATTAGATTTCTGGGGCATGTGGTGAGGCCCGTGTGTGGCAATGCTGCCACACGAAAAAGAGCTCGTGAAGCTCCTCGCGGAAAAGCCCTTCGCCCTCATTGGTATTAATAGCGATGGCGACGCCAAGAAAGTAAATGAAATATTAGAACGTGAGAATATTACGTGGAGAAACGTGATCGACGGGTCCACCGACGGGCCAATTGCTACAAGTTGGAACGTCCGCGGCTGGCCGACGATTTATATCATCGACGCGAAGGGCGTCATTCGTTACAAAAATTTGAGAGACAAGCAAATGGAAGAGGCGGTCATGAAATTACTGGAAGAAGTGCCTTCGCCGAAACGGGAAAAGTAAGATTCGGTTAATGTATCTATTACGCGCCGGTGTATGCAACTGCGCCGGCGCGCCCCGGAATCTCGCGAAGGCCCATTTCGCGAACGGGCATCTGGCGGCCGGATTTGATATAATTAAATAATACGTCGCGTGTTGGGCCGAACGACGCGCCGGCGGCTTTCATTTGCCTGCAAAGATCGTCGAACCACGAATTGTACATTCGCCCTTCGGCCTCGGCGTGAATCGTAGCAACGGCGAACGGACGCGTGCCGGCGATCGTTAGCCATTCTTTTGTTATATCGTCGAGCGTGCGGCCGTCGCGCCCGAGGTCTTCGTCGAGCGTGGGGATCGTGGCGGGGATTTGCGGAGTATGAAATTTCGTTCCGTTCCACGTTGGCAGAAACGGGCCGTCGAACTCCGCCGTCGCGCGGCAATCGCTACAATATTCAAAATTGTATTCATCCTGCACCTGAAGCGATAATTCGCTCGCGAACCATGCGGGCGCGGCGCACGTTTCCGGCTTTCTATCAAATACGTCCGTAAACGCGTTCACGGCTTTTGTAAATTCTGTTTTTGTTTTGTTATAATCCCACTGATGTAAATGATCCTGCCACGCGACGTGATCCCACGCGTGCACGCCTACTTCGTGCCCGCTCTTTTCGCAGTCGCGCGCGATCTCCGGAAATTTAATAGCAATCGGGCGCGCGGGCAGAAACGTGCCCGACACGGCCGTGCGGAATCCATACATCGACGCCGCGTTTGTGCGGAACATTTTCTTTACAAAACCGGGTTTTGTAAAAACGCGCAAGACTGCTTTTCCGGAATTGTCCGGGCCAAAGCTAAAGAAAAACGATCCGCGAAAACCATACTTATCGAGGGTTTTGCGGATCGTCGGAACGCCGTCGCGCATGCCGTCGTGCGTGTCGACGTCGATGCGCAATCCTAACATTGCCGTAACATTAAGAATAAATTATTTATTTACTTTTCCGGCGTCCATTGATTCCGTGTTTACTTATTCTCAAGCGCGGCGGTCGAATACGGTTCGCGGAAATTTTCATATTTCTTAAACCACTCGCACGTTTTGTGAATTCCCTGTTCGAGTGAAACCTGCGGAATCACATTAAGAATCGTCTTCATGCGCGTCACGTCGGGAACGCGCCGGTCGATGTCTTGATAACTCTTTCCGTAAACTTCGTCCTGCCGTTTATAAACAAAATTCTTCGGATCCTCGGGGTCGCGTCCGAATTCTTTTAACATCACTTTCGCGAGTTCGAGAATGGTTGTTTCACGATCCGTACCGATGTTAAAAATACCCTTTTCGGCTTCTTTAACTAATCCGCACGCCATGGTGGCCTTAATCGCGTCGTCAATATAAGTAAACGCGCGCGTCTGCTTGCCGTCATTGACGATCGTGAGCGGTTCATTGCGCAGCAGCGATCCCATGAAAATAGTAATAACGCGTCCGCGGTCGATCTTGTCGAGCTTGGGTCCGTAAACGTTAAAATATCTTAATATAACAACTGGAAGCCCGAGGCGAGACCACGCGAAACAGAAGTGTTCGCCCGCGGCCTTCGATGTGGAATAACACCAGCGATCGATCGACGTGGGCCCAAGCATGCGGTCGCCATATTCTTTAAATGGAACCTCGCGGCTCTTTCCGTAGATTTCCGAGGTCGACGAAAACACTACTTTTGTATCGTTATGAAACGCGGCTTTCAAAATATTCTGCGTTCCGTTAATATTAACATCAAGCACGCCGAACGGATCGTCAACATAGTGTTCAACGCCGACGACCGCCGCGAGGTGATAGCACAAATCGACTTTGCGCATCATGCCGTCGAGCAGCGTGTAATCGAGCACGGATCCCTTCAGATACTTAAATTGATTCGCGTACTTCGGGTTATTCTTAATATCTAATATTTTCGCGGTGCTCGCCGTGTCGAGCACCATCACTTCGTCGCCGCGTTCGAGAAACGCCTGCGCGAGATGCGATCCCACGAAACCAGTGCCGCCAGTAATCAAAATACGCATTGGAGAAAGTACCTCGTTTGGATAATGAACGGATTAGCTATCAGTATAACGATGAGATGTTGTTTTGATAAATTGTTAGTATTGAATATTTATTATCTTAGCTCGCGAAGAATTTCATTCCCTCGGGAATCGCGCCCTTTTTGGCGGCGTCGGCGGCATCCATTTCCGGGAATCCGGGCGCCTCGACTTTGTCTAATTGTAAAAACCCTTCGCCGCACGCGACCACAGGTATTCCGTCTTCAATCAATACAGTTCCGGGCGCCGCCTTGCGTCCGCTTTTGATATTAGTCATCGGCTTCGCCCACCAAATCATATATTTCTGCTGGCCTGCCTGCGCGAACGCGCCCGGCCATGGCTTCGAAACGGCGCGAACCAAATTAAAACATTTGCGAGCATTCCACGAAAAATCGATGCGGCCGTCTTCGGGTTTGCGCGCGCCGTAGTACGACCCGCGCGTCAAATCCTGCGGCATTCGTGGCGCCTTGCCGCGGTCGAACCAGCTCAAGCATCTATCAAATGTATTAACTGTAGCTTCCATCAGTTTTGTATAAAGCGACATCGCGCTCTCGTCGTCCTCGATCGGCACCCATTCTTGATCAACGATGTCGCCGGCGTCGGCTTCTTCTGTCATGTGATGCAGCGTGACGCCCGTTTCGATTTCGCCGTTTACTAATACCCAATTGAGCGGCGCGCGCCCGCGGTAGAGCGGCAGCAGCGAGCCGTGCAAATTGTAGGCTCCCTGCGGAAACAGGCCGAGAATGTTCTTATGAATTAATTTTCTGTAGTAAATTGAAAATAAATAATCGGGGTCGAGCGATTGGATACGTTCGGCCTGGCCGGGATCGTTCATATCAGAATACTCGACGGGAATGCCGCGCTCCTCGGCGAGCGCCGCGACGCTCTTCCACCACGCCTTTTCATTCGGGTCGTCGCGATGTGTATAAACGAGCGCCACCTCCCAGCCGTGCCGAAGAATGGTATCAAGTCCGACGTACCCGAGCTCGTGGTACGCCGCGACAATGCAAAGTTTGCCGTTCGCGCTCATGAATGGTTATGTAATGGTCCTGGTTTTGTTAATGTTCGAAGTTGTAGTATTTCCCGCACGCGCGGGAATGACGGTCGCGCCGGCGAGCGGCTCGCCGTGAAATTTACGAATCACAAATCGCGGGCGCCGGCGCACTTCGCCGTAGATGCGGCCCACGTACTCGCCGAGGATTCCGAATGCTAAGAATTGCGCGCCGACGAATATATATAATATCGCAAACAGCGTGAACACGCCGCCTTTGCCCCAATCTTCATATTCGGCGTTGGTCATTAAGATGCGGGCCAGCAGAATTCGTATCGATAACAAAAAGCCGAGGCCCGCGACCAGCACGCCGACCGTCATTAATAATCGAAGCGGCGCGACGCTAAAACTCGTGACGAGGTCGAACTGCAAACGTATCAATTTCAAAATTGAATATTTCGATTCTCCGCCCGCGCGCTCCTCGTGTTTAACATCGATCACTACAGAATTCGCCGCATACAATTCCGCGAGCGCGGGGATAAATGTAGAAAATTCCCGGCCCTGCGTCATCGCGTCGACGACCTCGCGGCGGTACGCGCGCAACATACAACCAAAATCGCCCGAGTCGACGCCGACCATTTTGCGCGTCATGCGGTTTATTAACGATGACGCAAATCTACGAAAAACCGAATCCTTACGATCCAGTCGGCGCGTGCCGACGACGTCGTAGCCTTCGTCAATTTTAGCTAATAACTTTTCGATCTCCTCGGGAGGATTTTGCAAATCCGCGTCGAGCGTCACAACAACTTCGCCGGCCGAAAGTTCAAATCCCGCGAAGACGGCCGCGTGCTGCCCGTAATTGCGATTAAATTCAACAACTCGAATTCGCGGATCCTCGGAATGATAACGAACAAGTTTTTGTAGCGAATCGTCGTTCGACCCATCATTAACAAACACCGCCTCGACGGGGCGCGTTTTTGATATTTCATCCATTACGGGGCGCAGCCGCGCTATCAGCGGATCAATATTATCGCTTTCGTTATAAACCGGAATCACAAGCGAAACCGTCGCCGGCTTCGCTTGGCGGTCGTTAATTGTAGTATGCGTGGGCATCCGCGCTGGGCGCGATTGTTAGTTTTCGCAATTGATAATTTACGGCGTTGATTCGAGGACGGCGAGTTTACGGCTTCCGACGGGCTTCTGAAAGCGAACCAAGAGCTTGTCTTTGAGCGGCTTCGGCAGGCGAGTGTGATAGTCGGCGCGAACGACAAGAATGAGCGGGCGCAGATCAGAGAGCGCAGCCTCGAGCGCGGCGCGGCCGCGCAGCACGAGCGGGCGGCGGTACGCCGTGCCGGCGTAATACACAAAAGGCGATGTGCCCGTCCACGAATCAACGGGCTTTTCGGGCGGACGATCGGGGAAATAAACCGCGTAGCGTGGCGACTTGCCAGCGGCTTCGAGCTCGGCGAGCCGCTGCATCGCTAAATTTACAACTTCCTTCGGAGATTTTGATATATTCAATTCGGGAAGCGTGAATGCTCCAATAAATAGGATTGCTAACGTTAACGGCCCGAGCAGCCACGCAAGCCGGAACGACGCGCGCGTGTGAATTCCGGCTGCTAATAATGCAAAGCTGCCGAAACCTGCGAAGAGCAGCGGCCAAAGAACTGTTATAATTGGAAAAACGGGCGCGTTGTCGACGCCAAACGCAGCGATGAGCGAAGCGAACGCGTCGTCGGCGCGCGGCCCGAACCACGACGCCGCGAGCGCGAGCAATGCTATAATAACAAAAACGAGCGCGATTATTGATAATACAACTGTAATCCAAATGCGCTGCCACTTTTTACCAAACGCGTCGACGTGCCGCGCGAAGTCGGCGACGACGACGGCGAAAAACGGCGCTAACGGTAATAAATACTTTCCCTGTTTCGACGACGCCGCGGATAATAACAAAACGCCGCCCGCGATCGATGCTAATGAAAAGCGGACGGGGCTCGAGTCGCGCACGAACACGCGCGCGGCCGAGGTTTTTCCCGTGGTTTCAAAGGCAAAGAAAAACGCGGGGATGAACAGTAGCGAAGCCGGCGCGAATACGGTCCACACCGTTTCCGCGATGTAATAATAAAACGGATTGTGATGATCCTGCGATTTGGAGAATCGCTGGATGTTTTCGTATATAAACGATCTTCCGAACCCGCCCGAGTCCTGCGACGCGAGCACGAGATACCACGGAAGCGCGACGGCCGCCGCGACCGCGAATGCTACACAAAGCCAGACTCCCGCGCGCCCGAACCACGCGCGGCGGTGTTCGCGCGTCATGACGATATCCGCCGCGACGATCGCTACTAATAACGCGGGCGCGAGCGGGCCTTTTGTTAGAATTGCGCCGCCAAGCGCGGCGCCCGTCGCGAGCGCGATGATGAATTTCGGATTCGCACCCTTTATATTTGTAATGAATGAATGAGCGCCGACCGCGGCCAATGCAAAGAATCCCGAGAAGAGGCTGTCGACCTGGCACCAGCGCACTCTTAACAATACTTCGCCGCACGTCGCCGCGACGAGCGCCGCGAGCGTGCCGGTTCGAATTCCTCCGGAGCGTTTTCCTAACAAAAACGCCGCGAGAATAATCATAACATTTCCGATCGCGCTCGGAACGCGCGCATCGAATTCATCCACTTCCGTTCCGCGCAATTTCGCAGATATAACAATTCCCCACACCTGCAATGGCGGCTTTTCCGCGAACGTTTCGCCCGCAATGGTTGGAATCGCCCAGCGGTTTTCTAACAATAATTCGCGCGCCGCGGTCGCGTGGTCGGCTTCGTCGGGATTCCACAAATCGCGGTTTCCGAGACCGAAAAACGGCGAGACCGCCGCGAGCGCGACCAGGAGGTATGGGAGGAGTATTTTCTTTGAAATGGGAAAACGCCGCCGCGGCGATTCTTACAGAATGGATTTCCGAGGCTGCGGTCTCAAGCCGCAGGTGCGGCGGCCGAAATTGTTATGTGCGTTTGTCCCAACTTTTTTTGAAGCGGAGTGGCGCCGCCCGTCCCACGGCAAAGGCGCGCGCGATTCTCGGCGTCGCCGCGGCGGCGGCGTTCACGGGCGTATTTGTAGTCATGATGGAAGTCGTGCAGCCCTCGATTGTGCGAGGCGCGTCGATGGTGCCCGCGCTCTCGGACGGCGAGCGAATCTTCGTCGAACGCATGACCGCGTCGCTCGGCTCGCTCTCGCGCGGCGACGTGATCGTGCTCGAACCGCCCGGCGCCGACGGCGACCGGTACGTCAAGCGAATTGTAGGATTGCCCGGCGACGTGATCCGCGAATCGTTAGGAACTCTTTTTGTTAATAACGAAATCGTCGCCGAACATTTAAACGATCCGAATTCCTTCACATTTGTAGTGCCGCCCGATCACTACTTTGTCATGGGCGACAATTATGATCACAGCTTCGACAGCCGCGGATTCGGCGCGGTGGAGCATGCAAGGGTGATTGGAAGAGTGATTGGGAAGTAATAGAAACGGAAAAAGCTACAGAACTGGAATTGTAACGTGTGAAGTG
>JBJXHE010000014.1:0-92046 GCA_046160785.1 Planctomycetota bacterium
CGGCGACCATTCGACGTTGCGCGCCTCGCGGAATAAAAAGTATGCGCCGCCGCGCAATTCCCCGTCGGCCATCACGGGAACCGCGACGCCCTGCGGATCCTCGATCACCGACTTTTCTTTCATCGCCTGCGAAATTGCTAATTTAACTTTCTCGAAATCGAAGTCTAACGATCGGTGCGCGACGCCGAGCGGATTTACACATAATCCCGACGCAAGCACCGAGCCATCGCCGATCGGAATCGTACGATCGACGAGCACGGCATCGCGCATTCTTGACCAGTGCGGCCATGTTAAGATTCTTTCGAGATCGAAGCCGGAATCCGCCGGGTCTTCGGAACGCAGCGCATCATTAAGAATCGGCGCGAGAAGCGGCGTTAATTCTTTTGCTACAGATACGCTTGCGTTTCGCTCGCGCTTCGCTGTGTTGCGGACGTCGTCGAGCACAAGCGCGCCGAGCACTCCAAATACGGCCGTGTTCGCAATCGCTAATAAAAAAACGGCGCGGCCACGGAGACGCATGATTGGTTCTTGTTAAAACTATTTTCCGATCGAATCCATAATCTTAAGAAGCGGCAGGAACAGCGCGATGACAATAAAACCGACGACGACCGCCATCGCGATGAGTAACGCGGGTTCGAAAATCTTAAACATCGCGTCGAGTTTGCGATTCACGTCGGATTCGTAGGCTTCGCCGACGCGTAATAACATTCGATCGAGCTCGCCGGTCGCTTCGCCAACGGATACTAAATTAACAATAACGTCGTCGAACACTTCGCTCTCCCCCATCGGCACCGCGAGTCCCTCGCCTTCGCGTACGCGCGTGCGCACCTGGTCGACCGCAAGCGCGACGCGATCGTTGCCGAGCGAATTCTTAACAATATCGAGGCCTTCAAGGTGCGGCACGCCGCTTTGTACTAATGTTCCAAACGTGCGCGCGAATCGTGAAATTAATACTTTTCGCAGCACCGGGCCGACGAGCGGAAGGCGCAGCGCGAATTGATGCATTTTGAAACGATACTTTACGGATCGTTTCATAAACATCCAGTGCAATATATATATTAAAATCGGCACGCCGAAGACAAGATACCAATATTGGACGACGAACCGGCTCGTGCTGATGAGTGCCTGCGTCTGCCACGGCAGCGTCTGGTCCATCGATTCGAATATGATTTCAAATTTCGGAATAACTAATACAAAAATAACAACTAATAATGAAACCGCGACCACGAGCACGACTGCCGGATAAATGCTCGCGCCCTTCACGCGGTCGCGCACCATCTGCGACTTTTCTAAATAATCCGCCAATTGATTTAAGATGCGGTCGAGTTCGCCCGACGCCTCGCCCGCGCGAACCATATTTACATATAAACGATCGAACTGCCGCTCGTGCTTTCCCATCGCTTCCGAGAGCGGCGCGCCCGTCGAGACGTCTTCGACGATTTGATGTAATATACGTTTGACGGGCCCGGGCTTTTGTTGCCCTTCGAGAATGGTTAATGCTTTAACAATCGGCAATCCTGCGTCGGTCAACGTTGCTAACGTTCGCGTCATCGACGCCATGTCGCGGGCACCGATCGAACCGCCGAATAGTTTAAATCGCGAGCCGCCCACGGCCCGCTCGGCGGGCGCCGCGACGGCCTGGCGGGGCGCGGGCTGGAAATCGTCGCGGCGTGTTATTTTTTCAGGCATAATTGTAAATAAACGTTTTTGTGATTATTTATATTAATAAAGAGCTGTATATTGATAAATGAATTACGCGCCCGTATTCATGGTTTCACGCATCACTTCTTCAATGGTTGTGACTCCGTCGAGCGCGGCGTCCATGCCCGCGTCGCGCAGCGGGCGGAGGCCCTGCCGGCGCGCGGCCTCGCGCAATTTCTGCGTCGAAGTATTATCAAGTATCAATTGGCGAATGTTATCATTCACTGTTAATATTTCAAAAATGGCAAGGCGCCCTTTGTAGCCTGTGTAATGACACTTTTCGCAGCCGCGCCCGATGGCGAATTTGGCCCCGGCGAGTTTTTCAGCGTCGAGGCCGATCTCGCGAAGACGCTCGGGGTCGGGAAACACCTGCGCTTTGCAATTGTTACAAACGCGCCGCACGAGGCGCTGTGCAATAATCGCTTCAACTGTCGCGCTGATTAAGAATGGATCGATGCCGAGATCGGCGAGACGCGTGATCGCCGAGGGCGCATCGTTAGTATGCAATGTTGAAAAGACTAAGTGTCCCGTGAGCGACGCCTCGATCGCTACAGTTGCCGTCTCGCGGTCGCGGATTTCGCCGACTAATATAATGTCGGGGTCCTGGCGCAGAATCGTGCGCAGCACGCGCGCGAACGTCACGCCGATTTCGTCCTGAATCGGTATCTGTACAATTCCTTCGAGATCGTATTCGACCGGATCTTCTGTAGTAATAATTTTTAGCGCCGGGTCGTTCGCCGCGGAAAGCATCGCGTATAAAGTTGTAGTCTTTCCGGAACCCGTCGGGCCCGTTACTAATACAATTCCGTGCGGCAGATCAATTAATTGTTTGATCGTCGCCATTTCTTCTTCGCGGAGCCCGACTCTATTAATATCGAGTTGTACTACAGATCGGTCGAGCACGCGCATCACGCAGCTTTCGCCATACATCGTCGGCAGCGTCGACACGCGCAAATCGACGGATTTCCCGTCGACCGACAATGCAATTCTCCCATCCTGCGGCACGCGCGTTTCTGCAATATCCAAATCGGCCATAACTTTAACTCTGGCGATCAGCGCGGGCGCGAGGTACGGCGGCGGCGCTTCAATTTCAAATAACGATCCGTCGACGCGGTAGCGAATTCTAAATATATCTTCAAACGGTTCGAGATGAACGTCGCTCGCCTGGTCGCGCACCGCTTGTTGCAATACCGCGTTTAATAATCGAACGACCGGCGCCGACTTTGCTAATTCTTTCGCGTCGCCCGTCGCCGACATTCCCTTCGCCGCCGCAAGCGCCGCTTTGAGACCCGCCGCGTCGGCAGGATATAATTTATCTACAATTTCCTTGAGCTTGTCGGGATCTGTAAAAACCGCGCGGACGGGCTTTCCTATCAAAAAACGCAGATCGTCGAGCACCGAAAGATTCGTAGGATCCCCGATCGCTACAACTAATTCGCCGCCCTCCTGCCGGATTGGAAGCAAATAAAACGTGCGCGCCGTCGACGCATCGACCATCGCTAATATTTCGGGAGCCACGCGGCCGTCGATATCAACAACTTCAAGCCCCGCCTGCGCGGCGAGCGCCGCGCGCACGTCGCCTTCACTACAAAAACCAAGATCAATCATACAGCGGCCGAGCGGAACGCCCGGGCGTTCGCGCTGCGCGGCGAGCGCTTCCTGCACCTGCCCTTCGCGGAGCACTCCGCGCTTTTTGAGTATTTGGCCGAGCAGTTCGCGCGGCGCTCCCGCCGCGGATGGATTCGCTGAATTGTTAGGTTTTGCCTTTGCCATCGCCGCTTTTGTTATATTACGATTAAGCGGGCGGCATGCGCCCTTCGAGATCGCGCGGCAGTTGTGAATATTCCACCGCGGTTTGTTTTGTTATGGTTCCCTTTTTTACCAATTCTAACAAAAAGTCGTCGAGCAGGATCATTCCCTGCCGCCGGTTTGTTTGCAATACGCTCGGAATCTTAAACGTTTCATTCTTACGAATATGATTCTCGACGGCCGAATTGGTAATGAGCACTTCGAAACCCGCGACCGGCCCCGCGCCGTCGGCGCGCGGCATGAGCACTTGTGATATAATCGCGAGCACTGCTACAGATAATTGCGCGCGCACCTGCTCCTGCTGATTGGTGGGATATGCATCAATAATTCGATCGACCGTTCGCGCCGCGCCGGTGGTATGCAATGTTCCAAAGACTAAGTGTCCGGTTTCGGCGGCGGTAATCGCGGATGAGATGGTTTCCAAATCGCGCATTTCTCCGAGCAGAATCACGTCGGGATCCTGGCGCAGCACGCGACGCATCGCCTCGGCAAAGGTAGGAACGTCGGTGCCGACTTCGCGTTGTGTAATAATCGATTTTCGGTGCGTATGATAATATTCGATCGGATCTTCAATCGTAACAATATGGCAGTCCTGCGTGCGGTTGATCCAATCCACCATCGTCGCGAGCGTCGTCGTTTTGCCGGAACCCGTCGGACCGGTTACTAAAATTAAACCGCGCGGGCGAGTTAACAAATCTTTGACGGAGTCGGGCAGGCCGATCTGTTCAAACGATAACAATTTCGACGGAATTAAACGAAGCACCGCGCGCGGCTCGCCACGTTCTTTACAAATACTCACGCGGAAGCGGTCGCCCGAATCGTGCGCGAGACCGAAGTCGGTCGTGCCGATCTCTTCGAGTTCTTTCATATTCCGCGGCGGCGTGATGTCTTTAATAAACGAATCGACGTCGGCGCGCTCGAGCGTCTTCGGGTCGAGGTTTGCTAAGTTTCCCTTGACGCGCAACGTCGCAGGCCGCCCCACGCTCATATGCAAATCCGACGCGCGCTGGTCGATCGTCGCTTGTAACAGTTTCTTGGCTTCCATGATTTGTTAAATATTCTATAGTAATATTAAATATGAATTCAGTAACAATCTACGCGGCCTCGCCTTCGTCGTCGTCCTTCTCGAGCAGCTCATCCATTTCCGCGTCGAGTTTTTCTTCCACTTCAACAATCGACGACGACACGCGCAGGATTTCCTGAACCGACGTCTGCCCTGCTACAATTTTCCGCACGCCGTCGCCGAGAATAGTAGTCATGCCCATCGAATTCTTAGCATATTCGCGGATGCGCGTAACGGGTTCGTTGCGAAATATCATTTCGCGCGTTTCTTCATCAATTTCAAATAACTCATAAAGCGCGCGGCGCCCGCGGTATCCCTGATAATTACATTTCGGGCACCCTCGCTGGCAGTAAATCGTCTTGCCCGCGATCGCATCGGGCGAGATTCCTAACATTCGCGCGTCGGTCGCCGCCGCCGGATACGGTTCTTTACAATCCGCGCAAAGCATACGAATCAGCCGCTGCGCAAGAATCGCGCGGACGGAGGCTGCTACTAAAAACGGTTTGACGCCGATGTCGGTGAGGCGCGTGAGCGCGGAAACCGCATCATTCGTATGCAACGTTGAGAAGACTAAGTGTCCGGTGAGCGCGGCTTGTATTGCAATCTCGGCCGTTTCTTTATCTCTAATTTCGCCGACTAATATTACATTTGGCGCCTGGCGCAGCATCGCGCGCAGAATTCGAGCGAAGTCGAGGCCGACCTTCGGCTTCGCCTGGCATTGGTTAATTCCGGAAATATGATATTCGACGGGATCCTCGGCCGTAATAATCTTAACATCTGGACGGTTCAGCTCGCGCAGCGCCGCGTATAACGTTGTCGTTTTCCCGGAGCCCGTTGGTCCTGTTACTAATACAATTCCGTTTGGATATTTTAAGATTTGATGAAACGTCTCGGCGTCTTTGCCCTGGAGGCCGAGATCGTTTAATGATAATAATCCTTTTTCGCGGTCCAGTAATCTTAGCACCATCGTTTCACCATGGCTTCCCGGGAGCACCGACGCGCGAATATCAATATCGCGGCCCGACACTTTTGCGGAAATGCGGCCGTCCTGCGGTTTTCGCTTTTCTGCTATATCCATCGACGCCATGACTTTGAGTCTTGCTAATAATGGCGAATGCAAATGAGCGGGATGCGACGCAACTTCCTTTAACATTCCGTCGACGCGGAAACGGATTCGTAGTCTTCCGCCGAACGGCTCAATATGAATATCCGAAGAGCGAATTCCGATCGCGTCTTCGATCATGCGCTGTACTAATCTTACAATAGGCGCGTCGTCGCCGTGGTCGCCCGCGACGGCGCCAGAGCGTTTTTCAGCTGTAGTATCGCGCGTGTCGGCGGGCAGGCCATAATAGGTTTCTACATTTCGGCGAAGTATACTTTTCGCCGCGATCGCACAGCGCACGTCTTGATTTAATACAAATCTTAAACTGTCCGCGGCGAGCGGCGCGCGCGCGGGATCGTCAATGGCAACAATCATCGCGCCCTCGCGTTCGGCGACGGGCACCGCGATCGCCTCTCGCGCAATGGTGGCCGGCACGCGGTCAATTAATATTTTCGGCGGCGCGCCCTTTCGTAAGTCTACAAATGGGAGGCCCGATTGTTTAGCTAATGATCGCGCGACCGCGTGTTCATCGGTGTACCCGAGCGCGACGAGCGCTTCGCCAATCTTAAGATTCCGGCCGCGCTGATATTGTAGTGCTTCGTGAATTTGTTCCTGTGTAGCAGCGCCCGCCTCGATGAGGATTTCGCCAAGGGGACGCGGATCAACGGGCATGGAACCCGTCTTTTACCCGATCCAACGACGCAAGAAACGGTTTGAGTTCTGCGCTTCGGTTATCTCACGTAACCGGACACTGGAATTGTTAGGACGTTCGGACCGCCTTCGACGCCCGAGTCGAACGCGAGACGGCAGCCGAAAACGCCCGCCGGCATCGATGCTAAGATTTCAATGTTGATAACGGCTACTTTGCCAGGCTTGGTATCGATAGTTGTAATCTTGACATTCTCGCGAATCTGAGCTTCCGCAAGCTTTGCGCCCTTGTCGCCCGCAATCGCGAGTTTGTCCTGGGGATCCAACAATCGGATATTGCTAATTTTCAAAGTGGCCGACGGATGGTGGTTCGTGACGGTGAGCTGGCGCATTACGGCTTGGCCGCGCGCGATCGGCCCGAATGCAAATAATCCGGCGGGGTTCGTTTCTATCGCACCGCGAATTGTTGCCAAAACAAAGAATGCCGCGCCCGTGATCGAGGGTTCGGTCTTCAGAGTAAAAGCTTTAGTAAGCGATCCGAGCGGCTGGCCCGCGGGAATGGTTATGTTAATATTCCAGTTGCTGCGCGTCGCGTCGGCGGGTTCGGCTTTCAGCTGTACGATGGGATCTTGAGCCGGTTCAAAACCTAAAATTTCAAACGGCGCACCTTTGTAATTTACGAATTGTATCGTTCGCGTCGTCGCGTCGAGGTTTAATACAGATCCGATTGAAACGCGGTTGTCGGGTTTGAAATCGAAAACTTTAGTAATATTGGCGTGCACGCGCAGCGTCACAAGCCCAAACGTGGGCCCGCCCGAAAGCGGAATTTGGGTAGACTGCCCCGAGCGATTCGGATCGTTGCTGTGAAGATACACGTCGGAGGCTTTGCTATCTTTAAATCCCGTCGTGCGCATTATGAAATATACAATTCCCTTGGCGCCGGGCGCGATCGGCTCGTTCCAATTGTAAAGTTTGCCTTCGACTTCGATGCGGATTCCCGAGCACGCGCACCCCATCAGCATATTTACAAATACGAGATCGCCCATTCCTTCGTTGCGGAACGGAAAAAGCGCTTCGAGTTCTGTGCCTTCGTCGACGCTGCCGAATTCATGAAACTCGCGCTCGAATACTAATTTTGGTTCCTTGCCCGGCGCAGGCTTCTCCGCGGGCTTTGGATTCACGGGCATCTTCATCGATTCGCGCCCCGGCGTTTTTGTAGCATCGTGCTGCGCGCGGCTCGGAGTGCCTGGCACCTGGGGCGCCGGTAGTGTTGCCCCCGCTTGCGCCGCATTAGCCTTAGTATCCGCGGGCGGCGCGCACGTGCCGAGCATCAATGATATTACAAATATTCCTAACAATTCAAATTGTAGCATAAAGATTTGATGGAATGAATATAGATTTGAATAGGATGAATCTTGCCACGAGCTGTTAGCCTTGATTTGCTTACTTCACAACTCCAATCAGCGGAATTCGGATTTCGTCGCCGCCGTTTTCATGGGCGCCCGGAATGCCGGTGTTGAACGCGAGAATCGTATTAAAGCCGCCGACGGGCATCGTCTCCATCACGACGACTTGTACATGATACAGCGCGCCCTTCTCGATTTCTTTAACATCAATTTTTAGATGATTCTTGGGTTCTAACTTATATTCCTGCACGGCCGCGCCGGAGCGCCAGCGGTTGTCGAGCGGATCGAGAAATTTAATATTTTCGATCTTTAATTCTTTTTCCGTGCCTTTGCGGCGCACCACTAACGTTCGCACCGATGGACGCCCCTTCGGAACCGCGTAAAAATTGAGCGAAGGAAGATCGACCTCGACGGGCCCGTGCACCTGGCCCTGAACGTAAAGAATCGCGGGCGGCGCCTCCGGCTTCGTCTGAATTTTAATATTCCGGCTGAACGCTCCGAATTTCGCGCCGGGCGCAAGTGTAGCTATCAATTTCCAAGTTGTAGCGTTGGCGTCGACGGCCTCCGCGCGCATTTCAAACATCGGATCGACGGGGTCGAAACCGACGATCTGGAACGATTCATTCTTTGTGCTTTTGAATAAAATGCTTGCTTCGTTCGTCTCGAAATTCGAGACGCGGCCGAATTCAATTGTATTATTCGGCGGATCGAACATGAAGCGTTTTATAACATTCGCGTGAATCTTAACTTCCTGGCAGCCGAACGCGGCGTGCAAGTTCTCGGGGATCGCGGGATCATTTGTATAAATCTTAAAATCGGTGTGCTTCTCGTGCCCGCCGAGGTTTTCAGTATTAAATTTAACTTTAACGTTGCCCTTTTGCCCCGGAAGAATGTTGTCGCCGTGCGCGTACATTCTGCCTTCAACTTCAACGCTCGCGTTCGTGCAACCGCAACCGACGACGACCTGTGAAATAATGAGCGGGCCTTTCCCGGAGTTTTGAAATCCAATATTAATATCAAATACTTTTCCTTCGTCGACGGTTCCAAATTCAATGTTCGTTTTCTCTAATTCTATTTTAGGTTCCATGCCGGGCGCGGGGCGCGACGCCACCGTCGGTGGAACGATCGGACGCGGGCCCGCGGCGGGATTCAGCAGTCCTCCTTGGGCGCCAGGCTGAAACGCCCCTCCTGGCTGAAAGGGCAAAGGCGATTTGTTATTTCCGGCTTTCGCTCGATCGCCGAGCAGTTTTAACAAATCCTCGGGGCGCGTCGCGGTTGTGGGAATGTTAATCGACGGTTTTTGTACATTCGGCGCGGGTTGCGACGCGGCCGGCCCTGCGCCGGGCGGAGGAACGGGCGGCGCAATGTGTCCGTGGCCATCGTCCTGAAAGCTAAGAAACGGCGCGGACGCAAAAAGCGCTAGCGACACCGCGCGAAAACCAAAGCTGGACAAAGTTAATGAACCCGAAGAATAGATCATTAGGATTTCCAAGAATAGATAATTGATGATTTGATCAGCGAGGATGAATCGTAAAAAACGGAAATATTAGATTGGTTACCGAACAACCGCCGACACGTGCGTCGCGATCGTTTCGGGGCCCCCGGGAATTCCGGTCTCAAACACCAGCATGGCGCTCAACGAGCCGCGCGGCATTCCGGGTTTTATTGTAATATCAATTGTTGCCGACGCCTTGTCCTCCGCAACGGAGACGGCGGCCGTCAAGAATTCCGACATGCGTGGATCGATTCTCCGCTCGACCTTGCCTGGCGATATTTGATAGCGGCCGTCCACCGCTTTGAAATCCGAGAATTCACAAAAACGGACATTCTTAATCACGAGTGGAAGTTCGCTGTTGCACTTTAACGTAATCTTGCCGCACGGTGTTTGTGACGCGCTTATTAATCCCGCGCGAATGCCAGTTTGCGGCGCGGGCGTCATCTCGATCAAGCCTCGCACGTGGCCCGAAATGTAAAATTGAACCCCAAGCGCTTCCGGAACGGTAGTCACCTGAAAGCGCTTCATGAAATTCCCGTAAGCCTGTCCTGCTGGAAGTGTAATATTAATTTTCCACGCGGTCGCCGGGCCGCCGTTCAGCGCGTCCACCGGCGCCCAGTCGATTGGAAGTTTTGTATCTTTGGGAACAATTCCCTGAATTGTAAACGGCCGGCTTTGTGCGCTGCGAAGTGTTATGAACGTGCTGCGCGGCTTCTCGCTTGTAATTGACCCGAAAGCTAAATTATTTTCAGGTAGCTCCTTCGAATTCGAATCTAAGAATTCGAAAATCTTAATAATCGTAGCGTCGATCTTGAGACGGACGTGTCCGAACGGCGCCGCGGAGGTCGGCGGAAACTGCGGATCATTTGTAAGAACGTCGACTTCGCTGTGCTTTTCGCCGATCGTCCACGTCGCTTTAATTGTTACTCGGATCGAACCGCCCGCGCCGGGCGGGATCGGATCGCCGAGTCGATACACCTGGCCATTGACTACAATTCCGCCCACCATGCACGCACACGCGGGCCGTACTTGTAGTATTT
Source organism: Planctomycetota bacterium (assembly GCA_046160785.1). Lineage (GTDB taxonomy): Bacteria > Planctomycetota > UBA1135 > UBA1135 > JACQFD01 > JACQFD01. The sequence goes on from JBJXHE010000014.1 coordinate 10,265, forward strand.
GCAGCGGCCCCTTTCCTTCATTTGTAAATTTAAATTCTGTCGTTTCCGATTGACCCGGCTCTAATATTGAAAATGAATGAAAGACTCGCTCGAATTTTGCATTCGGTTCTTGGCCCGCCGCTGGACGCGAATGTACAGTTCCGACGGGAATCAGAGGCGAACCTCCGTCCTGCGACGCCCGCGCCGGCGCGATCACTGCAGCGAGGATTAAAACGCGCAAAAGAGTCAATGTAATTGTTGTCACGATTCGTGGGTGAAAGTGTATCGTCGCGACACGTACGGGCAACGCGCGTCAATCGTTTCTGCATAATTCATCCATTCTTGTAATTCTCTTATTGTGAAACTTACCGTTCATTTTGGCGTTCACAGTTCCGTTCATGTTTTCTTCGCCTCACTGCTCGCGCTCGGCGCTGGTGGGTGCGTCACTCGCACATGGCGCGATCGCGCGCTTGCAGAACGCCCCGATCTGCACACGCCAATTGTTGCATTTGAAACGCTGCGCGCCGCTATTCGCCTCGACAATCCAATGCTTGCGTACCGCACCATTTCCGAGGAGATGAAGAGCCGCGACCAGTTCACCCAAATAATGTTTATTTCCGGCTGGGACGCATTCTTTACAAAACACCCGCTCGCGCGTTTCGCAGGCAACGCTGAAATTGTAACATTGGTGAACGAAGGCGGCGGAAGGCGCGCGCACACGATCGCAACGGCCCACGGGAAGACGATCGAGATGATTTGGGTGCGACAGGACTATTATGAGATTCACATTCGAGGGAGAAACGCACCCATCGACGGTTATTTGGATACTCTCGCGAATTCGTTTTCCTCCGATGGCGCGCACATCCATCGATTGCTTGCAACTGTTAACGATATGCGGCTCGCCGAGGTCAAACCCGCCGACATCGAATCGTTTCTAATAGCTTCCGAGTGGAAACTCTTCGACATGCGTTCCGAACCGTAATAAGCGGGCGTCCTTTTGCTTTCGATTCGGCCGATTTGTAGACTACGCCGCTTGAATTTCCCCGCGCACCGCCGCGGCCAGGCCCCCGCAACATTAACAATAAATTATTATTAATATGAATAAACCCGTCTACTTTTTTGGAAATGGAAGCGCCGAAGGCAACAAAGATCAGAAGAATCTGCTCGGCGGAAAGGGCGCGAATCTTGCCGAGATGACGAATATTGGGTTGCCGGTGCCGCCGGGCTTCACGATTTCGACGGAGGTTTGTTTAGATTTTGTAAAAACGCAAAAGTATCCAAAAACGCTCGCGAAGGATGTATCCACTGCGCTTGCAAAACTCGAACGCGCTACAAAAAAACGTTTTGGTGATATTCATAATCCATTATTAGTTTCCGTGCGCTCGGGCGCGCGCGCGTCGATGCCGGGAATGATGGACACCGTTTTGAATCTCGGCCTCAACGACGAAACAGTTCAGGGTTTAATTAGTGCTACAAATAACGAGCGGTTTGCGTACGACGCGTACCGCCGATTTGTAGCAATGTACAGCGACGTTGTATTAGAAATGAAACCCGCGACGAAGGAAGAACGCGATCCATTTGAAGAGATTCTCGAAGCGAAAAAACATGCGCGCGGCGCCGCGCAAGACACCGATCTTTCCGCGCGCGATCTCAAAGAATTAGTCAGCGAATTTAAACAATACGTATTAAAAAGAACCGGGAAACCGTTTCCGCAGTCGCCGCTCGACCAGCTTTGGGGCGCGGTCGGCGCGGTATTTAAGTCTTGGAATAATCCGCGCGCCGTTTCCTATCGTAAGTTAAACAATATTCCCGATTCGTGGGGAACCGCAGTCAACGTGCAGGCCATGGTTTTTGGTAATATGGGTGAAGACAGCGGAACGGGCGTCGCCTTCACGCGCGATCCCGCGACGGGCGAAAATAAATTCTACGGCGAATTCTTAATCAATGCACAGGGCGAAGACGTCGTCGCGGGCATTCGCACCGGGCGTCAAATCGCGGATCTCGGAGAGGAGATGCCGGCGATTTATAAACAATTATTAAAAGTAAGATCGACGCTCGAAAAACATTATAAAGATGTGATGGACATCGAGTTTACCATTGAGCGCGGCGTATTATATATGTTGCAATGCCGCGTCGGGAAACGCACGGGATTCGCCGCGGTTCGCTGCGCGGTCGAAATGTGCGAAGAAAAGTTAATATCAAGAGAAACGGCGATCGAACGCGTCGATCCCGAGGCGCTCAATCAATTGTTACGTCCGATTTTCGATCCCGCCTCGAAGAAATCCGCGATTGAGTCGGGCAAATTATTAGCAAAAGCATTGCCCGCAGGCCCCGGTGCCGCCACGGGCCGAATTGTATTCTTTGCCGACGACGCTAAAACTTGGAAAGAGCGCGGCGAAACTGTTATATTAGCAAGGCACGAAACGTCGCCCGAAGATATTGAAGGAATGCACGCGTCGCTCGGATTCTTAACAGCCTTTGGCGGCATGACCTCGCACGCGGCGCTCGTCGCGCGGCAGATGGGCAAAGTCGCGGTCGTCGGCTGCGGCGCAATCACGTTTGATTATTACAACCGCACGATGACTGTTGTAACAAAAAACGGAACAATAGTATTAAAAGAAGGCGACTGGATTTCGCTCGACGGTTTCGCGGGCGAAGTGATTTCAGGCCGCATCGAAACGCGGCCGTCGGAGGTTGTATCCGTTCTAGTTGATAAAACGCTCGATGCTAAGAAAGCGCCCGTTTATCAACTTTACAAAAAACTGCTCGACTGGTCCGACGATTTTAGAATATTAAGAGTGCGCGCGAACGCCGACCAGCCCGACCAGTCGGAAACCGCGATCGCGTTCGGCGCCGAAGGCATCGGACTTTGCCGCACGGAACATATGTTTTTTGGCGAAGGCAAGATTGGCCCGATGCGCGAAATGATTGTTGCAGAAACGCTCGAAGAAAGAAAAGCAGCATTGAGGAAATTACTACCATTACAGCGCGCCGATTTTGTTGGTATATTAAAAGCGATGGGTCCGCGGCCCGTCACGATCCGCACGCTCGACCCGCCGCTCCACGAATTCCTCCCCCACGAAACGCGCGAACAGGAAGAATTAGCAAAGGCGGCCGGCAAATCCTTACAACAAATCCGCGAGCGAATTGATTCATTAAAAGAATCCAATCCGATGCTCGGCCACCGCGGCTGCCGTCTTGGAATTAGTTATCCCGAAATAACAGAAATGCAGGCGGAAGCCGTGCTGCAGGCCGCGTGCGATGTATCCATTGCCGGCGGAAAGCCGCTCCCTGAAATTATGATTCCGCTCGTGGGAGCTAATAAAGAATTCATGCAGCAGGAAAAAATCGTTCGCGAAACGGCGGAACGCGTGTTTAAAGAACGCGGCCGAAGAGTAAATTATACAGTTGGCACGATGATCGAAGTGCCGCGCGGCGCGCTCACCGCGAACGAAATCGCCGAACACGCCGAATTCTTTAGTTTCGGCACCAACGATCTTACACAAACCGCCTTCGGCCTCTCCCGCGACGACGTTCCAAAAGTATTAGCGAGTTATGTTGACAAAGGAATCTACGACGTCGACCCCTTTGTATCGATTGACGAAGCGGGCGTCGGCAAATTGATGCAAATCGCCGTCGCCGGCGGCCGCGAAACAAAGCCAGACTTAAAGATCGGCATCTGCGGCGAACACGGCGGCGACCCCTCATCTGTAGCGTTTTGCCACAAGTTACAATTAAACTACGTCTCGTGTTCGCCATTCAGAATTCCCATCGCACGATTGGCGGCGGCGCGTGCGGCGATTGCGGAGAGGAAGGCGGGTGGGGATGTTAAAATTACGAAAGCAAAGATTGTCAAGAAAGCTGTTGCTAAGAAAGCGAAAGCAACCAAAGGTAAGAAGGCGTTGATGAGGAAGCGGTAGCAGCCTGTGAAGCCTACAAAACAGAAACGTTTACGAGGCCCTGACGGCCGGATTTGGACAATTACAAAAGTAAAATGGACGGACGCCGCGAAAACCGACGCGCGTTTTTGGTATGAAAAACTAACTCCCGCCGAGCGCGTCGAAGCCGTATACGACGCGCTTGTGAATTGCTACAAAACACGAGGCCAGCGTGTCCCGAGATTACGAAGAATTCATCGCCGCGTTAAACGCGCATAACGTTAAATATTTAATTATCGGCGCGCATGCCGTGGCGTTGCATGCCCGACCGCGTGCTACAAAAGATCTTGATATTTTAATCGCCCCAACCAACGAAAACGCGGAAGCTACACTCGTGGCGGTACGCGAATTTTTTAAGGGCGCCCAACTTGGTTATTCGGTGTCGGATTTATTAGATACGGGATCAATGATACAAATCGGCGTGGCACCCGTACGGATTGATATCGCTAGTAGCATTTTAGGCATTTCGAATTTTAGCGATGCGTGGAGCCGCCGCACACGAGGACGCTTCGGAAGCGTCTATGCTAATTATATTGGACTCGATGATTTGCTAAGTGCCAAACGAGCGACCAATCGCCCGCAAGATCGCGTTGATATTCAATCGATTCAAAGAGTCTTAGGAATAGAGAAGGATCACTCAGTACGCCGGACACCAAAGCGAAAGAAAAAGTAGTGCGACACATCTATTTATTGATTTTTGGAGAAGAGCATGCCCGAACAAGACAACAAAACATACGAACACTACCGCGATATTGAACTCCCTGAAGTTAAAGATTCCGTTTACGAATGTAATCCGGACGGCGGTATCGGCCCACTATCAATTGTAAATTTATTTATTGGCGCGAATCATTCGGGAAAGAGCCGGATGCTGCGAATGTTGGCTAGCGAAGGCAATTTGGAATGCAAACTACAAATTCCAGAATTTGAAAACAAGATACTAATGGCAGAACAATTCTTGACGAAACTGTCGTCTCTTTTCGATGTAGTTATTTGGACAGAATTGGCACATGGCGTCAAGAAAAAACTCATCGAACTTCAAGAACTTAAGAATAAATACTGTCTCAAATCTGGGGAGTATAAAGTATCATATTATGAACAAGTCTCTGGTATTATCGATGACCTTCGCAAGATACTCGAACAGAAGCATCAAAAGTTAACGCCCAACGGTGAGCGCGACATACAATCGCGAATAAAAAGCTTCGTTGCAAATACTTCAAATTTTGAATGGCCAACCGACCTCAAGTTTACGCGTCGAATCTATATACCAATATTACGTGGGCTGCGGAAACTCTCGAATGCGGGCGATGTTTATCATGACCGTACTGTGAAGGACTATTCTGTTAATGCGCAGATCTACACGGGTCAAGAAATGTATCAAGATCTAAAGAAAAAACTACTAGGCAAACCCGAAGGCCGCAGGGCGGTTCGCAAATTTGAGCAATATTTTTCGGAACGATTCTTTGATAATAAAGACGTAACACTTATACCTGTCGAAGTCGATCCGGTTCATGCGACAAATGTGTACGAAACAAATATCGAAGTGAAAATTGGTGGCGCGGATCAGTATCCAATTCATCATCATGGCGACGGGATGCAGAGCTTATTAATTTGTCTTTTTCCGGTTTTCATGGCTCCAAAAGACGACTGTTACTTGTTCTTTATCGAGGAACCGGACATTTGTATGCATCCTTCGCTTCAGCGCGCGTTTATTGAAGCTTTAATGACTGGAGACCATCGTCGACATCAATATTTTATTACGACACACTCAAACCACTTGATCGATTTGACGCTGGACTATTCCGATATTTCAGTATTTCATTTCCGAAAGACCGATAAGCAACAGACGAAATTTATGATTAGGGCAAGCCGTGCGGGGAACCATGATATTCTCCATGACATTGGTGCCCACCCGTCGTCAGTATTCTTAGCGAACTCAACAATTTTTGTGGAGGGGAAAACGGATCGTTTATATCTTCGGGCGTTTATGAGAAAGTATTGTAAGGATCTTAAGAAATTGAACGAAGTCCAGTATGAGAAACTCTCTTCTTACCGCGAGGATTGCCACTACACTTTTGTAGAATATCAAGGTTCGAATCTTGTTCATTGGACCTTTGATCCAACGAACAGCGATCTCGAAAAAATAAAAACTAATTTCCTGTGCGCATCGGCAATAGTCGTAGCCGACGGTGATATAGCAAATAAGGGCACGCGACAAATCGACTACAAAAACGAACTAGGTGACAAATTTCACATCTTGGATGTTAAAGAAATTGAGAATCTTCTACCTGAGGAAGCAGTTCGAGCGGTAGTAAAAGAAGAGCTAGACGGCGTCGACATCACTACAATTAGATATAACAAGTATTACGATGTTAAACTTCGTAGAGGTAAAAAACTTGTCGGCCTGGGGGCGTATTTGGATAAAACACTGAAGGTTATTCAATTTGCCGGAGAAAGCGGAACTATTAAACAAAAGAGTGAGTTTTGTGAAAAAGTAATTGAATTTATGGATACTAACGAAAACTGGACTCTTCCTCCGCACGCGAAAGAACTTGTTAAAAAAATCTACGATCACATAGAGTCGCAGAACACGTGAAAACTAACCTTATTGCGGCCTAGCCTTGAGGGATCGCATCTCGAAATTGTGGCTTCGTCACAATTCTGAAAAACAATCCCATATTGTTAATATGTTTCCTTATCGACCTGGGCCGGGGGTCAGGCCCCCTTCGAATTCCCTGACACGAAGCTAATAAACGAGCAACGCTCGTTTATTAGCTTCGCGCCCTAGTCCCCCTCTACTCGTAGGTTGTTCAAATGCTGCGCCTCATAAATAATCATTACATTTCCCAACGCTAACAATCGCGGCGCGGGTAGCGCCGGCGCAGCGCGCATCGGTGCGCGGAAGAAGGCGTCACGTAACGCCGTGCGCGGCAGTGGTCCAGGCGCGCCCGTCATTACTAATACTCCGGCGCCACGGTTATGCGCGCGAGCACGCGCTACCCGCGCCGCAATCAAAAACGCCGTTTCGAAACTAACACTCGACTCCCCCACCCCATCCCATCACCGCCCTTCCCCATCCCTCCCCAAAAACAACCTACTACTAAAACTTAGCTTCGCTAGCCCACTTCGCAAAATCAGGCACAACGTATTTGATAATATAAAAAATACAATATATAAAAAAACCAAGCCAGACCACCCAAATACCCATCGGGATCTTGCCGTCGGCGCGATACGTAATTTTAACGTCTGCGTCTGAGTTCGACTTCGAAGCGGGAGTATTGTTCATATTAATTCTGCTCGTCCTCGTCGGAGTATTCAGCGCGCACTGCTCCCCAGCGAATTTCCGGATCCTTCCATTCGCCGCGGGAGACAGCAGCAAAGAAAAGACAAAGCGTTCCCGCGAACATAAATATAAATGTTCCGAGAATGATAAAAAATAACCAGAGATTCCCTGCGGCGCCGCACAGCGGGCAATAGGATAATAAAATGGAACTTAACATATAAATTTTGTTTTAGTGAGGCGTCCCCGGTTCATCTCTTCGCCATGAGCCAAGCCACATGACGTAGGCGGTAATCTGCCAGCCCCGATCATTAGGCTTCCCGTTATTATCATAAAACCAGTCGTAGCGAGGCATCACGCTTTCGGGAACAACATCATTCGGATTCTTAAAATGTGCAAAATGCCAATCGATGCCGTGCTTATTCCATTGGCGCGTAAGGTCGGGCCCGACGCGGCGCGTCCCGAATAATTGTGGCAAATTCATTTCATTTTGATATTCCCAATTCTCGCTGACCGGGCCGTACCTCGCGGATTCATTGCCGACGGGCCTCACGTACTGTGTATGACAATGCCAGCATCCTTCCGCAATATATATTTTCCGGCCGGCGTCAATCGCGCTTTTGTATTGAGCAAGATTATGATATTTCGCGCGGAAGTCCGCCGGAACCGACGCCGGTAAAAATATCTTATCAAATTCTTCTCCGCCTTTCACGGGCGCGATACGGTCGGTCATCATCCACGGCAGAACTCCTAACAGTAAAAAGGCGAATGTAAAGAATAGGAATCCCGCGACCGTCGCGACCGAGCTGAATTTTTCAAGTGCTTTCATTTGGATATTCCTTTTTGTTATGAAGCTGCCGCCGTTCGCGGAAGCTCGCCCGGCGAACCCAACAATTCTCGGCACGTCGCGGTTTTGTACATATTAAATGCCATGAATCCAAAACCGAGCATGATCCCCACCCCGTTAACCGAGCGAGTTAACCAATACGGTTCCGACGCCGTCACGGATTTTGTGAATGGTTCAAGCGCAATCCACGAAGCGCCCTGTATCAATCCGCCGATCATAAGCGATATCCACATCACTAAATTTCCAATCGCGAGCAGCCAGAATGAATAGTGATTCAGTGATTCACTATACCAGCCCGCGCGGCCCCAGAGGCGCGGCCACAGGTAATGAACAAATCCAAAGATAAAGAAAGAAAACGTTCCAAACATAACGAAGTGAGCGTGGCCGACGACCCAATCTGTAAAATGGATATGTTCCTGAACCGTGAAAGTCACCTGTAAAGCGCACTGCATACAAGTTAACAAATAGGAAATCGCGCCCGCGACGAACCAGCGAAGCGGAAGTTTCGTATACGAATCCGTCCCGCCCTGCCGGAGCGTCTGCCAAAAATTAAATATAACAGTATAGACGACGAGGTGGACGCCGATCGACGACAGAGAGGACAGACTCTGCACCCACATTGGAATCGGTGAATACAAATAATGATGCGCGCCGTTCAATGGATACAAAAACGCGAGCGACCAGAAGCCTAATAATGATACACGATGCGAGAAGACGGGTTTCTTCAGAACGACCGGGACTAAATAATACATCAATCCCCATCCTACGGGCGTCACGTACAGACCGACGAGATCGTGAATATACATCGATGTTAACGATGCGCCCGCCGATCCGGCCACCCAATACTGCGGAAAAAAGTTGCCGACGAAATAGTTAATAGCCGTCCATACAAATGCCGCGATGAAGTACCACAATGAAACGTAAAGCCCTTTCCCCGATTTTAATGAATACATCATAATCGGCCCGAGAATGTTATTCACCGCGACGATCGCGAGCGCAACCATCACAAACGGGTCGATCCAGACCGGCGTCTCTCCCCATTCAATTGCTTGCATTTGTCCGAAGACTAAATATCCGACGACGGTCGCCGCGATGATCGCGTTCCATACAAAAAACGCGAGCCAGCCAACTTTCTGCGAAAGCACGGGGCGATTTGTTAATTTTGGAATCACGTATTCCATGAGGCCAATCGTCGCCGTTACTAAGAATCCGAACGCGACGCCGCTCGTGTGCGTGACGCGCACGCGCCCCGGCGAAAGCCATTCAATTCCGGCGAATGGATAGTTTCGCAGAAATTGTAATGAATACAGAAATCCGGCCAGTATCGCCGCGGAAAACCAAAAGAATCCGGCGGCAAGCCATGCGCGGACGCGAACGTAATTTACAATTTCGCTGTCGCGCGAATAAACAATAGCGGCTTCTTTCATTATTTTATTTCACTCGACGCGGCCCGGAATTCGGACAGCGAACGGACAAAACTAACAATATCCCAACGATCCTGTTCGGATATTGCATTTGAAAATCCAGGCATCGGCGTGCCTTCGAAACCATAGCTAACGACCCGGAAAATGGAGCGCGCGTCCATTCCGTATTTTAACATTTCCTCGCGGAGGTCTCTCGGACGCTGCTTTTCACCTCGGAGGTCGGCTACAATTTTAGCAAATTCGCCGTCGCCGCGCGCGTCTTGCCCGTGGCACATGGTACAATTCGCGGCGAATAGTTGTTTTCCGTTCGCGATCGACTCCGGTTTGTCAATTCTATCAAATGGTGGAACCGGAGTTGTTAATATTGCGCCTTCGCGCGCGCGGTCGCCGGAAAGTACTTTTAGGTAGCCAACGAGCGCGTCGAGCTCCGATTCTGTATGAAGACTCCACGCGGGCATGGCCGTGCCTGGCACGCCGTTTCTTAATGTTCGCTTCAGGTCTGCATCGGTCGGAAAGTAACCATCAGGCGTAGACTTAAATTTAAAAATACCGATCGCGAGGCTCGCCGGCTGCGTTTGTAATAATCCCGCCGCGATCCCGTCGCCGCGGCCCACTTTCCCGTGGCAGCCCGCGCAGTTTGCTAAGAATATGCGTTCGCCGAATTCAACCTTCGACTGGGCGGCGGTTAATTGTACAGTTCCATATTGTACGGAATTGATAGGATGCCGCGGCTCGTAGTCCCAAAGTGTTTCTGTATACGCGGCGATGTCTTTTAATGCATTGTCGTCGAGCGACGCCGAGTACGACGGCATCGGCGTGCCCGAGATTCCTAATTTTAATACTCGATATACATCTCTTGCGGTCGCGACGCTTTTTAGATATACCGGTCCGCGGCGCAGGTTCGCCGCCCGAATGGGAAAACCCTCCTCGGCCACAAGCGTCGGCGCCGACGGCCCGTCGCCGAGGCCGTGCTCGCCGTGGCATTTCCAGCATTCTCCCTTCTCCATAAATAACTTTTTCCCGCGCTCAATCGCCGCCGCGTCTTTTGTAATAACCACGGAGTCGAATTGTACTTCCGGTTCTGGAGGCAACAATTCGAAGTAGTTAAGTTCCTTCTGTTCATCCGGATCGAAGAATACAGATAATTTTTTGATATGAGCGACGAGGTCCCACCGCTCCGTTTCTGTTAGAAACTCAAACGCGGGCATGCGGCTCGGAAGAATTCCGGCCGTGATCGAACGATACAAATCCGCGTCGCTCGGAAGCGACCCTTCCGGTGTACTTCTGAATCGAAACCGCCCTTTTGTAAAATCGCGCGGAGGAGGGTCAAGCGCCTTTGCTAGGATTCCGTCGCCCGCGCCCTTCGCGCCGTGGCACGAGGCGCACCATTTGTTATATAACAGTTCTCCCGACGCGGCGTTCGGCGGATTTTTTGTAGCATCATGAGCGGGCACCGCGACCAGAGCCCACGGAGTCCGCGGGCCCATGTTCTCCGCCGCGTATCCGAGGCGGCCCGCACCGGGAGCTCCAATCGCGTCGCTCTGCTCGATCCATTCGTATACTAAGAAAACCGAAAACGCGAGCGCGGCGATTATAGATATTAATATTCCCGCGGGAGTTCGCGCCGGACGTTCGGGGTCGTGCGGCGCGGCAGTCGCGTTGTGTGTTTCCATTCACTAGCACTCTCTTCACGTTGCATGCCACACCCCCGGCAGCTCGCGCCGCTGCGGCGGAAGTAATCGAGTTGGATCACGTGGTTCAAAAGGAAACAGCCTACTCCGGAACAGTATCCTCATGATTCGATTAGCAGTCAGGAGTAACATTCGCCGTTCTCTATGACACCCTCTCGCCGCGAATTCTTAGCATTCTCCGCAGCCCCCTGGATCACGGCCTCGCTCTCGCCGCGCGCGGGCGAAATATTAACATCCGCCGTTCGATCTGCCGGCGCGCGGTCCGCGGCGTCATTAGCATCTGACGAGGATTTTTGGTTTCAAGTACAAAATGCGTTTTCGGTTGATCGCAGTATTATAAATTTTAATAATGGCGGCTGCTGCCCATCGCCAACTGTAGCGATCGAAAGTTATAAACGGCACGTCGACTTTTCAAATCACGCTCCGACCAAGCACATGTGGGGATACCTTGGCCCGCATCTGGAAACCACGCGCGAACGCATTGCGCGCGATATCGGTTGCGATCCCGAAGAATTAGCATTGACGCGCAACGCGTCGGAATCGCTCGAAATTGTACAATTCGGACTTCCGCTCAAGGCCGGCGATGAAGTCGTCACCACGAATCATGATTATCCGAATATGATGAATTCGTGGAAGCAGCGCGCGAAGCGCGACGGGATTGTATTAAAAATCGCGCAGTACACTCCGCCCGCGACGCACGATCAATTGTATGAACTCATTGTTAAACAAGTGACGGATAAAACGCGCGTCATTCATATTTCACATATTACTTTTACGACGGGGCAGATTTTTCCGGTTCGCCGTATTTGTGAATTTGGCAGATCGCGCGGAATTGAAGTGATTGTCGACGGCGCGCACGCGTACGGACAATTCACCTATAAATTGCCAGAATTGAAATGTGACTATTACGGCGTGAGTCTTCACAAATGGATGCTCGCGCCGATCGGCGTCGGCATTCTCTACGTCGCGAAAAGTAAAATATCAAATCTGTGGCCGCTGTTCGGGCATCCGGAACCCGCGTCGGCCGACATTCGTAAATTTGAAACGTACGGAACGCATCCGTTCGCGCCGAAACTCGCGGCGAACGAAGCGCTCGTATTTCAACAAACGATCGGGCAAGAGCGGAAGTCGGCGCGCCTTCGTTATCTTCGTGAGAAGTGGACATCGCGCGTGCGCGGACACGAAAACGTTTTATTGTATACATCCGATGCTCCTGAAACGTCGGCGGCGATCGGCACCGTTGGCATTCGGAAAAACGGAGAATTGTTAGATCCTGGAAAAATAGCGGAACACCTCTTCACGAAACATCGTATTGTTACAACTCCGATTCTTCTCGACGAAGTGAAATGCCTCCGCATCACTCCCAATATTTATACAACAATTGAGGAAGTCGAAATGTTAGCAACCGCGCTCGCGAATGTCGCGAGCAACGGACTGAACCACTAAAACCCCCGGCACGATTCCACCATGAAAGTTTATCGATCTCTCGGCACTGCTTCCCTTTTATTACTTTTCGCGGCATGCGCGGCGCCGGCCGAAAAATTCGTTAATATTACAAATCCGGCAGCGCAGGACGCCCGCGGCCTGCCGCCCGAACTGGCGCGCATCGAGGAGATTTCGAATCGCACGACGCAAGTGAAGCAGATGCAGGAAGTGCTTTGTTTAGAAATCGGCCCGCGCCTTACGGGATCATCACAATTAACAAAAGCGTGCGAATGGGCAAAGGCACAATTCGAATCGTATGGATTAAAAGCAACGATGGAACCGTGGGGCGAAGTGCCGGTTGGTTTCGACCGCGGCAAACTGAGCGGAAAATTGTTAGAACCGATTAGTAAAATTACACAAACCGGGGCCGGCTCGCGGCCCGCCTATAAAACCCTCGACGTCGGAACGACGGCATGGACCGCCGGAACGAACGGGCCCGCCGCCGGCTACGCCGTGCTCATGCCCGCAAGCGCGGACGAGGTTACTACGGATCCTGGAAAATATAAAAATACGTGGGTCGTGCGCCCTGCGGCGGCACGCGGCGCGCGGACGGATCCTTCGGAACCCATTTTGTTAGCGTTAGAAAAAGCGGGCGTTCACGGATTTGTGATGATCGGGCGAAATGATCTCATCTTGACGTCGGGGAATTTTAATAATATCAAATGGGACGCGCTTCCTACGCGCGTCACCGTTCGTATCAAAAAAACCGACGGCGACGAAATCACGCAATTTCTAAAAGACGGAAAGGAAGTAAAATTAGAATTTAATATTGAGAATAAATTCGTTAAAGGCCCCATTCCCCAATACAACGTGATTGCCGACATCCCCGGAACGGAGTTTCCCGATCAGTATGTGGTTGTGGGCGGACATATCGATTCGTGGGACGGAGCGCAGGGCGCCACCGACAACGCGACCGGAGTTGTTACAACTCTTGAGGCGGCGCGTTTATTAATGAAAGCCGGCCTCAAGCCGCGGCGCACGATCCGATTTATGTTATGGGGCGGCGAAGAGCAGGGATTGTTAGGTTCGACGGCGTGGCTCGAACAGAATAAATCTCTCATTCCTAACATTTCGTGCGCGCTCGTTCACGACGAAGGAACGAATTATTGTAATGGTCTCCAGGTAACGCCCGCGATTGAAGCGCTTTTCGCACCGGCGCTCGGCGCGCTCGTGAATCTTAATCCATTATTACCTTTCGAGTTTTTTAAAGTAGCGTCGCTTCCGGTGGGAATCGGCAGCGACCACGACGCGTTTCTGCGCGTGGGCATTCCGGGCTTTTTCTGGGTGCAACAAAAAGGTGACGTTGACTACAATTTCGGCCACCACACGCAAAATGATAATATTGACCGCGTTCGTTATGATTATCAAAAGCACTCGTCGATCGTGATTGCGTATTCCGCGTATCAAATCGCGAATCTTAATGAAATGGTGCCGCGCAGCTCGGCAGCTCGCTCGGCGCGCGGCAAGCGCATCGGAGCCGAGACCGACCTGAATCTTAAGATTATCGCGCTCACGGAAAACGGCGTGGCCGCGAAAGCCGGCTTAAAGGAGGGCGACCAAATTGTTAAAATTAATAATAAGGACGTTGCCGTGCGCAGCGAGTTGCGCGGCGCGCTTGCGGAAGTCGAAGGGAATAAAGCGGCCGTGGTCGTGCTTCGCGACGGAAAGAAAGTCACGCTCGACGTCGAGTGGCCTGCGAATTGATAATTTGCGTTCGGTTATGCCGAGACCCATAAAACTCACGAATTCCGTGGTGGCGAAGCGCCTCAAAACGCTTTCTGCATGGACGATTTGTGACAATAAACTGCACCGGGAATATCAATTCCCGGATTTCATAAGCGCGTTTTCGTGGATGACGGCCGTTGCCCTCGTCTGTGAAAAAATGAATCACCACCCGAATTGGCATCATGTTTACAACCGCGTCGAAGTCGATTTAACCACACACGACGCAGGCGGGCTCACCGATCTCGATTTTGCGCTCGCGCACGAAATGGAAAGCCGGTTTTCAAGCTATCAATAAATATATTACATTAATAAATACTCAATAATTTCAGATATTAATTTTAACGATGGCTAAAGAAAAAATATACAGCATGCCCGAGGAGAAGTCGAAGCCGGTGCACAGCATCCGGCTCAAGGATCCGCTTCTCGAAGATTTAAACTATCCGGGCGGAACTGTTACTAGCGTTTCGATTTCGATTGATAAACTTCCCGAAAAAGGCGACCGATTTCGTTTCGACCTCGGCGCCACGCCCTTATCCGCCGACGTTGCAAAAACGATTCTTAAACTTACGGCGGGTCGGCCCGGCGACAAAACCGCCGTTTTAGTTACATCACAAACGCCGTGGAATCCGGGCGCAGTTGTAGCATTCCGAAACGCCCTGTGGCCCGAGTATCACGTCACGCGCGCGTACAATGTACAAAATCAGAAATACGTCGACCGCTTCTCCGCCGAAGGAACCGAGAAACTAACAAAACATTTTGTAGCGACGTGGTCCGGAATGGCGGTCTCCGCCGTGAAACGCGCCGCCGCGCTCGCTCCTGACACGACGATTGCTAAATTTAACAAAAACGCGGCCGGCTGGAGCGGAGATCAGAAGTCTCCTGTTTATCCTCACCACCGCTGGATGCGCCGAATTGTAGCAGAACTCGGAAATCCAAAACCCGGCCAGCGCACGCTCGACGCGGGCTGCGGCGCGGGATGGGTTGGTATCGAAGCTGCTAAAAAAGGCGCGGTCGTGTCGGCGTTTGATCCGAGCCCCGAAATGGTAAAGTTTGTATTAGAAAACGCGGCGGCGGAAAATGTTAAGATCGACGCGCAGACAGGATTTGTAGAAAAGTCGCCGTGGACGGAGCCGTTTTCATTAGTCTTAAATTCGGGCGTTATTAGTTTTGCACCGGACGCGGATCAGTATCTCGACGCGCTCGACGCGATGGTCGAAAAGGGCGGAACGTTAGTCATCGGCGATCTGAATCCCCTTTCGCGCGGCATGCAAAAACGGCGAGCGACCGAGCCGATCGTTCCGATTCGCGAGCTCAACGCGTCAACGCGCGCGGATGTGATCAGGAAATTAGAGAAACGCGGATATAACATTACCGCACGGCGTTATTATCAATTGACCGATCCGTGGAACCGTTATATGTATTTTTGCGCGCGGAACCTCGGCGGCATCGGATGCGGCTACATTCTTAACAAAAACGCGCGCGCCGCTTCCGTTGATTCCGACGACGCTGCCGGATTTGATAGCTGGCTGATTCGCGCCGAGAAGCGATAGGCGCGGTTTTAATAACGTTTAAATTAACGCCGCGTTATATCAAATCCCAACTTCGACGCGGGCGAACCGGCACGAAATGTAAATTCGCCCTTGTCGGGATCGCGAAACATCGGATCGGCAACGATCGAATTTTTGTCCTGCCCCTTCGATTGCCATTCGTCCAACGTTAGTTTCTTAAATAGAACGGGTTTGCCGAGGCGGTTCCAATAAATATTGGAATCGAACGAATAGTTATTTCCGTCGAAGTTGGAGCCAAGAAGCGGCGCGTCGTCGTAAACAACAATATTCTTTTCGAATGTAAAAGATTTGTGATCTTCAGCGCGCGTTCGCATGATTTGCGCTTCGCGGCCGAATGCAAAGATATTGTTTCGGACAATATTTTCTTTTCCGTAGTGCTGATGGAAGCCCGCGCTTTTTGTATTATAAACAATATTGTGTTCGGCGAGAATGCCCGTGGAGCCTTCGTCAAAGTAAATTCCCCACCCGCCGTATTGATAACTTTCGATATTTGAAATCGTATTCTTGCGCAGCACCGTGCCGGGCGAAACGCCAAGTGTATAGATTCCGCCCATGTCGCTAAGAACGCCCTGGCCGATTTTTGATATTCTGTTTTCTTCAATAATATTATTGTAAGCGAGACTCTTTCCGTAACCCCACGTCCAACCGACTGAAATTGCAGTATAGTAAAAATCGTCAATCGTATTACTTATGATTTTATTATCATGCGATTGGCCGATCCAAATGCCAATCGCCGCGGCATGGATGCGTCCGCCGCCCCCAATCCTACATGCGTAAATCGAATTGTGGCTTGCAACCGCGTCGTCGTCGTCTGAAATAGTTATGGAACCGATTTTGACCGCGCCGGCGCCCATATTATAAAAATCACATTCGTTTATAAGTGTATTCTTGCAGCCTGCGCCCAATTCGACCGCCCACGCGCCGGTATTCCGAAAATCGCAGAATTGAAAATTACAATTACGAGATCCTTTCGCGGACACCGCCGACGGAAGTGCGATCTCGGCCTGCGGAAAACTGTAGCCTTCCTTTGGCAGGTGCCACGCCGTGTAACGAAAACTAATACTTTTGAACAGTATATTTGAAACGTATTCCTTTTTATTAACGTCTCCACGTAATTCAACCAGTGTTTCAATCTTCGGAACGATGAACTGCGTCGGAAGGTAATAGGAGAGCTTGCCCTTATAGTAAATTGTCGAAGTCTTTGCATCAAATCGCCACGAAGCATTGAGAGGATTCTTCAGGTTTCGCGGGTCATCATCTAAATTGATATTTTCATAGAAATATCGAATACCCTTCGCGAGCGATGACCACGGCTGATCAGTGCACGTCGCACCCGTGAATGTAATAATTCTCTCGCTACGATCGACCGATTCAATGCGAAGCCGCGACGTCGTCCACGTGTGTAAAATAACAATTTCGGCGCCCGCGACGGCGTATTTCTCATCTTCCTTTTTGTAGCGAAAGCGGTCGGGGCGCGTCCCAAATCGTCCGGTCGGCGCAACGGCCTCATCGATCGTTAAATAACCTTCGAACGGAAAACGCGTTCGACATCCCGGACCATACAATTGTCCAATATCATGATCCGCCTCGACGACAAAGGATGCGTCGGGAGTGCGCTTAACGCCCAAATCTACTAAAGTGCCACCGGAGAGGACGCTTTGCGGAGATTGCGAACGATTGGAAGGAAAGACGCCTTCATAAATAATCGGAGCTTCAGGAGTGCCGCTATCCTGAGGTTCCAACACAAACGTTTTTGATAACTGTAGCGTTCCTTCAATTCGCACGCGAAACGTTGTCTTTCCGTCGCCTGCCTTTTTGATATGACGAATCGCGTCGCGTGCGGCTTCGAGCGTCGCAAACGGACTCCCCTTGTGGCGCCCGTCGTACGCGTCGCTGCCGCGCGACGAAACGTAAAATATAATTTCCTCGCGCTTGCGCGTCGTCGCGTCCGCCAATGTAACCATCATCAACAATAGCAATATCGAGCGGCGCATTGTAATCCGATCGTTAACGATCCGATTCAATATAATCAATATATCCAATCATCATTTCATCCCACGACTGGTCGCCCCATCGAACGGTAGTGTTCGGATCGGGATTGTTAGGATTCTGCGTCGAATTATCATAAACGGCCGTACAGCGAATCACCGACGCTTTCTTCACGCGGATTGGCTCCGCGGCGCGGTACGTCGCCTGCCAGCCGAAACTAAAATTAGGAACATACAATAATGTTCGCTTCTCTCCTTCCTGCGCTTCTAAATTATAACGAAACGATTTTCCGCGGTAATGCATGTGAGGCATGAACGAGAGAATTTCAATATCTTTCGCGACGAACCACGACGCCGTGAATGTTGAATTAGCGTCGTTAGGCTCGATTTTTAGCTTTCGCTGATTGACGCCTCGCGTCTTCACTTCGCGTTTCGGCTTCTCTTTATAAAAACGCAGTCCGATTTCGGATACATCTTCCGTCGCAATGCCGCTCGTTGTGTAGTGAATTTGAAATAACAATTGCGCGCCGGCCGGGAGAAACTTTCCAGAGTCCGCGGGCCATTCGTTGGGCCGTTCGCCGGGAACCAAACATGCAAAATAACCATTGTCGAGGCCGCCGTCGATCGGAGGCTGCTCGCGTTTGCGTTCTTTTGGATATTTAACAAAAACTAGAATGTGATGAACGATCGTTCGATTTCCAGCGTGTACTTCGGCCGACGACACCCACGTATCATTCTTGAGTCCGGTGTCCAATGTTACATAACGATAATCGAGCACGCCGGTCGCAGGCACTTTCGCGGCTGGCACTTTTAATATCAAATCCGGTTTTCCGATGAGCCATTCCGGCCGCGGCTGATTGGATATAACTGATTTCTCCTTCGGTTCCTCGCCTCTTGGCGCGCCGGAACGGACCCATTTGATAAGTGTATCCTTCTCGGCTTTTGTTAATCTTCGCTCGTTGCTCCATTTCCCAAATTCGGCGTCGGCGTGCCACGGCGGCATTCGCCCGTCGTCGACGACTTCGCCGATCATTAACGATACGTCCGCGGCTTCCTCATAATTCGTCAGCGGCATGGGCGCGACTTCGCCGGGTTTATGACATTCGACGCAGTTCTTATGAATAATAGGAGCGACGTCTTTATAGTATGTTAATGGTTCTGTTACCGGCTCCGCCGTTTTTTCGGGCGCGGACGCGCGCCCGATGAGACATCCGCGCGCAGATGTTAACGATAACTCAACCTGCGTTCCCGCGAGCACCGCGTCGAGCGCGCTTGCCAAATAGTTACGTTGCGCTTCGGGCTTCCGCGTTCCAGCGCCGAATTGATCGTCGAACGCGCCGCGATATTGTAGTATTCCGTCTTTATCGATCACAAACATTTCGGTCGTGCGCGTGACGCCGAGATGCCGCATGAATTGTTGGTTTATATCCGAAACAATTTTTCCCTGCATTCCCGATTTCTTACAAAAATCGGTTACGTCCGCCGGGCTCTCGCCCCTATTCGGATTGATAAAGAAAAACCGGGCGCCTTTCTTTTCATAGCTTTCACGAACCGCTTCCAGCTTGGGCGCGTTCGCCGTCGCGACCGGACACTTCACACTAAAAAACGCGATCACCGTCGCCTTGGCGTCGCTCGCTCCGAGAGTCTTCATAATACTATTCGAAATATCGGCGCCGGCCGGCGGCCAGACGCGTTCGCCGGGTTTGATAAAATTCGCGATCGGAGGATCCTGCTGCGGCGCGAACGCGGCCAATCCAACACCGATCGCCAGAACGGAAAAAATAATTTTAAACATTTTTAGATATTAACTTTTCGGTAATTGATATGCCGCTTCTACCGGACGCAACGGCCGGTTGAGCCAGAACGGGCGGCGCAGCGAACCGGGCTTCGGGGGCCGGGTGAGTTTGAGCCATTCACTATAAATAGCTTGCGATTTTGTAGCATCCACTTCGATGTCGCCGTACTCGTCGCCGGGCCGCGCTTTTTCCAATGTTACTTTTTGATGCCAGCAGTGCATTCCCGAAATCGGATCGGGCTGCACGGGAAATGTTAAGTTTTGATGCACGCCGCCGTCGGTCCACCACACTCGCTTGCTGTCGGGATCGGTACTATCAAATCGCGAGATGCCCTTGGTTCGCCGAACCTTAAATTTACCATTCACGTTTTCAATCTTAACAGTTGCCGCGGCCCACTTATCCGCGCCCACTGCCGAGTCGTCGGTTCTCCACCGGCCGAGGTGGTGCGAGCACGCGATCACGCCGGGGCGCATCCCTTCTGTGACCCACACTTTATTAACAAAATAGCCGAGACCCGTCGTCACGCGCACGAGGTCGCCGATTTTAACATTAATTTTCTTAGCGTCTTTGGGATGTATCCAAACGGGATTTGAATTGGATAATTCATAAAGCCATTTCGCGTTGCCCGAGCGCGTGTGAATGAGCGTCGGCAAGCGGAACGTCGGCACAAGCACCGTTTCGCCTTTGGTGCGATCGAGCGTGCTTTCATGAATATGCGATTTGATATAATCGGGCATCGTATGTTCCGGCCAGCCCGCGTCGGCCATGGTTTGCGAATAGATTTCTAGCTTTCGCGACGGCGTCGGGAAACCGAGGTACGACTCGCCGGCGATCGCGACGCCGATCACCTTCCCGTCTTTTGTTATTTTACCATTCACGGCGCTGACCGCCGCTCCATGGACGGTTTTTGTATCAAGCTTCGTTTCGTACGTTCGATACTTTTCCGTTTCTACTAAAAACGCGCCGTGCCTTCGCATATATTCGAGCGGCGCCATATTTAATTTTGCGGCGGCCTGCGGAAGCCCAGGAACCGAATTTTCAAATATCCATTTATAATATTCGTCGACGCTCACTCTCTCCCCCGCGCGATACGGGGATTCGAAATATTTACGAACGCCGAGCGAACCGTCGGGGTCAACGCGCCATGACAAATTAATCCAAAACTCATCTTCTTCCCAAACTTCGCCGGGATTGTATTGATAGGTATGTTCAAATTTTTCGCCGAGCCTTTCTTTAGCAACGCGCAAAACGGGTTGGCGGAATCCTAACCATTTCCCTGCCTGCGTTTCCTGCGATTGGATATCATGCCGCTCGGGGCCGTGGCCCATCGGTAATACATAATCCGCGAAAAGCGCCGTTTCGCTCCACGTCGGCGTCAGCGCGGCGTGCAATTCTATCAACTTTTCATTTTGTAACACATCCATCCACGCGACGCCGTCGGGATTCGTCCAAACGGGATTGTAAACACGCGTGAAATAAGTTGATATTTTTCCGCGGCCCTCTCTTAACAAATGCGGCAACAGATAACTTAACTCATAATGCGCGAGAGGATACTCGCGCGGAAATAACAATTCGCTCCAGACGCTTTGCGGCCCCGGCTTCATAAACGGAACCGGGACAAACTTATTCCAAGTATGCGGAAGCGTTCCGCCCTGCGTTCCGACGGCGCCGACTAATACGGATATGAATTGTAAACATCGCGCGACCTGCCAGCCGCCGAGATTTCCCGACGCGGCGTTGCGCCACACGTGCGACGCGAACGCCGTACCCGCGCGGCCGATTTCGCGCGCTACCGTTACTATTTTATCTTTAGGAATCCCGGTTTCCTTCTCGGCCCACGCGAGCGCGTCGGCGGGAATTCGCGATCGTAAGAATGGAATGACTTGATTGTAACTAATGCCGTCGAGGTTATTGCTAGCATTAGGATCGACGGCCGCGAGCATCTCCTCCCAGTTCGTCCACTTCTTAACAAATTCGTTATTAACGTATCCTTCGTCCATGATCACGGCGGCCATCGCTAATAAAAGGCACGCCTCCGTTCCCGGAAACGGCGCGAGCCAATAATTAGACATCGACGCCGTATTCGATAATCGAATGTCAACAGTACAAATCTTCGCGCCCTTCATCTTGCCTTCAATAATTCGCTGCGCGTGCGGATTAAAGTAGTGTCCGGTTTCGAGGTGCGAAGATAACAACAAAATGAATCTTGCATTCGCGTGATCGGGCGACGGGCGATCCGAACCCGACCAAAGCGTGTAGCCGACGCGCGCGGCCGCCGAACAAACATTCGTATGCGAATTGTGGCCGTCGACGCCCCATGCTTGTAATACGCGGTCCATGTAGCCGTCGTGCCCGGGGCGCCCAACGTGATACATCACTTCCGTTTTTCGATTTTCAACAATAGCGGCGCGGATGCGCGCGGCGAATGTATCTAAAACTTCGTTCCACGTTGTGCGTTCGAATTTGCCGGATCCGCGCTTCCCGGTGCGCTTCATCGGATATAATATTCTTTGCGGATCGTTAACTTGATTTATTGTAGCAGGCCCTTTTGCACAATTCCGTCCGCGCGATCCCGGGTGAAAGGGGTTGCCCTCCAGTTTTTGTATCTTCCACGTGCTCTTATCAATATATGCAACGAGTCCGCACGCGGCTTCGCAATTGAAGCATGTCGTCGGAACAAGTGTATACTTACGTTCGACGCGGCGGGGCCACGCCTCAGGATCCCACTCCGTCCAATCGTCCCACTTTTCCATCGGGGGGAACGACTCGAGCGGAGTCGTTTGCATCGTTTCAGTCCATTCGGGCATCTTCGAATCCTAACAACAATAGTTAAGAGAGTGGAATCGCCTGGCCGGCTTTGACCCACAGAAGGCCAAATCCTAACAATCCGGCGAGAGCGGCCAGAGCGGAGATTGTATATAAAACGGGCATCGCGGGTATAAGTAGTAACGCAATCGGAACCGCCGCGCCGCCGATCATCGCCAACCAAAATTTTTGTGCAAAGACGCCGTGCGTTAATAAATGTTTCGCGCGTTCGGCGTCCCTCCCCCCGTGATTTGTAAAAACGTCGGCCATAACAAATAGGAAATGCGCCGCGAGCGAAAATATTAATATCTTTTCGGCGTCGGCGCCCGCGAGGACGGCCACGGCAGCGCCCGCGACGGCCGCTTCGACTGCGAGGTGCGGCGCGCGCAGAGGGCTTTGCCAAAAATCGCGGCCCTCCGCCTGAGCAAACAAAAAACCCGAGTAGGCGGCGGCCGCGAGCGCAAGACCAACATTGATCCAACGAAGAATTGTAACCATCTGTTCCGCGCCCAAGAATTGTAATGCAATAATCGCAGGCGTCAAGGTTCCGAAGGCAGCTAATATTACCGTTCCGCGCACGAGCCACGATTTCCAATTCGGCCGCGTGAGAATCGTATAAAACTTCGCGGGGCGCGCGAGATCTTCGATCAGTAGGAACGTCGTGATTCCTAAGAATAGAAGAACTGCTATTTCAGGGCCGTACTTTTCAACATTTCCTCCGAGTCCAAGATCCTTAGCAAACGGTGCGATGACCGCCGCGCCCGCCGCGATCGCCTTCGTCCATAGATACGTGCCGACCTTCCAGCCCCACGGCGCCGGATGTGATACATCATAAGCAACGCGCACATTTGTATCTTCGTCAAAATTAGCACCGGGCGGCGCCGGCGTCGCGCGTTCCGACCAAAGATAGGATTCTTCGTGTCGCGGCTCGGTCGGCGTCAGCACCGACGAATCGGCGTCAATATAAAATAAATTGGGGCCCGTGCCCTGTTCCGCCTTTCTTACAGATACCGGATGGCTTGCTACTAAATTTCGAATTTCACTATTCGGATCATCCATATCGCCCGCGACGATCGCGCGCTCGGGACATACGACAACACACGCCGGTTCTAACTGTTTCTCAACGCGGTGCGCGCAAAAATGACATTTCTCCGCGGAGCCCGTGTCTTCATTTAGATAGATGGCGTCGTACGGGCACGCCTGCATGCAACCTTTACAACCAATACATGCGTCGCGATCTAAATCTACAATTCCGTCTTTTCGTTTATCAAGCGCGTTAACAGGGCAAATTGTAACACACGGCGCATTCGTGCAATGGTTACATCGTAAGACGGCGAAGTGCCGCCGCACCGCGGGAAACGAACCCTTTTCTGTATATTTTACCCATGTTCGAAATTTGCCGACGGGCACATGGTTTTCTGATTTGCACGCCGTTGTGCACGCGTGGCATCCAATACATTTGCGTTGATCGATGAGGAAAGCGTAGTTCGTCACCGCGGAATCATAACAGCCCGTGGCAAAAGTCATCCGATTCAAAAATGTTCTTATTTCATAACTCTTCGTCAGGCCGCCCTCGACGTAACTCTTCGCTATGCCTCGAGCGGCCTTTCTCGATTTATTAAATCATTACTATTTTTGAATTGCGGAGCCCTTTTGCCACGGTCTGTTAACAGCCGCTACGGCGGGCAGATCGTAATAATCACGCCGTTCGAGAACGCAATTCCCGCGGGGAGCGAATTGTCGAACGCCAACGATTGCCCGAAACCTACAAATCCGATGAGCGAAGCACTGTTCGGAATTGAAATTGTTAATGTTGTAACGCCGTTCACGAGCGGCGCAAAATCGCCGATCGCGAATTGATTCAAGTCGACGAGCAAAATTCCGCCGAGAGTTAAGAGTTCCGTGTGGCCAAATCCCACAAAGGTCCACGCGCCGGCAGACGAAACTCCGTATGTCGATAATGTTATAATTCCGCCGATCGAGGGATTGCCCGCCCCGATGAGTCCGAGCGTCTGCGAAATAGATGTATTAAATCCATAACTACTAAAACCGCACGCTTCGGTTCGAGTGGTATTTGCGTAAAACGCCGTTTGGTTAAGACCTCCGTCCGGCATTGTAAAGTTATGCGACGCCGCGCCGCCGTCGAGCCACGATTGAAAACTGTAATGACTACCGCCGGTCGCTGCCGCGAGCGGAGCTGTGATGGAATGTTGATAATTTACAAGACTTTCATACAAACGCGGAGTCGTGACGGGCGCGCCGTCGAGAAATATTGAAATACCACTCGGCACCGTGTCGATCATTAACATTGCAATTCGCGGCTGGATCGCGCGGACCGACGCAGTCGAAAGCCCTGTCGAATCCGTGACCGTGCATTGAATTTCATAATACGTGTCTTCGGGCGGATGGCCCGAAGGCGGAATTGTAAATTGACCATTCGTAACGCCCGCAATCGGCCCAAGGAACGGATGCGAATGGCCCGCGTGGACAAGATTTATATTCCAACTAAACGCCGACGGCGGGATCGCCCCGTCTTCGAGGTCGGAACCCGACGCTGCAAAAGATACAACCGTTCCGGCTTCATAAATAAAATTCTCCTGCGGGCTGATCCATTGAATGGCCGGCGGATTTCCAACGGTAATATTCAATGGAACCGAAACAGCCGCTGCCACGCCGTCGCTAACGGTTAACTTCGCGATATAGCTTCCGGCGATTGGATAGGAGTGCGCCGGATTTGGCAGATTTGAAGTTGTAGCATCTCCGAAATCCCATGTATACAAAAGCGGCGACGGTCCGCCGTCGGGGTCGGTGGTTCCAGAACTGTTAAATTGAACGAGAAGCGGAGGAGCCCCCTGCACGGGCGCTGCGGAGGCGGCAACGACGGGCGGCTGATTGCCCGCGCCCGAATAGTAAATTTTACGAACCGCAGCGACGTCGCCGCTTCCGGTGAAAGCGACTCCAATCGTTACATAATAAAGCGCGCCGTCGGGGCCAACCTTAAGATCGACGATCGTGCCCGCGTTCGGCGATGCTAAGAAAACGGGAGATGCAACAATTTGACCGGCGCCGTCGAATATAAGTCTTCGAATAAACCGGTTTGCATAATCTCCGAAAAATAGATTTCCCTGATAGCCCGCCGGAAACGCGGTTGCGCGGTACACGGGCCCGAGCGTGATCGACGCCTGAAATTGATTATAATAGTAAAGAGGATCGTTGTGCTGATACGTAAATTTGGGCAGCGCGATGGCGGCGCAATTAGCAATAAAACAATCTTTACCTTCCTGATTCGGCCAGCCGTAATTCGCCGCTTTTGTTATAAGGTTCACTTCGTCCCACGATATAAATGAATTTCCGCCGACGTCTCCGGCCCAGAGGTTTCCATTGAGCGAATCGAATTGTATACGAAACGGATTTCGGAGCCCCCACGCCCAAATTGGAGTGTAAGCATTGGGCTGCCCCGCGAGCGGATTGTCGTGCGGGCTCGCGCCATTCTTTTCAAGGCGAAGAATCTTACCAAACGGGTTGTCGAGCGTTTGTGAATAATTACTATTAAATTGGTCGCCCGTCGCAATATATATTTTATTGTCGGGGCCGACGCGCACGCATCCGCCATGATGAAATTCCGACGCGAGCGTCGTGCCGTTCCAAACAGCAAATTCTGACGCGGGATTCGCGGTGTTTCCAACAATTGTAAAACGGCTCACACGGTCGCGCGGCTCGAGCGTTGTGTAAAATACATAAATATGTCCATTGATTGCAAAAGCCGGATCGACCGCGATCCCCGTAAGCCCGCGTTCGCCGCTCGTCGTGCTCGCGTTGATTTGTATCAATAACTGCAACGTTGATGATCCGTTTTGTAAAATCCAAATCGTGCCGTCGCGCTCTCCAATGAGCATCCGTCCGTCCGGCAGGAATTCAATAACAGTAGATTCGGAAAGCCCGCTCACGATCGTAGTTTCCTGAAATCCGAATGGTAATAAGCCGGTCGTGATCGGCGCTGTGTTGCTCGAATTGTTTGCATACAATACCCATTCGCCGTTTCCGGGAACTCCGGCGATAAGGACCCCCGGCATCGAACCCGAACCGCTCGAATCGCTAACTACAGTTCCAACGCCTTCCTCGAATCGATAGGAACCCACGAGGCCCGGCGCTCCACTCACTACAATTCGATCGTGGTTTTCTAATATTTGCGTTTGATTGCGCGCCGTGTTCCAGATTCGCAATTCATCAAAAAAACCATGAAACGACGGGAACGCCGCACCCGCGTCGTGCTTTTCGGCACCCAGCACGAGAAAAGGCCCCCAGGGCGTTTGCTGGCCCGGAACGCCCGCGTTCGGATAACTAACATTCGCGGTCGACGCGCCCGCCGAACTTTGAAAATCGAGAAAACCGTCGACAAAGATTTGTTTAATTCCAGTTGTTATATCGCGAACGCACGCGACGTGGTGCCATTTGCCGTCGAGAACGGGAATGTTTCCTTCTATCGTATTTTCATTATTGATTGCGGGCTGTCCGCGGCCGGTTCCGAATCGTACAAATCCGCCTGCAATGCTAATTCCAAAATCCGCGTCGCTTCCGCCCCAGATGTCGCGATCGATTATAATATTTCCGTTGATCCAGTTGTTATTAGACGTCTGGACGTCGCCGCCTGCGTTTGTTGTTGTATTCTGCGCGAGGCTGCCTTTTAACCAAAATTCAATTGTAAAATTCCCCGCGCCGACGTCGCACGGAGAACTCGCGTCGGCCGCCGCGGAATTATCATCAATTCGAATACGGACGCGGTCTTGCTGGCCCGAACCCGTTCCGTAAAAACGCAGCGCGGCACCCGACCCTTGCGCGAACGCGCCCGACGCCACCACAGTAACGGATATAAACAAAAACGCAGGGAGCCGGACGAGGGATTTTAACATTCAGGAGTGGACATCGCTTGAAGAGCGAGTTGAAGGCTTCAAATAGTATTATTATGCAGCGTTTCGCGCCAGCATTGGATGGGGCGAATCCCGAATGAAGTTCCACGTTCTCCGCGACCGCGCAATGAAAATCGCCGCGCCTACCCCTCGTAGAAAGTCCGGCGGGATCACGGCACGGCGTCAATATCCCCGTTGCCGCTCGCGCGTTTTAACACTAAACCCGAATTCCTGCTGAAAGATGGGTAATAAATCTTGTCCGGCGGCTTGCGAGAGAATGGATATTAAGAATCGGTTTTGAGTTTCCAATTCCGTATTATTATTAAATGTCGCGCGGCACTCCGCGAGGCGGCCCAAAAGGAGGCGATACGCTTTCGGGAAAAAATCCGGACCGAAGCGCGCTCGTAATTGCATCAATTCGTAGCTGCGGTGATCGACGCGGTCGAAGGATTTTAATAATTCCAGTTCGCGGCGGCGTCCATATAAATAAACTTCGCTTTCGAAATATATCAAATCCGCCGAAGACTCGTTAAACCAATGCGGCAAATGGCCAAAATAACTATTGAAGCAATGCATCATTTCGTGCGCGTAGTTATTCTGAGTATCAAATATTCCGCCGCTTTGTAAGAACATCTCCGGATGCGGCGGTTCACCAGGCGCACCCTGGTGCATCGAAAACCCGACCGGATACTTTGCGCCGACATGACAATAGATCCATGCGGGGCCGGCGCCGACGTACTGTTGAATATAATCAAATTGCGTTTGTAATAATTCGACGATCTTCGAGGCTTCGAACGAGCGGTCGGCGCGATTGAATAATATAACATTCTTGCCGGCGAAGCGTTCGAGCACGGGTTCGTGGTGCCACTCCGTCGTCGCAGGCGGATCGCCCGGATCTGTAACAGGAGGAACGGCGCGCGAACCTGTCCGCGCGGTGGAACACGCGCACACGAGCAAACTACAACTCAAGATCGTTAGAAGTGGTTTCATAAGTCATTTTCACTGCGATCCGCCGGCGTCACGGGCGAGTCTCAATTTTAATATTATCAATTCGAACTTTATCTTTCTTTCCTTCCGTGGCGACGACGAAACGAATCCGGTACGACGCATCGCCGGGCGGCGCGGAATCGACAAACACCGGCCCGAGTTCCTGATTTAAGAACATTTGAAATTGATGTTTTGCGCTGCGAACTTCGAAATGGAACATTCGCCCGGGGAAAATCCACATCTTCGGATTCACGTTTACAAATTGATTGCCCTTGAGAATGCAACTTTTCACGCCGTCGAGCACCGAGTGGTAAAGCCCGGCGAACGCAAATGTATAATGTTCCCCTTCAATTTTTTTACTGTCCGCCTTCGCATCGATGATTTTGAGTTCGATACTTGCTTTCTCCTCAAACCATGCATCAAATGTTATTGTAAAATCGCCCGTGAGCGGAGCCGTGCGTTCAAATATTCCGGCTCCTTCGCCGCGCAGTTCGCCGACTTCAGATTTCCAGCCCTTTGGAAACGTCCAGCCCGCGGGCAGTTCACTTTTAGTAAAATCGAGCGTGATCGGCGTTTCGTTAGCTTTACCCTGCGGGGGCATCGCGGCGGTGAGAGCCAGCGGAATTGTAAATAAACAGAAAACGGTTTTCTTGATCATTGGAAATGTACTTTTGTGCGACTACGCGGGTCCGGCAAATTCCATAGCACCTTTTTTGAGCCACAGCGTTCCCGGGGCCGCGGGCCATGCGGGAAGAACGACAAGCGTGCCGTTTTGTAAATTTACTGTTTTGGGATCGTGAACATGCCCGCATACAACGGCGTCGAAACCCTCCGCGAGCCGCTTCGAAACCTCATCGTTAACAATACCCATTTCCGCCGGAGTTTTTGTTGCAATCTCCTGCGCCGACGTTTTTCGGAGCCTGGACGCGATCCCTAACAATATCGGAAGCGGCAGCGTTCGCGACATCGCGGCAATCACGGGCGAGCGCAATTTTTTACGCATCGATTGGTAGCGAATGTCGTTGATACAAAAAAGGTCGCCGTGGACTACTAAGAATCGTTTCCCGCCGCTCATAAATGCGTCTTCGTCGCCCGCGACGCCGGCGCCGGTCGCTTTTGTAAATCCGGCGTCGAGCAAAAAATCGCGATTGCCTTTTAGTAATGTTACTCGAACTCCGTTGCCCATGAGCGAATCGAGCGCGCGGACGATCGGAGAGTAGCCGTCTATTTTTAAATGTTTCGTTCCAACGTAAGCATCAAATAAATCCCCTAAAATAAACAATTCGTCGACGGCGCCCGGCAGTTTGCGCGCAAACCGGACAAAGACATCAATTCCAGCGGGGTCGCCCGGATGTAAATGAAGATCCGAAATGAGCGCCGCGCGGTCGACGTTCCGAAGATCCTTAGCTTTCATCTTCCTCGGGTTCGCCCGGCGCGCGGCCCGCGCTTGCGTCAATATTATAATCGCGGATTTTCTCCCAAAGAACTTTGCGCGAGATTCCTAACAAATCCGCGGCCTGCAACCGCCGGCCCTGCGTTAGTTTTAAAACGCGCTCCAAATGTTGCTTTTCCGCATCGCGCAAAACCTCTTTTAGTAATATTATCTTCTCCTGCGGCTCGAGCGCCGAACGGTAGTCGGGCGAAAGCGGCACTAAATGTTCGCGTCGCAGAAAAGTAGCATTCTCGGGCGCCAAAGCGATCGCGCGGTGGATCGCATGTTCCAGTTCGCGCACGTTGCCAGGCCAACTGTAGCGTTCCATCCATTGGATATCTTCCTCTCGAATTTCATAATTCCGCCCGCCGCCGTAGATACTTAAAAAGTGCTTTGCAATTCTGCGGACGTCGCCTTCGCGTTCACGCAGCGGCGGTATCACAATCGGAACGACGTTTAATCGATAATATAAGTCTTCGCGAAATCTCCCCTCGCGCACGCGCCGGTCGAGCGGCACTTTTGTAGCCGCGATCACGCGCACGTCGATCTTAACAATTTTTTCGCTGCCGAGCCGCTCGATCGTGCGCTCTTGCAATACTCGTAATAATTTTACTTGTGTCGAGAGCGCGAGGTCGTCGACGTCGTCCAGGAAAATCGAGCCGCCGTCGGCGATCTCGAAGCGACCGCGTTTTTCTTTATGAGCGTCCGTGAATGCGCCGCGTTCGTGTCCAAACAATTCGCTTTCTAATAATGTTTCCGCGAGCGCCGCGCACGACAAAGGCACAAATCGCGCGTCGGCGCGCGCGCTTTTTTGATGTATCAATCTGGCGATGCACTCTTTCCCGGTTCCGCTCTCGCCGATGATTAATACAGAAACGTCATTCTTAGCAACCAATTCGACACGGCGCATCACTTCCTTCATTGCCGGCGAATCTGCAATAAAAGTTTGCCCCACAAAAGCCTGATCGCGAGGCCGGCTTGATAATTCTCCGGCGAGGCGCCGATTTTCGATGTCGAGCGAACGCTTCTTATCCAATTCGCCGACGAGATTCACAACGGCTTCATTGAGAAACGGCTTTACTAAATATGAAATGGCGCCGAGCCGCATCGCTTCGACGGCGCCTTCTACCGTGCCGTAGCCGGTTATAACTAATACATCAGGCGGCGGATTCTTAACTTTTGCGGTTTTTAATACTTCAATTCCCGACGCTCCGGGCATCCGCACATCGGTAATAACGACGTCGTAGTTTCTGCGCCCAAGCGCTTCTAATGCTAATTTTCCGTCGCGAACAGTTTCAACGTGATAACCGGCGCCCGCGAGCGCGTCGCGCAGCGTGATAGCAATTGTTTTTTCGTCTTCAGCGAGGAGTACGTCCACTGCGGCTTATAGTAAGCCTTCGCGGAACGTCGCACCTGGAGAAACTCTATGCAGGCGCCGCCGCGTCCAAATAAACGACGGCGTCCGTCATCGCAGCCGCGCGCTCGGCGGCTTTTTCAGCAGCATCGCGAACCGTATCAAAAAAGAGCGTATTGCCGTCGCGGTATTGTGATATTCCCGCGGAAACCGTGACGCGAAACGCCTTGCCTTCAAATTCAAATTCTTGAATAGATAGAATCCGGCGGACGCGATTCACTAACACTTTCGCGCCGTCGGCGTCGGTGTGCGGTAATATCAATAAGACGCGGTCGTCGGTAAACCGCCCGATGAAATCGCACGTCCGCGTTTCTCTCTTTAATAATATTTGAAAACGCTCCAGCACAAGGTCGCGCGCTTTATATCCAAAGTTTTTAGATAAATCGCCGAGGCGGTCGACGACAAAGACTACAAAAGAAAGCGGCAGGCGGTAGCGGCGCGCGCGCGAAAACTCAACTTTCATCAAATGATGAATTTGAGCAAAGGTGAAAAGCCCCGCTTCGGAATCGGTGTAGGAGAGACTCTTAAATTCACTCATGGGTTGTGTTCTCGTCCGCGGAATGGAAAGCGCATCGTCGTACGACGAGTTCAAAGTTGAGATCCGGCGGAAGGCAACCAATCATTTTGAGATTTGTACGGAACAAAAGTAACAAACGGCGCGCGCGAATGATCGGGCCATCTGTTAGCGCGCCAGATTTCGAGCGCCTGGCTGGCTTCGAATTGTGATTTGTAGTTCTCGCGTTTCGAACGCGGGAATCGAAACAATCTCAGAGTCGACCGGGCCGTTCGATGTTAACGCTCTCACGGCGACGCGCCGGTTCGGAGGCACCTCCGTTAAACGATACGAACCGGTTGGCGACGACACGCCCGTGCAGACGGTCGGCGCCGGCCCGGAATCATGATCAAGATCGACGACCACGAGAGAAACCTGCGAGAGGCCGCGCTTTTGCGAATCCACAATAAAACCCTCGATCGTTGCGGCGGGTATTAAACAGAAATGGATTTCGGCTGCCGCGCCGGCCGCCTGCGATGGTTGAAAATCATCATTAACATTTCGATTCGCGGCGAGTTCGCCGGGGCCCGATTCAATTCCAACATATCCCGGTTTGCGTATTTGTAATTTTACGCCGAAGCGCGGCGCGTGCGAAAATTCAAATTCACCGTTGATATCGCTAACGATCGGATCGGGAAGAATGGTTTGAATTCGTTCAGCCCCAAACTCGCGCAAAGCTACAAAAAAAACGCTGGCGCCCACGACGGGTTCGCCCGAGGCGTCGACGACTTTCCCCCGCAGCGGCGAAAGTTTTTGTAAACGAAATTCGGATTTGGTTTTGTAGTGTTTGCTCGAAAGCGTCGTTTCGAGAATCTCATAACCCGCCGACACAATTGTTAATATGATATCTCGCGAGGCGGGAACGACCACGGCCGCATCGCCGTCTTCGTTCGAGACGGATTCAAACGATGAAACTTCCGTTCGCGCAAAAATATTAGCATCGCAAACCGGAAATCCGTCGGAGTTCAAGATGGTTAACAAAACTGTTGTAACAGATCGAACGGCCGGCGCGGCCGCGTTCGCCACTTCTATCATTTCTTCGCGCGATTCGGCGGCGGCGGGCGTCCAAGTTTCGCGGACGGTTTCGTGCGCGGGCAATGATGTTAAAAACGCGGCGGCCGACTGCGTGAGCAGTATTAATGTTAACAAAAACGCCGCGCCCTTCGCCGCGCGCGTTTGAAACGGCACCTTCTCAACTTTCAATTTGTGGTATTTCCCGAGTGAAATTCGTAACGTTAGTTAGATGTTTCGACTGCCCGGCGCCTACGACCTAAAAGCCGCGCGCTTCTTTGAATCGCTAGCGTCGCTCCTCGATGCCGGGCTGACGCCCGCCGCCGCGCTCGAACAGCCGGGGCTCCGAAATTTTTTCCCTGCCGCCGGTGCCGAGGCCGCCGCGTCGCTGCGGGCCGGCGGATCGTTAACAAATGCTTTTGTAATTTTACAGTTCGATGAGAAGACGTGCCTTCGCATCGAAGCCGCCGAGACGTCGGGGCGCATCGCGAACGCATTGCGCCGGCTCGCGCAGGAGCGCACGCGCCGCGCGAAATTAATACAAACGGCCGCCGGAAAATTAGTCTATCCGATTTTCTTAATTCACTTCGCCGCGTTCGTCCGCGGTCTTATTGTTACGATTG
Source organism: Planctomycetota bacterium (assembly GCA_046160785.1). Taxonomy (GTDB): domain Bacteria; phylum Planctomycetota; class UBA1135; order UBA1135; family JACQFD01; genus JACQFD01. Next base: position 43,715 of record JBJXHE010000014.1, read on the forward strand.
GGTCCACGTCCGCGAACGGCGTGCTGGCGGCTCTTTCTTTAGCGATTCCAATCGACGCCGTTTTAATATTGATTGGAATATTAGTCTACAAAAGCACGCGCGGCGGGCTCGTGACGGATTTCGCGCTGCGAATTCCAGGTGCGCGCTCCGTTTTGCGCGACGTGTGGCTTGCGCCGTTTTTGTGGACGCTCGCGGATTTGTATGAATCGGGCGTTCCGCTCGACAGCGCGGTGTCGCGCTCGGCGGGCGGAGCGGCGCCCGTGTTTACAAATGAAATGAACTCGGTTTCCGCCGCCGTCCGTTCCGGAAAACCACTCGTGCCTGCGATCGGAGCGACGCCGTTCGTCGACGAAACAACATTAACAATTCTCCAACCGGCTGAAATCACGGGAACGCTAACAAACGGACTTTTGCGGTCGGCCGAACTCGTCGAGGACCGCCTCGCCAAATCATTAACGATCGCGAGCCGCGCGCCCGGCACGATTCTTTATATTGCCGCGATTCTTATTGTTGCTTCAATGGTATTCAAATTCTATTCGGAAAGATTCCAGCTGCCGGGTTAGGCTAGCAGGCTGCTAATGAAACGGCTTCCCCGGATTCTCGGCGAGTGACGCACCCTTCCATCTCTACTACGGGCCATCATGATCAACGTGAATCTATTTGTTCTATTTCTAACTTTTCTCGCGTCGCCGGTTCCCCAGAACGACCGGTACGCAAAGATTTATTCAATACAATCGTTGCGCGCCTCCGCCGCTCCGGCGAATGTTTATTATGGATCGTTTTTGATAGGTCCGAATAAATCGCGCACGCAGGCTTCCGGATACACGGGCGCCGCGAACGCCGGGATTTCGTCGGCCGAATGTATCGAAATCCTGCGCGCCGCGACCGCCGGATCGGGCGACGCGCCGCGAATTGATGTTTATGAAAACTCGATTGTTGCCACGGCCACCGGCGCGCAGCACCAGACGATCGCCGCCGTTTTACAACAATTGGACGCGTCGGCGGGCGCACCCGTTGAAGTTAATATTACAGTTCTTTCGCTCGCGCCGGGCGCCGCGGCGCCGAAATGCGGAGTCTTAACTTTACAGGAAACCGCGGCGGCGGTCGATTCTATCAAAAACCAGTCGCGCGTCGTATGGCAGGGCGCCGTCGACGCGAAGCCGGGCGCCGCGGGATCGGCGGGATCTGTTACATTCGTTCCATTTGTTATAAGTTACAAAGCAGAAGTAGCAAAAAAATCGAAGATCGGCGCGCCCGTGATCGCTGAGGTTATCGCGGGATTTGAAGCAACCGTGAACGCGATTCCCGTTCGTGGCGGTGACGCCACACACGTTTCGGCGATTCTTAGCTTCTGTGATTTGTTAGGAATCGAACGTTATGATACGCGCGGCTCCGACATCGGAAATATCGAGCGCCCGCAGGTGGCCGGCCTGCGGCTCGCCGCAAACGCTACAATTCCATCCGGCGGATCGCTATTGTTGCGCGGCGACGGCGCCGACTTCGGAACGGTATTCATACTATTGCGCCCGCGCGCCTTTACCGGAACCTATCAATTCTCAGGAAAGAACCCGTTTCTATTTATTCCAGCGCATCCGCTCACGGCGGGTTCGGGACGGAGCCTGCCGCGGCTCGATTCAGGGCTCGAAGGCAATGATCCGCCGCCGCCAATCGCTCCCAATTTCGCGGAATTGTTAAAATCAGAAGGAAGTTCGCTGCGCGTGCAGACGAGCGCCTCCGGCGCGATGCTACTGATCGGCGACGAGGCATCGTTAGCATCCGCGTCGGAGCGGCTTCGCGCGTTCGAAGAAACGGAATTGATAACTTTACCGTTCGAATTCCGCGTCGTGCGCGCCGCGGACTCCCAGGCGGCGCTCGCGCCGAACGCAACGTTAGTATCGACAGTATCGCTTTCTGTAACATCCCAGCGCACTGCGGGAGCGGTCGCCGGCCGCCAGGAACTCGCCGTCGAAGGCTACGGTATTCAGATCGCCGAGGAAGCAAACATCGCTGAGCCTAGAATTAGCGAGTTGTTCCGCGGTTTTAGTATTGAAGCGAAATTATTAGCAATCGACGCCGCGGGCGCGACGCTGTCGGTCGCCGTCGAACACCAGGAGTTCGGCCCGCGCGAACGAATTGTTTCCGCGTCGGCGAACGTCGGCGATCACGAGCGCGTTTCGCGGAGGTCGTCGCGCGTCTCCCGAACGTTAAAGATTGCGAAACCGGGGCCCGTCCTGCTCGGCGAACTTGGCGTGCTTTTTAATACTAACGATCGGCTCTACGGCATTCTCACAGCGGCGCTTCCCGCGCCAGCGGGTCTACCGAAATAATTGACATAACGAAAACTCGGTTGGTCACCGAGGCCATCGCAGGCATTATATTTGTAATCTCTCCCATGAGCTCCGGACCCTTTCGACTTGGATTAACCCAGGCACCGCGCCTGGAGCAGCGGCTTGTTCAGTCGCCGCAACTGATCCAAGCAATGCAAATATTACAATTGCCATTGCTCGATCTTCAGGGCCGCATCGATCAGGAACTTCTCGAGAATCCATTCTTAGAAATCGTGGAGCCGGCGCCCGAAGATGCGCCGAAGCGCCAGGATCCGCCGCATCCGCAGGGCGAAAACGGCGAGCGGCCACTGGCCGAATGGGAGCCCGCCGCCATTCGTACATTAGAAGCCTTTGAGCGACTCGCGGGCGACCGGTTGCCGCGGCGGCCTCGGGGAGGCGACGAAAACGACGAACGCCGCCAGGAGGCTCTAAACAATGCGCCGCAGGAAGCGAAAACATTATCTGAAGTATTCATGCCGCAACTTGGATTATTAGGATTCTCCGAGAAGCAACTGATCATCGCAGAATATATATTAGCGAGCGCCGACCCGCGCGGATATTTAAGAATCGCTCCGGAGGAGATTGCGAGTGATCCGATACTCGGGGCGAGCGCCGACGAAGTCATCTTTGTTATTGAAAAACTGCGGACGCTCGGTCCTCCCGGATTATTTGCAAAGGATCTGCGCGAATGTTTATTATTACAACTCGTCGCGCACTTCCAGGAAAACGCGCAGCAGACGCTTGAATATATATTAGTTGACAAGCATCTCGAAGATATCGCGATGAACCGGCTCCCGAAGATCATGCGGGAAGTCGGACGCGATATGAATGAAATTAAAGATGCAATTGATACGATTAAGAATTTGAATCCGAATCCCGCGGGCGGAGAATTTTCAGAACCCAACGTTCGAATTGTGCCCGACGTGATCGTTAGCGAAGTCGACGGCGATTATGAGATTCGCCTGGAGCGCGGCAGCGTTCCCGATCTGCGCGTCGTCGGCGATATTGCTAAAATGCTCGCGCAGGCAAAACAGGATCCGAAAGTACACGAATTCCTCGAACGTAAATTTCAAAGCGCGAAATGGTTTAAAGAAGCGATCGAGCGGCGAAGACTAACGTTAGAGAAAATCTGCCGCGCGATTTTTGATCGACAGCGCGATTTTCTGGATAAAGGCCCGCAGGCGCTGCGGCCGCTTCGAATGCAAGAAATCGCCGATGAAGTCGGCGTTCATATATCTACAGTTTCGCGCGCGATTTCCGGAAAGTACGTCGACACGCCGCGCGGAATCTATGCATTAAAATATTTCTTCGTCGGCGGAACTGTTACCGACGACGGCGAGTATGAATCGCAGACGGCGATCAAAGAATTAGTCAAGAAAATTGTAGACACGGAAGATAAGAAAAAGCCGCTGTCCGACGAAGAGATCGGAAAATTGTTATCCGAGAGAAACGGCGTTCCGATCGCGCGCCGGACGGTTACTAAATATCGAAAAGCATTAAATATTCCCGCGAGCAGCCAGCGAAAATTATATTAAACTATTGTATTAAATATTTACTGTATCCAATATGGCCAAACCGACTTCGAAAGCGCATGCGTTTCTGACCGGGCAGCGAATCCTGCCGCACGGCATTACTGGAAAAGAGAATATTAAGGATCTCATCGACGGCGCATTCCTATCGTACAACGGGGGGCGTCTCGGCGAGGCGTGCCGGCTTTTTACAAATAAAATGTTGCAACCCGGCACGCTCGTCGGGATGACGCTCGCGGGCGCGCTCACGCCGGCAGGCCTCGGACGCAGTTGTATCATTCCGCTGGTTAAGGCAGGGTTCATCGATTGGATCATTTCGACAGGTGCGAATTTGTATCATGACGCGCACTTCGGCCTCGGCCTCGCGCTGCACCGCGGTTCGCCGTTCATCGACGACCGAATCTTAAGAAAGCACGAAGTGATTCGTATTTATGACGTTTTATTTGATTACTCGGTTTTATTAGATACCGACGCGTTCTTCCGCGAATTGTTACGAAGCGAAGTCTTTCAAAAGTCGATGTCGACCGCCGAATTCCACGAACTCGTCGGCCGCGCGCTCGCCGAGCGCGAGGACGCATTCGGCGTCGAAGATACATGCGTTCTTTCAACTCTATACAGATGCGGCGTTCCCGTATTCACGAGTTCGCCCGGCGATTCGTCGATTGGGATGAATGTCGCGGCAGTTTCGCTCGAAGGCGGAAAATTTAGTTTTGATGTTTCGCGCGATGTTAATGAAACCGCATCGTTAGTATGGGGCGCGAAGCGCGCGGGCGGCGCGTCGGCAATCCTTATTTGCGGTGGCGGCTCGCCGAAGAATTTTGCATTACAAACGGAACCGCAGATTCAAGAAGTGTTAGGTTTGCCCGAAAAGGGCCATGACTACTTTTTACAATTAACCGACGCGCGCCCCGACACGGGCGGGCTCTCGGGCGCGACTCCGAGCGAAGCTGTATCATGGGGAAAAATCGATCCTGATAAACTCCCCGACTCCGTTGTCGCGTACGTCGACAGCACGATCGGTTTGCCATTATTAACATCGTACGCACTCGCAACGCGCAAGCCGCGAAAGTTAAAGAGGCTCTGCGGAAAGCGCGAACAGCTCGTTGCCGCGATGCGAGACGAATACTTACAAAAACTTGCTAAAGAAAAAAAGGGCGCCGCACCCGCAAAACGTGTCGCGGCGCGCCGGCAGGCGTCTGGTAAACGATAAGTTAAATTCATTCACTGTCCTCGATTCATTATACAATTCCAAACAATATCATTACTATCATGGCTCTAAAAAATACAAAAGCGGCGCGCGCGGGCGCGCCCGGCATCGACGAGAAAGTCAAGAATCTTGTCGCCTTTGATTTGAATCTACAATTGGCGCATTTGTTAGATCTCGCGGCGAGCGCGAAGCAGGCCCACTGGAATATTCACGGCCCGAACTTCGACGGGTTGCATTTGTTATTTGATACCATCGCAACGGACGCGTACGCGTTCACCGACCTCGTCGCCGAGCGATTATTAGCTTTACGTTCTCTCGCGAAAGGCACCATTCAGGACGCCGCCGAGCAATCGACATTTGAGCCGTTTCCTAACGATGAATCCGGCTGGACCCCGCTCACTTCCGCGCTCCACGAGCGCGTCATGGGCTGTTCAAACCGGCTGCGCGCGAGCCTCGACACTGTCGCCGCCGAACCCGTGACTCAGGATATGTATATTTCAATGATCACGAGTCTCGAGAAACACGCCTGGATGCTTGCGGCGCATTTGAATACGTAAGTAAACCCAAAACCGCGTTTGTTTACTTATTCGACCGGCTCAGAAACTCGCCGGTTTCTGTAGATATCTTAATCATGTCGCCGATTTCAATGTGGGGCGGCACTTTGAGCTCGTAGCCGGTCTCGACCTTCGCCAGCTTTGTTACGCTCGTCGCCGTGTTGCCGCGCGCGGCGGGTTCGGCTTCTGTAACTTTAAGAATAACGGCCGACTCCAATTCAACAGAAAGCGGTGCGCCGTTATAGGATGTAACAATAAGATTGGAGTTTTCTGTGACAAAACGCATCGATTCGCCGACGACTTCTTCGGAAATCGGGAATTGATCGAACGTCTCGTTATCCATAAAAATGTAGCCTGTATTGTCTTTATACAAATACTGGCATTCTTTCTTATCTAAATAAACGTCATCGACTGTATCGCCCGAACCGAGCCGGAGCATCTTTTGGTTTCCAGTCTTTAGATTCTTTAGTTTTACTTGATGGATCGCGCGCCAGTTTCCGGGCGTGATATGTTCATAATCCGCGATGACCCAAAGGTCGTTATCCATCTTGATAACCATTCCGCGCTTGACGTCAGTTGCTTTTACAGACACTTGTATATTTTAATAAAAGGGGCGTCGGTGAAATTTGGGCGAACAAGGTACACGGCTACGGGTCATAGCGCCAGATTCGAAGCGATTGATCCTTCCCGCCGAATTGTAATGGCCACTCGGCAACGGCCCGGCACCGCTCTCTAAGAAATGCTTCAAATCGCGCGCGATCCGGCCTTTTCCATTCGTCGAGGTCAACTTCGAGAACGAGAAACCAAGCGCGGCGCGAGAGCCGCACGACCGTTTCGAATTTGTAGGGTTCAAACGGGCCGAGATAGATCGAGGCCTGCGTTGTGCGAGGCAGCGGATTCGAGGGGTTCAGATAACACTCGACGATCGGCGCCTGCGTCGCGGCGATGACGTCGTCGTTCATCTTTCGATCAAATACATAATTACAGGCTTCGCGCCACTTCGCGCGATGGCCGTTCTCGGGGCCGAAATACATAAATGCGCCGCCTGTAAAGTCTGCGATCAAAACAGCCGCGAGCGCGAGCGCCGAAACACGCGCGCCACGAACCGGGAGCCACGCTAAATATACAATTTCACGCCCGATGAGTAATGCAAAGAACGGCAGCGCGGCGATCACGTACTGGCTGTTCGCGCGCACGACGCACGACGCTGCAAATCCAAACGCTAACGTTCCGAATGAAAGGAATGTAAAGAAAAGAGACTTGCGGTCTTTTCGTATGATTCCGTTAATCGCTAACAATGCGGCGCAGGCGAGGAGCGCCGGGCGAAAGTAATAAGCCGTTGTTGTTAAGAAAAGCGCGGGCGACGCCCCCGCCTTCACCTGAAAATGCACCCAAATCGAGCGGCCGAGCGGCGACAAAGTAACAATTGCCGCGACGGCTCCCGAACCTAACAATATCCATTTCCACGGCATTCGAATCGCTCTTTCCGCGCCGAAGGTTCTTCCTACAATTCCGAAAAGTAATAAACCTGGAACGATCGTGAGCGCGGAGGGATGCGCGAATGCGGCGCCTGTTAACAATACGGCGCCGAGCAAGAACTCCCACGCCCGCGCGGTTAACAATGCGCTGCCGAGCACGAGGCCCGCGGGGATTGCTAATGAAACTTCGAGCGCGTACGAGCGCGCGTTCTGCGACCAATATAAATGAAACGGCGAAATCGCTAATAATAACGCCGCGAAGATCGCGGCCCACCGTCCGCCGGCCCGCGCGCCGAGAGCGCCCGTAAAAAATACTCCTGCCGCTCCGAAAACCGCGGGCAGGAATCTTGCTACAAATTCATCAAATGGGATTTGTAGCGATTTGGCCCATTGAAACCAAAGGCCGTAAATGCGAAATGACAGGCCGTGTTCGGGGCGGCGGCCCGAATGATCTAAATAAAAAGAATTAGCATCCGAAATCGTAAAAGCCTCGTCGCTCCAATACGACCATTCGGCTAATTTGTAAAATCGAAGCGCCGCGGCAAAGGCCGTCACCGCGAGAAGCGCCGCCCAAAAACGAAAGGGAAATCGCTTCGGACTCACCGCCGCTTCGTTCGCTTGGCTTTCGCGAGCACGCGCTTCGATTCCGCGTGGCGCGCGCGCGCGATCTCCGAATACTCGGCGCGCCACTGTTCGCCGAGGAAATGGCGGTTTTCATACGTTCGTTGAATAATAAAAACCGCCTCCTCCGGGTCATCTGTTAAATATACTAAATCCGGATCGACCGCCGAAATCATCTTATCTTTTACCATGGTCGTGCGCATCCACTCGACGAGCGAACCGTAGTAATCCTTTCCCATCAGTATGATCGGGAAATGCTTAATTTTGTGCGTCTGGACGAGCGTCAACGCTTCAAAAAACTCGTCCATCGTTCCGAATCCGCCCGGCAGCACGACGTACGCCGCGGCGTATTTTACAAACATTACTTTTCGCGCGAAAAAGTAATCGAATGTTAACGAAACGTTTTGATGCGGGTTCGGGCGCTGCTCGAACGGTAGTTTAATATTGAGCCCAACCGACTTCGCGCCGACCTTCATAGCGCCGCGGTTCGCGGCTTCCATGACGCCCGGTCCGCCGCCGGTGATCACTGCAAATCCCGCGCGTCCTAACAATTCGCCGACGCGAACCGCCAATTGATATACCGGATCTTTTTTGTGAACTCGCGCCGATCCGAACACCGACACCGCGGGTCCGAGGTTTCTTAATGTTTCAAATCCCTCGACGAATTCGCCGAGCATTTTGAAGACCATCCACGCGTCCGAAGCTTTTGGCTGCAGTTCCGACTGCGAATTCGACGCCGATCCGTTCGTTCGATATTGTAATGATTGAATCACGTTAGCATTTGCCTCGGTCTCAAAGTCCGCAGAAGGGCGTACCTCTTCGTCTCGCCGGGGCTTGCGGCTGAATCGTCGCATGGCTTTGCGTGCCATTATTAATGTATTAACTGAAGCGTCGAGCCCGCCGGAACTGTGATTTCTTCCATCATCGCATTCTCACCGGGGCTCCCAAAGATGACGCGCGCGGGCCCGGCGGGAACCTTTTCGAAGACCCATTCGCCTTCGGTTCCGGTCGCGACGGCGCCGCCCATCATTTGATTTTTTGTAAAGAAACGTCAGCCCGACGGGTCGATCCAGAATTGTAGCGAAGGCTTTTCTTTACATTGTATTTTAACTGTTCCAACGGCGCGCGCGGCGGCGGATAAATCGAGGTTCATGCCATCTGTAAACTTTACTTTTTTGAAGTCCGATTGGTAATAACCGTTGCTCCAGCCCGCTTCGCCTTCCCCTTCCGGCGCATCGGCCATGACGCCGTCGATCCCGATGAATTGATAATTGCTGGAGTCGCCCGATGATGCAACAAATAACCCCGACACGCCGTCAGTCTTCGCGCCGCCCTCCAATTTCACATTAAGGCGAACGCTTACTTTCCTCGCGAGCGTCACGCGCACGTCGGGCGCGGCGGGCTGTTCTTTATATTCGAGATGGCGCGTGCCGAAATAGCCGTCGGCAAAAATAGATATATTTAATGGCGCCGCGCCTTCAATCAGGATTTCCACTTCGTGCCGTTCGATCGACGGCGCGGGATTGCTCGACGACGATACAAATGCGTCGCGAATGAGTTCGCCGCGGGCGTCGAGCACGCGCAGGCGAATGCTAACTCTTCCGGCTTCGCTGCGCGCGGAGGGAAGGGTAGAATCCGCGGTCGTTCGCGAATCCCCCTTAGAATTAGTATTAGAATTTGTGTTCGCGTTTGCTAACGATCGATCGCCGTTTTCTTTAGTATTCGTTTCACTCCCGCTTTGCCCGGAAGCCGGAACGTCCGAGGACCGCGGCCCTCGATCGGTAAGCACGAACCATCCAATGCCGGCGCCGGCGAGGAGCACAATTACAATCAAAATGAGGATGCCGCGGTTATTCACGCGGCCGATCTTAATTACCGAACCGAACTTTCCACCTCGGATTGCGCGGCGAGTACTTACAATCCCGCGCAATCATGCAATCTTTGTTCGCGAAATTATTCATAGCGATCGCTCTCACGGCGGCGCCCGCGATCTCCGCTCCGCAGCAGAACGAATCTTTTGATTTATTTCCTGGCGGAACGTACGACCCGACGGTTGCTCCGCCTGCGCGCCTGCTCGGGTTTCCACTCGGGTCGAACTACACCGAGCACCACCGCCTCATCGAGCTCGTGCGTGCGTATACACAAAACAACGAACGCGCGGTTCTCGAAAAGTATGGAGAAACGGAGGAGAAGCGGCCGCTTTATTTAGCTTATATTTCCTCGCCCGAGAATCTTAAGAATCTGCCGGCGATTCGCGCGGATTTACAAAAACTCGTGGACGTCCGCGGCACAAGCCCGGAACAGATACAACAAATCCTCGCGCGTATTCCCGTAATTGTTTGGTTATCGTTCAACGTTCACGGAAACGAGCCGTCGTCGAGCGAAGCGGCGATCGGCGTGTTATATCAATTAATCGCGGGAACCGACGCGCGAACCGAAGCGATTCGTAAGGATGCGATTGTTGTTATCGATCCGTGCTCGAATCCCGATGGCCGCGAACGGTACGTCCGCTGGTTTAACGGAATTGTAGGAACGACGCCCGACCCAACGCCTTCGTCGTGGGAACATCGCGAGCCGTGGCCCGGCGGACGCGTCAATCATTACTATTTTGATCTAAATCGCGACTGGGCGTTTCTAACACAAATCGAATCGAAGCGAAGGGTCGTCGCTTATTTGCAAACTCCGCCGCAGGTCCATGTTGATTTGCATGAAATGGGAGCTTCGTCGAGTTACTTCTTTTTCCCGCCTGTGTTTCCGGTGAATACAAATCTTCCGGGCGACGTCGTCGAGTGGGGAAAAGTATTTGGAAAGGGAAACGCGGCCGCATTTGATATATTTAAATGGCAATATTATACAGGCGAAAATTTTGATTTGTTTTATCCGGGCTTCGGAGATTCGTGGCCGACGTTTCAGGGCGCCATCGGAATGACGTACGAGCAAGCCGGCCACTCGAGCGCCGGACTCACAATAAAACGCGAAGACGATCAGATATTAACATTACGCGACCGCGCGTGGCACCATTTTATCGCTAGCATCGCGACGTGCGAAACGGCCGTTGGGAACCGAGCTTCATTAATGAAGCGATTCTACGATTGGCATCGCACGGCAATCGAGGAAGGCGAGAACGGCCCGATTCGCGAATATATTATTCCGGAAGGCAATGATCCGCCGCGCGCCGCCGCGCTCGCTTCATTATTAATATCGCAGGGAATACAAGTCTTCCGCGCGGGCGCCGGATTTGTAGCAGGTCCGCTGCGCGACTTTGATGGAAAGGACGTCGACCGCGAGGCGTTTCCTGCCGGAACGTATTTGATACCTTTGGCGCAGCCGCGAAAAAGATTAGCAAACGCGCTGCTCGAACCCTCCGCCCAAATGCGCGATTTGTATTTTTACGACGTTTCCGCGTGGAGCCTTCCGCGCGCGTTCGGCGTGCTCGCGTACCAGTCGAAAGATAGTATTCGCGTCGCGCGCGCGCCGTACGACGGCGCGATTCCGCGAGGCAAGGGCGTCGAGGGAGATGCTAAGAATGCGTATGCGTTTTTAGTAGATTGGAAGCAGGGCAACGCGGCGTCTTTTGTAGCATCCATTCTTCACGACGGCCTGCGCGTTTCGATGGCTACAAAAGAATTCAAGATGGCTGGTAAAACGTGGCAGCGCGGCACGGCCGTCGTGCCAGCGCCCGCCGATCCGTTGCAAATGGATAAATTAAAATTGCGAGCCGAAGAGTCCGGGATATCTGTTATAGCGGTTGCGAGCGGACTCTCCGACGAAGGCGTCGACCTCGGCAGCGACAGCGTGCGCGCGCTAACAAAACGCCGCGTCGCACTGCTCGTCGGAGATAACATTTCCGCGAACTCGTTCGGCGCCGTGCGCTTCCTGCTCGAGAAAAGTTATAGGATTCCTTTTAGTATTGTTCCGATTTCAACGATCGGCAGAATTAAATTATCAGATTTCGGCGCGATCGTGATTCCCGACGGATTCGGTTTTGATGAGTCGATTCCGAAAGACGTGATCCCTAAGATTCGCGAATGGATGTTGGCCGGCGGAAACGTTGTCGCGTTCGGCGGCGCTGCTTTTTGGGCGACGGCCGAACGAAGCGGGCTCACGAGAATTAAATTATCAAAACCGGCCGACGCGCCGAAAGCTGATACTACTAAAACAGAAGCTACAAAAGAACCGCAGGCCGCCCGTTATGTACCCGCTGACCAGCGCGAGGCCGACCACCGAAAATCCGGCAACCCCGGTTCAATTTTGAAATTGGCTCTCGACCCGGCGTCGAGCGTTGTCTATGGCTGCGGCGAGGGTCCGCTCTACGTACTCGCGACGAATGAGAACGGCTTCGATCCCGAATCAGGACAAGTCGCGGCCTACTACGCGAACAACGCTAAGGTTGCGGGCTTCCTCGGCAGCGACGCGGCGCGGCGGCTCTCGGGGGCCGCTTTTGCGATCACGGAAAAGACAGGCCGCGGCCGAGCCGTCCTATTCTCCGAAGACCCGAATTTCCGATTGGTCTGGCAAGGATTAACAAAAGCATTCTTAAACGCAATTTTGCTTCCGTAATAAACGGAAATAACAATTCGATAACAACCGCACCACTTATTACAATTCTTTCCGCGTGACCGAAGCCGCCGCCCCCGCAGCTCCAAAGCCCGTTCACTTTGCAAAGTCGAAGGAACGATGCTGGGAGATTTTTCGTAAGCATTACCCGGATTACGTCGGCCCCGATCAACGTTATCAATCGGCGATCGATCGCGTATTATTAAAAAACTATCCCGTGCTCGATGCAGGCTGCGGCAAAGAAATGGGCTACGCGCGATTATTAGCAAAACAAACGAAGGGCGCGATCGCGTTTGATTATGGTAGTGATCGCGTCGCGCTCGATGCGGGCGAACGCGTGATTCCGGTCCGCGGCGACTTGGCAAACCTAGCATTAGCAAACGAAAGCGTCGGCACGATTGTTACAAGAAGCGTTTTGGAACATTTAGAATTTCCAGAATTAGTTTTCAAAGAATTTCACCGCGTGCTCGCTCCCGGCGGATCGATCATCGCGATGGCGCCGAATTTTTATGATTATGCTTCGATCGTTTCGCGCTTCACGCCGCATTCGTTTCACACGTGGCTCGTTCCGAAAGTTGTAGGAAACGAGGAGGAAGACGTTTTCCCCACGTTCTACCGTGCAAATACACGAAAAAAACTGAAACAAATCGCAAAGGATACCGGCCTCGAATTATTACAATTAGAAACGTTTTGCCAGTATCCCGTTTATTTGATGTTTTCGCCGCTGTTGTTTCGACTCGGCGTTAGTTATGAAAAGTGGATCACGCGCCACGAATCGCTCGCAGGGCTGCGCGGCTGGATCTTAACTGTGATGCGCAAACCCGCGCGGTAATATTTATATTCGATCTATCTATCTAATCGCACCATGAATTATCGAAACGCAATCTTAACTTTCGCATTGGCACTCGCCTCTCCAGCGCTCACGAGCTGCATCTCGATGAAGAGCGACCCCAAATTATTTGTATTTTCCGAGCCGGGCGCCGCCATGGTGCTCGTCGACGGCGAAGACACGGGTTTTACAACCCCCGCTATGATCGAGCCCGGATCGGCAAAGGTAACTATTGTTAAGGAAGGGTTCGTGCCTGTCACGCGATCTGTTAGAAAACCGATACACTTTCGCTACCCGCGCTGGAACGACGGCGGAACTGAAGATTTTACACTTGCGATGTCTATCTTTCGAACGGCCGACGACTTTTTCTTTCCACTACAATTTAGTTCACGCTCGGAGCCGCGGAGGCTATTTGTAAGATTGCAGCCCGTCGCACCACCCGAAACAAAATAACAAATCTGACGCGAGTGTTACGAAAGGCCGCGTTTCTGGATCGTGATGGAACTGTAGTCATCGACGCGGGCTACGCGCGCAAACCTGAAGAACTCGTCCTGTTGCCGGGCGTCCGCGATGCGGTCACGCGCCTCAAAGCCAGTGGGTTTTTGATTATCATCATCACGAATCAATCCGGGATCGGCCGCGGATATTTGACAGAAGAATCCTATCAATTACAGATTGCTAAACTCGCTGAGTTGCTCGGACCCGCCGCCGCGCCCGACGGACACTACTATTGTCCGCACCATCCCACCGAAGCGCGCGCTCCTTACAATATTGACTGCAACTGTCGCAAACCGAAACCCGGGTTATTTCTGCGCGCGATCACAGATTTTAATATTGACGTTCAACATTCGTTTGCGATCGGCGACACCGACCGCGACCTCATCGCCGCGCGCGCCGCCGGAATTCATATAACTGAAAAAATGGATCCGAGCGCGAACGACGGTTTTCACTCAGCCGTGGAAGCCGCGCTCAAGAGAATCCCACAAACATAACAGTGAGGCTTACGCGGAGCCTATTCTTATCTTAGTCTTACTTTCCGGCCGCCGGCGCTGATTCTATCGTTTGTTTTAATATTACTTTTGCAATATTGACGCGGGTTGCGTTGTCGACGAGATCGATTTCTGGGCCTTTAACTTTAAACCGTTTTTCGCCCGCGGGCGTCGTTTCTAAAAATCCTAATGATAATAAAATCGGCTGGCTGTGAAACTCTTCTCGAATATCCGCAAGTGTAAAGTAAATACGATGATAAATATACCACGGGCCGTTTCCAGAATACTCATGGCTCTCAAATGAAACGGGATCCCACGAGCGGCCAGTCAACAATTCGTCGGGTTTCGTCCGTTTCGAGACGTCCTCGCGGCAAAATTGAAAAAAGGTTTTTGGTAATGTTAATAATGGGCGATTCACGCGAAAATTCATCGTGGCTACATATCCCACGCCCGTTGCGTCGTCGATCGCGTCCTCGAGTCGAAACCCAACCAATTCAAGGGCGTCCGCAGTGCCTTCAAATTGTATATTAACCGGATCGGCGCTCGCCGAAGGCGCCGTTTCCACACGCGCCTGTTTTTCTTTCTGGAATATACGTATTTTTGCGCCGTCGCCTGAAATGATAGGATCGGCCAATTGTTTAAATTCATAGAAACTAGTTCTAGTAACCTGCGCGAGCACGCTGCCAAAATCGAGGTCCGTTAAATAATTCGGCCCGTCGGTGCGCGCAATAATCCAATCAAATCCGTTCAGCTCCGATCGGATCTTACTAATGTAGTCGGGAGTACCGCTCAATCGTAAAATTTCTCCGGCGCCGAACGTCCATTGTTTATGAGCGCGCAGCGCTTCGAGGCGCACGGAGTGTATTTGGAAAAATGGATGTTCAGCCATGATATAAATCGCGTCATCCGGCTTCGCGCCCGCTTCGGAAATGCGCCGGATGACTTGCGGAATCTTTAAATCTACAAATGGACCCATGTCCACCGAATACGCCATTTCTAAAAATATCGAGCGATGATTCCACAATTGTAAATTGAACGGGTTGCCGGCAAATTCGCGGCCCCTTCCCGACGATTCACGATCGATGGGCACATCATTAAAAATGACCAGCGCGAAAACGTGATGCAATGAAAAACCTGCGGTAACTACAAAACAAAGTATCTTACCAATCCGATTTTCAATCCACATCATGGACCGGACAATTGCCAGCGCGACGATGGGCATAAGCGGCAAAAAGTAGCGAGCGCCGATTTTTTGCCCTGACGGAAACAGTACACAAAAATCGAGAGCAAATACTAAAATACACGCGAGCATGGGGCCGCTGAATATTGCCTTTCCGCGCGCCCTGCCCCCTCCTCTTAAATTACTGATAAAATAAAGAATCGCGCATACGCCACTAAAAATAGCAAGCGGAACGCCCGGCCCTTCGAGAATGATCCAGTTTAAATAATATAAAATATTCTCAATGCTGAGCGGCGGAACCCCCTCCGTATAAACGGCCGCGCGCGCGCCGATGGTGACGTCCGAAACATAACGTTGGACATGACTCCAATTCGGGCCATACCACGACGCCGCGATTGCGACCCCCGCGAAAGTCGCCACGGAGAATTGTATTAATTTAGAACGGACGCTTCCGCCCTCGCGCGGAGCATAGAATAATGAATATATTAGATAGATAATTCCGGGCCCGACGAAGTACACCGGAGCCATGAGGCGCATCACCGACGCGAGGCCCGCGAGCACTCCAAAGCAAATTGTAGGTTTCCATTTTTGAAACGAATCGCTCTGGAGCATCGCCCACATCGACGCGGCGAATAGTGCCGAGAGCGGATGTTCGAGCAGAAGGACGCGTGAAACGATCAGGAAGACCGGAAATGTTAATGTTAAAAGAAGCGTGAACGCGGCCGTTTTTGAATTATATAAATAGGCGATGACACGGAATGCATAGTATGCAAAAATAAACGTATAGATTACTAAAACGCTTTCAACGACGATCCGGCTTTCGCCCAACGCCAACATCAGAAGCGCCGACGAAAATTGTAATAACGGCGTGTGTGCGCCCGTTACCCCCACCCACGCGTCGACGATCGCGCCTTCGGCGATCTTGCGTTTCATGATAATGGCATGCGCGTGGTAATTCGCCCAGTCCCAGCTCGGCTCCTGGAACCACGTATTTTCGCGAATATTTGTATAAATCCAAAGGGCCGCCCAAATTATCGTAAAGAAGAACGCAAAGACCACTGCCGTTCGGCCGGATTCGCTCTTCGTCTGAGTGAAGGGAGCGATCATTACAATATTTACTCTTTCGAAAATAGTTTACTATTTTGACGGCTTCGCTGGAACGCTAATTTTCCCGGCCGTAAGTCGAGTTTGATTATCATCGATCGGAATATTATCTTGCGCTCGGCAAACGAACCGCTTCGGCCCCGCCGGCGACGTTCCAACAAAACCGATTCCAATCGTAATATCTTCGCCGGGAGCCTTATCTATGAGATCGTGTATTGCCGTTTCATGGATAAGATACATATACCACGGCCCGCTCCCTTGAAAGTTCTCCTCAGGAATAACGCGCGGCGGCACTTCGCGCGCTCCGACGGAATCGTGTGGCGGAGGCTGGCGTTTTGCAATATCTGAATATTGAAATTGCATAAAGAGAAGCGGGAATTGTTGAATCGGCTTTTCGACGCGCGCCCAAAATTTTATGTAAAGTTGAACGCCGCGCACCGAGGCGTCAAATCCTATCAATTCGAAGGCAATATTGTCATTCGAGAATCGTACGGATAGCGGCTGCAGGCCTACGGGAGCTTCATTTGTAATACCAAAATTCTCGGTTCGCTTGAACACGCGCACCGTCGACCCATCGCCGAGCAATATCGGATCGCCAATAATCCGAAACGCGCGAGACCCGCTTGCAAGCGCAGCCCGTACGATGGGCGAAAAGTCGCGATCATTAGCATAATTCGCACCGCCCGTCCGCGAAATGATATATTCAAAATCCTGCGCGACATCACGAATGCGCGCGACGTGCTCGGGCGTTTCATCAAATACTAACATTTCCGGTGCACCGAAATTCCACAGATGGCCGCGCCGCAGCGATTCGAGCCGTAGTGCCGGCGTCTGAAAGTAAGGATGTTCGGAGACGACAAATACTAACGATCCATCCTTCGCACCTGCGGATTCGACACGGCCAATGACGTCTCCAACGCGAAGATCCGCGCGCGGGTTCATTTTAACAGATAACGCCAAATCAAAGAACATCGACCGGTGGCTCCAGAGTTGTATTCCCCAAAGGCGCGGGCCGCCTTTCTCCTCGGGCTCCGGCGGATATTTTGTAGTAAACGTGAGGACTACAACTGGAATGGCTGCAAACACGGCGCACGCCGCTGCCATCGCGAATCGCGTGCGCAACATGTCGAGCCCGCGGACCGCAATGACGACGGCAATGGCTACAATGGGCATTAACGGTAAGAAGTAGCGCGCGCCGACGCGCTGTCCCGAAGGGAAAAGCAAACAAAAATCAATCAAAAAAACCGCGGCGACCGCGAGAAGCGTTTTGTTAACAACAGATGCAAATCCGCCGCGGACACCGCGAATCACGAATGCAAGTATTGCAATCAGAAAAACCGGAACGCCAGGCCCTTCATAAATAATCCACGATAAGTAGTATCCTGCGCTTTCGAAACTAATCGGCGAAATTCCGCCGGTATAAAATTTAGACCGGTTCCCGATCGTCGCACCGCCGATGTAATTCTTAATGTCCTCAATATTGGGAAGATACCAGCTCGCCGCCGTGAGAATGGCAACGAACGCCGCGAAACCAAATATCATAAAACGGCGGCCCGGACGCGGCTCGCGAAGTGCAAGTATCAAATAGACTAGCCCCGGCCCCATGAAATAGACCATTCCCATCAGCCGCGAAAGCGACCCGATTCCGACGAGCAGCCCGTACACGAGCGCAAACCGCCATTTTGTAAAATACTCCGTTTTTAACATATGCCAGGCCGCGGCGGCGTAGACTGCCGACATGGGGTGTTCGAGAAGGTACAGGCGCGAAACCGAGATCGAAACGGGAAATGTTAACAACAGAAGCGTCGACCAAAACGCGATGGTTGTATCAAATAGTCTCTCGACGACCCTGAACGTAAAATAAACAAAAATAAATGTATACAGTACAAGAATCATTTCCGCCGCGACGCGGCCTTCTCCCACGACGAGCATCCAAAGCGCGGTTGTATATTGTACAAATGGAGGATGCACGCCCGTCGACGTGACCCACGCCTCCGCCGCGCCCGCGATGCCATCGCGATGCAACTTTTCTTTTATCATCATCGCGCCCGCGTGATAATTCGCCCAATCCCAGTTCGGCTCCTGGGCCCAGACGCCTTCGCGTGTATTGGATATAATCCAAAAGACCGTCCATACAATTGTAGCGACGAATGCAAATAAAAACGCAGGGCGCGCGGAGGTTGCCACGGAAACCAACAGTTGCTAAGTTAAATATCGTGATAAGTGCTTTCCCATCCATTCGTGGACGGGCAGCGGGAGTCGTTGCCAAACTTTACGAGGCAGATCAAATGCGGGATTACTAGGATTAAATTTGGGAACGCGCCGGCTTTTTACAAGATGAAAAGCATAATGAAGGCGCTCCGGTTCGAATCCCTGATTTTTCTTAAAATGATACGGGCCCGATTCCAGGCGGCTTCGGCCGAAATCAAAACGTTTAAATCCGCGTTCGACTCCCCATTCCATCAATTTCCAGTACAGAAAATTGTTACATTGCATCGGCTCGTACGCCGCGAGCCCGCCGGAATAGTAAGGAAGCAAAGTATCACGAAACGAAAAGGATAGAACGCCCGCCACCGGTTTTACTTCGTGCCGGACAATGTGCAGAAAAACGTTACCTTTCAATTCCTCGCATAGAATATCAAAAAACTCGCGCGGCAGCGGAGGCGATCCGAGGTGGCGTTTGTTTTGTGAAAATAACCTATAGAAATCATCGAGAAACCAGAGGCCTTCATCGAAAGTTAATTTAAATTTGTCGCGGCCCTGCCGCGCCGCGGCGCGCGCCTTTCGAGGCAACATTAGTAATGCGTCTTCGGGTTTCGCGGGAAGGTCGCGCTCAAATGTTACATACAGATCGCTCTCCGCGAGCCCTCCTACGCGCTGCGAGCGCTGGCGCAATTCGATACATCCAACACCTTCGTGCTTCGCGATTTTCTTAGCTTCCTCGACGAGCGCAATTTCAATTTCGTTCGTATCTCCAGCGGGCCCTCCGTAGACCCCGTACGGCACCGAAACTAAATTATGTCGCAATGTTAATGTTTCACATTCCGCCATCGGCAACACGCCCGCGATGCGCCCGCCCGCCCGTGCAATTAATGTATAATCGGGCGTTCCGAATACTTTACAAACCGCGCGCATCCACGCGGGCCGGTGCCAGAAGTAGCTTTGCGGAGACGCAAGCGTCCATGCGTCGAGTTCCTCGAAGTCTGCAGCGGAGGCGCGCGTTATTTGTAACGTCGGCGTCGGCTGAGTTTCAGGCATCGGTGCAGTATTAACTATTAAATTCACTATTCGTCGACCCGTTCGATTCGGTATTCGCGAAGGTTGCGCGCTTGTGTAAATATAATAATTTCGCCGACGAGGCCGAATCCGATCACCTGCGCGCCGACGACGAGCAGCACGACGCCCAGGATGAACGCCGGCTTGTCTCCGATCGGAACATCATGTATCAATTTCTCGTATGTGTAATAAGCAAGAATCGAAACGCCGAACGCCGCGAAGACGCTGCCGATAAGTCCGAAGAAACGCAGCGGCTTCAGCGCGAATTTTGTTAAGAATAGAACGGCAAGAATATCTAATATTCTTCGCAGGTAGACTCCGAATCCAAAGAATCCTTTGCGTCCGCGTTCCTTCAAATGGCGCACGCGCCGCTCCGCGACGCGGTAGCCCTGGCGTTGCGCCATTAATGGTAAGAATCGAAACTGGTCGCCGTAGATTGGAATCTCGCGCATCACGTCGCGGCGCATTCCGCGAAAATTACAATTAAGATCGTGAAAGGGCATTTTCACAAGCCAGCGCAGTAATATATTAAACAAACTCGATTGGATGCGATTTGCCCACGGATCCTTTCTCGGATGCCGCCACGAACATACTAAATCCGCGCCGCTGTCGATTTCTTCTATGAGGCCGTGGAGTTCATATGGGTCGATTTGTAAATACGACGGAGATGTAATAATTAATTGTCCGCGCGACTGCTCGACGCCGGCCGTGATGGCGATCGTCTCGCCGAATGGCTGCCGCAGGCTGATCCAGCGCACCGGCTGGCCCGCGGCGCGGCGGCGTTCGAGCTCGGCGCTCGCAGCGGGGTTGGGCCCATCTAATACAAATACAAATTCAAACGTTCGGTGCGTTTTTATTAATTGTTTTGTGTACGCGTCAATTAATAAATCCACTTCGGCGTCGAGGCTCGCAACGCATACTACAGAAATTTCCGGTGCTGCCGCTGGCTGCGCCTCAATTCCAAAATGAGTATTGCCAGTATGAGTATCCAGCGTCATCCGTGCACTTCCACGAGGATCGAATCCAAAACGGCGACGCGCGGGCCCCGGCTGACTTTCACCGCCAATTCGCCGAGCAAACCCATCAATAGGAAGTGGATTCCTAAAGCAAAGAACAATACAAATGTCGACGTGTATACAATATTAATTCTGCCCTCGACCTGCTGGATCGTCGCGAATATATTTAATATCAACGCAATACTACCAATCGCGAATGCGGGCAGGCTTCCGAGCCCGAACCACTGAAGCGGCCGCGACGAGAATCGCACTAATACGCGAACTTTTAATAAATCAAATAGTACGCGCGACGTGCGCCCGATACCGTATTTGGAGTATCCGTGCGCGCGCGGTTTATGAGATACGGGCATTTCGCTCACGCGCGCGCCGCGAATCGATGCAATCGCCGGAAGAAACCGGTGCGCGTCGGCGTAGAGCGGAAGATTCTTAATAACGCTCGATCTGTAAACTTTTAACGTACATCCCGAATCGTGCAGCGGCAAGCCCGTGAGCCACGCAATAATTTTATTAGCAATCATCGACGGCAGGCGGCGCGAGATCAGCGATTCTTTACGATCTTTTCTCCAGCCGCTCACGACGTCGAACCCGCGGTTCAGCTCTTCTAACAATTTCGGAACGTCATTCGGATCATTTTGCAAATCCGCATCTAATGTAACAACTACGTTTCCGCGCGCGAGATCGAAACCCGCGGCCAGCGCTGGCGTTTGGCCGAAGTTCGCGCGAAATTTAATAATTCGCACGCGCGGATCGGCTTCGCGGAGTTGTTGTAATTTAACAAAACTCGCGTCGGTCGATCCGTCGTCAATGTAAATAATCTCACACGTGATTTGGAGAGTCGCGATCGCTTTTGTTATTTCCGTGTGCAACTCTTCGAGGTTGTCGAATTCGTTATGAACGGGCACGACAAACGAAAGCGCTACCGCGGGGCGGTCGCTTCGAAAAGAAGTGGTCGGCGCAAAATCCACGATGGGAGTATCCCCTTTCGGCTACCGTGATTGCGAGCGTGAGGTTTACTTAATATTTGTTAACGGCGGAATTATCAAAACCCCGCGGGCGAGAACCGCAGTTGTTACAGCCGCCCCGTCGCGCGCGCCCAAAATACGACCGCGTTAGCAACCATCAAAAAACCGGAAAGTCTTAGCCAAAAACCAAAGCTGTCGTGATGTGCCGGCGGACGCATTCCGCCGTGCGACGCCCACGACTCCGCATTCGCGAGCATTTGTCTTGCCCGGATTAGTATCAATTCACGCGAACGCTCAAATTCGGAAGACATGGCGGGAACCGCTTCGAGCGCCGCGAGCGCAACGCGCGCGCTCGCGAAGTCTCCCTTGGCCACGGCCGTTTCGAGATCGGCAAGAACGCGCTCGGGTTCGCCGCCCGTTGTTTCCGCGAGTCCGGCATGTATCAAATCGTCGATTTCATTTTTAGTAAAATTACATAATTCGCCCGTTTCATCCGCGAGCGATTGCACCGCCGACACCGCCGAATTCGATACTTCAAATAGTGATGACAATTCAATCGCCGGCGCCGCCGTTTCAAAGCTAACGTTCGGCGGCCTTTCCATTCTTCTCGAGGGAAGCGCGGCCGCGGGACGCAATGCCGGGCGCCAGACGCGCCGAAACCCGATGCTCGAACATTGATAATCCAATCGCGCGGTCGACGCGCGGTCGCAGCGCGCGAGGGCGGGCGGATCGAACCACGAGCCGCCCTTCACGCGAATGAAATGATCGGCGCTTGCGGTCGACGTCCACTCCCAAACATTACCAATCATATCGTATATATCAAATTCACTCGCGCCGTTTTTGTAATAATCGACCGGAGTCGTGTCGCGAATGCCGCTCGCTTTTGTGTTGCATCGGCCATTATCAAATTGATCACCCCATGGGTACAACCTTCCATCCTTTCCTCGCGCGGCCTTTTCCCATTCATTTTCTGTTGGAAGATCGAAACCTTCACATTGGCAGAATGCTAACGCTTCGCGAAATTGTATTCCTACAATGGGGTGGCGGCCTTTTTGCCGCATGAACGACGCGTCTTTTAACAATTCGGGAATGCGCAGGCCGAACTTCTCCGCGGTTCGAAGATACTGATCGTTGGTGACCGGAAAGCGGTCGATCGCAAATTCGCCGAGCGATTGTTGAATTCGGCCAGGGCCGAATTGATAGATCCCTTCCGGGATTTGCACCATTTCCGGAGGCGGCGCTCCGAGAGGCGTCTGCGGCGGCGAAACCGCGTATTCATTCTCCAATGGATGATTCATTTTCCCTGAGCTTCACAACGAATCGGCCGAATGACGAACGCGGCATGAGTTGGCGACTTTACTTGAATCTACAAAACGATCGATGTGAGTCGTCTTGGAAGCAAAAACTACACTTGAATCGACCGGCCTCGAAACCGCGACCTCCGTCCTCATCGTCGACTCCGATCCGTTGTCGTGGAAGGCGGCCTCCCCGATTTTGCAAGAGGCCGGCTGCGACTTCGCCCTTGTGCGCGACGCTGCCGCGGCTCAAAAGAAAATGAGCGAGCGCGAATTCGACGTCGTCATCGCGGAAGAAGATATATTACAACAAACAAACCGAATGGGGCCGCACGTCGCGCCGGCGTTTATTGTTGTATCAAATTTCGGAACCGTCGAGGGAGCCGTGGCCGCGATGCGCGGCGGCGCCGTTCACTACACTTCGAAACCCGTAGTTCCCGAGGAAATTGTATTGGCCGTCCGCAAAGCTAAAGATGCGCGCGGAATGCGGAAAGAAAATATTGCATTAAAAAATGAAATGCAAAGAAGGACGTCGCTCGGATCATTAATGATGCGCGACCCGAAGATGCGCGATATTTGTAATCTTGTCGAAACAGTCGCCCAAACGAAAGCTACAGTTCTGATCCTCGGACCGAGCGGAAGCGGAAAGTCGGTGCTCGCTCGCGCGATTCATAACATTTCGCCGCGTAAGAATGCGCCGTTCGTCGAAGTGAATTGTGGTGCGCTGCCCGAGAGCTTGCTGGAATCGGAATTGTTTGGTCACGCGAAGGGATCCTTTACAGGGGCGCACCGCGACCGGCCCGGCCGCTTCGAGGCGGCGTCGGGCGGAACGCTCTTCCTCGATGAAATTGGAACGGCCTCGCCAAGTATGCAATTAAGACTGCTGCGCGTGCTGCAGGAGCGCGTCGTGGAGCGCGTCGGAGAAGAGCGCTCCCGGCCTGTCGACGTACGCGTGATACTTGCTACAAATCAGAATCTTGAAAACGCGGTGAAAGAAGGCCGCTTCCGCGAAGATTTATATTATCGAATTCACGTCGTCGCGATCGAGCTGCCGCCGCTCTGCGAACGGCCGAGCGATATTCCCGGTCTGGCGCAACGCTTTCTCGCGCAGTCGTCGGAAACGCTCGGCCGCACCGTATCTGATATATCAAAAGACGCGATGGCCGCGCTGCTGGCGCACCCATGGCCCGGCAATGTGCGCGAACTTGAGAATGCGATTGAACGCGCGGTCGCGACGGGACGCGGTGAAATATTACAATTATCGGATCTGCCCGCGGAAGTCCGGCGGCCGGCCGAGTCTGGTCCGAATCGTAATATTGACGCTCCGCCGGCGGACGCCGCCGGAATGGAGCCTCATGCTAATAATACGTCTGCGAAACTCGACGACATTCCGCTCGGCTCGCTCGAAGATATGCTCTCTATTTGTGAATTACGTTTTCTCGAGCGCGCGCTCGCGGCGGCGAATGGAAACCGGTCTCGCGCCGCGTCGATTCTTAAACTTCATCGCGCCACGCTGTATCAACGCATGAAACGCGTCGGCATGGCAGTCCGCGACAAAAGTCATCCTATTCAATGATGTTCTTTTTTGTTAACTCTTCGTCAAGCCGTCCTCGACGCAAGTTCTTGACTACGTCTCAACCGCCTTTCCTCGATTTAACAAAAAATTCCAATCATAGAATAGCGGAACACTTTTGCCGCGGACTGCCCCTCACGAACTTCTTGAGTCGCACGTAAGTCGAACGCACACTCTCCGGTCATGTCGCGCCGAGTTTTTTATGTTATTTCCGTTTTAGTAATTCCAGCGTTTGTATCCTGCGAACGATCTGGAAATGAATTATTAGCAGAGGCGCAAAAGGCAATACAAAAAACGCCGCCGGACGTTCAAACGGCAAAGCGATACCTCGACGAGGTTTTAGAGAATACTGCAAATAATCCAGGGCGGCCCGATTCGAATATGTTGCGACGCGAAGCGCTCATGTTGCGCGGCAGTGTGTTTCGCCAGATCGGATTGTTAAGCGCGGCCGAATCGGATTATCGAACGATCCTCGACCAAATCGACTCCGCTGACGCCGCGGTATTGATACAAATTGCTACCGTTCTCGCGGACCGCGCGACAGCTCCCGACGATTTGGACCGCTCGATTGTTTATGCAACAAAAGCGGCTTCGATCACGCGCGACTCGTCGGCGCAGATCGCAGCGGGAGTTGCTTATTATAAACGCGGAACGCAGCGGCGCGCAAAATTAACAAACGATCTTTCTGTAATGATCGGCGGAGCAAATGTTATCGAACTGATTACAAGCGTTCGCACCGCGATCAGCGTTGAACGCGACGACCCGCGCGCGATCGCGGCGGAACGCGTTCTTGATACATATCTCGAATTTCGAACGGTCGATTCGCAACGCATGGTTGCGGGCGCCATCGCCGCCGCGAGAGATGATTTACAAAACGCGCGAAAATTTTTATTTGCGGCTCTCGAATTCTTGCCGCGATTTGATGTATTAACAATTGAAAGTCTTCTGCCGCTGCTGCGCGAATCGAATGATTTGCCGTCGGCTCTTTGGATTGCACAAATGGCTTCCAAGGTTCAGGGATACTGGGAAAACCCGCGCGTCATCGAAGCGTATTCATCAATTCTGTATTCGGCACAGTTAAAATTGGAAGCTGCGAATGTTTTTATTGATTATATAAATCGCGGGCCGTACGAGATGATTTTCCGCCAAAAGAAAATGGCATTGCAGTATGCGGCCGAGTCGGGAAACGCGGACGCCCTCGAACGAATGTTAACCGCAATTCGCGACCGCCTGCGAAAGGATTCCGACGCAAAACTACTACTCCGGCTCCTCGCGTTTTACGACGGAATTCTGTTATATCTAAAAAAGGAAGACCACAAAAAGGTCGCCGACAATCTCGCTGCGTTTCTCGACCGGCGCGACGCCGAATTCTCAGACCTCATCGCAACGGGCGCGCTCATCGCCGCTAAAGAATATATTGCTGCGGGGCTACAGAAGGACGCGCTTCGAATTGCAGAATTGGGCGTTTCGTCGGCGCCGGAAAACTTAGATTTACATATTCTGCGTGGTTACTTATTAACAGAATTAAACGGCGAACCGCTCACGATCGGCCGCGACATGCGTTTTGCAATTATCGGCGATCCTAAGAATGCTGATTTGTATTTTCCGATCATGCGAAAAGCCGCGAATGCAATACTTGCAAAAACCGGGCAAGACTTAGATCGCATTGAAGAAGAATCATCGAATCGCGGCGAGGGCTTTCCGAAGGGATACAAAGAAGGCTGGATGTATTATGTATTTGCGCGCGATTATTTAAATCGTAAGAAACCAAAGGAGGCCGCCGCGTGCGCGCTCGAGACCGTCGCGCGCGACGCCGCGTTCACGCCCGCCCTTATTACCTTTGGACTTGCCAATGCACAAATGGGCGGATTGATCGAAGCGCGCAAGGAATTCACGCGCTCGCTCGACGAGCTGCCGAAAGACCCGTTGCTTCTTCGTGAAATAAACGAATCGGGCGCAGCTCCATCGGATATAACACTTCGCCTCATTGCCGCGCGGCCCGAAGTTGAAGGTCGAATTGTATTATCTAAATCTCTTTTCGAGAATGGTAATGTTCAATTAGCCAGGTCTGTTTTAGCGCCGCTGTCACGCAACCTCGACGCACCCGACAATGCTAGAATTCTCGCGGCCCGCCTTGTTTTATCACAATACGATGGATCGGATACATCTTCCGGCCCCGAAGAATTGGTTCGTGAACTATTAAAAAACCTGTCGGCGGACGCGCACGCGGGATTGCTGCGCGATCAAACAATTATGGAAGCCGCGATCCTCGCGGGGAATCGCGGCACCGTCGAGGAATATGCTAAAAAAGTCGCCGAGAGAATCGACTGGCTCGAAACACCGCACCTCGTATCCATCATTCAACACGCGCGCGAGCTCGGAAGATCGAATTCAGCGGTGCCCGCCGCGCGATTGATTGCTAATTTAAAGAAAAATGCAAAGCCCGAAGTTCGCGCGGAGCAAAGGGCAGGCATCCGATCTGATATAAAGAGTAGTGCAAAGAACAGAATTAAAACTGATGTATCAAATATCGATTTCTTATTTTTGCTCGGCTGTTTAGAATACGAAGCTAAGAATTTTCAAGGCGCGGTCGAAGCGTTCGACCGGCTTTGCGCCCTCAGCGAACGGCGCGAGCATTCCATTTTGTTAGGTTTGGCGCTCTCGCGCCAGGGCGATCTCGCCGGGGTCGCCGAGGCGCTCGGGCAGCTCCGCGCCGACTGGGGAATTGCACCGATCGACGCCGGCCGCGCCGTGCTCGCAACATTAGCAAACCTGGATCCGCTTCCCGAAGAAGCTTCAGCAATATTTCCAAATGTAGCAAATCCGATGTCGATCGCGCAGCTTGCCGCGCTCTATATGTTAAAAGTAGGAGGAACGCCGGGCGCGGACGTTTTCCCGCGGCAGGAAGCGTGGGTGGACTCCGTACTACAATACGCGGCGGGTTCGATGGAAACTGCCGGCAGCATCCTCCATTTATCATTAGTATTACCAATCCCCGGAGCGGAGCAGGCCGCGGTCGAACTTATTAAGGATCTTCGGAAAACGGCCGGCGACCACGCCATCCTTGATTTTGCACAGGCCGAATTGTTGCGTCGCGACGCGAAGACTTCCCGGCGCGCCGCCGAATTATATATATCTGTTGTAAAGAAATTTTCAGACATGGAAGTCGCCTGGAAACGCGCGGTGGACATCTATCGCAGTATCGAAGCAACCGACGATTATAAACATACCGTATTGAGCTGGGTACAATTGCATACCGAATCCCAAACGGCGGTTCTCTTTCACGAATTACTACTTTTGGAGGAACAGCTCAAGGATCCAACAAAAATAGATTCGTCGATTGAAAAACTAACAATACTTCTCGATGATCACCCGCGCCAAATAGAGATTCTTCGCGTTTTACTGAACGCCCGCCTCGCAAAGGGTCCCGGACCGGCATCCCTCGAATCGGCGCGCAAACTTTATGAAGCTTGCAAAGACAATTCCGCGGCACTCGAAAATAATGCAAAACAAATCGTGCAAGCGTATCTTGATAATCTTAATGATATACAAAGCGAAGCCTTCGACTTTGCAACAAAACTCAAAATATCAATTCCGAATTCGCCGTACCCCATTTTGTTACTCGCGTCGTTCCACCATTCTGCGTTTCGGCAACAGAAGGCAAGCGAAGAAATATTAGAATTCCTGCGCGCCAATAACCAGGTACGAACGATCGACAATCAATTAATTCGAGAGTTCGTTTCGCTTGTAAAGAAAATGGATCCCGTGGGCGCTTCTGAAATTGCTAAATTATCGATTGCATCGAATGCGAGCGACTGGGAGCGCTGGGAGATTTTCATCGATACGCACATGGCGACAGGACGCAAGAAGGAAGTTACAGAATACCTCGACGCGTATCATACCGTCATGCAACTCCCGGAATCGCGGATCAAGCTTGCATTATTATTATCTGACATACTACACAACCCGAAGCGGACGTTAGAACTTCTGGCGAATATTAATATTACAGGAAAACCCGTCGACGCCGAAGTGATCGAAACCGCGGCCGCCAAAGCGCGCGCTCTGAGAAGTATGGATCGCAATCAAGAAGCCATCGAATTGTTAGAATCAATTCTCGGCAGTCCGATGGAAGTTCCGTTCCGGGCGCGCATCGAGAATTGGGAAATGCTCGCGACGGATCGTTATAAAAGACCCAGTTTCGCACCATTAGTATTCGAAATGGGCTTGGCGCTCGGCGCGCGCGCGCTGCCCGGCGACGCGGACATGGCATTTGTATGTTTGAAGCAGGCCGCGCTGTCGCTGCCTAAAGCCGAAGCAGCGCGGGCCGAATCGTTAGCAAAGGTCGCGCACCACATGCGCGTCTTCCTGCGGCATCCGCGAACAGTTGAGTCGAAGCCCGCCGTCGAGAATAAGTAATCTTTAACTTTACTTTTCGCGAAAGATGCCGATAACCGGCGCGTGATCCGACGGCTGCGCGCCGGCGCGCTCTTCGACATCAATACAAATATCCTCGCAGCGCGCCGCGAGCGAATCTGTAACAAGTAACAAATCGATGCGAAGGCCGTAGCCGCGCTGAAACCCCATCGTTCGAAAATCCCACCACGTATACAATCCCGAATCTTGATATTTCAAGCGGAGCGCGTCGCGGAATCCGAGTTTACAGATTTCCGCGAGCGCCGCGTGCTCGTCGGGATGAAATAATACTTTTCCGCGCCAGCGCGCGGGATCGTGGACGTCGCGATCTTCCGGGGCAATATTAAAATCGCCGAGCAGTATCATTGGCTGGCTCGTGTCAAACGACGTTTTTAACAATTCGGTGAGTTTTTTGAGCCACGCGCGTTTGAATACAAATTTTTCCGACTCGACCGACTCGCCGTTCGGAACGTAAACATTAATAATTCGAATTCCGCCCGCGACTCCCGAAAGGAAGCGCCGATGCCCCGCCTCGCCGTCGTCGGGGAATCCTTTAACAATATCCGTTACTGGTTTTTTTGATAGAATCGCGACGCCGTTGTACGCCTTTTGCCCGTAGATTTCGCAGTGGTAGCCGAGCTTTTCAAATTCTTCCTTTGGAAACTTAGCATCTTCGACCTTGGATTCCTGAATGCACAATACGTCGGGATTGTGTTTTTGCAGCCAGGCCGTGACGCGCGCAAGCCGCGCACGAATAGAATTAACGTTCCATGATACAATTTTAATAGTATTAGTATTCATATGGTGTATGTCCGGTTTCGTTCCCCTCAGGCGATCACATCCCGCCCTTTACAAAAAGCAACGGAGCCGAGTGTGAGGGGTGACTCATTTTTTAATTCCTATTCTGTTCTGAGCGCCAGATTTCACTGCGCGGCCGGGAGAAACGATCATACAAATCGCAATACGCGTTGTTCTGCTGCTCGAGCGAAAAGTGAGAAACGCAACGCGCGCGGTTCGCGGCCCCGATCCGTTTTTGTAATATCAAATCCTTAAGAATAACCGCGAGCGCAGATGCGTACGCCGCGTCGTCGCCGAGTTTTGTTATGAACGGCTGGTTCGCGGGCGCGACCATCGAATAGATATCTCCGACGTTTGTCGACACGACCGGAATACCCGACCCCATCGCTTCAAGAACGGAAATCGGCATCTGTTCGGTGTCGGAACTCAATGCAAATATATCAAATGCGCTGTAAGCAGCAGCAGGGTTTTGTAAATGTCCACAAAAACGGACGCGCGATTGGATATTTAATAATTTTGCCGTCGACTCCAACTCCGCACGCAGCGGCCCGTCGCCGGCGAATATTAAATATGAATTTGCGTCCGGCGCGGATGCAAACGCTCGAAGTAGCCGCGCCGGATTTTTCTCGGCGCGCAGGTGCGCCACCATTCCAACAATGATTCCCGATTCCGGAATCGAATATTCGCTTCGAAACGCCGCGCGCGCGGCGTCGTTGCCGCCCGCGTATTTGTTAATATCAATTCCGTTGGGAATATATAAAACGCGCCGCCGCGGCAGCCACCACGTTTCGACCGCGATTTTCTCGAGCGTTTGCGACGGCACAACGACCGCTTCCGCCAATCGATACAAAACGCGCCGCATCCAGAGACGCCGCGCGATTTGATAGGTAGCTTCCTCCGGGCCGAATCCGTCCTGCGCGTGGAGAATCGGACAAAACCGCCGGATGCCAATCGCTTGAATCGCTTCCGTGGCGCCCCAATTATACGTAATAATCAAATCCGGTTTTTGTTGAACTAACAATTTTCGCAGCTCGCCGCGGCGTACGCGCCCTCGCGCGTTTTTCGGAACGTTAGCATATTCGACGGGCGCGTCTGCTTTTAATAATTCGCGAGCGGAGAGATCGTTATTGGTAGAAAGGACCGTGTGTCGAAAGCGCGGCGGAAGATGATTAAAGATGTCGGCCGTGCGGCGCTGCGGGCCGCCGGGCGCGAATGTTGAAAATACGTGAACCAGATGTTTAACTACAGCTGGCATTATTAATAATACTAAATTACGGGTTTTGGCGGACGGCCGCTACAATTCCGCGTTCGACGAATTTCGCGCGGTCCGCGACGGGCGCCCATCCGAGAAGGCGCTTTGCGCGCGAGCAATCGAGCGATGCATCAAATGCGCGAGTCTTTAAATCGCGAAAACTCGGGAGAGGATTCTCGGGTTTTCGTATCATTACTTTTACACCCCATTTAAACAGATCGAGGCCCTGAATGAGCCAGAGCGGCGTCGGATAAAATTGCATCGGCCGGCCGGTTGCCTTGCGGAGTTCTTCAACATATTCGCGCCCGGTGAGGCGCACGTCGCCCGCCAAGTTAAATGATAATCCGTCAATATTCGTTTTATCTAATGATGCTACAATTGCCGACGCGACGTCCTCCGGCAATACAAATGGAATCGGGCGCGTGCCCGGCCCCCACCCTTCGCACTGCGTGTCGCGCGGCCACATGCCGACGCCCGTGTGCGCAGGGCGTCCGCGTTCGCCGACGACGACGGCGGGGCGCAAAATAACAACTGGCAGTTTCCTGTCGCGGTGCATCTGTAATAATTGCTTTTCACTTTCAATTTTAGCGCGCGCGTAGTGGCTGCGTTTTGAAGCCTTGGGATCGACGGGCGTGTCTTCTGTTACAATTCCCCCGCCGCCGAAATAGTAAACTGCGATTGTTGATGTATATAATAAACGCCGCACGCCGTGGCGCACGCACGCATCGGCGACGCGCACGCTTCCCTGAACAATGGTGCGCTCGAAATCCGCGTACGATTCGCCGCCGCTCGAAGCTAAATGTATGACCGCGTCGCAGCCCGCGACAACTTTATCAATAGCGGCGGGATCGTCGAGCGCACCCTGCACGACGTGCACGCGCGGATCGCACAAATGCTCCGGCAATACATTAATTTTTCTTGCTAAGATTCGGACAGGCTTTCCGATCGCTAATAATTTTTCGACGACATGCCCGCCGATGAATCCCGTCGCGCCGAGAACGGCGACTTCGCCTTTTCGCGGATTTGTAAATTGTACAATTTCGCGCGCGGGAGGCGGCGGCGAAATCTCTAACAATCGCTTCACCGGCATTGTTAATGATTCGCATGCTTCTAATACATCCACTCCGTCTTCCGCTGAAACAGGCAGCCGCGCGCCGAGCCGCAGGCTTTTGTGAAATGCGCCGATGCTGCCGCACATTCCTACAAAAAATGCGTCGCGACGCGGCTGTATTTTTAGTAACGGAAGAACGTATCCCCAGAACGCATTCTGAGCCGCCTTCTTGCCGGCCTTCGCGTCGGCTTTGCCAATGAGCGATGTATCATAAAATTCCATCCAGCGTGACTTCGCGTGAACGCTATAAAAACCATTTAATAAATCGACGCGAATCGAACCGTCCTGCCCGATGACGTGAATCCAGCTTTCCGGAAAATCGCGGCCGAACGAAATATAAAATTGCGCCGTCGCGCGCTCGCATTGCATCGACGCCTGCCATGTATCAAAAAACACGCGCTTCCCTGGGAAATTGTGGCGTCCGCTCGGCGTCGAATCGCACGATACTACTTTTCCGAGCAGGCGCACGAGCTGCGAAAGCGGATGCGGCCCCTGCTCAAGTATAATATTCTCGGGAGCGGCGAACATCCAATTGCCGAAGTCGCCGCCCGTGAGCTGCCGCAGCGGATTGTTATTCACAAATACGGAGTGTTGAACGTGTCCGATTTTTCCCGACTCGACGTCTTTTAGTAATCTCACAAAAAGCGGATGAAATGTAAAATTATGGTTCACGCCAAGCCGCGCGCCGCTATCGCGCGCGTGCTGCACGAGAGCGCGCCCGTCGGCCGAATTTAATACCATCGGCTTTTCTAACAATACGTGAATCCCGCGACTTAATAATTCTTTCGCCGCGCCTAAATGTAAATTCGGCGGCACGAGCACATGCACGGCGTCGGGGCGCACGTCGCCCGCGAGCGCGGAAATGGAAGCAACCGCGTTAGCAATTCCATGCTTCTTAACAAATCGCTCAGCCTTCGCCGCGTCGACGTCGCAGACGGCCACGACCTCGACGTCGGGCGTCGCGCGCAGCGCGGCAAGATGTGTTTCAGCGATATATCCGGCGCCGACGAGCGCGACTCGGGTGCGGCGTCCGCGAAGAGCAGAGGCGATCTGCGCGGCGGCATCGGAATGGAAGTCAGGGCTCGCTGTCATTGATTGAATTGGACTCTATCAAATCGGCGGCGAAACGATTCTTAAAATTGTACGAACAAAAGATCGTTCCAGAGCGACGGGCCGGGATGTTACAACACGGAATTGTTGATCCTCCGAAAAACCGAGCCGACACCCTGCACCGCCCCATGGCCGAAAACATCGTTTGTACCGTTCGAGCGCTTCGCAAGTTTTATGATAGAACCGAAGTATTAAAAGGAATTACATTATCATTTCTTGCCGATGCTAAGATTGGCGTTATTGGCGGCAACGGCAGCGGAAAATCAACATTGCTGCGCATCCTCGCGGGCGCGGACAAAGATTATTTAGGAGAACTGTGGCGAAAGGAGGGAATGACGATTGGATATGTTCCACAGGAGCCGCATCTTAATCCTAACAAAACCGTATTGCAAAATTTGGACGAGGCCGTGGCTCCGATTCGCGATTTGTTAAAAAAGTACGACGCGGTGAACGAAAAGTTAGGAACGGATCTTTCTGAAGAAGAAATGAATAAAGCGTTAGACTTACAATCCAGGCTTCACGAGGAAATAGAACAAAAAAACGCGTGGGAGGTCGACCGCACGCTCGAAGTCGCGATGGAAGCACTCGGGTGTCCTCCGGGCGATGCGGATGTTACAAAACTTTCGGGCGGCGAAAAGCGGCGTGTTGCGCTTTGCCAAACATTATTAGCACGTCCGCAAATGTTACTACTCGACGAACCGACGAACCACCTCGACGCCGAAAGCATTTCGTGGCTCGAACATCACTTGGCTGAATATCACGGGCTCGTTATTGTAGTAACGCACGATCGTTACTTTTTGGATCACGTGGTCGGATGGATGCTTGAAGTGGAACGCGGCCGCGCGTTTCCATACGAAGGCAACTATTCGCAATACCTAGAAAAGAAAGCTGTATTGTTACAAGTTGAAGAAAAGCACGACCAGTCGCGGCAGAAAGTTCTCGCGCGCGAGCTCGAATGGATTCGTACCAATCCCAAGGCGCGAAATGTTAAGAGCAAGGCGCGCATCGCACAGTACGAAACATTATTAGCACAAGACCGCGAAGTGCGCGAAGACGCGATCGATTTACAATTCCCGGCGCCTCCGCGGCTCGGCGACAAAGTTATTGTATTCAAGCAAGTAACAAAAGGTTTCAGCGGGCGGACTTTATTTGAAAATTTAACATTCAGCCTTCCGCCGGGCGCGGTTCTCGGAATCATCGGCCCCAACGGCGCGGGGAAAACTTCATTCTTAAAAATGCTCGTTGGCCAAGAAAAACCCGATGCAGGCACGATCGAAATCGGTTCGACGGTGCAGATGTGTTATGTGGATCAGATGCGCGACACGCTCGATCCTAACAATTCCGTATTTGTTGAAATAACAGAACGCCTTCCGGAGATCCCATTCGGAAAACGTTTTATTAATCCGCGCGCGTACGTGGCTAAATTTAACTTTAAGGGTCCCGACCAGGAAGCGAAGGTGGGCGAAATTTCGGGCGGACAGCGCAATCGCGTACAATTAGCAAAAATGCTTCGGCGCGGCGGAAATGTATTATTACTGGACGAGCCGACGAACGACCTTGACTTGCAGACGTTGCGGGTTTTGGAAGAAGCGCTGAACGCGTTCGCGGGATGCGCAATTGTAGTAACGCATGATCGTTACTTTATTGATAGGGTTGCAACGCATATATTAGCGTTGCCGGGGGATGGGACGTGGAAGTTCTTCGAGGGCGATTTTACTGCTTATGTTGCGGCTCACGGAGATCATACGTATTCGGCGGCAAGTAAATATAAGAAACTGAGAGGTTAATTAAAGTAAAGATCGGGTCGGGGTCACGCGCGCTTGCTCGCCTTTAACCAGGGCGCTGGAGTATTAGGCAATACAAACGCGCCCGGACCACTGCCGCCGAATTGTTACAAACGCCTTCTTCCGCGCACTCCGGCGAGCCGCGCGCGCGACCCCGACGCGATTTACTGTATTTATTTGATTTGATGTCGTGGCAGTGAATTAGCCCACGAAGGCTATGGGGGGACCACGGCGCGAAGTTAATAAACTCGCGTTGCTCGTTTATTAACTTCGCGTCAGGAACGGGGACTGTCCCCGCTTTGGTGATTACGGAAGAGGGTCTGTCCCCCTTTCGCCATAAGTAATTGTTTTTTGTTTAGCCAGCTCAGTTTTGGTCAAATTCGGTAACGGGGACTGTCCCCGTTCTTCTTGAATTGATAAGTGGGACAGTCCCCCTTCTTGATTTTCTTCTAAGACTTTTCGGACGCGCGACGTGAAGGTTGCAATGATGCCCGAGAAATCACACGACGACTGGATCTGTAGCGCGTTCGAGCGCTTTCACGGGCGTCTATATGAATATGTGCGCAGGATGGTGGGTGACGCGCACGGCGCGGCGGATGTGGTGCAGGAGACCTACTTGCGATTGTGCCGCGAACCGAAAGGTAATATTGAGGGGCGGCTGCCGGAGTGGCTCTTTACAGTTTCGCGGAATTGCGCATTGGATATATTACGAAAACGGAAAAGGCAGAATGAGACTTCGGTAAATTATGACGCGACGGAAATGTTGGAGTTTTCGGATGAAAGCGACGGCGGCGGATTATTAAAGATGCTTTCGACGCTTCCGGCGAATCAACGCGAAGTGTTGTATTTAAAATTTCAGAATGATCTTTCCTATCATGAGATTAGTAAAATCACGGGACATTCGGAAACGTACATCGGTTATTTGATTCATTCGGGAATGAAGAATCTGCGCGGGAATCTTGCGGTGAAGAATTCCAACCATTCCGGGGAGCGCAACGGCGCAGCCCCTCCGGATACTAAAAAAAAGAACAATAGACTTGCTTTCTTAAATTAAATTACTGCTGAAATTACTGTTTAAATTTGTTAACATCATGGAAACCTACGACGAAACCATTCTGACTTCCTACGCGCTCGGCGAATTGCAAGAAACGGAGCGCGCGGCGGTTGAACAATATTTATTAACACATCCCGCGGCGGCGGCGTTCGTGGCGGAAACGCGCGAATTCGCGGGCACGCTGAAAAGTGAATATCAAAATCGCGTTCCGGCGGCAATGGACGATGTAACAAAAGCGCGCGTAGAGGCGGCGATTCGATCGGAAGTATTACATAAATCCGGCGCGGGCTTGCGATGGATGCGCGCGATGAGTTTGATAGCTGCGGCGCTCGTCTTGTCAGCGTCGATATTTATTATATCTAATTCTATTCGACACGAATCCACGGCAAAACTCGTCTCGTCTACGGATTTGCCCCATCGGATCGCAAAGCCCGAAACTGCCTTCGGTGAAATCCAGAGTGTGCCGTCAGGCTACATTTCCGGATCTCCGCAAAAACAAGAAAATTCTGGAATTGTAGACAATTTTCAGACGGTCGCGATCGACCCGAATACGACGAACTTTGCTAATAATCTGGATTTGTTGGCTGGAAAAATTCAAACGCAAGACACGTTTACTACAATTTCTGGACAAAAAGTTCCGCTTACGAATCTCAATACAATAAAGCAAAATCCTAATCCTCCAGAGCCTGCGCCCGCGCCGTTCACCGTACAGTTTACTGATGGTAGAGCGGCGATTCATCCGAAGGCGGGCGACGTTATTACTTATAACGGAAATAGTACGGCCACTGGAGTCTTTGATTCAATGGGCGTTGGCGGAGGCGCGGAGCGCGGACGCAAACAGAATAAAGTATTTTTTGGAAGAACGGATGGCAAGGAAACAAAGCTCCCTACAAATGCCGGAAATACACCGTCGACAGAAGCTTTTTTTGCATACGCAGACCACGACGAACTGGATTCTCTTCCGGCTGGGATTGTTACAAAAAACGAACGCTACGAATCCATCGTTGAAAATCCATTTAGACAAATCGCAGCGGACCCCCTTTCGACATTTTCGATCGACGTTGACACGGCGGCCTATGCTAATGTTCGGCGGTTCTTAACACAAAATACGATGCCGCCGAAGGACGCGGTTCGCATCGAGGAATTGATAAATTACTTTACGTACAGCGATCCGGGGCCGCGCGACGGCCGGCCGTTTAACGTTCGATTGGAGGTGGCGAGTTGCCCGTGGAATGCTAACAATCGCATTGTTCGCGTCGGCGTGAAAGGTAAAGAAATCCTTAAGAATGAGCGCGCGGCTACGAATCTCGTATTCTTAGTGGACGTTTCGGGCTCGATGGCGGATGAAAATAAACTTGCGCTCGCGAAGGAAGGCCTCCAGTTGTTAATTCAACAATTGTCGGAGAACGACCGCGTGGCGATTGTGACCTATGCGGGCCAATCGGGCGTTGCGCTTCCGTCGACGAACGGCGCGAACAAGACTACGATTGCGAACGCGGTGAATCAGTTGCAATCGGGCGGTTCAACGAACGGCGCGTCGGGAATTCAACTTGCTTATGATATGGCCGTTTCGAATTTTATTAAGAACGGCGTGAACCGCGTTATCTTAATGACCGACGGCGATTTTAACGTTGGCATTACGGATCAATCGCAGCTTCAGACTTTAATTACGCAGCGCGCGAAGTCGGGCGTTTTTCTTAGCGTTCTCGGCTACGGCATGGGCAATTTGAAGGACGCGACTATGGAAATGCTCGCCGACAAAGGCAATGGTAATTATGCGTATATTGATAATCTTCGCGAGTCGCGCAAAGTGCTCGTCGATGAAATGAATGCAACGCTCGTGACGATCGCGAAGGATGTTAAGATTCAGGTGGAATTCAATCCGGCGACGGTCGGTGCGGCGCGCCTCATTGGTTATGAAAACCGCGTATTGCAACATCAGGATTTTAATGATGATAAGAAAGACGCCGGCGAAATCGGCGCGGGCCACACGGTGACGGCGCTCTACGAAATCATGCCGGCCGGTGTTACAAATCCGGCGGTTCCGAATATCAATCCGCTCAAGTATCAAACTGTAAAAACTACCACTGTAAAATCTAACGAGGGGCCTGCTCAAACGTTAACAATGACCGATTCCAAGGAATTGCTCACCGTTAGCATTCGGTACAAAGAACCCGACGGCGAAAAAAGCCAATTGTTAGAATTCCCGCTCACGGATTCGGGCAAAACCTATTCGCAGTCGAGCGAAGACTTAAAATTCGCGGCGGCGGTTGCATCGTTTGGAATGTTACTGCGCGATTCGCAATATAAAGGATCCGCGAATTGGAATACTGTACTTGAACTTGCCGAAGAAGCGCTCGGCGCCGATCCGCACGGTTATCGCCGCGAGTTTATTGAACTTGCGCGAAAGGCGCGATCGTTAGCAATGCCGGGCGCGATTCATACAATTAAGGAATCAAGATAGGCGGTTCGCGGCAATAGCCGCCTGTTTGAGTAAGATCGCGGAGGTAACGGGCCCGACACCTCCCGGCACGGGCGTCATCGCGCCGGCGATTTCTACAATTCGCGGATCGCAGTCGCCGACGATCGCGGACCCCTTCTTATCAAATGCGGCGACGCGCGCGGGATCGTTAGCAAACCAGGTTTTAACTAAATGCGCGTCGGTGACGCGGTGAATGCCGACGTCCATAACGGTAGTATTCGGCCGAATCCAGTCGGGTACGACAAAAGCTACTTTTCCGATCGCGACGACGAGGATATCGGCTTCGCGAACTATCTTTTCAATATGGGTTGTCTTCGAATGCGCGATCGTAACTGTTGCATGGAGTGTTAGTAATCCGAACGCGGCCGGACGCCCGACGACGGCGCTGCGCCCGAGCACGACGGCGCGCGCGCCCGAAATGTTAATATTGGATCTTTGTAATATTTCGAGAACGGCGGCTGCCGTCGCGGGAAAGTAACCCTCCGCGCGTCCGAGCGCCGCAGCGCCCGCGCTCGAGATCGACGCGCCGTCGACGTCTTTTTCTATCGGTATCAAATCCGCGGCGGCGACGGCGTTCACATTCTTTGGAAGCGGCGTTTGCAACAAAACCGCGTCGACGGCCGGATTGTTTACAATCGCGCGGATTTGTTGCATCGCGTCCGCGTGCGAAATGTTGATATCGAGCGGCGCGACCTCAACGTTGATATGACAAACTGCCGCGTCGCGCTTGATTTTCTCGGCGTAGATTTTCGCCGACTCATCCGCGGAAGCTACAACTGTTAGACACGGCGCGCGGCCGCGTTTTTTTATTAGTTCACCTGCAATCGCGGTTGTTTCCGCTTTGATGGCATTCGCGATCGCTTCTCCGCTGAGTATCCGCGCACTCATTTTTATAACAATTGCAATTTTACAAAAAGAGTCATTTATTTCGACATGGGCTCCGCTGCGGCGGACGGGCGCCCCGCGAGGAATCGCAAACGTTCGAGGATGAGTCTTTCTGTAGCATCCGGCGATTCGATCACGACATTTCGGCCGCGTTCGCCGATTCGGAAATCCAATTTTAGTGTTTCGCCGGGCGCGGAATTGCGAGTCTTGCGATCCGACCACGTGTACGGCTGCATCGCCAAGGCTTGTAATACGAAATTTTCATATTCTGCGATCTGTAGTCTTCGCGACCACTGTTCGGTTCCCATTCCGCCGCGCGCGTTCGCCGCTTCAATCCACGCGTCGGTGCCGTCAAATTCCAAAATATAACGTTCCGGCGCGATCGCCCCGAGCCCGGTGCGAAGCTCCGCCCGCCAAAAGCCCGGAGTTTTCGCGGCGGCGTCGGGATTTCTTTCGGGATCAACTCCGTACGCGGCACGGCATCCGCCGGCGGCCGCGCCAAGAGCGAAAACGCAAGCGATTATTAGCATTGTGCGCACGGCCGCCACTTTCAAAAATGCATCATTATTCATTCGTGTTTCTTGGATGTAGAAATGTCCGGGCTTATCATCTCACGCCGCGTTGATGAAACCAGCGATCAATCACGTCATGGAATTATTGCCAACGCAGATTTTTACAATTCAGCATGGATGCTGAATTACCTTTTTTACCCTTAGTTGTTCGCGCGAGCGCGAACGTTTTTGAATCGAAAGTAAGCAATGTCACTACCTCACAATTTCGGCGCCGGTTTGTTTCCCGAGGATGAAGATAAAAAAACTCGAAACACCCCCGCCCCCGACCCGGAGCCCGTTTCCGATGAGACGCCCGCTCCCGAATATTCACGAAGCGATTTTGATAATCCATCCAATCCTACATTTACTCCGGCCGCATTTTCTCCCGCTGAGGAACGCCGATTTGATGATTTGGGATTGCCACAGGCCGCGCCGGCTCCGCCGGACGACACTACAGATACGGACATTTTTGGAGATGTAGTACCTGTCGACGACGCGCAAGACGCCAAGGCCGCTGCCCTTCGAACGCAGCGCCGCGAAAGCGTCGAAAGCCGCGGAGTCGAGCCGCTCGACGATCGAATTCACGGAGCTGAGATTCCTACACCTCGCTCCTTCGACGACGACCGCCGCGGACGCCGAGGCGGCAGAGGCCGCCGGCCGCGCGAAGAAGGACAGGAGCCACGCCGCGACGGACGCCGCGGAAGCCGAATGGATCGGCCCGATCGACCCGACCCACGCCGCCGCCGCGAGGAATCGACAGGCGCGCCACTCTCGGATTCACTCATGAGCAGACCCATGGATCTGGGCAGACCTGATATGGGCCGGCCTGACATGGGTAGACCTGACATGGGCAGACCTGACATGGGCAGACCCATTGACGCGGACCAAGACTCCATGTCTCGCTCGCGTGTCGTGCGCCCGATCCCGGGGCCGTCCTACGACCGCTCATTCTCAACCGGCATGATCGAGCAGAGTCCGACTGCGGGGATGTATTCAAATCCGCCGGCGGCGAATGTGTATGGATCTCCGCAGCAGGCACCACTCTCTGGCAGCGGCTATGGGATGCCTGCACAGGGGTCTGATGTTAGTGGACTGCGCCGCGAGATCGACGACCTGAAGGCACAGTTGAATCGATCGTTAATGTCCGGCGGACCGAGTGCGTCGTCGGCGTACGGCGTTGAGTCGTTTTCTCCTCGCGTCGTTCAGGCGCCGCCGCCCGTCGCGCCACCCGTTTCTGTAGCATCCTTTGCTACAATTTTTGGAACGCAACGCGTCGCGGTATTAGCAGATGTGCCGAGCCTCCAGCGGTCGGCGAAGAAGACGTTTGGGCGAGTG
The DNA here is from genome assembly GCA_046160785.1 of Planctomycetota bacterium. Lineage (GTDB taxonomy): Bacteria > Planctomycetota > UBA1135 > UBA1135 > JACQFD01 > JACQFD01. The sequence continues at coordinate 84,987 of JBJXHE010000014.1, forward strand.
GTGTCCTTTTCAAAATTGTTAACAAACGTGCTGCGCGGCCGCGGCGCGGTTCGCGCGATCGCGTTTCTAGCCGATCGCGATGCTAACGATCCGGCGTTTATTCAACACTTGCGGCAGACCGGTTTTGAAGTGCGGCGAACGGATATGTCAGCGGGCGGACACCACCGCGCCGAAAACGGCGGAACGCTCGCGCTCGAGGCGTCGCGTCTCGCAAATCGAGTGGATGTCATCGTTTTCGCGGGTGGCGACCAGGAACTTATTGCACTCATCCCCGCGCTCCGTGCGCAGGGGTGCCGCGTAGAATTAGCTTCCTTCCCCGAGTCAGCCTCAGATCCCGGACGCGAAGCTGCCGATTCTTACTCTCCGCTCACGCGCGAAGACCTTATTTAATTGTAGCAACATTATCATTGGTTGACGCGGCGGGTCCGGGGCGTTTTTGTAGCATCCTTAACAGTCCGCGGCAAAAGTGCTCCGCTATTTAGATAGGATGACTTTTGCCACGGGCTGTTTGGACCCGCTGCTGTATTCATTCACTTCACAGGTTTTTTGTTAAATGATGTCCCCATCTATTAAAAACGGGAATATGACAATTCACTGGATCGCGGCGGCGATCGCGCTCGGGATACTTGCACAGCCGGCGTCGCTGCAAGACGCGGGGCCGCGCACAGCAAAACCTCCGGCTGTTACAAAACCTCCGGCTCCCGCGGGGCCGCGCGCGCGCGACGCCCAGCCGTCTCAGCAAATTTTACAAACCCATTCAAAAGAACTTGTAACAAAAGCGTTTTCAACCGCGGACCGCGACGCTAACAATTGGCTCTCGCTTCGTGAAATGTTAACGTTCTTTCAGACGGAGCGGCGCGAATTCACCGTTATTGATAAGAACGCCGACGGAATGGTGAGCCCCGAAGAATTTGATCGACACGTGCAAAAGATCGTTGAAAACGGCGGTGCGATTTACACCCCAATTATTAAGAATCAGCCCGCGAAAACAGCGAGCGCGCCTGCGGAGCGTGCACAACCGACGAGTTCAAAACCGGCGGCGGCGGAAAGCCGCGTGGGCGCTTCGTTTCAAGTGGGAGCAAAAAAGCTAACAAACGCGGCCCACTCCACCGGCGAAAACATGACCCGCGAAATAAGTAGATTTGGAACCAACGCTAACGAAAACGATTCCTACATTTCGCGCGAAGATGATATTTTGCTGCTCGAATCGCGCGGGAACGGAAAAGAAGCGTTTCAAAAGGCCGTCGCTCTTTTTCGTGAAATTGTAGCAACTGCCGCGGAGTTAAAAAACGAAAACGATCCGGCTGCGCGCCGCGTTTCGGCACACGGCATTTTTTTGTTAGATACCATCCGGCGGCTCGCCGATTGGAATTCGCTACATAAAGAAGCGGCGGCCGCGCTCGCCGTGCCCGGCACGCCGGGGTTTCCACGCGAGTTCGCCGACCGAATTCTACAATATTCGGGAGATTGCGCCTATATCACGGGCAACCTCACGCGCGTCGACGAAGTAACAAAAAGTCTTTCATATATATCTAATTGGGCGCTGATCGGGCCGTTTGATAATGAACGCGGCGGCGGATTTACTAAGAAAGAAGAACCCGAAAACGGCTGGGCGAAGGATCTCGTCGCGCGCGGAAAGGAGCGCGATGTGCGCTGGCGAAAGGTGCCGGTCGAAAGGGCCCCGCTCGGAATACTAGAATTAAAAGAGTTAATGAAGCCTTCGGATCAGGCCGCGTGTTATTTGCGAACCGCGTTTCGGATCACAAAACGCGAAGAATTAGCATTCCGTTTTTCGAGTTCCGAAGCGCTTAAAGTATGGATTGACGGAACGAATGTATTAGAAAAAAACGTTCGCCGGGAGCTCGGCTTCGACCAAAATGTGATTTCGCTCGAACTCGAAGAAGGCTGGCACGAAATATTAGTTAAAGTCTGTACTCAAGAAATGAGCTGGCGCTTTCGATGCCGCGTCACCGATGCGCTCGGCAATCCGATTCAGGGTGTTGAGTACGATTCATTTCGCGATCTGAAAACGGGGAAGTCGGATTCGATTCTCGTCAAGACGATTCCGGATAGTGCCATACTGTATTTCGCAGAGAAGGCTCTGCTGCGTTCGCCCGACTCTGCACCCACTGTGGTCAGTTCGAAGGCTTCAGAAAATGCAACAATCGACGCGGAGCGTGCGGCCGCCGCGCATCGGTTGTCTGCACTCATCCAGGCCCGGCACGCGGAAGACATCACCGACTACAGCCACCGCGAGTCCGCGAAGTTCGCGGCAGACTATCGCCCGAACGACTCTGTGTACCGGATGTCGTATGCACTCTCGCTGAAGCAGGAAACGAATGTTGCTGAAGAGAAAGAGTTGAACTCATTCCGGCGAGAACTTGAAAAGGCGTTTGAACTCGATTCGCAGAATGCCGTCGCGGCAATTCACTTGGCACACCACTATTCGAATTCGAACCCGATTCCGACAGTCTCCAAGAAGTGGATCGACCGCGCGCTAAAAATCTCTCCGAACAACGTCTGGGCGATACTCTATCTCGCATCACACTACGACAACGCGAATCTGCATCGTGAAGCGGAACGCGCACTGCAAGAGTGCGCGGAGACAAGTATAGGTAATAACCACGCTCGAATTCTCGAACGCATCGGCACTCAGACATGGCATCGCGGAGCCGTTCAACAGGCCGAGGAAATCTTTCGAAAAGCGCTCACTGTTGACCGAATGAATACAAATAATGCGGGCGCATACCTGAGGCAAATACTCTTGGCGCGCGGAAGCTTTGATGACGCCGTCACTCTGCTCAAGGAAGAGTCTGCACTGCGCCCGTTCAGCGTTTGGCCGCACATCGAAATGGCGAGGCTCTATCAAACACGTCTACAAAAGGACGAAATGAACGCGGCGTATCAACGCGCGATTGAACTCTGCCCCGATAATTCTGAAGCGTTCGCGAAACAGGCACACAGTTTCATACTTTTCGACGACGTTGAAAACGCAGTGCGTTCGCTCGAACAGGCTGTGACGCTCGATCCTAAGGATCGCACAAGCCGGCGTTACTTGGAGTTTTTACAATCCAACGTCAAGCCGTTTGAAGATGAATTTAGAATTGATGCCGTTGAATATATGAAGAATCTCCCGCCGGCGGTCGCGGCAGCCGACGAAGCTATTGAAGTCTTACTATCGCAGATTGCATATAAATTAAATCCAGACGGCACAACGCAGCGTTATGAACACGTCATTGCTACAGTTCTGAACGACGAAGGCGCTAAACAGTTAGATTCGTACCGCGTTCGTTATGATCCGTCGGAAGAGCAGGTGCGGATTCGCCGCGCGCGCGTGATTCGTAAAGATGGCAAAATTGATGATGCGCCCGCGTCGCCCGGCGCGTCGTGGGTCAATTTTCCGCCGCTCGCCGCCGGTGACACGATCGATATCGAATCACGCGTTGATACTATTCGCGTGGGAGTCTTTGGTAATTACTTCGGAATGCGCCATTTGTTTCACGGCCTCGGCCTCGCCTCAACGCGGCGCTCCGAACAAATATATGTAACAGCGCTGGATCAAAATTTACATTTCAAGACTCGGAACGGCGCGCCGGAACCCACGTCCGCGCGCGAGGAAGATCAGAAACGCAAAATATATAAATTTTCAATGTTAGGAATCAAAAAGCCTAATATTGAATCCGCGATGCCCGACGCGATCGAGTTTGCGCCAAGCGTTTCTGTATCCACGTACGGCAAATGGGAAGAGTTCGCGAGCTGGTGGTGGAATCTTATTGAAAAGGAATGCCAGTCGAGCCCCGCGATAAAAGATAAAGTTGTCGAAATAACAAAAGATAAAAAAGACGATCTCGAGAAGATCCGCGCGATTTATGAATTTGTTGTAACAGATATTCGCTACAACGCCTGGGAATTCGGCGTCCACGGTTACAAACCTTACAACGCGTCGACGATTTTCGACCGCCGCTACGGCGATTGTAAAGATAAAGCGATTTTAATAAAAACAATGTTAAAGGACGTCGGGATCGATGCCTATCCGGTTTTGATTTATGCCGACGAATCGCGGCCGATCGAAGATTTATCTTTGCCGATGGTCGGATTATTTAATCATTGCATTGCTTATGTTCCGGGAAACGACTCGCGCCCCGAAATGTTTTTAGATGGAACCGCGACGCACCACCCGATGGGCGTTTTGCCAGACATGGACCACGGCGCGAGCGTCGTGATTGTTAAAGATGGCGTTCCCGTGATAAAGGACGTTCAGTATCCAAAAGCGGAATTTAATACAGATGCAACGGAGTTTCATTTTGTATTAAAAGCCGACGGCTCGGCCGCTGGAACCGCGACGATTCGCCCGAAAGGTAATTATGACGTTCAGGTCCGCCAGTTCTTTGCTAATGAAAAAGGAGCCCAAAAGGAAAACCTCGAACGGCTTTTGTCGGCCCGGCTCGGCCGCGTCCAAGTGTCGGAATTGCAAACAAGCGATTTAAATAAACTCTCGGAGCCCGTCGAGCTGCGCGCGTCCATGGAAGTTGAAAAATTAGCAAAATCAAAGGGCTCCGATTTTACACTTCCGCTGACTACAGATCCGCGCAATCTCCTCGGAGTCGCGTCGGAAGCGGAACGCAGCTACGATTTATTATTAGGTACACCTCAATTCGACGAATCGCTTATTACTTTTGTGATTCCCGATTCGTTTGACGTCCGATCGATCCCCGCCGACGGAGCGCTCGAAACTCCATTCGGATCGTATTCCATAAAAACAACGCGCGAAGGGAATACTATTAAAGTGGCGGCGAAATCGTCGATTACGAAATCGAGAATTGTGCCGTCCGAGTACGCCGCGTTCCGGCAATTCGCGCGCTCGCTCGACGAAGCTCAGGCGCGCGAAATTGTTATTTATCAAAAACAATAATTAAAAGATTATTTCGCCACCGGCGCTTCTTTTCTCCGGACAAATTCCTATCAATGAAATTTTCGTTTTCATTAGCGATTTCAGCCTTCCTTTTTGTTACATTCGCACACGCGTCCGCTCAGGCACCCGCAACTGAAACGGCCGCCCAGACTGCCGCGCGTCTCGCGGTCGGACCGCCCGAGATTGAAAACGGCGACTACGACGCGGCGCTGCTTCAAATATTACAATTCGTCGATGCCAATCCTGAGTCGCCCTTTTCATCGGCGCTGCTTTCGCGTTCAGCACAGTGGTTCGATCGGTGTGCAGACTTGAACCGCATACTGAAGAGCGCTGACGAAATACTGCGTACAAAAAATCCGACGTGCGGAGCTGAGTTGCGGCTTCGCGTCCTGTCGACGGATCTATTAAAACGAAAGGGAGATGAGTCTGCTTTGCTCGATGGAGGCGACCGATTCCCGGGTGCCGCGAAGTTTGGTTTCGCAATGGGTCCGTTCGGAGATGAATTTCCGAGCGCGATTCAAAATGTATATAAACCGGAAGAAGGTCTGTTGTTGACAGAGACAACCGTAGGCAAACGCACAAGCGAAAAGCTCGACTGGAAACCAGTATCACGCCGCAATTTTGAGTCGCATTTCGATCTCCAGGACGTTGGGTCAGTACAGAGCGGAGTCTACTACTTGCGGCTACAAGTGAAGTCGAGTGCAAGAGTCGATGCGTTCTTGAGTCTAACCACTCCAGGTTCAACCTTTGCGTGGTGGAACGGCGAACAGAAGTATCGTTATGACGCTGATTCGATGGAGCGCGAAACACTGACGCCAAAGTCGATCGTAGTACATGAGGGCTGGAACCAGCTGCTCATCAAACTAGAAGCGCGCGGAGCGACATGGGCATCGATTCGAATCATTGATTCAGCCGGACGCACAATCCAGGGACTCTCATATGAAGAGAAACCGATTGAGCGCGGCGTTGCGAATAGTACAGGCAGCACTGCGCTTGAACGCGAGTATGTGACACCGGAGGCTAGTCTTTCTGCCGAACTCGAAAAGCCTGCGACCGATGTACAGCGAGCCAATCTGCTGGCGTTTCGCGCGCTCGTACGTCTTGGAATCGAGAAGCAGTCCAAGGCGATTGCCGATCTGCGCGCGGCACTCGTGCTCGACCCAAACAATGCGAACCTTTGGTTCACCTTCGCGGAGTCATGTCTCAACTCAGGTTACTTGCCTGAGGTTGAAGCCAAGAATCGGGCGCGCGAGGCGGTCGATGCCGCGTTGAAGATACAGAGCAAGCACATTCCGGCACTACTACTTCGCGCCGATCTGCTTGCGCGCGACGACCGAATGGAAGAAGCGCTTGCAGTACTCAAGGAGTGCGAGAAGAACACTCCAAATGTGTTCCTCGTACCGAGACAGATGGCGTCGGTCTTTCGACGTTTAAATTGGCATTCCGAGAAGTTAAAAGCACTGCGGCGCGCTGTAGCGCTGGCTCCCAATAAATCGGAATTGCATCTTGAGGCCGCGCGTGAATCGCAACAGATCAGCGACTTCGAAGCACAATCGCGGCATCTGGATCTGGCTGCGTCGATCGACGCCTCGAATCGTGCCATATCATCGGAGCGCGAACAGATCTGGCACTCTACAGGCCAGGACGCGCGAGTGCTTGCGGAACGCGAGCGTTTTGTACGGTTGTACAAGTCTCGCTATGAACGAAAGCAACTTGCGGACGCGTACGAAAAGATTGGAAAATTAGATCTTGCACAGAAGACTCTTGAAGCTCTTGTGCGCGACTATCCCAATGATACCAATGCGCGAATCTCTCTTGCGGAGTTCCTTCGAGCTCGCAGCAAGGACGATGTGGCCAAGAGTGAGTATCAACGCGTCGCGGATCAGGTTCCTGGCAATTCGGAAGTTCGCACATGGCTCAGGGAAACGGGCGCCGGTCTCTCTGACGATGAATTTTTTAGGCAACATCGGCCGGATCTCATGAAAGCGATTCGTGAGTACACACCCTCGAAGGAACACGAAAAGGCGCCGGATGTACTCGTCGTGGATCATCAAATGGAGCGCGTACTGCCTGACGGAAGTGTCGAGTCGGAAATCTCGGCGGTCTACCGCATCAACGATCAAACGGGTGTAGACCAACACGGAGAAG
>JBJXHE010000015.1:0-31209 GCA_046160785.1 Planctomycetota bacterium
ATTTTTTAATTGGGGATGTCCGGCTATGACGAATTGATAGGTTCGGCCGGAGGGTGATTCCGGCGAATGATACTTTTCCGCAAGTTTCGCTGCGGCCGACGCGAGTTCCTCCGCGAAACCCGCGCGACCTTCCGCCGATTCGAAGTGAACGTCGAGTTGTAATGTTAACGTTGCTAGTTGTTGTTTCGCCGCATCTGCCCGCTTTCTTAATTCTGACACTTCGCGCACGACGCGCGACGCAACCGCGAGGAGATACTGGCTCGAAAAACGATCCTGAATCGTATTCGGATCGAATGCTAATTCTCCGAGGACGGCCGGATCTATCAAATACATCCGCGACGCCGCGCGAAACGAGCGCTCGACGCAGCCGCGCCGCTGCGTCTCCGATGCTAATTCTATAAAACCCGCTTTCTCCAATTCGCGCAGATGATAATTTAACTTTTGGCGTGCAAAGTTAAATTTCTGCGAAAGCCCCGCCGCCGAGTTCGGACTCTCCGCGAGCGATGCTAAGATTCGGCGGCGCAGCGGCGGCAGCAACGACGCGAGGCGCCCCGGATCGTCGAGCATGGCGACCGAATCGCGCGGCGTTTCCGCGTTGGCGAGCTGTGTACTGGCCGTTCGAACCATTGGAAGGCCAAAGAATAGCATTGGACAAAATATTTTGTCAAATGGAATTTTCGAAGCCTTTTTTGGAAGTATCAACTGGGATTGGACCGCCCATCGCTCGCCATTGTTTTATTAACGATGAGCTTCACCGAAAGAAACGCCGGAAGCCGGGTGGTATAAAGGAATGGAATGTTTAATCATTTTAAACTGCTGGTCGCCGACCCCATTGAAGCTGAAGGCGTTTCCGCGCTCTCCGCCGCCGGCATTTTATTAGATATTCGCGCGTCTCTTGACGAGGCCGCGCTCTGCGAGGCGATCGCCGACGCCAACGCCGTATTAGTAAGAAGCAAAACGCGCGTGACCGCGCGCGCTCTGGACGCTGCGAAACATCTGCGGCTCGTCACGCGAGCCGGAATCGGGGTGGATAACGTTGATGTCGCGGCAGCGTCGCGGCGCGGCGTGATTGTTAGCAATGTTCCAGACGCTACAACGACGACGACGGCAGAATTAGCGATCGCATTGTTATGTTCGCTCGCGCGGCACGTCCCGCAGGCGGATCGTAATATTCGCGCCGGAAAATACGAACGTAACAAATTCCTCGGAACGGAGATTTGTGGCAAGACTCTCGGAATTGTAGGCCTCGGCCGTATTGGTAAAATCGTCGCGGACCGCGCGCTCGGGCTCAAAATGAGAGTTGTAGCATTCGATCCGTTCCTTCCGCCCGGTTCGGCCAATGCAGCGAACACGATGCCGGGCGTTTCGATCGTCGATTTTGATACATTGCTCGCGAGCTCCGATTTTATTAGTCTTCACACGCCGCTTACGGATGCTACAAAACACCTTTTAAACGAAAAGACGCTCGCGAAATGTAAACGCGGCGTCCGGATTATTAACGCGGCGCGAGGCGGAGTTATTGATGAATCCGCGCTCTGCGCCGCCGTGAAATCCGGCCAGGTCGCGGGTGCCGCGCTCGATGTAACAGAAATCGAGCCGCTTCCTACAAATAGCGAACTTCGCAATTATGAACAGATCATCCTGACCCCACACCTCGGCGCATCGACCGAAGAGGCGCAGCGGCGCGTCGCGATCGAGGCGGCGCAGCAGATTATTGAATTTGCAAAAACCGGCGTCGCGCGTTCAGCTGTAAATTTAACAATTCTGCCGGACGATCTGCGCGAGGAATTTTCGCCGTACGTTGAACTCGCCGAAAAGTTAGGTTTGTTCGCGGGTCAGATTCTAACAAATAGTTCGACGGGCGAACCGCCGGCGCGCGTCACACGCATATCGTTAGTCTTCCGCGGCGAGCGATTTGAGCGCACCGGCGGCGATCGCGTCACGGCCGCGTTGCGCGCCGCATTATTAGCAGGATTACTAAAACCAACGCTCGATGAAACCGTGAGCCCCGTTTCGGCGCCGATGCTCGCGCGCGAGCGCGGAATTGAAGTGTTGGAAGCGCGCGAACCGCGCGACCGCGATTATTTAAATCGCGTCGACGTCGAAGTAACAACTGAAAATAACAATTGCCTGCGCGTTTCGGGAACGTGCTTTGGGCGCCGCCCGCGATTTGTAGAAATGGACGGCGTGCCGCTCGACGCCGCGCTCGAAGGCGATTTATTAGTAACCCGCCACGACGACAAGCCAGGAATTGTAGGAAGGATTGGAACCGACCTCGGTTCGCGCGGCGTCAACCTCGATCGCGTCGATCTCGGCCCGATTCCGGGGACACACCGCGCGATTGGTATCTTTGGCATTTCTACGGATCTGCCCGACGCCGCGGTCACGGCCGCGCGCTCGCTCGACGGCGTCATCTTCGCGTGCCGCGTGCGCCTCGCAAAATCTTAAAGTGGCGAAATCTTAACGTGGCTACAAATACGACTCGCTCCACGAACGCTACAAAAATCACGCGGTACGCGCGCGTCGCGTTCGACGTCGATTCGACGCTTTCGGGCATCGAAGGAATTGATGAATTAGCGAAGCTGCGGCGCGTCGATGTGTCGCAATTAACAGATCAGGCCATGCGCGGCGAAATCCTGCTCGAAGACGTGTACGCGCGGCGGCTCGAACTCGTGCGGCCAACGATACAAATGATCGCTCTCGTCGGCGCGCTTTATACGGAGCATCGCACGCCAGGCGCCGCCACGCTCATCAACGATTTGTATCATAACGGCGTCGAAGTTTTATTAGTTTCCGGCGCGCTGCGCCAGGCAATATTACCATTGGCTCGCTCGCTTCGAATTCCGGGAAGCTGCGTTTACGCAGTGGATATATACTTTGACACTCGCGGACGCTACGCGGGATTTGATGAAACGAATCCGCTCGCGCGCGCCGACGGAAAACGTGTGCTTCTCGAACAATTGCATCATCCGCGGAAGCCGACTGTTTTAGTGGGCGATGGTTCGACCGATCTCGCGGCGGCACCGGCGGTCGACGCTTTTGTAGCATTCACAGGCGTCGCGAATCGGCCTCAGGTCGTCGCGGCGTCGCGCCACGCTGCCCGAAATTTTAAAGAACTTCGTACCGTTCTCGGACTTGCTCGATAGAAGTATTTCTAAATATTAACTATGTCCCAACCTCGACTCTGGATTCCAGGCCCCACGTACGTCCGCCCCGAAATATTAGCTGCCTGCGCGCGGCCGACTATCGGCCACCGCGGGCAGAAAATGAAAGAATTAATATCATCCATTGACACAAGATTAAAATTACTATTCGGCACGAAGCAGCACGTATTAGTATTAACTGCGTCGGGCAGCGCGGCGTGGGAAGCCGCAATCCGCTGCGGAGTATTAGATAAATGGTGCTGCGCGTCGAACGGCGCGTTTAGCGAACGCTGGGGCCGCACGGGCCACGACTGCGGAAAACAAACTGTAGAAATTGATCATAATTGGGGCGACGGCCTGCATCCGAACGCGATCGCGGAATGGATACGAGGGCACAAATCGCTCGAAGCCGTCGCATTTGTACAAAACGAAACGTCGACGGGCGCGTTCTCGAATGTTCCTGATATTGCCAGCTCCGTGCGGCAAGCTAATAAAGAAGCATTAATATTCGTCGACTGTGTCAGTTCGCTCGCGGGCGCGCCGTTTCAATTTGATCTTTGGGGCATCGACCTCGCAATTGCATCATCACAAAAATGTGTAGCATTGCCGCCGGGGCTTGCATTAGTAGCGATGTCCGACCGGTTCTTGGAGCGTGCGCGCACCGTGCCCGCGCGCGGTTATTATTTAGATTTGGTGCGCGCGTCGGAAGACTGGGAAAAGCATCAAACGCCCGCGACGCCGGCCGTGAATTTGATGTATGCGCTCGACGATCAATTAAGATATATCGAAAATGAAACGATCGAAGCGCGCATCAAGCGCCACAACGATATGGCGGATTTAGTCAATGATTGGGCGAACGACCGAGGGTTCCCGAGTTTTGTTAATGAATTGCACCGCTCGCCGACGACGTCGTGCCGCGTCGCGAACGGATTAGATATATCTCTTTTTGTTAAAACGCTGCGCGCGATGGGCCACGAAATTTCCGACGGCTACGGAAAACTCAAAGGCAACACTTTCCGGATCGGCCACATGGGCGACCACTCGCCCGGTGACGTGCGCGCGCTGCTTGCCTGCGCCGACGTCGCTCTGCGCGAAGTGCGCGGTTAATAAAAAATATTGAATATAATGAATATGTTCGCGCCTCGAATTTCTCTTGGCGCCGCCGCCTTATTGATACTACAGAACCAGACCGTGACTACAAACGACTCCCGCCCTGCGTCCACGCCGACGCGCCCCGCGAACCATCTTGCCCGCGAAAAAAGCCCGTATCTGTTACAACATGTTTACAATCCGGTGGATTGGTATCCGTGGGGAAATGAAGCATTCGAGAAAGCGAAGAAAGAGGACAAGCCGATTTTTCTTAGCATCGGCTACTCGACGTGCCATTGGTGCCACGTCATGGAACGCGAGAGTTTCGAAAATGATAAGATTGCCGAATATTTAAAACAGCATTTTGTTAGCATCAAGGTCGACCGCGAGGAGCGCCCCGACGTCGACCGTTTTTATATGGCATACGTTCAGGCCGTCACGGGAAGCGGCGGATGGCCGATGACCGTATTCTTAACGCCCGAATTGAAGCCTTTCTATGGCGGCACCTACTTTCCGCCTTTTAGTAAATATGGCCGTCCGGGATTTATGGATTTGTTAACAGGCGTTGCGACCGCGTGGAAAGACAAACGCGCGACGCTCACGGAGTCGGCCGCGAAAGCCGTCGAGTCGATGCAGGCACAAGTTAAAATTGAGAAAACGGAATCTATCAAATTAGACGCCAGCCCGCTCGACAAAGGTTATGAATGGTTTGCACGAAGTTATGATGAAAAACTCGGCGGGTTCGGCGGCGCGCCGAAATTTCCGCGGCCGAGTACATTACTATTCCTTCTTCGTTATCATTACAGAAACCAGGGGAACGCTAAGAGTTCTGCCGGCGCCGCTCTCGAAATTGCTACAAATACGCTGCGGCAGATGGCGCGAGGCGGCATGCACGACCAGCTCGGCGGCGGATTTCACAGATATTCCGTCGACGCGCGCTGGCACGTGCCGCATTTCGAAAAGATGTTATATGATCAAGGCCAGCTCGCGGTCGCGTACGCGGAAGGTTATAAGATAACTAAGGATGAATACTTTGCCGAAACGCTTCGCGGTATTTGTGATTATGTACTTCGCGATTTAACATCTCCGCAGGGCGCGTTCTTCTCCGCCGAAGACGCTGACAGCGTTGCTCCCGGGAGTGAGGTGTCTATAAATACAGGCCATCCGGAAACTGTTCCTATTAGTTCGCCTCCGGCAAAACGTGAAGGAGCATTTTATGTATTCACAAATAAAGAGATCACTACACTTCTCGGCGGCGCCGCGCCCGCGTTTTCATTACGATACGGCGTCGAGGAGAGCGGCAACGCCGACGACCCGCACGGAGAATTAACAGGAACGAATGTATTCTTTCTCGAGCGCGAAATCGGAGAAGTTGCGCGCCGCCTCGGAATTCCGCGCGAGGAAGCTGAAAAGAATATTGAATTTGGCAAAAAGAAACTTCTCGATGAACGTAACAAAAGACCGCGGCCGCACCTCGATGATAAAATTCTCGCGAGCTGGAATGGTTATATGATTTCGGGGCTCGCGCACGCAGCCGCCGCTCTCCACGAGCCCAAATATACAAAAGCCGCTGAACGCGCCGCCGCGTTTATGGAAGCAAACATGTATAATAAGAAAACCGGCGAACTCTGGCGGCGGCATCGCGACGGCGACACGGCGCTTCGCGGGCAATGCGACGATTATGCAAATCTTATTTCCGGCCTGCTCGATTTGTATCAAGTAACATTCAATACTCACTATATCGAATTTGCATCGACGCTCCAGCGCAAGCAAGATGAGTTATTTTATGATTCCTCACAGGGCGCTTGGTACAGTTCGCCGGCCGGAGACGCGTCGATATTGTTACGAATGATCGAAGACTACGACGGCGCCGAGCCGTCTCCGAGCGCCGTTTCCATTCGCAATTGTTTACGACTCGCCGAACTCACCGGCTCCGAAGAATTCAAGAACCGCGCGGAAACTGTATTAAATACATTCGCCGGCCGCATGTTACAAATCCCAGCGGCGATCCCGCAAATGTTAGCGAGCCTCGAACTCTACCTTTCGCCGCCGCAGCACGTCGTCCTCGCCGGCGATCATCAACAATCCAACCTCGATGAAATGATCCGTGAATTCCATTCACGCTTCCTGCCAAACGCGACGCTCATCGTCCTCGACACCGAAGCCGCCCAAAGCTACTTTTCCAAGACGCTGCCTTTCACAACAAATATGAAAACGCCGCCCGGAAAAGCAACCGCCTACGTCTGCGTCAACCGCGCGTGCAAACTGCCAGTCACTAACGTTGCGGATTTGATAAAATCGTTAGATAATTAACAGGCTGCTGAAAGACTCATCCGCAGAGTGAGCGCGAGCCCCAGAAGAAGTAAACACTGCTTTGTTAAATTAAGGAAACACGCCCGAGGCGTATCAAAGACTTACACCGAGGGTGGGTTGACGCCAAGTTAACAAAAAAAGCCGCGCGTAACTTGGAGGAGTTTTTCAGCAGCCTGTTGACGCTCGAACGTAATGAAGGGGTCGCATCCCAAAATTGTGCCTTCGGCACAATTCTGGGAAACGACCCCACTCCCTGACGGAAAGCTAATAAACGACGCAGAGTGTCGTTTATTAGCTTTCCGCCGTGGTCCCCCACCCCCGATCCGGCGGCTAATTCACTGCCACCCCGTCATAATAAATATCAAATCGCGGCGCGGGTTGCGCGCGCGCGGCTCGCCGGTGTGCGCGGAAGAAGGCGTTAGTAACAATTCGGCGGCAGTGGTCCAGGCAGGTCGGTCGCTATTAATATTCTGGCGCCCCGGTTAAAGGCGAGCAAGCGCGCGCGACCCCGCCGCGATCAAGGCCACATCATCCATGCCGACAAGTCCAGCTTCCAACTGAGCTGCGGCTTCGCCTCCGCTACAATTGCGTCTGACACCGATTTGTAAAGAGGCCCGTTGAATCCTGCCGTTGGATTAGACACTAAATATTCTGATGTTAACTTTAATCCCAGCGCCGACACCCGATTGTAACCCGACAAATCCGCATCAACAAAAACGCTTGGGTCTAGCGGATCTACAATTCGTTTGATGCCTATGCCTTTGCCTTCGGCGCCCGACGTGTAGCCAGCTGTAGTATACCATTCGCATTTTTCGAGAGCCGATTGTATCAATTTCGGCCGGTTAAACGCCTGTCCAACTTTTATTGAAATCGGCACCGCACGCAAATCTTCAAAGGACGCGGCCGCGTAATGGCCGGGAATCCATTTATCATTAACCAACGCCCACATCACTTGCGGTATGCCCCACGCCTTTCCGAATGGTTGTATGTGCCCAAACTCAAAGAAATTTTCCATTGAATTGATACATGGCGTCATATCGAACGCCGGATTCAGCAGCGACGCGCGATATGCAATTTCAAGCCAGCCTAAATATCCGCGCGGCGTATTATCAAATCCGGGCCCGAACGGCTTCGGATCAATTGTGCGCATCATCGCCTTTGCTAATTCTCCGTAATATAACGTTAGGTTCCACGCGAACGGCGAACCCGTCGCCATGGCATACTCGGAGACGCGCCGCGCCGACGCGTGCTGGTGGTCGTAGCCGTACCAGCCGTGAGTATCATTGATCGGCGCAATAAACAATTCATTCGAGCCGGTAGGAACGCGCCCGAGATAATTAGTACTCCATTTCGCGGGCCGCGACATATTAAACCAATATTCGCTCGACGAGCCGTTGAATCCATAATAATGACACGGCCGCGCCGCCTGGCGGTACACCGTCGGCGCCACGTATAGAATATCGTTAATATCATTTCTCGCGTAGTACGCGCCCAGATGACACCAATACCAATCCGGCTGGTAGCCCGTCGTCGGCGTATATTGGACATCCGCCCCCATGACGCCCCACGGATCTCCCGTCGCCGGGAAGTAGGATCCGCCAGTTGTTAATTCATTTATTTGCGACGGGTCGCGTGACGGATAATTAGGATCGACGGCCGTCCAAATGCTCCCGGGATTCGGCGGAAAGAGCGGCAAAAGATCTGTAGCAACCGGATCGATCACATCGGTTGTAACTAAAAACGGCCACGCGTGGCCGGCGCCGTCCGCGATCTTCGCCCAATCCGGATTTGTTAATTGAAAACGATAGCGCTTTCCCTGTGTGACAGGCTTCCAAGTCGCGAGGTTCGGAAACATCGTTAACATTCGGCCGCCCGATATAACTAAATCAAGATTCGGAATCACCTGCGACGGAATCGGCAGGCCCGGTCCCGGCTGCACTTGACAAACGAGTGGATCATTCCAAATCGCAACTTCCAACAGCGACACCGCCGAACCCGGCAAAACGCGACGATACAAAACGAGCGCAAGTTCGTGCGTTAATTGTAGTCTTGAAATTTGATTTCTCGCGGGATGATTCGCGGGCCCCGGCGACGGAACGAACGCCGGCGGATTAAACGGAATATTATTTATAACCCAATGAAACGAAATCCCAGTTGTAGGATCGCCGTTCGGCGGCGGATCCGGGGGCGGGTCTGGGTCACCATTGGTGTCGCCCGATCCGCCTCCATCGCCTTCGCCCGGAGGTTCGGGATCGTCCGGAGCAATTAAACAATCACTCGCCGCATCGCTAATATTTACATTCTGCGCGCCCGCGCCGCCGTTTCCAACCTTCTGGGAGCCGCCGCTGCCGCCGCAGCCAAATAACAAAAGCGCCGTAATAACTAAAAAAGAGCGCGCCAACGCTACAACTGCCGAACGTGAATAAATACAATTTATCATTAGTTTACAGTTCGATCTGTGCCGCTCCGGCGGCGTGGCTTTCTCCCCGCGGCATATCGGCGCGAGCATTCGAATGCTTGAGTTGTTCGGCGCTGGAAACACAATTCTAGTTTGTTAGTTTTCAGGGGGTTTAATGACAATCGAACAATCCGCGCGAATGAAGAAAAGTTCAGCGCGCGCAGGACGTTGCGATGTCTCCGCGACGGCGCGTACATACCACAAAACCTGGCGCGAGTAGCGTTCCTCTTCAGAAAATTGTGCATTTTCGTTTGCGCCTCGTTCGCGAGCAGGGTGTCCCGTTTTCCAATCCGCCACGACGAGCTCTCCGGATTCTTCAAAAACAAGATCTGCAAACCCCGCCGCCGAAGGCGCGCCCGCAACATTACTATTATGAGCAAGCAAAGGAAGTTCCCGCGCGATGATCTTTACCTTTCGGAGGCGCTCGCGAAGTTTACTTTTCTCGAATGCTACCATTATATTCTTAACGTCGGACACGACGCCGTTTTCGTTAGCGTGGGCATCGCGCGCGGCCGTCCGCGCGATTTTCTCCAGCTCGGAATTGCTTATTAGGGGTTCTCCGCTCGCAAAATCCGCGCGCTGTAGTATCTGATGCACCGCCACGCCCGCGGCGATCGCCTCCGTTCTGCGGATGCGATCATTAGCATCGCCGAATTCATCCATTTCGCGAGTATTCTTTATTTTTATAATATCCTCCGATTCGCCGCTGTCCGCACCGGGGAAGTCGCCCCCGCCAGCCGGTGCCACTAGCGGCGGCCGCGCGCCCGCCGCGTTCTTTTGTAATGCTAAGAATCGGCGCGCCGGAGCGAGCGCATCGGCCGCGGCGGCCTGCGTAATTTGTGTTATATCTATTTTCGCCGGCTGCGCGCAATGCAATACGAGACCGTCGGAAAGGAGCGCGCGATCCGGCGCCTCGGGATCATAACTAAACGCCGAACATAAACGTTCGCGCCACGGCGTGCGCAGCGATGACCGTGCCTCTCCTGCTACAAATATCAACCGCTCCCTGGCGCGCGTCGAAGCTACATAAAACAATCGCCGGTCTTCCGCGTTTTCATGAATTTCGCCGTTCGTTTTATACTCCACCGACGCGCGCGTCCGCCGCCGGGATGATTGTAAATATACTTCCAGCGCGCGCTCGCTTTCATGATACTTCAAATACGATTCGCCGCGCTTGCCGCCGTCTTCGCGCGCGAGGTCCGCCAAATATACAATATCAAATTCGAGCCCTTTCGATTTGTGAATGGTAATTAAACGCACCGCGTCGATTCCCGCCTCCGAGAGCGAGCGCTCCGGTTCGACGTCGGCGGTCGTCAGGCGCCGCGCAAATTCTTTTGTTATTTCATGTAATGTTAGTCTTTGGTCGAGCGCGAGCGACGACGCGATTTGTTCACACTTTTCAAGATTCGCGACGCGTTGCGCGCCGTCGAATCCGCCCGCGTGGAGCTCGATAAGATGTGTTTCGAAAAGTATCTTTCGCACGGCGTCGTCGGGCGCCAGTGATGAATAACTACGAATCTTTTTTATTAATGTAAACGTGCGATGGATTCCCGGGAATAATTGTGCATCGACGATTTCATTGGATGAAAACGCGCCGCCCGCGTTTGCGTAACGCGCCAGCTCCGCGTCGGGAACCGCTCCCGCAACCGAGCGCAGCGCGGCCAGATGCGCAACGCTATCATTCGGCTCCGCGACCGCGCGCAACCAAGATAACAAATCCGTGACTTCGACGCGTTCGTAGAACGTCCGCCCGCCTTCTAACAAAAACGGAATATTACGTTTCTGCAGCGCGCGCGAATAAACGTATACATTTGAAAACGCGCGCAACAGTATGGAATGCTCTCCCGCGGAAAGGCCGCGTTTATTCATATTCTCCGCGATGTGCGCCGCGATCCATTCGGCTTCGCTCTCGCGACGCTGTTCCGCGCGCGTGCCGGCCACGCTCCAAATCTCGACGCGCGGGCTCCCGCCGAATCTTAACTTTGGCTCCGGCCGAAATGATACAATTGCATCGTATTCCGGCGCGGCGCGCGCGTGTTCCTCATCTTCCGTTTGCGCGTCAAGCCATTTAACAAAAATCTTGTCGATGGGTTTTAATATTTCCGACGGGCTCCGAAAACTAACATTCAATCGCAGTACCGCACCGCCCTGCTCCACGATCTTGTCAACCGCGCGCGCGTAGGCGCCGATGTCCGCGCCGCGAAATCGATATATGGATTGTTTGGGGTCGCCTACTACAAATAACTTGCCCGGCGACAGTTGTACACTCCATGGATCGCGCGCGGGCGGAACGTTAAGATTTTCTGATAATAACAAAACGATTTCATACTGAAGCGGATCTGTATCTTGAAATTCATCGACGAAGATCGCACGAAAGCGCCGGCACTCATCGCGCCGGACCTCAGGATGGTCGCGCAGCAAATTTCTTGCGGACACTAATAATCCGTCGAACGCGATCCAGCCTTCGCGCGTGCGCCGCCGCTGCGTTTCAAGCGCGGGCGCCGCGAGCCAGCGAATTATTTTAGCAATTCCTGCGTGGTCCGTTTCCCACAGGTGGCGGAGTTCTTTACAAATCTTTTCCGCCCAGTCGCGATCTTCCTTTGAAAGTTTTTGTGAGGCATCCACCGCGTCGAGCGCGCTCGAAAAACGCGTCCGAAGCGGCACCTGTGGATTTGATATAACAAATTCGATGCGCTCCGCTGCCTCGACGCACATATTTCCAAAAAGCGTCGCGCCCGCGACGGCCGCCATCGCACGCAGGCGCTCCGGCGCGCCGCGAAACGCATCCATATTAATGTTAAAATTGTCTAATTCCGGAATGCGTCCCGCCGCCCATGCCTCCAGCGGCGCGGGCGACTTTACTAACATATCAAATACTTTCCGCAGATCCGACAGCTCCGTTAATTCTAATATTTCTTCCAGCTCCGCCGCGCGAACAGGATCGGCAGACGACGATCTTAATACTTCGGGCCAGGTCGCGTCGAGCAGCCGCTCCAATTCGCCGCCTTCGTCGACGCGGAATTCTACAGATACGCCCGACTCGACCGGGTGCCTCCGCAGCAGGTTGCTACAAAAACCGTGAATCGTGACGACGCTCGCGGCGTCTAGTTTTGATAATATATCATTTGAGTACTCCGCGATCTGCTCCGGCGACCATTCCAATTCCGAAAGTCTTGCAAACAAACGGCCCGCCTCCGAGCGCGATTGTTGCAATTCTTCAGGCGGTAAAGTAGCTAATTGTTCGAGCGACGACCGCAGGCGCGCGCGCATTTCGGCCGCGGCGGATTCCGTGAACGTCATGGCTACAAAAGTGGCCGGTTCGATTTCCGCCGACAGCAATTGATATAAAACGCGTTCGATTAGTAAACTTGTTTTTCCGGAGCCTGCGCCCGCGACCACCACCATATTTTTATCAAATTCCACGATCGCGCGGTTGCGCGATTCGTGGTCGGACGGGAGCGCCGCCGTCTTATTTAATTCACTCACCTGGATTCGACCTCCGCGATTTCTTCTTCGCTTCAGTTTTATCCGATTCGCCGCCGGCGGGCTTGCTGCCGATTGAATAATATAACGAAAACTCGGGCGCGCTTCGCACTCGCGCGCGCGTCGGCGAATGCGCGCGCCGGCACGCCGATTTGTAGTCACAATTTTTGCAATGTTCACGATCGAGCGTGATGGGAAACGCGCCGGACCGAACCGTTTTCAAGATCGATCCAATTGATTGCAACATTTCCGCGTTTGTTTTTGTAGCTTTGTCCGCTTCCCACACGGCCGGCTTCGAAACCCGCGCGCCATCGAGCGGCATGCCAATCGACACGGCCTCCGCGCGCGCGCCCGATGCTAAATAATATAACGGTAATTGTAACTGTTCGGCGCGCGCCACTTTCGCCGCGCTCGCGAAATCATCTATTTTGCGGGAAGTCTTATAATCGGTTACGGCCGCCTCGCCAGCGCCATCCACTACAATTCTGTCGAACCTCCCGTTTACTGTTATTTTCTCTCCATTGGCGTCAAATGCGAACTGAAAGGGTTCCTCGCATCTCATTTCTTGTATTTTAGCATTTGCAAGATTGGATATATCCGATCGTACGAATTCCGATAGCGCCGCGCCGATGCGGCGTTTCATCGCGCGCGCAATCGCCGCGTGGCCGCGCAACCGGCCGCTTTCCAGAATTGCAAAATGACCGTCGAGAAGGCGCGGAATATTCTGATCCGCCTCGGCTCGCGCCGCTGAAATTGAATCCGCCGAATTCCGCCGCAAAATATCAATAAATTTTGGATTATACAATTCCGCGAGAACGTTATGAACGACAATGCCTATTTCGCGCCGGTCGATCGGCTCGGTGAGATCGGGATCTTCGTGCGGAACGATTTGTAAATAATCGGAAAAGAAGTATTGAAGCGGGCAGCGGCCGAGCCGCTCCAGCGTCGTGACGCCGATACTCTCCAATGGAACAGCTCCCGCGAGCCCGTCGAATTGTAACTGTTCCGGCCGCGCCGCCTGAAACGCATCGCACGCCTCCAAATGCATGATTCCGAATTCAAACTGTTCCGCGGATTGTTTCGTTAAATACTGTAAATCGCGCACGGCCGCCAGAGCCGCTTCGCGGCCGCCGCCCGAGAGCGCGGCGCATACGACGGCGTCTCGCGGATGGAGAATCTGCTCTCTTTCAGTAATATCAATAAAACGCCGTCCCGGATTCGCGGGAATTTTGTATATATTCATTCGGCTGGAGCCGCTCTCGATTTGCCGGAGTTCCCTCGCAAAAATAGATGCATTACGCGGGCGGTCCTTTTCATCACTATTCTGGCGCGACACCACAAGCGACTCGGACACCGCGCCGAGGGCCAGCGAAAATAACCATTTCTCCTCGCTGGGTCCTTCGCTTTTGATAGGAACGGCTTTGCCGGAATTCATTTTAATTATTTTCCGCGCGGAGTCCGGCAGGAGCGCGTCTTCGTGGACGACTCTCGGAATATTGCCTTCGTGGAATCCTAACAATATGCCGCGCCGAAAGGAAAGCCCGCGCAATTGTTGCATATCAAATACGCGCACGCCGCCTCGATCCTCGCGCTGCACGGGATCGCGCGCCGCGCGAATCGCATGCACGGCAAGACGCACAAAATCGCGCGAATCGATATATTCAATTTTCGCGGCGTCGAGCAACTCGAGTTTCAGCACGCAATCCAGCGCGGCGGCCTCCGCGGAATCTGAATTGATATTACAAATCGCGCGCGCGAATTCGGCGGCGCTGCGGGCGGCTCCGGTCCAATGTAAAGAATCGGCAAACGCGCGCGACGCCGCGAGAATACTACGGATCGTTTCCGCGGCAGCCCGCGCCGTATCCTTCGATTGTTGATATTCGCCGGATCCTTTGCTTTCGCGGTCCTCATCAAAAGAATATGGATGAGCTTCGAGTTCGAGGGATTCCGGAAGGCGGCGCTCCCAATCGGCGGCGCCCGATAATAAGTATTTTCGACCGAGCCACTCCGCCCGGTCCGGGTCGAGATATTCAGGATTCTTGCAAAGTTTTTGTAAATTTAGCAATGGCGAACGCAACAATCGAATCCACGCGTCGCGCGGAAAATCATGAACTGCGCAATGCAACAGATCGATCAGCGCACGCACGCGCGGCAGGCGCTCGAGCGGCAGCGCCGCCGTCGTTGTAAACGGAATTTGATACTTCTGAAACGCCGCGGCGAGATACGGCGCGTACGATTCGAGCGAGCGCGAAAATATAACGATATCCTCAAGAGGCATTCCCTCGCAATGCCACAAAAAAACCCTGCGCGCCGCCGCGTCGATTTCGATCGCGGCGTTTGGCGCCTGAACATAAGTAATATCTACATTTCCAGAACGGCGCGGCGCGGCGGGCGCCGCCTCCGCTGGTTGCGCGGCGGCCCACGCGAGGCGCGAGCTTCCCCATTCGAGAGTGGGCGCATCGTCAACACCCACTGCTACACCTAGCGCTAGTATTTCGACGCGTCCGGCTCGCGCGGCGGATTGTATCAATTCGTCGACAACGCCGACCAAGTCGTACGCGCCGGCGTGCAGTATCGTGCCGAAGGTTTCATCGAATATTTTAGCGTTCGAATGCAACTGCTTCGCCGCTAATTGATACATTTCCGCGCGGTCGGCTATTTTGCGCTCGCGCAAAAGTGTTATGAATCGACCGTACGCTTCCCAGACGAAACGCGCGGGCTCCGGGAGAACGAGCGGTTTATACAATACGCCGGCGTCGCGAAGGTCGCGGATGGATGATGCTAACGATCCGGCGGCTCCTTCGAATTGTAAGATTGCGCGCTCGAAGCGGCCGTCTCCGCGCGCAGCCTCGCGTACGAGGCTTTCAATGACCAATTCGCCGGCGATGTGAACCGATTGGCCCGTGGCGCGCAGCACGCGCTCGGCGAACGTCTGGTGTACTAAGAATTCGATTCCGGCGGCGAATTGTAGTTCTTGCGCCGCGACAACTTTAAGCCGTGCTAATAATCGCGCGGTCGGCGCAATGATCGTAATCGGATCATACCAATGCGCGCGCGACTGCGCCGCGGCGCGGACCCTCGCGCGGAAGCACGATTCGAGTTCAAAGGCATCCTTACAATGAAAGACTTTCACGGCGCAGCCGGCTCCGCGCGCCGCCCGGACCATTCGAGCATCTGCTCCGCGAGATCACACGGATACGTTATTTGAATATTTACAATTTCTCCGCTTGCCGCACGAACGGGAATGAGCCGCGGCTGGACGAAACCCGTGTACGCGGGCGGATCGGCCGCCTCGACGCGCCGCAAGACTTCTTCGCGCAGCTTTATATCAAATCGGACTCCGTACGTTTCTATCAATTCCTTCGCGGCCGCGTAATCACCCTCGCCCTTGATTTGCATAATTCGCGCGAGCAATTTTCCGGCGGCCTGCCGCCACGCCTCGCGATCTGTTACAACAAAAAAAGTTTTGCTGCCGCGCTCGCGGCGCTCGATCGCGTTGGAGTTATGAAGTATCCAATTAGCAATTAATTGCCGGTTGCGCGCATGGTCTTCTTCGAGCCGGTCTCCCGTTTTAACTTTTCGTAGTTGTAATAACAGTGCGCTGCGCGTGTAACTCTCATATTCCGCGAGCGCGGCGTCTTCGCCGGGCGACATTTCCATTTGTATCGTTTCAGGATCGCCGATGAACCACAATGCTACTAAATCCGCGCGCGCCTCTTCGAGCGTTGAGTAGTATTCGCAAAGAGCCTTCGCGGGTTCGCCGCCGACGCGAGGCGACAAGCGCCCCGACGCGTGCCCAATCACTTCGTGCATATTGGTATGAACTTCGCTTGTTAATAAAGCAAAGCGCTCGGCGCGGTCGAGTTCGTCGGCATTATAACAAAACTCTTTTCGAAGCACGTGCGACGTCGAGTTTTCGTAGGCTTCCGCGACATTACTTAAATTAACGCTCTTGCTTCCGTACATTTCGCGAATGTCCTGTGGATTCGGAAGATTAATACCAATCGGCGAGATCGGACCGCTGTCGCCCGTTTCGATGACGACGTCGATCGCGTTTGCAACAATTCCGCGCACGTCCGTTTTCTTATATTTGTGATCCCACGGCATACGCTCCTCGAACCACGCGGCGTGCGCGGCAATCTTACGAATCGCGCTCGTCTTCTCCGCGTTGACATAAGATACAATGGCTTCAAAGGCGCCCTTGCGCCCGCGAGGGTCGGCATAAACTTCAATAAAACCGTTAACAGTGTCAACTACGCTCGATTTATCAGAAACCCAGGCAATATTATATTCACGATAATCGGCGGGGTCTCCCGTTTTGTAATATTGAATAAGCCGTTCGAGAGCGGCGGCGGTGGCGGGCGGCGCGTATGGCAGCGCATCCGAAAGACATTCAATAATTTTTCCTATTTCGAATGCATACTTTCCGGGTTGATACAGCTCCGAGCCCGACCGGTACACCTCTTCGACCAATTCGCCGTTCGCATTCTTAACAAGCCTCGAATTGAGGGCGTACTTTTCTTGAAACGCCTCCGCTTCGGCGAGCGAAATGTTTTCATAATAATTCACCGCGCTCGCTTGTAGTATATCCTGCCCTGCGGCGGGTGATTTATTCGTAGAGATTGGATCGGCATCGTGATTCAGAACAGTGCCGTAGATCCAATGTAAATTTTCGGCGCGTGTACTATTCTCTCTCCATGGAAACTTGGCGCCCGCGCGCTCGGCGGCGGCGGCGGCTTCGCACCACTGTTCAGAAGTTAATTTAAAGATCTCCTTGCGGCCCGTCTCGTGGTGGTGCGGCCCATTATTGAGCCAAAAAAGTTTTGTGTAGCGTTCGATTTCGGCGGCGGCGTCTGGCGCGAGCGCGTCTTTGAATAGATACAACTCTTCGAGCCAATCCCGGAGTTCGAGCGAATGTTTATATTTTTGATCAATATAAATATCGCGGCCCGCGACGGCGGCGCGATACAAATGATAACAAAGGATTTTGTCGCGAACGGATAATTTATCAAAACCATCGGCATACAACTGAACGACGTTCGCTTCGCCGGCGCGCTCCAGGGCCCAGCGCCGCGATTTATTGTGTATTTCAGTTTCCGCGCCCGGGTGCGGCGGGGAATCGGGGACAAACATATCTCTTGATCCGGCGAAGTAGAATTTTGTTGGTCGAGCGAGAAACGCGTGAGGAATTGTGTGATTCTGCGTACCATCCGCGCCACTTTTGTCCCAATTACTGAGGCTTGATCGTGAAAATCGCCCCCGCGTTTCTCGTAGTTTTGCTTCTCGCGCCATTCTCGTTCGCGCAGAAACACCCGTGTTCCATCGACGATTTATTAGCAATGGAGCGAGTGTCGGAACCGTGCGCATCGCCTGACGGCCAGTGGATCGTTTTTACAAAAAGAACGATCGACGTCGCGGCGAACCGCGGGCGCACCGACCTCTGGCTCGTGGCCGCGGACGGCACAAAACTGCGGCAAATCACGAGCGATCCCGCGAACGACTCGAGCGCGAAGTGGAGCGCGGATGGCAAAGATATCTATTTTCTTTCGACGCGAAGCGGATCGTCGCAGGTTTGGAAAATTAGTATCGACGGCGGCGAGTCGGTGCAAGTAACAAAACTCGCGGGCGACGTTGGGAATATGTTACTATTCCCCGACGGCAAGAAACTGATTGTTACATTAGAAGTGTATCCGGGCACGACGCCCGAAGAAACCGCGAAGCGCGACGAAGCGCGCGAGAAAAGTAAAGTTAAGGCTAGAGTTTATGATCAGCTCATGTTCCGGCACTGGGACACGTGGGAGGACGGGAAGCGCTCGCACATTTTTGTTTATGATATCGAGTCGGCGGCCGCGGTCGATTTGATGAAAGACCTCGACGCGGACGCGCCAACCCGCCCGTTCGGCGGCGCCGAAGAAATTACAATTTCGCCGAATGGTAAATTTATTGTATTCGCGTGCAAAGTCATGGGGCGCGAGGCGGCGTGGTCGACGAACGTTGATTTGTGGATTTCGCCGTCCGACGCGTCGGCGCCGCCGCAATGTTTAACATTACAAAACAAGGCGCTTGATAATTTACCCGCGTTTTCGCCCGACGGAGAAACGTTAGCTTACGTCGCAATGGCGCGCGCGGGATACGAAGCCGACAAGCAAACAATCATGCTCATGGATCGGAAGACTAAGAATACGAAAGCGCTCACCGAAAAGTGGGACCGGTCCGCTGGAACGTTAGTATGGTCGAGCGACGGAAAGACGATTTATACAACTGCCGACCACCTCGGAAACAAGGCTTTATTTGCAATTCAAACCGAGACGGGAAATGTGACGGCTCTCGTCGAAAAGGGCACGTGCGATTCGCCGCTCATCGCGGGCGATCGAATTGTATTCTTGCACGATACATTAACATCGCCTGTCGAAATTGTATCGGTTGCAAAGGATGGTTCCGGCATGAAACCCGTCACAACCATTAATGCCGCGCGCTGTTCACAAATCGAGTGGGGTGCGTTTGAACAATTTACATTTACGGGGGCGCACAATGATACAGTTTATGGATATGTTATGAAACCCGCGGGCTTCGAGGAGGGAAAGAAGTATCCCATCGCAATGTTAATACACGGCGGCCCGCAGGGATCGTTCGGCAATCATTTTCATTATCGTTGGAATCCGCAGACGTACGCGGGCCGCGGGTACGCGGTCGTTTTTATTGATTTTCACGCGTCGACGGGCTACGGGCAGAAATTTACAGATGCCGTGAACGGCGACTGGGGCGGCGCGCCGTACGAGGATTTAATGAAAGGTTTGGATTTTGTTATACAAAAATACGCGTGGACCGACGGAACGAAGGCGGCGGCGCTCGGCGCGAGCTACGGCGGATATATGATCAATTGGATCGCGGGCCACACCGACCGGTTCAAGTGTCTTGTTACACATGCTAGCAATATCGACGAGCGCCTCGCGTATTATGATACTGAGGAATTGTGGTTTCCCGAATGGGAACGCGGCGGCACACCGTGGGAAAAACCCGAGAACTATCAAAAACATAACCCGATCGATTTTGTTAAGAATTGGAAAACGCCAACGTTAGTGATCCACGGAGCTAATGATTTCCGCGTCGTCGATACGCAAGGCATGAGCGTGTTTACAGCTTTACAACGAAAAGGCGTGCCGTCGCGATTTATACATTTCCCCGACGAGAACCATTGGATACTAAAACCGCAGAATAGTAAGTTTTGGCATGAAGAGGTCGGCAAGTGGCTCGATCAGTGGTGCAAATAGCTGCCGATCTAACCAATCCACTCGCGCCGGCGCCCAGCACGTGAGAGGGGCTAGGGCGGGAACCGCGCGCCGGCCCGGCCGCGGAGCCAATGTATTAAAAACGCCTTCCTTGCTAGGAGAAACGCCGCATTCTTGTTCTTAACCACAGCTCGCGCCGCGCGTGCCGGCGACGACCCTCTTCGTAATTGAAGGCTCTGCGCCTATCCTACTTAGCTCTCGCGCCGACACTGCGAGCCGCCTAACTCGCAAAGTTCCAATTAGAATTTCCAACTATGAATGCATTAAAAACCGGTGACTACGTCCGACACTCGTCCTGCGCAGAATGGGGCGTGGGCCTGATCGCGGACATTCGCGGCACCATGGCAATTGTATTATTTGAAAATAGCGAGCGGCCGCGCGAGTTCCGGATGCCAAGCACATTCTTAAAGTCCGCTCCGGAGGCGGCCGCCACCCCGCCCAATGTTTCGCACCTGAAGAGCGCGCTCCGCGCGGCGGGTGTGAAGCGCAAGTCGTCGACGGCTTCGAAGTCTTTACGTTCGTTCGACGAGGTCGTCATCGGTTTCCGCAGTACGTATCCCGAGGGATTCGCGAGCGCGGGCTGGGTGGAGATTCGTGAAAAGCACAAAAAAATGCAGGAACAGTTAAATACAATATTAGGCGCGGCGAAATGGCGGGAATTAGTAGCAGCCGGAAGTATTGAAGACCTCGCGAAACTCCATCGTGAATTTGTACAAAAAGCCGGTCTCATGCACCCTGTGCAGGCCGTGAAGATTAGTAGTATTAAAGACGGCGCGTTTTGGTTTGCATACGGCGAATGGATTTGGCGCCCGGAACCCGACACCGCGGCCTGCGAGGAAATGATAAAAGGCTATGCTACAGTTGCACAGGCGACGTGGCCTAACATTTCCGCGCTACGCGGCGTTCTGTATCCTCTGACCGACGTATTTGTAAAACCCGAATCTGTTAAAAGAACGGCAACGGCCCTGAAGCAAGACCTTCCGTACGATTCGAAGCCCACGTTTAACGGTTATCATCGAATTGTTGAATTTACAAAAAAGGTCCGCGAAAGATTAACAAAAGAAGGATTGGCGCCCGTCGATTTGTGGGACGTCGCGCAGTTCTTCCGCCTCGTCGCGGGGCGTCCGGTCGACCAGCTCGCGCCCGCGAAGAAGACGCGCGCGAAGGCCAAGAAAGTGGCCGCGCCTAAAGACGAGCCGACGGAAACTAACGTTTAGTTTTGATACTAATATTTACGCTAACGTAAATATTAACGAACGACGATTGTAACTTTTCCGGGCGAGTATCCGGGAAATGCAATATTTAAATCGGCGCGCGCCACTGGGCTTTGTATTGCAATTGCCGCGAATCCTGGAATTTTTTCGGGCGGAGCCAAATGCATTGAATAGAACGCGATGCGTTGCGAATCCGATGTTTTGAACAATTGCGAAATAACATTTAATACTTCTTTAAAATTCTCGAGGATCACGTCGTCGAGCTTGCCGGCTTTCGCGCTGAGATCGGATACATTCGACGGAATTGTAGTGAGCGCCGCGCCGGCTGCATTCGCAAGAGTGATATCAAAAATGCAAACGGCAGCTACGGAATGGTCGTCGCGCGCATAAATAGCAACCGCCACCGGCGATTTTGTACGGATCGAAACCGGCGCGGCCGTTTTTACAGAAACGGGCTTTCCTACTAATCCCGAAAGCAAATTCGCAACGCCGTGCGGAGACGGAATGAGGCACGGCGGCCGGCGCACCGCCGTACCAGCTTGCGCATGATCAGGATGTTGATTCGGATTGCTACTCATATTCCTATATTTAACACTCGAGACAAAACGGTTTGTAATCTTTCGGGTGAAAACGGTTTTGTTATAAAAAATCGCGCGCCCGCGTCGGCCGCGGCCGCTTGCGCCTCTTGACTCGACTCGGATGTTATAAATCCAAGCGGAATATCTATATTTTCAGTTTGAAGCTTTTGTAACAGTTCGATTCCCGTCACTCCCGGCATATTCATATCCGATAGAATAAGATCCGGTTTGGATTCGCGGATTCGAAGCATGGCTTCGGTGCCGTCGCCCGCTTCGAGAATGGTATGCGATTCGAAACCCGCCTGGCGCAGAGTGCGCAGCAGGATTGCACGCATCGCGCGGCTATCGTCGACGATGAGTATAATCATAGTGTTTTGAACGGATAAGTATTATTAACTATGACTCAATGTACAAAAACGCGGGATTTTGATCTTGATCGACGTCCCCTTCCCGGCGCGGCTCGATATTTCTACAGTTCCGCCAACCCGTTCAATATTTGTTTTCACGACGTCGAGCCCGACGCCGCGCCCGGATATATTTGAAATCCGCTCTGCCATCGAGAATCCCGGAAGAAACAACAATTCCATCGCTTCGCGATCGTTCATGTTCGCGGCGCGGCCGGATGCAATCATTCCGGAGGCAACTGCTTTATTTTTAACTTTTTCGACGTCGATGCCATTGCCGTCGTCGGACACTTCAATACAAATTTCGCTTTCGTTATCATGTGCGCGTAATAATAAAAAACCCTCTTCGGGCTTGCCGCGCGCCGCGCGAACGTCCGGAGCTTCAATTCCGTGATCGACGGCATTGCGGATGATGTGCGCCAGCGGATCCTTGATCGCTTCAATAGTAATTCGATCGAGTTCTGTAGCATTGCCTTCCAGTTCGACGCGAACTTTTTTGTTAACAAGCGCGCTGAGGTCGCTCGCCATTCGCGGCACTTTCGACAAAATATTACCAATCGGTTCAAGGCGCGCGGATCGAGATCCGTCGGACCCTGTCGATTCGATGGTCGCTAACATTTCGCGGACGGCACGGGCGACGTCGAAGAGCGCGGCCGTCATTGCGGGTTCGAGCACGGCGCGCCCGTCGCGCAGTTTACTTAATAAATTCTCTCCGGCGTGCGCGACGGATTCTAATTTTCCGTATCCTAAGAATCCGCATGCGCCTTTAATGGTATGAATCGTGCGGAAAACACTCGCTAACGTTTCTCGCGATGCCGGTTTTTCTTGTAGCGTGGACAAATCGCGTTCAAACCGGTCGAGGTTTTCATAACTTTCGACCAGGAATTCTTTAACAACACCGTCAAGATCGCGCGTGCTCACAGCCACACTTCGGATGCCGCCACGAAGCAAACTAAGAAAAATCCTTCCATTTGTGAAAACGGGGACAGTCCCCGTTCTTTATCCTGCGAAAACGGGGACTGACCCCGTTCCGTGGCGGGTTTTCAGCGCGCCTCGGCGACTGGCCAAGCGAAACGGTGAATCGTACACTCACCTCCCATCCAGCCAACCGGAGGCAACCCTTGAACGTCTCTCCGACTCCCTTCAGAAATCGCCCGGCCCTATCGATACGGTCCGCGATCGTTAGCATCCTTTTTGTATGGTTTCTCGGCGCGGCCGCGCACGCGCAGTTTACTTATTATTTAGACATCCCGTACGGCACGAAGCTTCCCACGGATCCGCTCTACGACGAACAGACTTTTGATATATTATATCCGTCGGGTTCGAGCCCGGCGTTCCCCGGATCGGAATACCAGCCGAGGCCCTATTTAATACAATTGCACGGCGGCAACGAGAACACGCCCTACGCCGGCCTCGAAAAAGTCTCGCCAATCACGCTCGAAGCGCTTAACCGCGGTTTTATTGTTATTATTCCGAATTATCATGTTATCAATTTTGAAATTTCGGAAAGTTGGGTCAACGCCTCAAAGGACATCGCACGTTGTATACAATTCTCGCGCTACTTCGCTGAAGTATTAAATCTCGATCCGCAGAAACTTTTCCTTCAGGGGCATTCGAGCGGCGGATTTCAAACGTATTATATGGGGCTCAATATTGATTATCAGAATCTCGCGTCGCGCGATCCGATCGAAAAGTTATCAAGCCGGCCGAATTATATACTTCCGTGGGGCGCGCCCTCGCAGTTCAACTGCCTCGATGTTAATTATCCGGGATTCTTCCCGTCGTGGGCTTCGCAATATTTTTTCGGAGTGCCATCGTTTGCATTGGTGCCGCCTGCATTATTAGTAAGCAGCTCTCCAAAGACGTGGCTGATGAATCCCGCGGACTACGGCCGCACGTACACACCGCCGATGTGTCTTACTTATAATCTCGATCTCGCGCACCCGTGCGGCACGATCAACGACACGCACGACGGCGAGTTTGGTAATATTATGAAAGAGGCGATCGACCGGTTTTGTGAGTTTTTCCCGGGCGAGGCAGTTTGCGGGCCGTCGATTCTTATTAATAATAATGGATCGGATCTTCCCGGCGTAATTGTACAAATCGTCGACTGGATGGAGCAAATGGCACTGCTGCCGTGAAGCCCGAATCAGCGGTTTTCGCCAGAGTGGCGGCTTCAGTTAGTTTCGAGTTCGTTTCATAGACGTACCGGCTTCTTTTGAACTGACGCAGCGGCGATTTGCCATTCGGCGTCAAACGCCGCCGTGCCATCGAACGACCGCCTCCGTATTATTAACAGCCCTGTGCCTTCACACCCGGACGACGCTTCGGGCCGCGACCCGCGCGTCCACGCAATTGCAATATTCTCGAATTATTTAACGGACGTTGAATCCGGAGCAACGCCCGATTTTGAATCGTTATGTATCAAATACCCGGAGATCGCGGGCGAGCTTCGGAAGTTAAATGATACAAATCCGCTTTCGAACGGCTCCAAGCCCGGCGGTTTTAAAGAATCGATCCGCGTCGATGCTACAAACAGATTGTTAGATTCGCTGCGCGAGCGCTCGGTGTTCGCGTCGCGCTACACGATTCGTAATGAAATCGGACGCGGCGCGATGGGCGTCATCTACCGAGTTTGGGACCGCGACCTGCGGCGGCATCTCGCGCTCAAAATGATGCGCGAGCCGGATGCTAATCATAACAGTTCTTCAAAGACTACAGAATCGGAGAGCCTGCGCCTGATGCGCTTCCTCGATGAAGCGCAGATTACAAGCCAGCTCGACCATGCGAGCATCGTGCCGATTCATGATATTGGCATGGACGAGCGCGGCCGCGTTTTCTTTACCATGAAGCTCGTTCGCGGGCGGGATTTGAAATTAATATTTGATCTCGTTGCTAAGAATGAAGAGAACTGGTCGATCGTGCGCGCCGTGCAGGTGATACAAAAAATGTGCGAAGCTGTAGCATTCGCGCATTCGAAGGGCGTGATTCACCGCGATCTAAAACCGTCGAATATTATGGTTGGCCAGTTCGGCGAAGTTTATGTGATGGATTTCGGCCTCGCTCGCGCCGCCGATCATAAAGATATTCACGATCTCAGAATTCGCAAACCACAAACTGATCCGCCGAGCGTTATTCAATCATTAAGAAAAGACGAACGCGACGGTTCGTCGGAAGCGCCATTATTAACAATGGACGGCTCCGTCCTCGGCACACCCGCGTATATGGCGCCCGAGCAGGCGATGGGGAATTTGGAACAGTTAGGTCCGGCGTCAGATATCTATTCAATCGGCGCGATGCTCTATCATTTACTTGCGGGCCACATGCCCTACGTTCCCGACGGCGCGCATATTTCACAATATACATTATTAAATTTAGTCACGCTCGGCCCGCCTTCGCCGCTCCATCGAGAAAATCCAAAAGCGCCCGAGGAGCTCGTCGCTATTTGTGAAAAGGCGATGGCGCGCGATGCGGCGCAACGCTACAGTTCCGCACTTGAAATGGCGGAAGATTTAGAAGCGTTTCTCGAACGCCGGCCCGTCGCGGCGCGCCCCGCGAGTTTTCGTTATGCGTTAATGTTAGCTTTCGAACGCAATCGCGCCGTGGCGCTCACGGCCGTGGCCGCCGCCGCGCTTCTCCTCGCGACCGGCATCGGCTTTTTAGTAAGTTTAACGTTCGAACGTAACAAAACGCAGCGGCTCGCCGATTTAACATTAGCATCTGTTCTGCGCACGGACGCGCCTAAATTATTGCCATTGGTGCCGGCGCACGCCGGCGAAACTCAGTCGTGGCTCACGCGCTGCAAACAGCTTTTATCGCGGCGCGCGGATTATGAAGATTTACAAAACCCCGCGCAGGCTTCGCCGCTCTCGCCCGCGGAATTGATAGAATTGAAGAGTACGTTGCCTGCGCTTGATTCTCTTCAGTCTCAAATTCGCGCGCGCTTCGCTCGCGGTCAGAATTTGTATAAATTAACGATCGAAGACGCGAGCGAAGCCTGGTCGCGCGCGATTGCAACCATTTCAAAATCTCCGAGATATCGTAATTTAAACATTCGGCCGCAGCTTGGATTATTACCGCTCGGCGAGAATCCTCGCAGCGGACTCTACGAATTCTGGTGTCCGCTCTCGGGCGAACGCCCGCAGCTCGATCCCGTGACGGGAAAGTTAATTAATCAGCGCGCAGGAATTGTTATGATACTGATCCCGGGCGGCGAATTTGATATGGGATCGCCGGAGACGGAAGCGCATCACAAGCCGAATGAGCATATTATAAGAAAAACCGTGGAACCGTTTTTCATGAGTAAATTTGAAATTACGCAGGCGCAATGGATGTATCAAAACGGTTCGAATCCTTCGGAGTATGCCGCGGGAACGACGCTCAATAACCAGCCGTTTACAGAATTAAATCCGGTCGAAAATGTGATTTGGCCGGAGGCTGATTTTTTTGCAAAACAGCTGGGACTCCAACTCCCCGAAGAAGCGCAATGGGAATTCGCCGCGCGCGCCGGACAGGGGTCCGCCTATCCGTGGGGTGATCATTATAAATATCTTGAAGGCCGCGAAAATGTATTAGATGCAAATCACGCATCGCAAGATGAAACGCCGGGCCCGTGGAAAGATCCGTTTCTTTATACTTCGCCGGCCGGATCGTTTTCCGAAAATAATTATGGCCTTTGCGATATGTTAGGAAATGTAACAGAATGGTGCGCCGACTGGTTTCGCGAACGTTATCAATCAACCCCGTCCGAAAGTTCTTCCTCCGAAAAATTCAAAGTCGTGCGCGGCGGCTCGTGGGTTCGATCGCCACAAAAACTTTACTTCCGCTGCGCGTACCGCAGCCACGCGCTGCCTATTTCTACTAATAAAACGATGGGATTGCGCGTCGCGCGTAAATTGGATCTATAATATTAATTATTACGGATCGACGACAACGCCCACGAGCGAGCCAACGGCTACTGTATCATTTGGCGCCGTGCACTGGCTTCTAACAATTCGGCCGTCGGTCGGCGTCCGCGGAGTGGAGCGCGCGCCGCCACAGGCTCCAATAAAAATTTCGATGGCCAACTGCGCCGCCTGAAGTATCGAAATCGCCTGGTCAATCGTTTGATTTGATACATCTGGCACGGGAACTCGCGGCGACGGCGCCATTCGAGCGGACGCGGCCGGATTGTTTGGTTTTTTGGCTGCCATGTTTATTAAAAGTTAAAGTGTTCGGTTTGCGGGAGTTTCGGGATTTGAAGTTAGCGAAAAAGCGAGTCGCATGAAAACTCCAAATCCACCCGAATACTTTCGACCGTCCAGCATTGCAATGGATGTATTCGCCGATTACCTCTCGCGAGTATCGATCGGGCCGGAGTGTGATTTTGAAGCTTTTTGCACGGGGCATTCCGAATTAGCCGCATCGCTAAAACAGCTATTTGAAGAATGGAAGTTATTAAATCCCGGCCGCGGCCGATTCCGAACAAAACAACAATTTCGCGATCGGTTATTACAATTATACGGCGGCCAGGATCCGCCGAGCGACGCGATCGCGGTCGACGAGACTCCGGGCGTGCGCTCCGAGAATGATCCACATCATACCGACGGCGCTCCCGCATTATTAGCTTCGCTGAACAACGTGCGGCCCGAACGCGAGAAATATATATTTCGCGGAAAAGTAGACATTGGCGGAATGGGCGTCGTCTGGCGCGTATTTGATAAACAGCTTCGCCGTCATCTCGCGATGAAAATGATGAAAGATCTGGCGCAACGGCAGCCGGCGGAACAGGAGCTTCATCAAACGATACAAATACGCAGATTCTTAGAGGAAGCGCAAGTGACCGGACAACTCGATCATCCGGGAATTGTGCCAATTCATAGTTTAGGAATCGACGAGGGCGGCCGCCTTTATTTTACAATGAAACTTGTAAAAGGACGCGACCTTCGCAGCATTTTTGAATTTGTAAAAACGGGCGCCGACGGCTGGACGGAAACGCGCGCGTTATCTGTATTATTAAGAGTATGCGAGGCGGTGTCGTACGCGCACGCGAAAGGCGTCATTCATCGCGACCTCAAGCCCGGTAATATTATGGTCGGCCGGTTCGGCGAAGTTTTTGTTATGGATTGGGGCGTCGCGCGCGTTTTAACAAAACCCGATCTTCACGACCGCAGAATTACAAATGAGACTCCCGATCTATCAACCGTTCACAGCGTTCGCCGCGACACGCGCGAATCGGATCCCGATTCGCCATTAGTTACAATGGACGGCTCCGTCGTCGGCACGCCCGCGTACATGGCGCCCGAGCAGGCGATGGGATTATTAAATTTAGTAACGCAACGCTCCGACGTGTATTCGATCGGCGCGATATTATATCAATTGCTCGCCGGGCACATGCCCTACGTTCCGCCCGGAACGCGATTATCACAAAAAACACTGCTCGGCCTCGTCGTACTCGGCCCCCCGCCGCCGATACTACAACAAAATCCAAACGCGCCGCGCGCTCTCGTTGCTATTTGTGAAAAGGCGATGTCGCGCGATCCGATGAATCGTTATGAATCGGCAAAGCACCTCGCCGCGGACTTGGAATTGTATCTTGACCGCCGGCCCGTTTCCGCGGCGCATCCTTCATTACTAAAAACCGCCCGGCTGTGGATGCAACGCAACCGCGCACTCGCGATCGCCGTTGCATCCGCTTCATTATTGATGATGGCATCGTCTCTCGTTTTTGTAGTTCAACTCAAACGCGAGGTCGATGCAAAATCATTAGCAATACTGGAAACGGAAACGTATCGCGACGGACTGCGCGCCGATCGTTTGCTTCGCACGATCGCGCACGGTTTATATCCATTGGCGCCTTCGAATATCGCGCAGACGGAATTGTGGCTTCGCGAGGCGAGTGAGCTCTGTGCGAATCTTCCGGCGCGCCGCGAAGAGTTAAAGAAAACGGGCGCGTCGTCTCCGTACATTTTTGAAATTCGCCGAATTGTAGAATCGCTCGAATCGCTCGAACTACAAAAAGACCAGGCCGCGACGCGTCTCGAATTTGCAAAATCCGCGAGCCGGCGGTCGGTCGAACAATTTGCTATTGATTGGAAAAAGGCATCGGCCGATATCTTAGCATCAGAATTGTATCATCATTATCCGCTCGATCCGCAGGCCGGTCTCATCCCATTACAAAAAGATCCAAAATCACAATTGTGGGAATTCTTGCTCCTCGACAGCGGAGACGCGCCCCAGATTGAAACGAGCCAGGGCGATCCCGCCACCAAACGTTACAAAATAACGGATTCAACGGGCGTCATATTTGTATTATTGCCGGGCGGCGCGTATCGCCGCGGAGCGCGCGAAACCGACGCGGAATCGGATGTTAATGAAGCATCGTTCGATGTGAATCTCGCCCCGTTCTTTTTAAGTAAATATGAGACAACGCAGGCGCAGTGGATGCGTTATTTTGGTAATAACCCTTCGGGCAAGCGCCCGCCGCACGATCGCTACAAAATCGCGTTCAACCTAACAAATCCCGTCGAAACGGTTTCGTGGCATTTCGCCGACGCGTTTTGCCGCGCGTTTGATTGCAGCCTTCCGACGGAGTCGCAGTGGGAGTACGCTGCGCGCGCGGGAACGTCGAATCTTTACTATTGGAACGGCGGCGAGGAACTGATACAACAATTCGAAAACGCGGCGGACGCCAATTATGCAGCAATCCAGAGCGACGATTTGTTACTGGAACGATGTCCGTGGAACGACGGCGCGACGTTTCATACGCGCGTCGGAAGCTATCAACAAAACCCGTTCGGACTATTTGATATGTTAGGCAACGTTTCCGAGTGGGTTTCGGATTGGTACACGCGAGATCCGTTGCCTGTTCATAGTTCAAACGGCAGCGTCGAGGCCATCGAACAAACTACAAAAGTTTTTCGCGGCGGCAGTTTCCACGACCAGCCCGCGGCGCTCCGCTGCGCGTTCCGCAGATTTGTTAAACCCGAGCACGCTAACTATAATATTGGATTCCGAATGGCGCGCGCGGTTGCAACCCATCGCAAACAGCAATAACAGTAAATATTACTTTTCTGGCTTGCGCGCCACGTAACCGGCGATCGCCCCCGCGACGACGCCTGCGGCCAATAATATTAATGTCTTCGCCGTGTCGTCTCCGCCCGAGGACGCCGGATCGAGAATAATACCAATAACTCCGCCGACTTCGATTTTTGTAGCTTTCGCCGGTTTCTGTGAATTCAGCTTGACGGTTCCTACAATTCCAGTTGATAAATCCAAAGGTATTAAATGCGACGGATCTGCGGGGTCGGGCACGCCAAGGCGGAACCGCCCCGCGCGCCACGCGCGCAGCGCCGCTTCGCTAACGTTCGCGGCCGTCCCTGGCGTATTGCCGGTCTCGACATCCGGCACCGGCCTCATCAAAGCCGCTTTGATTCGAATGACGGCTCCTGCATCTGTAGCAACGCCGGGCGCTTCGGACTGCCATTCGACGAAGTCGTTGGACCTTCCACCCGCCGGAAGCGCGGCTGCGGTCGAAGAGTCGGCCGCAAGAACCGGCTGCGTAAATCCCGCTTCTGTAATCTTTGTAATCGCCTCGGCGGACGAGAGCCCGTAGACGTCGGGCATCGGGATCGACTGCGCGATCGCGTGGCCGGCGAGAATGAATATTAATAAAAACGCGGTGATGAGTTTTCGGGGCGCGGTCACAAAACCTCCCAGAGAGGGATTGGCGGGGCCGCGAGCTTAACAGCCAATGGGTGGCTGAAAAACAGTTGGAAGGTGAATTGTCGCGACGCCCCCGATCCTGATTCGCCGCCGCGCCCATTCACGCGGACAGAATTCACACTTCGTGCGCACCTTTCTGCATTCAATAATTCATAACGCTACCGTAACCGAGGCGAACCTCGACTGCGTGGGATCTGTAACGATCGACGAAGAATTAATGTTAAAGGCCGACATCGCGGAGTAGGAGAAAGTATTAATTGTAAATAATACAAATGGCGCGCGGCTCGAGACGTTTTGGTGAATGATAAGAATGCGTTTGTCGAGTATTTAGTGGAGCGCGCGGGACACGTTATTTACTAATTGTATTTATTAATTCCCAGAGGCGAATCGCGTGCTCACGCTGTGATGACGGGGTCAGATGAGATGAGAAGGCCGGTTTCCGCCGCGGGATATCTAAAATTAAGATTCCCAAGTAGAGCGGGCTCGAGGCCCAAAGGACGAAAACCGACCCATGACACATACTACAACAGCATCT
>JBJXHE010000016.1:0-15637 GCA_046160785.1 Planctomycetota bacterium
GATCTGTTAGTTCGACGGAATTGTTCTTTCGAATGATGACTAATTCTGAGTCGCCGCGCAGCGCGACGCCTTCGTGACTTCTCGTATCGAGCAGCGTTTCGGTTCCATTAACAATATCAAGGATCGAGATTTCTGCCTGTCGAAACGTTGATTTCATTACAAATCGCCCGTTGATATCTCCCTTCAGCCAAGTGTAGTTATGGAATAGATAGGACTTTTTTCGTGCGGCGTTCGCATCGGCGCCGTCGGGCAAAACGGGAAGCGGCGGTCCGATTGTGCTGCCCGATTTGATATCTATAATATTGGCTTCGTGATCTTGCTGGATAATTGCGCGCGCGCCGTCTTTGGACAATCTAATTCTGGAAACGCCGCCCTTTTTGAGAATGCGCTCTTCGTTCGTATTTAAATTATAATAAACGGCGTTGCGCTCGGTGTCGGATGAGAGGAATTCGCCGGGCTGCGGGAGCGGGGCGGCAGAATAATGAGAGCCGGTATAGATACGATACGATGTAAATTCTTTTTTAATTGAAGTATCGCGGACGGCTACAGTAACACCAACGGTCAGCGACTTCGATGTGATCTCAGGAATTGTAGTACTGCGCACGATTGCCCAGCGCGGCTCGGGCAGGATGTCCTCACGTAACAATTCGCGCCTTTCTATTATTTTTCCGTTAGTCGTATTCACGACCACCACTTCGCCATTGTTGTCGTCTCGATTGAAAACGTTTTCGTGGGCAAGCTGGATTTGCCCAGATATTTTCCACGAATTATCATATACCCAAAGTGAATATTCCGGGAGCGGCGTGATGCGGGCGGTTTCAATATCAATAAGCCAGACGAAGCGGCCGGCATAATTGGGCCCATCTTTATGAATCAATTCTAATGATGCAGTTTTGCCATCGGGAGAAACGGACACTTCATGAAGGACCGCGTTTGGGTTACCGGGCGTTACGATGCCTTGATAATAAATATAATGATCCGTACCCGCTACAATTCCGCCTGATAAGATAAGTAGCATTGCGAGCATTCCCGTGAGCCGTTTCCATCGCGGCCTGCCGTATCCGCGAATGCAACAAAACAAAATCGTCGATAATATTAAAAAAAATATTGAAACACCTGCGGCCGCCGAGAGCACAAAACCGGACCCCGCTTTGTATCCCATATACTTTAAATATTCCGCGACCTGCAGGGAGGTGAAGACAAGTCCTGCGATCACTAACGCTCCCGTAACGAGCGCCGCGAAGCCGTGTGCAAAAATCGCCGCCGCTGCAAGCACCGCCGAAGCCACGCAGAATGCAAATAAATACATTACGAGAAATGTTTGTAATAGTTCGCCGCGCCCGGTTGTTATAGAAACGCGGCCCACGTACCACGCAAAAAGCGCGTCGGCTAATA
This sequence comes from Planctomycetota bacterium, assembly GCA_046160785.1. Taxonomy (GTDB): domain Bacteria; phylum Planctomycetota; class UBA1135; order UBA1135; family JACQFD01; genus JACQFD01. Next base: position 1,396 of record JBJXHE010000016.1, read on the forward strand.
ATAAAAATGATATATATATGAACAGGATGATTAAGACGAACAGCACTTTCGCGAGCCAAACTTTTACGGGGCGGGCCGGTAACATAAGTAATGTTGCCAGACGGCGTCCGGGCGCGTCGCACGTCCCTGCGTCGGCGGCCCAAACCGCCGCCGCGAGCGCTGTGATCGCGGCCGGTGCGAAATAAACAGCGTCGAGGTCAAAAAAGTACAAAGCACCGAGAAGCGCGATCGTTAATGTAAATATTGCGCCGGCCAGTACCGCGCTATTCGAAAACTCGCGCCACGCGAGTTGATATAATTCTGATCGGTGGAGTATGTTCTTCATTGTTATAATTATTTTGCGGCGTTAGCAATCGAAGACTCAAAGAAATACTGCAAATCAAACGCGCGTTCGGGATGGGCGCCCGCGGCTGGGGATTCTTGCATGAGCGCGCGCGCGTCGTCGAGCGAGCCGTTCCATACAAAACGTCCGTTGTCCAGTAATGCTACAGAATCGGCGAGGCGCTCGACGTCGGCGAGCGAATGCGATACAAACAATACGGAATGTTTACGATCGGCGATCTGTTCGATCAGCGTTTCTAATATTTCGCGGCGTGCGATGGCGTCGAGCCCCGAGAACGGTTCGTCTAAAATTAATAATTCGGGTTCGTGCGTGAGCGCTGCGATGAGTGCGACTTTCGTCCGCTCGCCTTTGGATAGCGTTCGAAACAGTAGCGTCGGGTCGAGCGACAGGCGCGAAAGTAATGAATCCGAAAGGCTACGATTCCACGACGGATAAAACGGTTCGCAAAACCTAAAATAATCAATGATGCGCATCCACGTTGGCAGTTCGATCGCGTCGGGAACATATCCAATCTTTCGACGCAGCGCGGCGCCATGGCGCGTGGGGCTCTCTCCGAGAACGGTTACATCGCCTGTCGTTGGCAACAATAAACCCGTTAAGATTCGAAGCAGCGTCGACTTGCCTGCGCCGTTGCGTCCGAGAATCGCCGTCACCGTTCCCGCGGCGAGTTCGAATTCTACATTTTCGAGAATCTGCCTTTTTCCCGCGCGAAATGAAAGGTTATGAACGTGAATAGTATTATTTTTCATGGCCTGCCCCCTGTGGTTCCTTCAATAATTGTTGTATCCAACTCGAAAGTTTTGTTGCATCAATTCCTGCTAAGCGCGCTTCGTTGAGAGCGCGCCGCAGTTCCGACGAAATGCGGCCGTCGCGCCATTGTTTACAAATCTCAAACGCGCCCGATGTAACAAAAATGCCGTCTCCCGGTTTCGATTCTACAATTTTCTCCCATTCGAGCTGCCGGTACGCTTTTGCTACCGTATTCGGGTTTACTAACGCTTCCGCGGCGAGAGCGCGCACCGAAGGCACGCGGTCGCCGAATCGCAATTGTTCATTAGCAATCGCGAAACGAATCTGCCGCGCGAGCTGTTCGCTCGGCGCCTCGGTTGCGTGCGGTTCGACCCAGTACTTCACTGGGCCGTACTATCGGCCTAGTACAGACAGACAGTGAGCCTCCGGAAGATTTTTCCAAAGGCGGCGCGCGAATTATAACACTAACTCTGCCTCTTCGCGAATCGGCTCATTTGTTTTTCTTAATATCATCAAACAGCGTTTTCAGAAACCGTTCGGAATTGATAAATTCCCAGTTGAACTTCTCAAATTCCTTCAGAACGTCCTCTTTCTTTAGCGTTTCAAAGTCTTTGCCGGCCTTGACGCCGTTCGCTACAATTTCATAGGTGCGCTGCAGAAATTTTAGATAACTCTTCAGGTCGTCGACTCCGCCGAGCGGGCCGTGGCCGGGAATAACTTTAGCATCCGCGGGTATTGTTTGTATTACCTTTTCAATACCGGCGATGAGCCCCTTGACCGAACCGCCGCTGCCGATATCAATAAATGGAAAGCGGCCCGAAAAGAACAGATCGCCCATGTGAACGACGTTCGATTTTGTAAAATAGATAACGGCGTCGCCGTCGGTGTGCGAATTCGGAATGTGAATCGCTTTGATTTCTTCGCCGTTGAAATGCACCGATAGGCTTTCGTCAAAGGTAATAATCGGAAGCCCGGACTTTGCCATTGGAGCGCGCCCGGTTTCTAAACGCTTTCGAACGTTTGTATGCGCGAGAATCGATGACTCTGTTCCGAACAGTGCATTTCCCCCGGTGTGGTCGCCGTGGAAATGTGTATTTAATAAAAATTTGATAGGTTTGCCGGAAAGTTTTTTGATAGCTTCGCGAATCTTCGGTTCGAGATCGGCGAACTGGTCGTCGATCATGAGTACGCCGTCATCGCCCGCCGAAATGCCAATATTTCCGCCCGCGCCTTCGAGCATATAAATATTACCATTCGCTTTTATCGTCTTGATTTCGACGTTCTTGAAATCCTGCAGCGGCGCAATAGTTATAAATTCGCGTGATGCAAAAAACGCCGAAAGTGAAATTACACCAATTCCGAAAAGTAATGTTGAGCGCATGATTCGATTTATGAAGGGAGCGAAGCGCGCTTCTAAAAATTGGGGTGGAAGCCGGGCGCGCGTGGCGCCGCAATATTACCTCTCCAACTGAAGATTTTTTTCAATTTCAATTTCGTCGACGACGCGAATCGTCCCCGCGCCGGCGCGCTCGAATAGTTGTAATGCCGGCGGCGCCATGTGATGAGCCGCGGCCCGCGGTAATAACGATCCCGCCGGCGGCAGCGACGGATATGACAATACCGTTTCGACGTCGACCCGCGGCACGCGCATGGAGTAGACGGGCGGCGCGAACGGAAATGACCGCGCGCGGTTTGAAATTGTAAAGATAGCCATATCGAAGGGAACCGCGCCGATGCGCGAATCAACAATTCCTTTTGTATACATTCGTCCCGCGGATTCGACGGGCGACGCCCAATCGATAGTTTGTGAAAACTGTAGCGTTTCCGGCGTGCCTTCTTTTTGTGTAGTGTTTGTTTTGTCCATGGGGCTGCCGGATTGCAATAATGTTAAAAACGTATTTTGGAAAAACGCTCCGATTTCGGTTCCAACGTGCCGCGCGTCCGGCTGCGAGACGCGGCCGAGCGAAACGGAACTTCTCGCTTCCGGATCGAGCTCGACTACAATTTGATCGTTTAACTTATAATATAATTGTAATATTTCCGCGCGAAACGCCGCGTCGTCGTTGCGCTCGATATCCACTGTTTTTTGTGCAATCGACTCGCGCGTGAGACGCGGCCAGTGCGACGGCGCAGGCGATTGTGATAATACGCGCGGAAACTGTGCCGGGAACGGGCGATCGCGTTCGACGAGCGCGACCGTTTCAAGGAGGCCGCCGGACATTTCTGTAATATTTACAGTTCCTGTCGAGCGGCGCGATTGCAAACCCGACGAATCGGACAAGGAGAGTTGTGAGTGCAATCTCCAGAGCGGCGCTCCGAGGCGCTCGCGCGTCGAAACCTCGGAAATATTAGAAGTATACGAATCGCCCGCGACGTCCATTGAGAACGACGTTCGCGCGATCGTTGTTTGTGTTAATAAACGAAAGCCGCTCGTCGATTCGGTTTGTGAAATTGTAAAACCGTACGGTCCGTTGGATAATAATCGCCCGCGCAACGCCGTCGTTAATGTTGCATTCCCGCGTTTCCACGCAACCTCCGCGCTGAGCGAAAAATCGCCGGAGAACGTTAGTAAACCCGCGGACGCATCGCGAAACTTCAATTCGAACCGCGCGACACATTGCAACTCATTTTGCGCCACCGACGACGAGACAAGCCGCGCCGACGAATCTACAATTTCGAGCCAGCCCGGCGCCGCGCCCGTGGAATATTGTAATATGAATCGTACTGTTTCGTCGAGCGACTCCTGCATCCATTCGGCGGGGGTGAAATGTAGGATTCGGTTGTCGCGCCCCGGCGTCGGACCCGCCGCGTGAATCCCGCCGAATATTGTAAAATCCGACGCGCTGCCGGTGTACGCGGCAACGGGATCGGCCGCGCGCCCGAGCGTGCCGTCGTAGCCGAGCGGGGTGCCGCCCGCAAATGATATATCTACAAATCCAGGAGCCGCCGCGGATGTAACAAAACTTGGCGCCCTGCCCGTGGCCGACCAGTAAACGGCGTCGAGCAGTTTAGGTTTATAAGAATGATCCCACAATTGAACGCCGCCCTCGTCGTTTTGTAAGTAATCCTCTCCGAGTGGGAGCGACGCCGACGAAAAGGCGACGCCGCCGTTACTAACAATTTCCTCCATTCCCATCGGAAGCCCGCCGAACGGCCGCAAAAAGACAACGCACTTCGTTCCCGCCGGAATATACATATCCGGAAATGTAAAAAGTGGAATTCCGGCGTGGTTCATGAGCGTATACCCGCCGATGTTTCCCGAAGTTGTTTTGTAAATTTCAATATATTCTAAACATGCGGCCGACGCGTCCGTACCCGGCGGATTGATGCGCACTTCATGAATAAGATCAGGTGCGGCCGGTTTCGGATCGACGGCCCCAAAATCGGGCGCTGCGAAAACGGATGCTACAAAAAACTGAAACGTAACCGCGGGGTTAATCATAACAATTCTCTTCGAAGTGGCCTGTTAACGTTGGGGTTCGACGGCGCCGCGAGCCCCGTTATCCAATAATTTCCTGTTTTCCGCGCGATGTGCCGCTGCGTAGGCTTGTGCGAATGAAATCTCCCATTCGGCATCATCGCCAACTCCGGTTGGCTGCGGCTTTTTCAGCTTCATTAGTTGTCAGCGGATTTACCGCGTGTTCGACGAACGAACTTGCGGGCCCGGGTGCCGGCGCATCGCCGGGCGATAAAATCATAAACAATCGGCCGAAATTGTATGAAACGCGGATTGCCGCGGAATGGGAACCGGTCGCCGGGTGTCTCGTGGCCTGGCCGCTCCATCTGCCGCGGGAACTTCTGCAGGAAATTGTAAAGAAAGAATTCCTGGTTGTGGTTGTGAAGGATCACGCGGCCGAAGCGGACGCGCGAGAAACATTCACAAAATGGAATATTAATTTATCAAATGTGAAATTTGTCGCCGCCGCGCAAAGCGACGGACACTACGGAACGCGCGACTGGGGGGCTTTTAGTCTATTTAATTCTGCAGGGAATATGAGCCTGGTCGACGGAAAGTATGTTGATTATCCGCTGTCGGGTTTTGATCCCGGAACGATCCACGCTTATTTATCAAAAATTGAAAAACCACTCTCGTTCGCGCACGACGACGCTGCACCCGCAAAGGTCGCGGAATTGTTAGGACTGGAAAGGTTAGAATTGCCGATTTCGCTGACGGGCGGAAATGTATACACCGACGGCCACGGCATCGCGTTCGCGACGGCAATCATCCTTCCCGAGAACCGTGATCTAAAAATTAGCGATGACGAGTTCTTTACAATTACGAGAGACCGGCTCGGCATTTCTAATTTTTATATTGTTCCCAATTTTGAAGCCATCTTCGGAGCGCAACATATCGATTGCGTTATGAAACTTCTCGACGAGGAGCGGATTATTGTCAAAGAAGTTGCGAAGGACAACCCCGATTACGCGGGCGTTGAAGCGGTCGTGCAAAAATTGAGATCATTAACTAACGTTTACGGACGGCCCTATCAGATACTACGAATCAAAACGACGCCGTACAATGGAACGCAAGTTCCGGCATATACCAATTCGCTGATTCTTAATAAAAGAATTTTTGTGCCCCTGTTTGGCGTCGACTCCGACGAGCCGGCGCTCGCAACGTGGCGCGAGGCGATGCCCGGATATGAAGTCATTGGCATTCCGCAACAAAAGAAGAATGCATGGACCTACACCGACGCGCTCCACTGCCGCACGAAGGCGATTTGGGACGCAGGAATGTTATATTTAAGACACCGGCGTTTCGACGCGATTGTTAAGAAACAGGCGGCGTATCCCGTAGAAGTAACCATTCGCGATTATAGCAAAACGGGATTGCGCGCGGATTCGCTGCGCGTTTATTATAGAAGTCACGGTGAATCGGTGTGGCGCAGCGAAAAATTAGTCGCGTCGGATCGCGTTGAAATTTTCAACGCTAAGATTCCGGATTCCGCAGGGCCGCGCATTGAATACTATATTTCCGCCGAAGACGGTTCCGGCCGCCGCGAGACGCTGCCGCGCACGGCGCCGGCGGGTTTCTATGAATTTAAGATTGAGAGGTAGTTTTTACTATATTTCACTTTCGGCCGCGCGCAAAATAACTCCACGCCAATCCTACAATTCCCGTCAGCGCCGCAAAAAATATAACTAAATTCGCGGGCGCGTAGCCGAGGTCGCAGAGTGCCGCCGCGGCGAGCGGGCATGCGCACGCGGTTATAGTATGAAGCGCCATTTCGAGCGCGAACGCCCGGCCTCGCACGCGGTCGGGAGCGAGTCTTTGTACTAATACGGTCGCGCCGATCCATATCATCGATCCGCCGCCGTGCGCGCCCGCGACGCATATTAATGCAATCCACGTCGGCGGCCGGAATCCAAATATACAATAAAAAACCGCGGCGGCCGCGAAACCATAGGCGATCGAAATGCGGATTCCGCGGTTGGATTCGCCGAGCATGCGCCTCGCGAACGCGGGCCCGAGCGCGGTGCCCGCGCCGCGCGCGGCATATAACAATCCGAAACCGGTCGACGCCGCGGCCGCTCCTACAATTTCATTTCCAAATTCTGTTAACAAAAACAATTGCGCGGCGCCGACACCCCACGCGCACTTTGCTAATATCGGAGGCCACAATTCCCTGTTCCTTTTTAATTCATCAAATAACTCGCGAAAGTCGCCGTAGCCTATCTGTAATTTTCCACGGACCGCGGCGGCGACGCGCGGGAGCGGGAGCGAACGAACCAGCATCGCCGACGCGAGAAATGTTAATGAATCTAGAATGAAACATTCGGTGAGGCCGAGCTGGTCGACGGCAATTCCGCCGAGCGCGCTTCCAACAATTAAACCGAGCGACCACGAGAGGCCGTCGAGCGTTCCCGCAGCCGAGAGTTCATCGGACTTTACTAAATGGGGAACGCTTGCCGACGCGGCCGGCCGGAAGAACGACGTGAGCGAATGCTGAAATAAAACAAGCGAAAAGATACATATCAAAAACGCGTTGCCCTGCAAATTGAAGATTCCTGGAATTAAGAATCCGAGCGCGCCCGCGGCACGTAACAAATCGCACGCGATCATAACAGTTCGCCGCGGGATGCGGTCGGCGACGGATCCCGCAAGCGCGCTGAATAGTAAACTTGGCGCGAGTTGCGCGGCGAACATGAGCCCGACAAAAATACGCGCACCCGTCTCGTCTTTTACCATTCGAATCAGCGCAACGAGAGTAAACCAGTCGCCCGCAAAAGATATCAATTGCGCAAGCCACAGATTGCGGTATCCCCGATTTGTAAAAAGTAATCGAAACAATGGAATTCTACGATTCGGGGCGGCCGGCGTCGCCTTCCCAAATGCGGCCGCGGAATGCATACATTACCGCAAACCATACGATTCCGCCGAACGCATAGATTCCCGTTGCAACTCCGAGCATCAGACGCACGCCTAAATTAAAATAATCATACAAAAATCCGCCGGCGATGATCGAGGCCGCGACGGTCATTGTAAAGAATCCGAGGTCGAGCGCGATGGCGCGGCCCGTGACGCGGTCGGGGGTCGAACGTTGCAGTAATGTACACGAAAACGTCCATATAACAGATCCGCCGGCCGTCGCCAGCCCCGCGACCGCGACGATCATTGAGAGAGAATTTGATATTAACGTTAGACTAAAGATAGCTGATTCAAATAAAAACGCGATGCCGATGCCGATCCGCATTTTTGCAGGATTTCCGCGAGCGAGCGCAAAGCCGATTGGCTGGCCGAGAAGCGTTCCGATGCCGACGGCGACGTAATATTGAAATAGCCCGTGCTCCGCTCCAACGCCGAAAAGCCGCGGCCCGATCAGCGCAAATGTAATTTCATTAATACCGACCAAACCTAATACAAGTTTCGGCACCAGCAATGCAACAATTGTAGGGCGCGCCCGAAGATAGAGAATCGCGTCGCGCAGACTTCCGGAATCGTGTGCCACGGCTTGTGTCGCGGCGGCGGCGCGGCCGCCGCGAATTGTTAATATAATACAACATCCCGCCATGAATGTTAATGAATCGATGACGACGGCTGTGTTGGTGCCGAATTTCGATACTAAAAATCCCCCGAGAGCCGAGCCGAGCGCGAGGCATACCGACCAGGTCGTTTGACTCAACGCATTGGCGCCCGCGAGTTCGTGGGGTTTTGCAACGGCTGCAATCAGCGACGTCCGCGATGCTTCAAATACGGCCGCAAGGCTCAAATGTACAGTTACAATTATCGAGAGAGCCCAAAGAGCGAAACCCGTGGCGGGCACCGAGAAAACCCACAAATAACTCAATACAACAACTGCCGCGATGGCGTCGACCCAAAACATAACAGATCGCCGCGGGAGTTTATCTGCTAAAACTCCGGCGAACGGGCTTACGAAAAAGTAAGGTGCGAGCATTAACGCCTGGACGATCGCGATCGAAAGCGCCGTTTGCCCGGTCGCGTTTGCAACGTATGCGATGACGGCGATGCGAGTTAACCAATCGCCGAGCTCACTAACAATCTGGGCAGCCCAAATCCTTCGTATGTCGGAATTGTTACGAAGGACCGCGAACGAACCCGACGGAGTTATTTGATTACTCACGATTTACCTGACTAACGATCCGCCTGATCGAGAGTTTTTTGTAACTCCGTGAGAGCTTTCGCTTGATTGCCTTTATAATATTCAATTCGCCACGCGGCCGCGCGCTGGCGCAGGCGGCCCGCTCCGCCCGGATCGCCCGCCGATTCGCGCAATTCCGCGAGTGAGTTAATTCTATCTAATATTTCTTTTAATTGCAGGTCCGCGGGGGAAGAGGCGGGAAGCGACGCGGGCGCCGAATGCACGATCTCAACGGGCCTGCTCGCCGCGGCGCGAGTTGTAGTCAACTGCGGAATGATACGTTTCGGCGTGCGCGCGCGAAGTTCCGCCAATTGTTGGATTCGCTTGTCCTCGTCCGAGAGCGCTATTTTAGCTTTCTCGAGCGCCGCCTCCGCGCGCAGGAGCGCTTCGAGATCGTTTGCGAGTGCGGCGCGATTTAACAATTCCGTCTGCCGGTCGACGTCGAATTGTAACTGTTCGCGGCGCGTCATCCGCACCGGATCGACGGGCGCGGTCGCGGGAGACGCCGCCTGGATCCGCCGGAGCGCTTCTGCGATCTCTTCTGAACTATGCGACGCGCACCCAAATAGTAATATTGATAGTAATATTAACAGTAATATTAGACGAGCGGCTCGAATCATGATTAACGGCTCGGTCTTCGCGGCGCGACGCGGGCGGGATCTATCCATTCGCACGTTTCATTTAATAATAAATCCGAAGCAATTTCGGCGATCATCGGCGAATTTGTAACGCCGTGGCCGCCGAGGCCCGCGACCCAAAAGAGCTGAGGCAGCAGCGGATCGGGGCCGATAAACATTTCGCGGTCGAATGTTAAGGTTCGAAGGCACGCCCACTGATAGTTAATTTTCGCGTTCGCCACGGAAGGTATCAATTGGCGTGCGCTGTCTCGTGCTCGTTCGATCCACGCCGGGTCGACGTTTTGTTTACAATCCTCCGCCGGAGTTTCATCGCACGGCGACCATAACAATCCGCCGAAGTCTTCGCGAAAATAGAATGATTTTCCGTCGTCCCACGTGAACGGCCGCGAGCGGTCGGCGTTTACGTTTTCTGTTACAAGCATCGTTCGGCGGCAGGGTGTCATCGAAACACGAGGCGCGGCGTTTTGTATCATTTGATTTGCCCAGCCGCCCGCGGCGTTAATAATCCAGTCGCCGTGGAAATCTCCAACATTGGTCCGCAGGCCCTCGCAGCGTCCGCGATTTGTTATGAGCGAATCAACGCGCACGCCGCACTGAATGCGCGCGCCCATCCGCGCCGCAAACTCCAAATAACCGAAAAGTAAATTTACAATATCGACGCGTCCGTCGCCGGGCGTCCACTGCGCGCATTCGAACGCGCGATTGTCGAGAAGCGGCTGAATGGCTTTCGCTTCCTTTGATGTGATTTGCTCGAATTGAAGCCCCGCTTTTTGTTGTATCTTAAATTCCTTTTCGACGCGCGCCGATTCATTATTATTAAAAAGCAGCAGCGAACCCGTTTCCTCGAATTGTAGTTCGCGCGGAAAATCCGCGGGCGGGCGTTTCATCCATTTCGCGGCGGCGAGGGAAAGATAACAATCCATTTCAGTTTTAAGATTGCGCCGCACGAGCGCCGCGTTGCGCCCCGACGCGTGGCTTCCCACAACATTTTCGCGTTCAAGAATAATAATATCGCGAACGCCGCGGCGTGCGAGTCCGTACGCGGTTGCGGCTCCGGCAACGCCGGCTCCAATAATCACAAATCGAGCGCGATTCATATAGCTAAGATTGGCTTCCGCTAACCCAATTAAGATCGAGGCCGCCGGCATCCGCCACGGTTCTTAACAATCGCTCGGGATCGGGTTCTTTGAGCCACGAGTCCTTGCCGCCCGTGATGAGCGCGCCAGCCGACCAGAAATGTATCAATTGTTTGACGCGCGAGGCGGCCTTTTGTAGCGAAAACCCGCGGCGTTCGACGAGGGTGAAAGCGTATTCTAACAAAAACTCGGCGGCCTCTTTCGCGGTTGCGTCGTAATGACTAAAAATCCACGGGTTGCCGAGCGCAGCGCGGCCGATCATAACAAAAGAACACCCCGTTTCGCGGCGCATGCGTTCGAGATCGGAATATAACTTTACGCCGCCGTTGCCGCACACCGGGATTGTAACAGATCGGACGGCGCGTTCGATGCGGCTCCAGTCGGCGCAATCTTGATAACCCTCCGCGCGCGTGCGGCAATGCAATGTTAGCATCGACGCTCCGCCCGCTTCGACCGCGCGCGCGAGATCTGTTAATAAAAGATCGTTATCAAATCCCGCGCGGATTTTTCCGGTGACAGGCATCGAGCCCGCTGCGCGAACGCAGGAATTAATAATTTTTTCGAGCGCCGGTGGATTTGTTAATAATGCGGAACCTGCGCACGTCCGCAGCGTTCCTTGGGTCGGGCAGCCAAAGTTAATATCAAGTAAGGGCGCGCCCGCATGCGCGGCGTTCGCGGCCGTCGCGGCCATGAATTCGAGATTCGATCCCATCAATTGAATTCCGACCGGCGCTTCGAATCGCTCAGGGCCAAGATGCTCACGAAGGCGCGACGCGCGGATCGAATGGCCAGCGACGGAAACAAATTCTGTGAATGCGCCGCCGAGGAATTGCGCGGAGTTGCGACGCAGCACGAGATCGCGAAAGCAAGATTCCGTGACGCCCTCCATCGGTGCGAGGAGCCAAGGCGCGGTGAATGGGAGCGGGTGCGACACGGAGATTAGGTTAGCATTCTACCAATCATCCTATGACAAACGATCGACGAATCTTCACATTGTGCGGAGCGATCCGCGCGTCCTTTTTTGTAATATTTATAGCTGGCGCGATTAGTAGCATTCAAGCGTGCGTAACGACGCAGGGATCGAAGCCCGCTGCGGCGCAGGAACCGAAGAGCGAGGCGGCCGAACCGGTCAATCCAGAGGATTTAGAAATAATCGAAGTAGCAAAAAGAATTGAAAAAGAAGTGGAAGAATTGCGCGGACTCAAGTTCAAGCGATCTGTAAAGAAGGGTGTTTATGATAAAGAGCGGCTCGCGAAGCTTCTTAAGAAAGCCGCCGAGGAGGAGAATTTAAGTGAACAATTCGCATGGCAACAATCGGCTTATAAGATTTTCGGATTGATACCCGAATCCATGGATATGATGAAAGAGATGGAAGAAGTGTTAATGGAACAAATCGGCGGATTTTATGATCCGAAGACACAGGAGCTGCGCGTGATGCGCGGATTCAAGGGAGCCATCGGCGATATCTTAATGGCCCACGAATTGTGCCATGCACTCGACGATCAATATTATGATTTGCAAAACGTAGATGATACAAATAAAAAACTTGCGCCCGACAACGACGACCGGAATTTCGCGGCGCACGCGGTGATGGAAGGCTGTGCAACGGATTTAATGAATCGATTTGCGATGCAACAGATGATGAACGGGAAAATGAGCGCGAAGGATATGATGTCGGAAGAAATGTTAAGTAATCCCGCGTTTTCGGGAAAGCGGGCCGCTGCGGCGCCTCCGATTATTGTTACACCGCTTATGGAAATGTATATGAGCGGCGCGTCGTTCCTGGCGCGCGGAAAGGGAACGATGGGAATGGGCCAGACCGATCCCGAAGACGTAGAATTTGCATTCTTAAATCCGCCGCTGTCGTCGGAACAAGTGTTACATCCAAAAAAGTATTGGGATAAGAAAAGTAGAGATCTTCCAATGGATATAACCATTCCTGACCTTGCGCCCGCACTCGGCGACGGCTGGAAAAAACTCGGCAGCAACGTGCTCGGCGAGATCGGAGTTGCGATATTAACATTACCGCCGGAGAAGGACGACGAGCCGACGGATGAAAAAAATCCGCTCGCCGACGCGATGAAAATGATAAATCGCAAGAAGACGTCGAAAGAGTCGAAAGGCTGGGACGGCGACCGTTTTGAGATATATCAAAACAAAGACGGCGTACAGCTGCTCGTGTGGGCGTCGGTTTGGGATACACCCGGCGATGCTAAAGAAATGCACGATTGGCTCGTTGCAAATATTCAGGACAAAGCGAAAAAGAATCTTATCAAAACGCCACAGTTAACAAAAACCGATTATCAAGGCGATGGAAAATTGTTTCATTTGGCTCTGCCGTATCCAAAGGCTGAGGAAGTTCCCGCCCGCATCACGGAAGCGGTTGAACGCGCGCTGACACTATGTAAAGAAAAAACGCAGGCGGTCGAGGCAAAGCCGATGAAACGCGACATCAAACCCGTTATTACAGAACCGGCGGATAAGTAAGGTTCGTTCCGGTGTCGAAGAAATTTAATTTACTATTTTTGCCGGCGCTTGCGCTCGCCGCCATGGCGTGCGCGGCGCATCCGCCGGGAATTGTTCATATTGTAAACGACGACCCCGAGGCGGCCGCGATCGCGAAGTCGGTGATGCTCGACGTCGAGAAGATCCGGGGACTACAATTCCGCGAAGAAGTTAAAAAATCATTTTTAACAAAAGAGCAACTCTCGGAATATTTCGAAGCCGATTATAAAGAAGAGTTCGATCCGGAGATGGAGCGCGCCGCGCAAATTTCGATGGAATTGTTTGGTCTCATTCCGGAGGGTTACGATTTGATAGATTCGGCAAAGAACTTGATTGTGAGTGAAGTGGTTGGTTTCTACGACGCGCGGCGAAAACAGTTATTTTTAATGAAAGGCTCGGCGGAAGAAGCGAAGGGTGTCATGGCGCACGAACTCTGCCACGCGCTCGACGATCAATTTTACAATTTGAACGCGGTCGACGAGGCGCTCGAAGCCGCCGCGCCGAATAATAGTGATCGTATTTTCGCGTGGGGGGCCGTCTGCGAAGGCTCCGCAATGGTTATAACCGTTCAGTATGAAATGAAGGACGGCCTTGTGGGCGCGTCGAGTTTTGCGGAATTCTTCGCGCAAATGCGCGAAGACGAAAGTGATGAAACAACAGATGACGCGGACGCTGAAGAATTGGATATATCTAATTCTGAAGAGGATTCGAATTCACTCGATCATGTTCCCGACGCCCTCACGCGCCCCATGATTGAACGCTACTATTCCGGCGCGAATTTCTTAAATCGCGGGCGGGGCATCGCCGCGCGGCCGTCGAAAGCCGACGTGGAGCGCGCGTTTCTCGACCCGCCGCTGTCGTCGGAACAAGTGTTACATCCGGAAAAGTATTGGGATGATACAAAACGAGACGATCCGCGAATTGTTGAATTACCCGATCTAACCAATATGCTCGGCGAGAATTGGAAACGAATCGGAAACGATGTGCTTGGCGAACTCGGCGTTGCAATCTTAACAACCGATCCCGACGACGCTCCTGTTACATTTGACGAACGCATGCAACAGTGGCTTGCGGTGAGTTCGACGCTCGAAAGCGAGGGTTGGGACGGCGATCGATTTGATATTTATGAGAAAGTCGGCAACGGTGCAGATACTAACGAAAATGCGGCGCTCGTCGTTTGGGCGTCGGTGTGGGATTCCGAAACAGATGCTAAACAAATCGCGGCGGGTCTGCCGCGCCGCGCAGGCGTTGAAATTCACACCGTCCAGA
>JBJXHE010000017.1:0-114412 GCA_046160785.1 Planctomycetota bacterium
AGTTATTAAATCGGGATTTCCATCGGCGTTCAGATCTCCAACGGTGAAAGCGCCCGGAGTGAACCCAACATGAATATTCGACGATGCGCCGAGCGAGCCTGCGCCGTCTCCTAATAATAAGTAAATGTTATTTCCACCGCTATTTTCAGTGACGACATCGGGATTTCCGTCGGCATTCATATCAACTATGGCGGCGTGCTTTGGAAATCCTCCAGTAACAAATCTTTTAACAGTTATAAATGGACCGCTGATGCTGTCGAAGGCTTTGCCCAGCAGTACTGTAACACTCCGATAGCCCATACTCCACGCCGCCAGGTCGATCCGTCCGTCGCTATTGATATCATCGAGCACTATACTTTCGGCGAAATTACCAATCTCATGTATACTCGGCGATGCAAACGCGCCGAGGCCATTTCCTAATAATACGGAAAGGTTAGTACTTTCTGATATTAACAAATCCAGCCGGCTGTCGCCGTCGATGTCCGCGATGGCCAAATCCATGGGCACTGTCAGGCCTGCGCTAAGATAATTCGGCGGCGCGAACGCGCCGGCGCCTGTTCCCATCAATAAAACAACAGCTCCCGGGTATCGAATTGTTATTATCAGATCGCGGTTGCCGTCTCCGTCGAAGTCGCCGATCTCAATAGAGTATGGGTTTGTTCCGACGCTAATATTATTGGCGGCCGCGAATGAACCCAAACCGTCTCCGAGTAGTATTGATATGTCATTCGAATTTAAATTTGTTGTTACAAGATCGGCGTTTCCGTCGCCGCTCAAGTCGCCGAAGGCGAGGCCGCCTAGCGGCGACGTTCCAACATTAAAATGACTGGCCGCACCAAGTGTTCCAGTTCCCGAACCTAATAATATAGATGCAGTATTGGAATAATAATCAGCAGTTGCAATATCAAGATTTCCGTCGCCGTTGGCGTCTCCAATTGCTATAGAAACAGGGACCTTTCCAATGCTAAAATTACCAGGTGCGCCAAACGAACCCGTTCCGGCGTTGAGTAATATTGATATATCCTGTGAATTCCAGTTGCCGGTGGCGACGTCGGCTTTTCCATCACCGTTGAAATCACCCATGGCGAGTGAATAAGGATTTATACCTGGCGAAACGCTATAGTTCATCGCTACCCCGAAACCGCCGTCCCCGGAACCCATCAGTACCGAAATGTCGTGCGTGATAGAATTAACCATAACAATATCTTTTTTAGCATCGCCGTTCACTTCAGTGATGACTACAGATGGCGAGTAAGCGTCCTTTTTGAATTGACGCCCCGGGAAAAGCGGCTCCTGCCCGAACGCCAAACCCGTATTAATAACTAATAAAAAAGCCGAGGCGCTGAGAGAGCGGTGCGAGATGGGGGTGTGTCGTGCGCACATGATAATATTTTTCGCCGATGAAAGACCGGCGGCGGACCTCGGAACGCCATAGCGCCTCCCGGGAGCGCGTCACACGCTAAAGATCGCACCGATGCGCGCGGCGTACGCGGCCCGGCGCGATCTTTCACATCACTGAACTACGACGTGAATCACATTAGTAAACTTAAATATATTCGTTCCGCCAAATCCGCCGCCGACGATGGCTTGTAAATCGTGCTGCGTGCCGATGAGGAGCGGATCGTTAGGAACGGCGATGACGTAGCTCGCGGTTTTTTGTGCAAACGTCATTTGTCCAATTAACAATTCCGCAATCGGTAAATTAAGATCTAACCAAAAATCGCCGTACGGCGGGAGCGGATACGGCGAGGACGCGAGCGTGCCGTCGATGACGTCCCAGTAATCATTGAGGTGGAGGCCGAAAATAGTAAAGGACCAATTCGCGCCGGCGGTCGCGATCGGGAGTCCTGTAAATAATGCGGGAGTATAAAAATAAGGCGACGACGCGGTGAACGTGCCGCTCGAATTTGTCATAACAATTGTCTTCGGGCCAGGAGATGTGCTGGCGGGCGATTTACAAATTATCGAATTTGGCAGAACGCTTGTAACTGTTGCGGGAATGCCGCCGACGGTGACCGTCGTGTCGCCGAGCGTCGAAAATTTGCTTCCTACAATTGTAAATTGACTATTTCCTTCCTGCGGGCCTGAATTCGTGGTAACGCTACTAATTTGCGAAACCACCTGCATGCGCTTCATGAGCGGATCGCATACTACAGTATTTTCCCACGAGAGAAACGCAATCGATGTATAGAATGCCTCGGCCACGGTGAACCCGCGCGCATAATTAGGAAAGACTTGGTCGGGCTGCGATACTGCATTTAGAAACGGTTCCGCGACGTGCCCGTTCGCGGCGGTGCATCCCATTCGTATCAAATCGGCGATCATCGACTGCCCGTAATTACCAATATTCGGCCCCGAGAACGTGCGCGCCGAAGTAGATACAAAATCGGTTGCTAACGATCCGGGGACGAAGGTTCCCGGCACGTTGTCGCCCGACCCGTTCATATTCAATCCGTAATACGGCACTCCGAGATTATTGGAGTCGTTGCTGCCCCACGAGGCGTAGCCGAGAATATTATTTATATTTTTTTGAAACGTTGTCGTTTGCGTGTGATTCACAAAAAGCCCAAGCGCATTAAGCGCATTTTTAGCATTCGTCATCCACGTTTCGCCGATCGCGTAGCCGCCCGTTTTTGTAGGATCGCCGTCGAGGAGATACACGCCCGCCGCGTTCGGAGTCTGCGCGCGGTCGATCAGATTCTTAATATCAACTGGAACGCCCGTTCCCGGATCAATCTGATCCGCGTAACCGTCGAGGCGGCATACGAGATAACTCATCGACGAGTGCAGACCGTTTATTGTAAATTCATCAAATCCTTTCTGCTGTCCAAAATAAGGATTCCCGAGCCAGCCTTCGTGGCCGTTGTTCGGAACGAGGCCGGTGAACAATTGTGTCAACTCCGAATCGACCGATGCGACCGTCTGCGAAACTCCGCCGCCGGTGGTATTGTTAACGACGAGCGGTACGCCTTTCGTTAATAAAATACATTTGATCTGCGTCTTGAGCGCGGGAACGGTGACTTCTAAATAATTCTTAATCGGGTCGCGGATCAAAAGTGAATAATCATTGCGCGAAATGTACTCGGCCGTTGGCGTTCCGTTCGCCAAATGAAACACGTTTTGAGCGGGAATGTTACGAATCGATGTATAATAATTACCGATCGCCTGTGAGATTGCCGACGAATCGTTCACAACCACTAATATTTGATTTGCCTTCAAATCGGCCGACGCGAACGGCGCGGCAGCCGCACCCGCGATCGCAGTCAACGCTAATGTAACAATTCCGCGAGAAATTCGACTATTTTGAAATGTTAATATTGAATGCATGTGTAACAGTTGGGCAGTGGTGCGTGCGCGAGAGCCGCGGGAGAGGCCGTAAAGCTTATCTCACAATTCTTTTTGCAGGCGAACTTCAATCGTGCGCGCGTCCATGTTTGGAATGTCGAAATCGACGGTCGAGGGCGCATAGCCGCTGCGCGTTACCGTAATTCTATATTTGCCGCGGCCCAGCGTTCCGAGGCGCACGTCGCCGATCGGCGGCGGACCCTCGGCGAACACTTGAGTAAACTCCGGAATCCCGGCGAATCCCGACATGCGGCGGCCGTCCGAATCCATCAATAAAACGGTAACGCCCGAGACGGGCGTGCCGTCTTTGTCGAGCACGCGCGCGAGGACGGGCGCGCCCAAATCGAGCTCTATATCAATTGTGTGCTCGCGGCCTGCCTCGACGCGAACTTCAACAAAACGCGCCGCGAAACCGCGCGCGCGCGCAAGAATTCTATAATTACCCGCGGCGATTCCGCGCGCGCGAAACTGCCCGCCGACATTTGTAAATACATCAGATATGCGAGAGAGCGGAAGTCCATCTGTAGTTTGAAAGAAAATCGACGCGCCGGGCACGGGTTTTCCAGAAGATATAACATTTCCGGCGACGGAACCCGCGGCTCCAAGATTAAAATCAATATTCTTAATATTTTCATTTTCGGCGACTTGCACTCTTCTCGCGACGCGCCCGTACGCGTTTGCGCCCGTGTCGGCGTAAACGCTAACGCCGCCCGCTGATATTACAAAAGAGCCGGAGTTCAGATTTTCAAAAATGTAGTGTCCGTCTTCGTCGGTCGAGGTCTGCCCGAACGAACCGAAAAAAGATCCCGACACGCCCTGCTCGATGGATAACAATACGGGCTGTCCGGCGAGCGGCTCGTTCTTCGCGCCGCGCACAACGCCCTCGAGCGTTGCTACTGGTAAATTTAACGTTAACTCGTGCGCCGGCTGGTTCGGAATGTCCGCAGGGATTTCAATTCCCATTTGTGAACTGCCCACACGCTGAATTGTAAACATCGTCCGCCCCGGCGGAAGTTTGACTTCAAAAATTCCCTGCGCATTTGTAGTTTCAAATTTTGGAGGGGCGGATTTTAACGTTGACGAGTCGCGCGTCTGCGAGATCGCGGTAATGATGGCGTTTCCCACAGCTTGGTTGCGCGATTTTACTTTTCCGACAACCTTTACAAACGGTCCGGCCTGTTCGCCCATCACAACTTTCTTAACTTCTCCTTCTTTCACTTCCGCCATCGTGAATTTCATACCTTTCAGAAATTCCGCCGGGCTCGATCCCGACATATCCGATAGAAACGATCCGCGCAACGCGCTGATTTGATAGGTTCCCGGCGAGAGGTGTTCCTGGAAGAACCGCCCTTCTCGGTCGATCATCAATTGATGTGAATCGCCGCGGTCCGGAGAATTAATATTTGCAATTCCGCCCGCCATCGGAAGGCCGTCATCATTAAACACCTGGCCGTCGATCGCGCCGCCCAGGCCAAGTTCAATTTCAACATTTTGTATCATATCGCCGGGCTTCGGCGTTCCAACGGGAACGGTCGCTCGCGCATGATTCATGAATTGCGCGAAGATCGAAAGGGGGCCGGCCTCAAGATCTTTCAATTCAAAGGTTCCGTCTTCTTTTGTTATCGTCGACGGGGCATCGCCGCGAAACGCTTCTAATAGCGATGTTGACAATTCGACGCGCGCGCCCGAGAGCGGTTGTTTTGTAGCTTTATCGACGGCGCGCCCCGCGACCGATACGCCCGGAACGAGATCGAATTGTAGTTGCGCCGGCGTTGCGGATTTAACATCTACGTTTTGTTGTTTTGCCTTCGCGTATCCTTTCGCTTTCAAAAGTAAACTGTAGCTTCCAGGCGCGACGTCCTCCATTCGGAAGCGAAATTCTTTCGCGTTCGGCTCGGTGACGCCCGCGATTTTTTGTGATTTTACAGTTTCCGGAACGGAAAAACCGGGGCCGGTCACAATTGAAATCTCCAGCGAAGCTAATAATTCCGCGGGCGGCGGCGACGCTTCCGGCCAGCGCACGAGGCACTCGATCGCGCCGGGTTTTCTTAATTTTAATATTAAATCGCGCCCTTCCTCTTTATAACGTTTTTTGCGCGCGGGAGCGAATCCGGGCAGCCGCGCTTCGATGTCGTACGGTCCGCGAGCCATTCCTTCTATCAAAAACTTTCCTTCGGCATTTGTAGTTGTGACGGCGAGATCGCCGATCAATGCACCGCCCTCGACGGGTTCGAATTGATTCACATCCGTCGAAAATTCTAGTTTAACTTCCGCGCCCTCGGCCGGTTTCCCGTCGGGCGTTACAACAGTTCCGGCGATGCGCGTTCCGTTTTGTAAAATAACAAATCCGACGTCCGTCGTCGTGCCGGGCCGCGCCTCGAATTCGAGTGATTGGGCCGGGCGGAATGTTGCCTTTTCCGCGCGAACGCGAAGCGCTCCGGCGGGAATGTCTATCATTTCAAAATGACCGTCGGAATTTGTTATGGCGGGTTCGCGTTTGAGTTCGAGGCCGTAAGTAACAAAATCGCTCATAACTAATGAAACCGCCGCGCCCGCGACGGCGCCGCCTTCCGCGTCGGCGACTCTTCCAACAATTCGGCCGGCCGGCGTTAAGGTTACAACCAGCGGCTGCGGCGGAGATTTTAATGTTATACTTACAATCCCAAGCGCGAAGCCCGGTTTTCGCGCGGCAACGGATCCCGTCGACTCAACCGGCACCGCCGTTATTGTAAACGATCCATCCGCGCCGCTTTTTGTAAGCATTTCGCGCGGCGTTCGAATTCTTCCTCCCGAGCCCGGCATTAGGTGGTGGACGAGTTCGACGTCGGCGCCTGCCACGGGCGCGCCGTTCGGAGAATTAACAATTCCCTTTAGAACAAATCCGCGGCGCGCCCGGATTTGATAATATTCATTTTCCTGCCCCGTGAATGCTTCCCACGTATCGTTGTAAATCAAATCGGAAAGGACGTTCAAATAAAACGGCGAGGCCGCGGGAGGATTGATACGAAATGTTCCGTCGGCGGCGACATTCACAATTTCGCCCTCTTTTTTACCATTTCGTATTTGATATATCAGTTCTTTCTGCCCCGCGATTCCGCGTTGGAACATTCTTCGCATCAGATCGCCCATCGTCATCTCTGACATGAAATCGGGGTTATCAAATCGAATCGCCACGCGCGTTCCGGGGGGCACCGCTCCTCCTTCAGTAATAATAACTTTTCCATTACTTGCACTTCGCGAGCCGTCGTTCAGACCGCCCGCCGATTCACGCGCGGCGCCGGGCGACGACTCCGTTTTTGATTTGTCGATTGCGGGAAGCGAAGCGAGTAGGCCGCCGTCCTTCGATTTTAGGTTAGTATCTGTTCCCGTGGAATCTTTCCCAAACGGCGCAATGGCAATCGCAATTGCGATTAGTAACAACGCGGCAAACGTTCCTATGAGTAGTGATTTTGGACGCGACATATTTGTAGTTATCGAAAAAAGGCCCTTGCCATGGGCTGCTAGGCGCCGCCGTTTTGTTGCAAGCGGCGGGCCGTTTCCATTTCATACATTATTACGAACCTCCGCACAGAGCGCTACGGTGGCCGCGCGCAAACCGGCATTACTGTGACAAATTCCGCGGCTCGCGGCGAAGCCGTCGTTCATCTCCACGGAGTTTACAAAAGCTACCGCCGCAGCGAAGGCGATGTGCCCGCGCTTGAAAATGTAACATTTGATGTGATGCCCGGCGAGCTGGTGGCGCTGATGGGGCCGTCGGGTTGCGGAAAATCAACGACGCTCAATGTCATTTCCGGAGTCGACCGGTGCGACAGCGGAAAAGTAGTCATTGCCGGATTAGATATGTCTTCCGCGGCGGAAAGCGATTTAAACGATCTGCGGCGTTCAAAAATCGGAATTGTATTTCAACAATTTTATTTGATGCCGCTCCTAACCGTGGAGGAAAATGTTGCATTGCCGCTTTCGCTCGCCGGAATGCGCGACCCGGTCCGCGTTCGCGAATTGTTGCATCGCGTTGGGCTTGAAAAGCGAATGCAACATTATCCGACGGAACTGTCGGGCGGCGAGCAGCAGCGCGCCGCGATCGCGCGCGCTCTCGTACACCGGCCGAAATTAATATTAGCCGACGAACCCACTGGAAACTTGGATTCGCACAACGGCGCCGCCGTTCTCGAATTGTTATGCGGCATGCGCGCCGAGCACGGCACCGCGCTTTTATTAGTGACGCACGACGCGACGGTGGCCGCCCGCGCCGACCGAATATTACAAATGAGCGACGGAAAGATTCTGTAACAATTGATACATCCATGGCGCCGTTGTTTTCCTTGTTAGTATTAAAAGCGCTCTTCGCTCGCCCGGTCGCGCGCCGCCCGTGGAGATTTATTATAACAGTTCTGGGCGTCGCGACGGGCGTGGCCTCAATCTTAGCAACGATGACGGCGACGCGGGCCGCCGTGTCGTCATTGAGCGAAGGAATCGAAGAAGTCGCCGGCCGCGCGCGCCTCGAAATTACGCAATCGGGCGGAATGCAAGAATCATTTTTATCTAAATTGCGGCCGCTTGCGCGCGACGCCGTGATCGCGCCCGTCGTCGAAGAATTTGCAATGGTGCCGAAGTTAAAAGATACAATTCGCGTGCTCGGCGTCGACTTTTTTATTGATACACAAATCCGCAGCTTCGGCGCTGAACTCAAGGGTAATTTTTCCGAGGAAATATTAAATCAGGCGCTGCGCGGCGAAGGCGCGCTCGTTCCCGAGCGGCTTGCAAAAGAATTAGATATATCGATTGGACAAAAATTAACGATTCTGTCACGATCGAAGCCCGTCGACGTTGCCGTTCTCGGTTTGCTGCGGCCGTCTAAATTAACAAGCGCGTGGAATCGTACGATTCTAACGGATATCAACTATGCGCAGGAGATTTTTGGTAAAAACGGAAGAGTGGATCGAATTGATTTATTACCGCGCGGAAAATTAACAACCGCGCAATTGCAACAAAACGCGAAAGGTTATCTTGAGCCGGGCATGCGTCTCGAAGAGCCCCGAACGCGAGGCGAACAGGCCGCGAACATGGTGCGCGCGCTCGAATTTAATTTAACGGCGCTTTCGGGAATTTCACTGATCGTCGGCGCGGTTTTAGTAGCAACCATGCTCGCGACGTCGGTCGTGCAGCGCCGCCCGATTCTTGCATTATTGCGTTCGCTCGGCGCTACAAATCGGCAGATCATTGCAGTCATTTTATTTGAAGCATTTGTCATCGGGCTGCTCGGCGGAGTGGTTGGAATCCTCGGCGGCTACGGCGGAGCGCAAGCTGCGATCGCTAATATTCGCTCGACGATTTCGGTCGTCGTCCAGGGAGTTCCGTCGAGCGAAATAGAACTTCCGCCGACCGCGATCCCGCTCGGGCTCGGCGTCGGAATTTTAGTATCGCTGATCGCTGCCATATTACCGTTGCGCGAAGCACTTCGAACGCCGCCGATTCAAGGGCTCAGGCGCGAGCGCCCGAAATTATTAAGTTCGCGGTCGTGGATGCGCGCGTCCGCCGCCGCCGTTATATTATTAATAAGTTCGTTTGTATTTTCACAATTGCCGCCAGTCGGTGACCTGCCGTACGCCGCGCTTCTATCCATTCTTGCATTGTTTGTTTGTGTTTTAGTTATATCATCTCCGGCGCTCGACGCGGCCACGCGGTTTATTGCTAAATTTGACAAATCCTTTGGATTGATTCTTCGCATGGCGTCGGCCGCGCTTTCCGCGGGGAGAACACGCGCCGCGTGGGCGGCTGGCGCCGTGGGGATGGCCGTCGCGCTCGCGATCGCAATTACAACCATGGTTGGATCATTTCGAACCACGGTGACAGATTTTCTAAATCAAACAATTCAATCGGATGTTTGGATTCGTCCCGCGACGGCGGCGACGGGCGTACACGTCGGCCGGCTTGATCCGGAAATTGTTAATATCGCATTACAACAATTCGGGCCCGACGTCGTCGATCCGTTTCATGAGACGTGGGCGTTTATTGGTAATAAGCCCGTGGCCGTCTGCGGCGGCGAATATCGCGTTGTGCTGCGCGGCGCTGGGCTGCCGTTCCGCGACGGGCGCGACCCCGCGGACGTATTTCGTGAAGCTATCAAAAATAATACAATATTAATTAACGAGCCGCTTGCAAATCGCTTTCATGTCCGCGAAGGTGATTTATTAAAATTAACAGTTCCGGGCGGCTTTTTTGAACGGCGCGTCGAAGGCGTTTTTTATGATTATTCAAGAAGCGAGGGAATGATGGTGATGGACCGAAGCGATTATCTTAGCGTTTTTCCCGACGACGGCCCGAAAGATATGTCACTATTCTTGAATCCTGGCGAAAGCCCGGAAGCGGCGCGAGCGAAAATGATTGAACTGCTCGGCGGCCGGTTTCGTGTAGATATTCTATTAAATCGTGAAATCCGTAGCGAGGGAATGCGCGCGTTTGAACGAACGTTTGAAATTACACGCGTTCTGGAATTAGTATCGAGAATTGTATCCATTGTCGCCGTTATAACAGTTCTTTCCGCGCTCGTCGACGAACGCAGACATGATTTTGCGCTTGTGCGTGCCGTCGGCGGCGCAAAACTACAAATCATTGGAACCGTCGTTTGGCAGGGGGCGATCCTTGGTTTTGTAAGTATTGCCGGCGGAATTCTTTTTGGCATCCTCGGCGGAATAGTATTAGTGAAAGTTGTAAACTTACAATCCTTCGGCTGGACGATGCGGTTCGCGTTGCCGTGGGGCGACATTGCGAGCGTCGCCAGCGCAGTAATCACGACGTGCGTCGGCGCGGCTCTCGTGCCCGCGTGGCTGGCGTCTCGCGGCACCCCGCGCGAACTGCTTCGCGAGGATTCGTAGTATGTTTAAATTATTCATATTAATGGCTTTTTGTTACGTTTGCGCCGCGCCCAGCGGATGGGAGCGAATTTCGCCGTCGCTAACGATGTCGTTTCCACGCGACCACGGTGCACATCTACAATTCCAGACAGAATGGTGGTACGTCACGGGCGAAGTCGAGGACGCGTCGGGGTCGCAGTTCGGTTATCAATTAACTATTTTCCGGCGCGGTCTTTCGCCGGGAAATGTAACAACGGGTGAAAAACCGTTGCATGTGCTCGCCGCGCACTTCGCGGTTGTCGATCTATCGAAAAAGAAATTTAACCACACAAGCCGCCTGCGGCGTCTCGACGGAAACTTAGCATTCGCGAGTGAACAGAAGTTGCATTGTTTTCTTGAAGATTGGGAAATACAACAATTGCAGGACGGCACGATCGACGTTCGCGCATCGGACGCCGCCTCCGAAACGTCAATACAATTTCAACTGAATATAAAGAAAGACGCCGTGCTGCACGGGAAGAATGGATATTCACAAAAAGGCCCCGACCCCGGGAACGCGTCTGCGTACCTGAGCTGGACTCGCCTCGCAACGCGCGGAACGTTACAAATTCAGGGCAAGAATCTTAATATTACAGGTGAAAGCTGGTTCGATCACGAGTGGGGGACGAGCCAGCTCGCGAGCGGCGTCGTGGGCTGGGATTGGTTTGGCCTCCGCTTCGACGACGGGCGCGAATTGATGCTTTACGGCCTTCGCCGCCCCGACGGAACCTATCTAAAACAATCTGGCGGAACGCTGATTGATACAGTTAATATAGGTAATACAGTTGATAAAGATGGAAACGGCGGAAAAGCTCGAAGTTTAACGTTTGACGATTTTGAAATGAAACCGCTTGCGCACTGGACGAGCCCCGCAACGAAAGGTAAATATCCAATTCGCTGGCGCATTCGAATTCCCGGTGAAAAGATAGAATTAGACGTGACTGCGAAAATTAACAATTCCGAATTGGATACGAGCGATTCAACAGGAGTTATCTATTGGGAAGGGCCGGTGCGCGTTGAGGGCACTCATCGCGGCACCGGCTACATGGAACTTACAGGATATGCGGGCACGCTCGGCGGCCGCTTTTAGTATACTCTGTAATATTAAGATTCAACTTCATAGAACGCACCCTTGAACTGAACGACAACATTCTTGCCGAGCGCGACACACGACGCGAGTTCCGGTTCCTTTGCGATCAGCGCGAAGTAGTCGTCCGAAAGAAACTTAATTTTAACAATATTGGTTTTGTCACGATCGGTAAACGTGTTTTCAACCCAGACATTGTTAACGTTCTGAAAAACGCGCTTTCCAACATTTCGCGTATTGGCGCGAATCGCGTCGGCGAGTTTTCCGCCGTCGCGCCGCTCCAATGATAGTATTACTTTTCCAGCAGCAGGCGGAGCGGTATTCGGTGCGGCGGCCGACGTCGAAGCTAAGTCTGACGCATTCTTACTATCTTCGACCGCGACTTCTCCAGAGGCTTTCTTTTCTAATGTTTCGAGCCTTCGTACGGAATCACGAACTTCATCTTCGAACGCGTCGCGGTCGCCGGCGAGGCCGCCGCCAAACGTTTCGCCCCATCCCGGACGTGGATTTGATATACCGCGCGCGCTCGACAATCGTTGATTCTCTTCGACGACCAGAAATGATGTATACGGCGTAATAATATTATATTCTTTTCCGAGGCGCTTTATTTCATCTATCAATTCGGGGTTGCTGCCGCGCAGGCGAATCTCATCCAAGAGGAATCCTACTTTTCGACCGGCCCAGAGCGCGGCTGTTGTATCATATTTTTCCTCGACTCTCGGAAAGTAAACTTCATAGGTAAATTCACGTTTCGATTCGCCGAACCGTCCGGAGAGTTTTAGTATCTTCTTTCCGTCGCCGCGATACCGGCCCGTCACCACGAGCTGGCTTCCGCGAAACAAATCGGGAAGCTGCCGCGGATATACATCAAAAAACTCGGCGTCGCCGCCGTCGATCGCAACGTCGGAAAGCACGGGATTCGCTACTTTATCAAATAACGCGGAAACTTTTATTTCAACGTCTTCCTGCGGATGTACATATTCGCGAGCTGCCTTCGATTCGTTTGCGAGCGCGTCGAGTAATTGTGTATTAACGTCGAAGCCAACGCCAAATGTAAAGATTCGAAGGCCTTTTGTATTCTTTCCGCGGACTTTATTAAGTAATTGATTTTTATCTGTAATTCCGACTGTCGGCAAACCGTCGGTTAAGAAAAATATCATTTGCATGCGTCCGGGCGCGGGTTCGTGGCGCAGCGCCGTGGAGAGCGCTTCATCAATATTAGTGCCTCCGCGCGCTTCGAGTTTTTGGACCCACGCGCGAGCGCCTTCAATATTATCTTTTGTTGTTTCACAAATTTCCGGGCGAAACGCTTCGGCCTCGGTCGAAAATCGTATCATTGCAAAACGGTCATTGGCTGTCAGCCTTCCTAAACATTGCGCAAGCGCCTTCTTAGCTTGTTCCATCTTTTCGCCCGCCATGCTTCCCGATGTATCAAATACAAAAATAACATCTTTCGGCAATATTTGCGACGGCGCGAGATCGAAACGCGGCGTTAGCGATAACGTAAAGAATCCGGGAGAGCCCACCGCGCGATGCACGAGAACGAGCGCGCCGAAGTCGCTTTGCGGCGAAACGAAAGTTAATATAAAGTTTTTGATTTGCGACGCGCCAGCGCCTTCATACGAAAAACGCGCAGCCTTTGAATTGATTTGTTTAACATCGAGCGCGTGCGTTGGCGAGTAGATACTTGCGATCGCGCGCTGCGAATCGATCGTGCCTTCAATAATAAAAGACCGGATTCCCGCAGGAGAAAGCGCCGCGAGGCGCAAAGGTAATATATATTCTGAGAAACCTGCGGAGTCGCCGAGCAAAGTTGTATATTTTAATTGTACACGCGCCTGTCCGCGCGCGGGCACCGGGAATACCGACGCGCGCACGCAGCCGAGCCCGGCCCATTCGAGAATCGCGGGGTCGCGCTGCGATCGAACAATTCCTTCGTAGATCGAGCGCGCCTTATCTTTATCTAACAATTCCGCTTTTTGTGCTTTGCCGTCGATCCACAATTGAAAATCCGATACGGTCGCGCCCTCCGGAAGCGGCCAAATATAAGATTCTTCCGCGGGGGCGTTAGACGGATTATTAAATATCTGTTCGAGTTCCGTCGTTGCAGTCGTGTCATTGATGCGGATCGTCGCTCGTAGCGTGTCGAGATGCAAAACGCGCTGCGAAACCGATTGAATTGTAAATTCACGGTCGCGCGGAAGCGGCGCGAGTTGCCGCAGCGGCGTTGAGAATAATGGTATTGATAATGATAACGATAAAAGTGTAACTGTAGCGAGTCCCATTGATAGCATTCCGGCCGGCCGACTTTCGCCTCCGATCCAAGCCCCGGCAACTGCGCGGATCGCTGACGGCGCGCTACCTCGTGGTATCGCCCGCCGAATCCATCACGAATCCCCGCGTTTTTTCTTAGGGACAGGTTAGGGGACAGGTTTGTACCTGTCCCCGGGACTGTCCCTAGTCATGAATTTCATAAAAGACGTCGCCGACCTTAACGACGACGCGTTTGCCGAGCGCGAAACACGCGGCGAGCGAGGGCTCTTTCTTAAGGAGACTAAAATATTCGTTCGACAGGAATTGTATTTTTACAATTTTCTCTTTGTAGCTTTCGGTAAACGCCGATTCCACCCAAACGGTATCTATCAATTGGAACACGCGCGCGCCAACGGTCCGCGTCGTTTTTTGTAATGTCGGTATTGTAGGCGTGCGAATTATAGTATCGGCGGGTCCGGGATACGTTGGACCGCCCGCGGCCGGAGTCGTCGGGCCGCCGGGTGCTGGCGTCGCCGGGCTACTTCCACCGGTAGGCGGCGAGGGAACTCCGGGCCGGCGGCCGGGACGCGCTGAAGGCGGATCCGGAGAGCTAAATCCGCCCGTTTGTTTACTTAACAAATCCGCTGCTTCGCTAGCATCCACGGACGATGCGCCGGTTGTATTTGTAGCTAATGTTTCAAACCTCTTGCGCGCCGCGGCCGCTTCGCCGCGTTCCGAATTTGTTAATGTTCCGTCGCCGCGAAGGCGCGATGCGTCGACGCCGCGCGCGGCCGCGAGCCGTTCGCCGTCTTCAACAACTAAAAATGATGTGTAGGGAGTGATGATATGATATTTCCGCCCGACGCTCTTAATCTCATCGACGAGTTCCGGATTGTTACCATTCTTGCGGATTTCGTCGAGGAGGAATCCAACTTTTCGCGCCGCCCATAATTTACGAATAGAATCATAACGTTCCTCTTTCGCTGGAAAATTAAAACTACAATTCCACTCTCGCGTCTCGCCAGCGACGTTGCCGAGCACTCGAATGGTTGTTATTCCGGCTCCTTGATAGCGGCCCGCGACGACGAGCCGGCCTCCGCGGAAAAGATCGGGCAGGCGTTTTGGATATATTTCAGATACGGCGAGGCCGTCCAAAAGAATTGTTGTATCTGTTACGACTGGGCTCGACACTTTATCAAAGAGGGCGGAAATCTTAATTTCAATATTCTCTTCCGGACGCGCGTATTCCGTAATTCCGCGCGTCGTGTCGGCGAGTGAATCGAGCAGAACTGTATTCACGTTGACGCCGACGCCAAATGTAAAGATTCGAGTTTTGCGCCGGTTCATCGACTCGACCGATCGCAAAATTTCTTTAACATCTGTGGATCCCACGGTCGGGATTCCGTCTGTTATGAAAAGAATCATGGCAAGGCGGTTTTCATTAGCTACTAATCGCAGCGCGGCGCTCAAAGCATCATGTATATTCGTTCCTCCGGCAGCTTCAATATTACGAATACAATTCGAAGCCTCCTCGACGTTTTCATTGGTTTTATCCAATAATTTTTCGCTCTGGATCGAAACCTCCGAGCCGAAACGAATGAGAGCGAAGCGGTCGTGTGCTTCGAGGTGGCGAATACAATAATCGAGAGCGAGCTTGGCTTGCTCGATTTTCTCGCCGCGCATGCTGCCCGAAGTATCGCATACAAATATAACATCTTTTGGAATGGTGCGATTTGCATCAATGTTAGGATTGAAAACTAATGAAAAGAAACCGTCTTCGCCGGGCGTTCGATGCGCGACGGCCATCGATCCGAGCTCGTTGCCCGGATTTGCGTAAAGCAGCGAAAAATCTTTAACTTGAGATGGATCGTTCGTCTCAAACGAGAATTTTGATATCTTGTCTGTTGTTATAAATGCGGTGGTGTGCGTCGGCGAATAGGCCGTTAATATTTGTTTGTCCGACTCGACTGAACCGTCAATCACAAATGATCTGACGCCGCGCGGAGCGAGCGCGGCGAGCCGCAGCGGAAGCACATATTCATGAAACGGCCCCGTGGAATGTATCAAATGAGAATATTGTAATTTAACTTTGGCGGTTCCACGCGCGGGCACCGGAAAAATCGACGCGCGCACGCACCCCTGGCCCGCCCATTCGAGAAGTCCGGGATCGCGCCGGCTCATAACAATTCGTTCGTAAACTCCTCGCGCCGTTTCTTTATCAAGCACCTCCGCGCTCATGGGTTTTCCGTCCATCCATAATTGAAATTGCGTTACGGATGCGCCCTCCGGAATCGGCCAAAGATACTGTTCTTCGACGGGCGAATTCCGTTCATTACGAAACGTTTGCTCGATTTCGGTCGTCGCGACGTTATTAACAATTCGGACGTTCGCCGATATCGACTCTAAATGTAGCGTCAGAGCCTGATCGTTGGATGTCGCGCCCTGAACGGCGGCAAGACTAAAAATGAATAATAGTAGTGTATTCAGCACGGCGAACCTCAGCGTGCTGTAGCGAACGACCGTGGAAATGTCACATCGTGATCATTTCTTCTGCAATGAGAATTCTCTATTTCTTAGCTTTCTTCGGCGGCAGAAGCGAATCACCCGTGGGCTTCGGCGTTTCGGCACCTGATGCAATCAGCGAAGAGCCGAGATACACACCGCGCACCAGTTTCTCCATATTATCAAATTCAATCTTATCAACTTCGTCGTTCGGAGTATGATAATCTTCGTGCGTCGATCCGGCGCTGACGGTTTGTCCAATGATACCTTTTAGGATAAAAGCAACATTGTCGGATCTCATATAATACCGCTGTTCGGGATACGGATCTTGATAAATCTCGACGCCCGCCGCTTTTCCTCCAATCGCGAGAATGGGCCCTAATGTTGAATATTCCCATCCCGTGACCCACGCCTTGTTTTTGCCAATGCCGTGGCTGCGTCCTAACATTTCCAAATTGATATTACACAGTGTTTTTTCGAGCGGAACTGCAGGATTTGTAACATAACCTTTCGAGCCGAACCCGCCCATTTCCTCGCCCGTGAAGCACGCGAATACAAGCGTGTGTTTCGGAGCCTTCGCGCGGGATTTGTAAGCTTTCGCCAACGCTAAGACTGCGACGGTTCCCGAGCCATCGTCGTCGGCTCCATTATTAATATCGTCGCCTTCCTTGTTCGGTTTGCCTCGTCCGATATGATCATAATGCGCGGAGAATACAATTGCCTTCGCGTCGGGATCGGTGCCTTTGATAACGCCGATAACATTATAAATCTCGGTTTTCGGCTCGCCTTCCTTTTTGTTATGATCCAATCTTCCGGCGTCAACTTGCTGAAGATAAGACTTCTTTTCGCCGCTTTTGTCTAATTTTAATTCTTCAAACCGCTTTGCAAGATATTCCGCGGCTTTCTTTTCGCCCGGGCTTCCCGTCAGGCGCCCTTCGAGTTCGTCGGATGCTAAGAATGTGAGATCGCGTTTCAATTCGTCCGCGAGAATTTGTTTTGCCGCTTCGAGGTCGGCGGCGTCGGGCTTTTTCTCGTTGCGAAGGACAGACGGCGCGAACGCGGCGGTGAATGCAATGATCGAAAAAAGGAATGTGATAGTTCGGGGCATGGCGCGGGATGTTAACATCAGAGAGATGACAGATTCGTCGCCCGAGCGAAATCGTTGGTTTGAAAATATCTACCGTCCCGCCGTCGAGAAATCGGCCGAACGGGAAATATCATTTGCAACGCCATCCGGAATTCCACTCGAGCCGCTCTACGGCGCCGGCGACGGGATGCCCGGCGAATATCCGTATACTCGCGGCATCCGGCCGTCGATGTACCGCGGGCGGTTTTGGACAATGCGACAATACGCGGGCTTCGGCTCGGCGCGCGAGACGAATCGGCGATTCCAGTTTTTGTTAGAAAACGGGCAGACGGGACTTTCGACCGCGTTCGATCTGCCGACGCAGATTGGTTATGACCCGGATCATCCGCTCGCGGCGGCGGAAGTCGGGAAAGTGGGCGTGCCGATTCCGTCGCTCGCAGATTTTGAGCGTTTATTTGATAATATACCGTTAGGAAAAGTATCAACGTCGATGACCATCAATTCGACGGCGCCGATATTATTATCAATGTACGTGGCGCTCGCGCGGCGGCAGAATGTACCAAAAGAGAAGATCGACGGAACTGTACAAAACGACTTATTAAAAGAATTCACCTCGCGCGGAACGTATCGGTTTCCGGTGCGGCCGTCGATGCGTCTTGTTATTGATACAATTGCGTGGGCGAATGAAAACGCGCCGAACTTCAATCCAATTAGCATTTCGGGCTACCACATGCGCGAGGCCGGGTGTACCGCGCCGCAGGAGCTCGCGTTTACATTATCAAACGGGATTGCTTACGTTCGCGCTGCGCTCGAACGCGGATTAGATATTGATAAATTCGGCGCGCGACTGTCGTTTTTCTTTAATTCACACAATAACCTATTCGAAGAGATTGCTAAATTTCGCGCGGCGCGGCGCATGTGGGCTAAAATTATGAAAGAGCGGTTCGGAGCAAAAAACCCGAACGCGTGGCAACTGCGTTTTCATACACAAACCGCGGGCTCCATGTTAACAAGCCAGCAACCGGATAATAACGTTGCGCGCGTTACCATTCAGGCGCTTGCGGCGGTTCTCGGAGGAACGCAATCATTACATACTAATTCCAAAGATGAAGCGTTATCATTGCCAAGCGAAGTTTCTGCGCGAACGGCGCTGCGGACGCAGCAGATATTAGCATTAGAATCGGGAGCCGCCGACGTCGTCGATCCGCTCGGCGGCGCGCCTTTTATTGAAAACCTCACTGACGACGTCGAATCGCGCGCATTACAATTAATACAACAAATCGACGAAATGGGCGGCGCGGCGCCGGCGATCGAAAATGGATTTGTACAAAGAGAAATTCACAGATCCGCGCTCGCGTGGCAGCGCGACGTTGAATCTTCGAAGCGAAAAATTGTTGGTGTTAATTGTTATACTGTCGACGAGCCGGACCCGCCCGCGATCTTTAAGATTGATCCGAACGCGGTCGCGGAAGTGCTGGAGTCAGTCGATCGCGTACGAAAGACGCGCGATGCGGCGAAAGTTAATGATTGTCTCGACGCGCTTCAAGGCGCGGCGCGCGACGAGAAACTTAACTTAGTATCGTATTTGTATGATTGCGTTGAGGCGTACGCGACGGTGGGGGAGATGTGCGAGAGGATGGAGAGGGTTTTCGGTAAGTATCGCGCGCCATCGATTTTTTAAGTTATAATTAGCAGTAGTTATTTATTGTTAATGACTCCAGGGGACTTGATCGCGTCGTGTCACGCGTGCTCGCGCGCATAACCGTGGCGCCGGAGTATTAGTAAATACAGACGCGCCTGGACCACTGCCGCGGACGGCGATACGTAGCGGACCAAGGTCCGCTCCTTCATACGCGCCGTCATTAGATATATTAATAATGATGACGACGGGGTCAGGCATTTCAATTAGGGGTGCCTGGCACCCAATGGGACATAACTGTCGCTTTGCAGCCACAACTTCTTTATTAACAACATTCTCAAATTTAGAGGGGTCAGGCACTCCTAATTAGGGTGCCTGACCCCAGGCTCCCGTTACTTAATCCGTCATTATTAATATTCCCGGTGGTGTATCGCGAGCGCAGCGCGCCGTGGTGCGCGGAAGAAGGCGCTACGTATCGCCGAGCGCGGCAGTGGTCCAGGCGCGTTTGTAACAATTACTACATTTGCGCCGCGGTTTAGGCGCGCGAGCACGCGATACACACCGGGCCCTCGCGGGAGCGAGCTACTCACCGGGCCCCGGCGGGAGCCTTAGTTTTTCTTAGTTTTCGCAGACGCGGTTTTATCTGTTGTAGATGTGTATATTACAGTTTCGGTCGCGAGTTTTGACACTGCCTGAAATTGGACCGCAACGGGAATATCAATTTCGAGGCCTGGTTTTGCGATGGATTCATTAAGCATTCCGTCGTCGCGGAAGTAGCCGCTGAGAGGTTTATTTTTTATAGTTACTGTAAAGGGCGCGGGCCCCGCTTGAATGACGCCGTTTACTTTCTTAAATGTAAATTTGAAACTGTTATTTTTGTTGACAGGAGTGGCGACGCCGTTTGCGTCGAGAGTGTACACGAGTCCGAGGCCGCCAATATTAATAATGACGGTTTGGCCTTCCGGGTTAAATCCTTCCGGGACGTCGAGAGTGCCCTTTAACGTTAGTGAATCTTTAAGAGCTTTATGAGGATCGTGGTTCAATTTGATGGAAAGAGATGTAATATCAAATCCCATGAACGTCGGAGGCGCTTCGAATCTACGGAGTGCGATTGGGATGACCACAGGATCATTGAACGCGTCGGCGCTCGTAACGGTAATATGTACAATTGTGGTTTCCGGCGCGACCGCGATATTTCCGCCATTAAATGTAATATCAATAAAATCGCCGGGGCCGCCCGTCGGGTTTACAAGATTAATCGCGTTCGAATCAATCGAAGCTCCCCATGAAACGTCGCTCGGGAAGTTATTAATAAAACCCTGCGGATCGAACGAGGTTGAAAACGTTCCAAATAGATCCGAAGTTGAGGTGGTTCCGAAACACGGCGGCTGCGACTGAAGCCAGCGCTGCGCCGGCTTCGGGCTTTTGTTAAATATGCGGTTCGCGCTTGGATCGACTACAAAAAATTCGGATTGAAACGTGCCGAGGTCAAAAAACGATCCGTTAAAAACTTTCTTATTTGTATTTTGATCGGTAATCGAAACCTTTGCCGATTTTGCATCTTTATTAATCAGGAAATTGCCGGGCCCGTTGGGATTCACAATGAGCGGAAACGAAATCGATCCCGTCGGCGGAAGATTCTTAATATTAACGTTATTGATCTGCGGATTGCCGGGCGACAGTTGCGTAGTGCCGTTGGCGACATATTGTACATTCGTCGGGTTGATACTCGACCGGAAGTAATCGGCGGCTTGCTGCGGGAACATTTGTAATCCGGAGCCGGGTCCGCCCGTCTGGGTGCCAGGTCCGCCTTCGTTGATTAGTAAATTTCCCGCTCCGTGCGTCATTTGTGGCAATGCGCTCTTTTCTTTAAAAGTAAAGATACCTGTAGACCAAGTTACTTTTGTTGAACCGCCCGTAGAAACTGCATCTGTAGTTTCGCAGAGAGGCGACTTGCCCGGCATCGGTCCGGCGAGGAGCGCCGTTCCCGCGCATCCGAGGATCGGATCGCCATCGCCAAAGAAACCAGACGCTGTAATTAATTGTTCGCTACAACTGCCGTCCGCGCACATTTCATAACTTCGAATAATAGTTGGAATCACGGCGACGCCGAACGGAGGCAGCGCGATATTTGTAGTGATATCGTGATCCGACACGATGTGCGGATCGCCGGGCGGCAGCAGCAGGCCCGTCGGAAACTCGTCGCCGAATTGATGCGGAAAATTATCTTCGCCGGCGTTGGGCGACGAAAGCGCAAATATAACAGATGGGTCGCCGCTTGCGGGCGTGCGCGCGGACTGTTTCGTGGTGCCGGTTAATGTTACAAATGCGTAATTGTCAGGATCATTGTTCTCTAATAAATAAAACGTAAACGCCTGGTCGCCGCGGCGGCACACTTGGAATTCACCCATGCCCGCGGTCAAGTGTTCCAAATTCAATCGTGGAATTGTAGTATCCGACGGCGACGGCTCGACGATACAAATTGTAGTGTCGCCGACGCCGGTGATGGTTCCCGCTCCGACTCCGCCCGCGAATGTTACAGAATACGTTCCGGAAACAATACAAATGGCGCCGGCAGCCGCGATCGCGCCGCCCGGAATTGGAAAAGGAAACGCGCCGCCCGCAATCGGCTGGGGGCCCGGAATTGTAGGAACCGCGACGGGCACCGCGACCGGGCCGATCACCACCGGCGCTCCGCCGCCCATCGGTGCGCACGTTAATGTTAATTCAAGCGACGCGGCGCTCGGCTGCGCGCACAGAATATTAGGATTCCATGTTACAAATGGAAGCAGCCCGATCGGAACCGTGAATCCAATCCCAGCTCCCGGGAAAACTACAGTTCGTCGCGGAAATTTTGCTAAAAATATGCTTTGCCCGCAGTTGGGCCTCGGCGTTCCCTGGCACGCGAGGATGTAGGCGACGCCCGCGGTCGCAAAAACCATAGTGACTAATAAAACACGAAGGACGATTTTTTGTAACATGGCATCCCTGCAAATTGTAAACATCCGTGGGAGACATCGAAGGGCCGGCCACAACGCTACAACTGCGCACGCTACAACTGCGCACGCTACAAATGGTGGGCGGCACAGGAGTTGAAAATTAGCAGTCGCTAGAATTAACTAGCGGTGCGGCAATTCGTCCTGCGCACGCTACAAATGGTGGGCGGCACAGGAGTTGAACCTGTGACCTCTACAATGTGAGCGTAGCGCTCTAACCAACTGAGCTAGCCGCCCTAAGTTAAACGTTAATATAAAGAACCGGCTGTCTTCGAACAGCCGGAGAGTACCCGATTCGGGGGGTACGTGCTACGGGGTATGAGTGCTAACCACGAATCCGCGAAGACTCGTACGCATGCGGTATGGCGTGCGCACCACCGCAACCCGGCCTACCCCGCCGCCGTGAGAGCTTTTACGGCTTCCGTCAGCACCGGCAATACTTCAAATACGTCGCCGACAATACCATAATCCGCAACTTTAAAGATCGGCGCTTCCGGGTCTTTATTGATAGCTACAATTACTCGCGACGACGACATTCCGGCTAAATGTTGTATTGCGCCCGAAATTCCGCAGGCAATGTAAAGAGTCGGCGCGACGGTTTTTCCGGTCTGGCCGACCTGCTCGTCGTGCGGCCGCCATCCCGCGTCGACGACCGCGCGCGTCGCGCCGATCGCCGCGTTACCGCCAAACGCTTTTGCTAAGTTATCAATTAAACCCCAGTGTTCTGGGCCTTTGAGCCCGCGTCCGCCTGAAATCACAACGGGCGCTTCTGTTACATCCAGTTTCGCGGCAACCGCAGACAAGACTTCTTTAACAATAGCGAGAACGTCTCCAGTGCTCGAATTTTTGTTAACTACAGTTACAGGCGAACCCGTCTCGGAGTGCGCGAATACGTTGGGGCGGAGCGTCGCAGCGAGAATTCCCGACGCGGCCTCAACTGTAATATATGCTTTTCCGGCGTAGACGGGCCGCTTCGCGCGAATCTTACCATTCTCGACCGAGAACCCAATGCAATCGCTCGCGAGTCCGGAATTTGCT
This sequence comes from Planctomycetota bacterium, assembly GCA_046160785.1. Classification (GTDB taxonomy): domain Bacteria; phylum Planctomycetota; class UBA1135; order UBA1135; family JACQFD01; genus JACQFD01. The sequence goes on from JBJXHE010000017.1 coordinate 22,841, forward strand.
AAGACTGCGACGCGCGGCGCCAAATCTTTACCCTGCGGCGTCGCAGCAAAGAAAATCGCTGCCGGCTGTTTTTCGCCCACGATGCGATGGAGCGCGACGGCGAAACCGTCGCCGGAATAGTTATTTAACTTTTCGTCTTGAATTGTAATAACTTCATTTGCACCCGCTTTTCCGAGCACCGCGCCAGCGTCGCCGATCGCTGTTCCTACAGTTACCGCGGTGACCGACCCGCCAAGATTCTTAGCAAGTCGCGAAGCTTCCGAAACCGCTTCAAGCGAACTTTTGCGGATCGCGCCAGACTTTAATTCTACAAATACGAGAATGTTTGACATTAAAGCACCTTTGCTTCTTCGCGGAGTCTTTTGATAAGTTCGTCCACGGCCTCGGGGCCTTTACCCATGAAACGCCCTGCCTGGCGCGCGGCCGGCAGCGACATATCAATAATATTTAATTTCGACGCGCTCGCGGCGGCCGGCAATTCTTCCAGCGGCTTTTTCTTAGCAGCCATGATTCCCTGCAATTTTACATATCGCGGTTCGTTAAGACCTTTTTGAGTTGTTAAGACTACTGGCAATTTTGCTTCCACGACTTCGCGCGCGCCGCCCTCGATCTCGCGCTCGCAGCGCGCGACGTCGCCGTTGATTTCAACTTTAACAACTTCCGTAATGCAAGAATAACCAAGAATAGTAGCAATCATGGTTCCGACGTGCCCGTTGTCGCGATCGACGGACTGCTTGCCGGTCATAACAATTCTCGGATTAATTTTCTTTATCTGCTCCGCAAGAACTGTAGCGATCGAAAACGCGTCGCGCGAATCGGACTGGTCGTCTTTTAGTAATATTGCTTTGTCGGCTCCGCGCGCGAGCTCGTTGCGCAATTCTTTCTGCGCGTCACCCGGCCCGAGGCAAAGAACTGTTACATTTCCGCCTCCGGATTTTTCTTTAATTCGCAGCGCTTCCTCGACGGCAAATTCGTCGAACGGATTCAGTTCATATTGAATACCGGCGGGGTCGATCGATTTACCGCTCGGCCCAACCTTCACGCGCGTGTCGGTCGACGGCACACGCTTCACGCAGGCAACGATGTCCATAACTACAATTAGGTGTTCGGGGAAAAAACGGGCGAAGAGCTTAACAGCCCGAGCGGGCCGGTTATATGCGGAAGTTGTCGCCGAGGTAAACGCGGCGGACTTCGGGGTCGTTTTCGAGTTCGGCCGTGCGACCGTGCCGAAAAATTTTGCCGTCGACCAGAATGTAAGAGCGATCTGTTATTTGTAGCGTTTCGCGAACATTATGATCCGTTAACAATATGCCAATCCCCTGTTGCCGCAATTCCTTAAGAATCCCTTGAATGTCTTGAACCGCGATCGGATCGACGCCTGCGAACGGTTCGTCCAAAAGTAGTAATTTGGGATTCTTAGTAAGCGCACGAGCGACCTCGAGGCGGCGGCGCTCGCCGCCGGAAAGCGTTTCGGCGATTCGCGTACGCAGTTTTTCGATATGTAATTGTTCTAAAACTTCGTCGAGACGTTTGCGTCGCTCGGCTCGCGACAGATCGGTGGTCTCCAGAATCGCAAGAAGATTGTCACGAACCGACATTCTTCTAAAAACGGACGATTCCTGGGGAAGGTATCCCATTCCCAAACGCGCCCGTTTGAACATCGGGAGGTCGGTGACATCCGCGCCGTCGAATCTAACATTTCCCGACGTTGCTACAATTAGACCGACCGTCATCCTAAAAGATGTTGTCTTTCCCGCTCCGTTCGGACCAAGAAGTCCTACAATCTCGCTTTGTGTAACATTAAAAGAAACGCCGTTGACGACCGCGCGTCCGCGATAAACCTTTCGTAGCTCTTCGGTTTCGAGAAGCGCCGGCATTTGTGGAAGAAGTGTGGATAGTTCTTTGTTAGTGCTTCGCAGAGCGAGATGCGCCGCAAGAGTGGCGTAAGTTTACAAAAACTTAACGCCGAATGAAGTTCTACATGCGAACCAAATTTGTTTGTGTAACATCTTATAACAAAAGAGATTGGGCGTTGTGGAAAACGTGTTGATTCGTGTCAGGAAGCTGTTGAAGATTTTTATTGTAGTAATGTGCGGGTTGCCCATGACGCATGTCAATCGTGCCGCACCCGGCTCGGATCGCGTGTGGATAACTAACGAACGACGCCGATTCGAACGGCTGGAGAGAACGGCGGCCACGGCCAAAAGACAAAAAACGCGCGGCCAAGGAAGTGGTCGGCCGGTACGAAATACCGCGCGATGTCGACGCGGCGCGTCGATTCCCCAATTCGATATTCCTCGCCGAATTCGTCGCGAAAGATATCAATTCCAGGCTGGCCCGGCATGTTAAATCTACGCGGATTCCAATCCGAGGATGCGCCCGACGTTCGCGTTCCGCCGACGAGCTTCGACATTCCATCAACTGGCGAATTTAGATATATCGTTTTTTCCATCCACGCGCGGCCGTCGGCGCTCGCGAGAGAATTATCACCTAACATAAAATAATTGCCTTCGGGAATTGTAGCCGACCGAAATCCTTGCATGTTTGTGTAGTAAACGTCGCGGTCGAGTTCGATCGAATGGATCGTTAATGTTCCGCCTTCCGTCGCGAGCGACACGGAATTCTCGCCCGGAGTATTGGTGCTTTCAAATTCGCTTCGCGCGACCGATTCTCCATTGATAAAAACTTCGGCCGCCTCGTCTGCGCGCGCGAAAGATATTAAATTTTCCTGGCCGAATTTTAGCTTTACTTCTTTCGATGCAATCTCGCGGTCATTAAAAGTAATTTTTAATTTTCCTTCGCCCGCCGATGGTCCCGGGATTTCAACGCGCAAGGCGTCGCCGCCCCAGCCGAGCCGCATCGATAGTTGTTGGTGTTCCGCGGAAGGCGTGGTTCGGATTGTTAGCCGGAGGTCGCGCACTCGATTGTGATCGGGCTCGTGCTGCGATGTAACCAATAACGGCTTTACCTTTTCCGGGTAGCCGTCTTCGTATGTATCAAAAATGGTTTTTTTTGTTGCAAACTTCGCGGAGCCCGCCGCAGAAATAGTATGATTCTGTTCGGTGAAATTTGTTAGATCGAAATAGGCGGAAGGCTTTCGATCATCATCGTTATTCCAAACGTTGAGCCACATGGATTCTTGAATACGCGGCGGCTTTCGCGCGACGCGAAATTCCTCGGCCGCGGATTTCCGAACTTTAATATCGCCGTGTTCAATTTTTAATTCTTCGCCGGGAAGTCCGACGACTCTTTTGATATATCGATTCGCGCGATCGAGAGGATACAAAAACACCCAGATTTCCCAGCGGTTTGGCCCGCGCACGAACGGAATTAATTTATCAACTAAAATGCGGTCAAAGATTTTTGTAGATACCGGCACTTGCCGCCCGTTCGAAATCTGCGTGACGCGCGCGTCGAGGCCCATGAGCGTCGGCTGCATCGAGCCGGTCGGGATTTGAAAAGCTTCGAGCGTGAAATACTTCAATATCAGCGCCATTACAATTGCAATGGCCGCCGTTTCTAAATTTTCGCGCCACGGGTGGGCGGTCGCGGAAGTGGGTTGTGTCACGTTCGGGTTCCAGTTTGATTGATATATTGATATAAATAACTACTCGTCGTCAGTCTGAAGAACCGCGAGGAACGCGTCCTGCGGAATTTCAACATTGCCGACCGACTTCATGCGCTTCTTTCCTTCTTTTTGTTTATCTAACAATTTGCGCTTTCGCGACACGTCGCCGCCGTAGCACTTTGCAATAACATTCTTGAGCATCGGTTTGATCGTTTCGCGCGCGACGATCTTTCCGCCGATGGCGACCTGCAGCGCAATTTCAAACAAATGACGCGGTATCTCTTTTCTTAATTTTAACAATATCGCGCGGCCGCGGCGTTCCGCGTATTGCCGTTCGACAATGGTGGAAAGCGCGTCGACTTCCTGCCCGCTCACTAAGATTCGACATTTTACTAAATCGGCGTCGCGATAGCCGGCGACTTCATAATCCATCGTTCCGTAGCCGCGCGTCGCGCTTTTTAATTTATCATAAAAATCAAACAATATTTCCGCGAGTGGCATTTCAAATACAACAAGCGCGCGCGTCGGCGAAAGATACTCCGTTTTTTTGTAAGCACCGCGCCGGTCATTGCATAATTTCATCATCGTGCCGATCGACTCCGATGGCACGAGCAGCGATAAATTAACAATTGGTTCGCGGAATTCTTTGAATACCGACGGATCCGGCACGTCCGCGGCGCTCTTGATTCTTTTAACAGAACCGTCGTTCATAACAATTTCGTAACCGACCGACGGCGCCGTCGTCACAATATCAATATTGCTTTCTCGTTCGATGCGCTCCTGGATCACTTCCATATGCAATAATCCGAGGAACCCGCAGCGGAAACCGAAACCGAGCGCTTCCGACGTCTCCGGTTCGTAAGTAAACGACGCGTCGTTTAATGATAATTTATCTAATGCCAGCCGCAGCGCTTCGTAGTCGGCGTGATTTGTAGGATACATGCCGCAGAACACCATCGGCTTCGGCTCGACATAACCCGGAAGCGCAGCGCCGCGCTCGCCTTTTTCAGATGTAACAGTATCGCCGATGCGGACGTCCTGAAGACGCTTAATACCCGCGACGATGTATCCGACTTCGCCTGCTTCGAGGCCTTCGCCGGGCGTGCGCTTCGGGCGGAAAACGCCAATTTCGATCACTTCATATCCGCGGCCGGTTCCTAACATTACAATTCGGTCGCGTCTCTTAATTTTTCCATCAATTAAGCGAACGTATATAATAACGCCCATGTAATCGTCGAAGACAGAATCGAATATGAGGGCGCGCAACGGTTTTGTAGCATCTCCCGACGGCGGGGGAATTCTCTCAATAATCGCTGCTAATAATCCGTCGACGTTCTGGCCCGTCTTCGCCGACACGCGCACGCACTCTTCCTTCGGCAATGCTAATGAATTTTCAATTTCTATATCCACTTCCTCCGGGCGCGCGTGCGGAAGATCAATTTTATTTTGAACGGGGATTATTGTTAGCCCCGCGTTAATGGCTAAATGTGCGTTTGCTACAGTTTGCGCCTCGACGCCCTGCGACGAATCTACTAATAAAAGCGCGCCCTCGCACGCTTGCAAACTCTTCATCACTTCATACGAAAAATCGACGTGCCCCGGCGTGTCGATCATGTTCAGCCGGTATTCCTTGCCGCGAAATTTATATTGCATTGCGACGGCCTTCGCTTTGATCGTGATGCCGCGCTCGCGCTCGAGGTCCATTCCGTCGAGCGTTTGCTCGCGCATGTCGCGGCGTTCGATCGTTCCGGTCGTTTCAAGGAATCGGTCGGCCAGAGTCGACTTGCCGTGGTCGATGTGCGCAACGATACAAAAATTGCGAATTACAGAGTCGGCCAAGGTCAGGTGATATTTGTGAAAAGGGCGGTGGCGGTGAAAGCGATCAGTGTAAGCGTAATGATCGCCAAAGCGACAGAGTGAGCGGCCCCCGCGGCGTGCCGCCGCTATTTCAAACCGGCCAAATACTCCAATAAATCCCGCATCTCGCGGCGATTGATAAACTTCCCGAGGCCTTCGGGCATCGACGAAATATCGGGGCGGCGTTCGAGAATTTCGGCGGCGGGGACGTCCGCGAGCGTGTTGTCGGGTTTGCGAAGTTTAACAATCGTCGCGTCTTCGGATTCGATGCGCCCCGAAATAACTGTATGATCCTTCAATTCGAGAACGGTGGAATGATAACCATTTGTAATCTTACGATTCGGGTCGACGATCGCTTCTAATATATGCATTCGCGTCGAACGCGCGGAGAGACCGCGCAGGTCGGGGCCGACGACGCCCGCGTCGTCGTTGCTCGTTTTGTGGCACCGCAGACACGACAGTGAATTGTTATTTCTAAAGATTAACTTTCCGCGTTCCGCGTCGCCGCCGTAAAGGCTGTCGAGCCACGGCGCGATCAGCGGATCCGTTTCCATTGCTAATTTTCGGCGCGGCATGCGGCCCGGAATTGTATCTTTCCATTTTTTCTCCGCCGCTTCGAGAATTTCAAGAGAGGCTTCCGCGGGCGCGAGCGACGCGTCGAGTTTTGTTAACCAATTGGCAAGAATACCCTCCGCTTCAGGATTTGTACTTTTTAGTAATGAATCGGCCGTTAAAATATCTGTAATAATATCAAATGCCGCCCGCATCTCGGGCGCGCTGCCCTGCGTCAGCGCCGCTTGCGCCGCGGCGAGCGCATTGTTAGGAATGACTTTTCGGATGGTCTCTAGCGCCGCGACGCGCACTTCGAGCGCGCGATCCGACAGCGCGCCTGTTAATGATGAGGCGAGGTCGGGCGGATGGAGTTCTACTAACGTTCGCAGCGCCTCGCCGCGGAGTTTCGCGGAGAGATTCTGATCCTGGAGCCACTTTTTGATACGTTCGCCCTCCGCGTTAATTTTATATTTCGCGACGAGCTTCGCCCATTGTAACAAAAAGGCCTCGGGCGCTTTTTCAAAACCGTCCGCGGCCATTTCGTGAATCACAACAGATAAAACGCGCTTCGCATCGTTAGCTTCTGCTTCGCTTCGTACGATCGGCCGCCACTCGCCGGTCACCGCGTCGCGCGAGCCGGGCGCGGGGAAATTGTTTAAATGAGACAATGCTTCGAGTCGCAGCGCTTCGGAAACGTCGGCGCGCATCGCGAATTGTGCAATCGCGCGAATGTTGGCTTCGCCTCCGATCCGCAGCGCCGCCGCCAGCGCGCGCCGCAGCGCGGGCGCTTCTTTAAGATTCGTATTTTGTAGTTGTAATGTTAAATCTCCGAGCGACGCCTCGATCGGAACATCATAAATCGCGCGCGCCGCTTCATTCACAACGCGCGCATCGGCGTCGTTTAAGTAAATAGATGCCGCCGGATCCTCTCGCCGTCTTAATGCTACAACTGCGCCGGTGCGCACGTCGGCCGACGCGTGTTTTGCTGCCGATTGTAATTGTTCATTCGTCGCGCATGCGGCGAGCGCCATCGCCGCCGCGTGGCGCAGCGCACGGTCGTTTTGCCCGGCGTCAATTAACAATTGAAATAACGCTTCTGTTACATTCGACGTTCCCACCTTTGAGAGCGCGATTGCAGCTTGAAGCCGCACGGGCGCGCTCGAATCGCTCAAACCTTTTATTAATGATTCCGCGGAATTCTTAACTTTTAGATTTCCGCACGCGCGCGCGGCCTGCGCGCGAACCTCGTGCGCACGATCCGCAAGAAAATTAATAAACAGTTTGTCGTTCTTAATTTGATATTCACGTTGCGCGATCTCCAGACCCCAAAGTGCATGAACGCGCGCGAAAATATTCTTCGATTTTAACAAAACGTCGTGGAGTGCTTCCCCGCCCTTTTCACCGCGCGCAGCGAGTTCAAAATGAGCTTCCTGCCGCACGCGCTGGTCGCTGTGTTCCAATAGTAATGCTAATTCTTCGACGGCGCGGCCAGCCATTCCTTCCGATAACAATTTCGCGGTATTTGTAGCTAATGCAATATTCTCAGCCGTCGCGCCCGGAAACGTTGCTTTGTAAATTCTGCCCTTGCCTGTCATTTCCCACCCCTGCACCCAATCTGTAAAATATAACGATCCGTCGGGCGCAAAATCGCAGTCGGTCACGAGCGTATTCCAAATAAACTTTTCCGACGGGCCCAAATCAAACGTCGCGCCTTTGGGTTTTAATGTAAATGATAGAATTCCGCTCCACGCCGGATCGCCTTCAAATTCACACAGAAAAAAGTGATTCTTATATTCCGGAGAAAGGCCCGTGCCGGGATAATAAGTAAGTCCGGAGGGGCCGTTCGCGAACCATTGAATCGGTGGAATAATATACGCCGCCTGTCCCTCCCACTGCGGATGCCACAATTTTTCTTCGTTCCACGGCCCGCGCAAATGCGGATCGCCGAGCCATTGATAACCATAACGCCAGCCGCTGTCGCCGCCCTCGACGACATGCACAAATCGAGCGCGGTCGCCGCCGTCGGAATTGTTATCTCCGGTAAATAAATTTCCGAATTCATCAAATACTAATTCTTGCGGATTGCGCAGCCCGCGCGCGAATACTTCCAAATCGGAGCCGTCGAGATTGCATCGAAGCACCGCGCCTGTATCGTGATTTTCCACGCGCCCGCCAGGAATTTTAACATTCAGTCCGCGGTCGCCGCACGAAAAGTAAAGTTTACGATCGGGGCCGATGCGCAGCCCGTGCAGATCGTGTCCGATCATAGCAATATGAACGCCGTATCCGTAATGCAACGATTTTCGCTCGTCCGCGACGCCGTCGGAATTGTTATCGCGTAACATCCACAAATCCGGGATGCACGTATAATAAACATTACCTTTGTATGATAGTAATCCTGATCCGACTCCGGACGCCGCTTCATTAAATCCATCGGCGAAAACTTTATCGATATCCGCGATCCCGTCGCCGTCGGTGTCCTTCAGCCAGCGCACGCGATCCGGCGCTTTGCTATAATCATCAAAATTATCTTTATCGTGTTTTTTATGAAGAGCGACGCGATCCTCGACCGTCTTCGCGGCCAGGTCATCGTCGCACCAATCCATATGAAGGCGAATATCTGTAACGCCTTTGTGAAGGCGGAACGTCTCGGCAACGTAAAAGTTATTTTGATAATCTATACAAAACGAAACCGGATTTGCTAATTGTGGCTCCGCCGCAAAAAGAGTTATTTGCATTCCCTGTTTCAGTTGCATCTTGGCGATCGCGGCCTTTCCTTCATTTGACGCCGACTCGACGCGAGGCGCGAAATCCTTATCATCTCCGGGAATTATCAATACGGCCGAGAGCGCGGCCGCCAGAGCGAAACGCGAAAATTTATGAGTGGAGTCGTGGTGCATCACGCGGAGCGCAAAGATACACGAAAGATCTGGTATGCTCCCGTGCTTGGCCTCTCACCTTCTCATCTATGCCGACTGCAACTTCCGAAACTTCGCGCGATTTTGACCTGGGCATCGCCGGTTTTCGCTACTCCGACTTATACAAACCCGGCCGCCTGCGCGAACTACAGATAGCGTTTGACCGAATTGTTGCATCTGCCGATCCTGAACTCGCGCGCGAGTGGGCTGAATTTGCCGCCGCCGGGGCGGTTGGAATTGATGCTAAGAAAACTTCGGATTTGTATATTCGCCGCGGGCGATACCTCGGACCATTTGTAGCAAAACTGTTTCATTGCGAAAGTGAGTGGGAGGCGCTCGGCGCGCAATCGGCGGCCGACACGCCGATTTTTCGTTTCAAGCGCGATTATGTAAAAAGGCGCGTTTTATCAAAATTCAAACCTAACGATTCGGCGGGCGATGCGCTGGAATTGCGAGCGGCCGTCGAGGCGATTTACCGCGCTCTCGGCGGTATTGTTCATCATGTTAATGATGCGGAAATGGATATTGACGAAGAGCGCACAGCCGCCGTCGGCGCGCTCGAATTGTTAGATTTGCGCGCGCAGCTCGCGGGCGCGAAGTCGGCGGCCGCGCTCAAATCCGAAGGTGAAGCCGCGCGCGTGAAAGCTGAAATTCGCGCGCGGGAATTACAAACAAAACTCGCCGTCACGCGCCCCGAATATAAAGATCTCGAAATTGTAAAGTTCCTCGACGCCGCGCTCGACGTGATCGATCGCTGGATCCACGCGCGTTATTATGATTCGCGGACGCGAGCGAAAGCTAAGAATTGGTTATCGTATAAACAGCCGAAGAATCTCGACTATCAAAATCTGGTCGAAATTGTAAGAACGCAGAGTCATTTCCCCGAATTGTTTGAAGGCCCGGAGCATCATCGCCGCGAGCGCGACGGATTTCATTTAACGGATTCGCGCTGGAATTCGCGGCAAGTGCTCGGCGAAACGCACTATTGTTTGCTTTGCCACGATCGCGACAAAGATTCGTGCTCGAAGGGATTTGTAAACGATAAGAAAGGTTATAATATAAATCCGCTGGGTGTGCCGCTCTCGGGCTGTCCGCTCGACGAGAAGATATCGGAGATGCATGTGCTGCGGCGCGAAGGCGATTCGATCGGCGCGCTCGCGATTATTATTGTTGATAATCCGATGTGTCCGGGCACCGGACACCGCATTTGTAATGATTGCATGAAGGGTTGCATTTTTCAGAAGCAGGAGCCCGTTAATATTCCGCAAATTGAAACGGGCGTGTTAACGGATGTATTAAATCTTCCGTACGGATTTGAGATTTACGGATTATTAACACGCTGGAATCCGCTCGACGTGCGCCGGCCGCATCTGCTTCCATATAATGGTAAGAATGTGCTGATCGTCGGCCTCGGCCCCGCGGGTTACACGCTCGCGCAATATTTGTTAAAAGAGGGATTCGGCGTCGCGGGTGTCGACGGGCTCAAGATCGAGCCGCTTCCCGCGGATCTCACGGGCGCCGATGGCAATATTCCGCGCGCGGTCAAGAATTATAAAGAACTCGAAGTGGACTTGGCCGGCCGTCCGCTGATCGGTTTTGGCGGCGTGAGCGAATATGGCATCACCGTTCGATGGGACAAGAACTTTTTAACTGTTATATATTTAACGCTCGCGCGAAACCGGCATTTTAAGATTTACGGAGGCGTGCGCTTCGGCGGAACACTAACAATCGACGACGCGTGGAAACTCGGATTCGATCACATCGCCATAGCCGCGGGCGCGGGCAAGCCTACTATTGTTGAATTTGAAAATAACTTAATTCGCGGAATTCGAAAAGCCTCCGACTTTTTGATGGCATTACAATTAACGGGCGCGTTTCGCAAGGATTCGCTCGCAAATTTACAAGTGAGGCTTCCCGCAATTGTTATCGGCGGAGGGCTTACCGCAATCGACACCGCGACGGAATTATTAGCCTATTACGTCGTGCAGGTGGAAAAAGTTATCGAGAGGTTTGAATCGATTTGTAGTGAGATTGGCGAGCCGAGCGTTTGGCAAATGTATGATTCCGAAGAAAAGGAAATTCTGCGCGAGGCGGTCGAACACGGGCGCGCCGTTCGTAATGAAAGGCTCGCGGCGGAAAAAGAAAACCGCGCGCCACGATTTCAACATTTATTAAATTCGTGGGGCGGCGTTTCTATCGTTTACAGAAAAACAGTTCAGGAATCACCGGCCTATCGTTTAAATCACGAGGAGGTTGAGAAATGTCTTGAAGAGGGAGTTCGTTTTATTGAAAAGCTCTCGCCGAAGCGGGCGATCGCGGACGCAACGGGCGCGCTTTCCGAGATGGAGTTTACAAAAACGGACTCGCCCGAAGAAATTGTAAAATTAACTGTTCGGACGTGCTGCGTCGCGGCGGGAACGAGCCCGAATACGACGTATGAGCGCGAACTGCCGGGTTCATTTCAAGTGGATGCAAGAAAAGGTTTCTTCAAGCCGAACCGCGTTGTTAACAATTCGACTGGGATGTTAACGTTAGAATCGTGCGATTCAGGAGCGACCGGCGCGTTCTTTACTTCCTATCAAAACGACGGGCGCTTTATAAGTTATTACGGCGATAATCATCCGAAGTACGCAGGCTCCGTCGTGCGCGCCATGGCGTCGGCGCGTGACGGCGCTCCATTTGTAATCAAACTATTCGAATCGGAATTATCACAATTAAATCCGAGCGAGCAATCCGCGCGCAACGCACGATGGAACGATTTCACAACTCGCCTCGACGATGAATTATTAGCAACCGTCGTGCGTGTGGATCGTTTAACTCCAACGATTGTTGACGTTGTTGTTCACGCACCCCTTGCTGCTCGCGGTTTTCGTCCCGGACAATTTTATCGTTTGCAAAATTATGAATCCTATTCGCGGAGCGGGAGCGTTCAGTCGTCGAGTGCCGTGTTAACGATGGAGGGTATCGCTCTGACGGGCGCATCGAATGATGTCGAGCGCGGATTATTATCATTAATTATCCTTGAGATGGGAGTGAGCTCGCGGCTCTGCGGATTGTTGAAACCCGGCGAACCCATTGTTGTCATGGGCCCGACCGGCGCGCCCACCGAAATACCCAAGAACGAAACTGTAGTATTGTGTGGCGGCGGCCTCGGCAACGCCGTGCTGTTTTCGATTGCACGCGCACTCAAAGACAACGGATGCAAAGTTATCTATTTCGCAGGATACAAAAAACCCGAAGATTTGTTTAAACGCGACGAGATCGAAGCGGGAACACATCAAATCATTTGGTCAACGGACACGGCTCCCGCGATCGCGCCTCGCCGGCCGCAGGATCGCGCATTTGTTGGAAACATCGTTCAAGCAATGTTAAGTTTCGCGAAAGGCGAACTCGGCGAGGTCGTCGCTCCGCTCTCGGATGCATCGCGTTTGATTGTGATTGGTAGTGATCGGATGATGGCAGCCGTTTCGCGCGCACGGCATGAATTGTTAAAACCGTATTTGAATGAAGCGCACGTCGGAATTGGTAGTATTAACTCTCCGATGCAATGTATGATGAAAGAGGTTTGCGCCCAGTGTTTGCAGCGCCACGTGGATCCCGTTACTAAGAAAGAGAAATTTGTATTTTCATGTTTCAACCAGGATCAACCGTTAGATTGCGTCGATTGGTCTCATTTGGCGGCGCGGCTGCGCCAGAATAGCGTTCATGAGAAACTAACCAATCTTTGGCTCACGCGAGCGCTCAATCGCATTTCCGATAAGTCATAAACGGCTATGGTTCGGGATTTATTATTAATCCACGGGCTCCGGATTCCGGGCTCCGAAGTAACTTTAACATTCGCGCGCTCGGGAGGGCCGGGCGGTCAGAACGTTAATAAAGTCGCGTCGAAGGCCGTGCTGCGCTGGAGCCTCGGCGCGTCGTCTCTTTCCGAAGATGTAAAATCGCGCCTCGCGGCCAAGCTCGCGGCCCAGATTACAAATACGGGCGATATTGTTATTTCAGCCTCGGAATACCGCGACGCGCCGCGAAACGCCGAGGCCGCGGTTTCGCGGCTGGAATTGATGTTAAACAATGCGCTTCGCGTCGCGAAAAAACGAAAAGCTACAAAACCAAAATACGGATCTGTTGTAAAGCGCCTCGAACACAAACGAGCGCACGGCAATCTTAAGAAGTCGCGGCGGGTTTCGGGCGACGAGTAAGATTACCCGCGAAGTTTTTTCTTAACTTTATCCATAAGACTTTTTCCGAGCACCGACTCCGCGGCGCGCCGGGCGGAGTGTTTGATTTTTATAGTCTTCACGCCTGGCGGATCGCCGAGCGGAACTTCTATGAGCGCCGGAGCGGGAGCATTTAATATCGTTTGGAGCCGGGCTTCCGCGCCGCTTTCCATTTGTAAATAATCGATTCCGATCGACTCCGCGAAGAGTTCAAAATTCGGATTTGTTATTTCGGTGGCGTGCGCGGCGCCGTACTCCTGGATTTGTTTGATTCGGATGAGCCCGAGCTGGCGGTCATTAAATACAATCACTTTCACGGGAATCCGCTCGCGGGCGAGCATTAACATATCGAATCCCATCATGGCGAAGCCGCCGTCTCCCATGAGCGCGACGGTTGCGGAATTGTTATTTCCAACGAACACGCCCGCGGCGGCCGGAAGCGCGAAACCCATCGATTGAAAATCAGCGGGGACGATCAGTGTTCGCGGCTCCAACACTTGATAATATTTTCGCGCGAGCAACTGATGGAGTCCGGAATCTGTTACAATCGCCGCCGAGCGTGGAAGCGCGTTTCGTAATATATCAAAAAAGCGCGCGGCGGTCGGCGGCGACATCGTTGTAAATCGTGGCTCAAGTGCTTCAGGCGGTTCCGGAGTTAATAATTCTGATTTCAATTGTAATAATTCATCGGTCGCGAAGCCCGGCGCGCGCGGCGCGGATCCCGCGTTGACGGACGATAGGCGCCGGAGCAGTTCTGGCGCGTCCATTACAAATGCGTCGCGCGCCGGAATATTTGCATTGAGCACTTCGGCCGACGCGTCGACGTGGATGAATTTGTCTCTCGGAATTCGCAGGCGAAATCCGCCGGTGCCGTTATGTGTAAATTTAACACCAAGACCAAGAACGAGATCGCACGACGCCAGAAAAGAGTTTAACTTATCAAAACGGCTTCCAATCTTATCAATCGGAAACGAGAACGGCGAATCTTCGGGAACCGCGCCGCGCGCGGACGTTGTTAAGAAAACGGGACATGGATAATAACGCGCCGCTTCGGCGAGCTCCTTCGACGCGCCGCGCGCCCCCTGGCCGGCGTAGATTGCAATTCTCTTTGCGGCACCGAGCGCCGCGCGAATTTTAGCAAAGTCCGATTCATTACATTTAGCGGCGGCCGGCGCCGCGAAGGCAACATCTGTTGCTTCAGCCGTCAAGAAAGATCTCGGAATTTCAACAATAACGGGACCCGGCTCGCCCTCGCACGCCAGCGCAAACGCGGCGTCGATGGAATGTATTAAATCTGCGCGGCTGGCCACTTGTATAAACCGCTTGACGAGCGAAGACGCCATCTCTCGCTGCGGAATATCTTGTAACTGATATCGCGGCGTATCCAACTCGGTGGGCCGCCCGAGCAAATGTACAATTGCGAGCGAATCGAGCCTCGCCTCTGCGAGCGCCGGAATCGAATATGTAAATCCAGGGCCGGGGATTGTTATTAAAACGCCCGGCCGTCCCGTCGCGTGAAAATAACCATTCGCCATGAATCCCGCGGCAAGTTCGTGTGGCGCGGCGACCGTTCGAATCGTTGAATTTCGCAAGGCTTCAAATAATTCCACATTCTGCGTGCCCGCGACGCCGAAAACGGCGCCCACGCCGCGGCTCTCAAGATATTTACAAATCGCGCGTGCGCCGATCATTTAATTAGCGCTTCAACCTCGAGAGAGTATTTGTTATGAATCGGCCCGCGCGGAATTTCGCCGACTCGGCGCTCGACAACACCCAGCACATTTCTAACGTTCCGCCGAATTGGCTTTTGAAGTGTGTCACGGGGTTCAGCGACGCGTCGGTCAGATCATTAGCTTTGTATCCAAGCGCCGACAATGCTTCAAATGTTTTCCATCGCACAAATGCGCTCGCGCCGATCTTTAAGAATTCAGGATCGGCTCCGGCGCCGACCGTATGCGACACCGGGTGCGGACCTAACAAAACGAGCTGCGCGGCGATGGAGCGGCCGTCAGGCGTTCGCGCGTGAAAGAGTTTACAAAAATGGATCGCACTGAGCCGCCGAAAATATTGTAAAAATTGCGGCTTGGGTAAATAGATCGGCGCGCCCTTTCGCTCGTGCGTTTGCGCGTGCATATTGTAAAAACTATCAAAATCGTCGTCGGACGTAATATTAATATTATGATCGGCGCAGCGATCGACGAGGCGGCGAAGGTTTTGCTCGACACGCTCCCATTGTTGCTTCAAATCGACGGTCGGCACAACATAAGTAAACGCAGGCGACGCCGACCAGCCGCGGTCAATCCACAATCGCGGATCAGCGAATGCGCCGCGCGATTTGATACGTACGCTCGCGAGCCCGAGCGAAGCAACAAATCGTTCAAGCTCGCCTGCGATTTCTAAATGCTTTGAAGTTCGGATCGACGGATACTTTGTATCGTAATCGCGGAGCACGAGTCCGTTATAATATAATAATCTTCGATCCGATACAAATGTTCCAAAACGCGACGCTTCTTGATATATTGCAATTCCGCCGAGGATTTCGTCGCCCTTCAAGACGGCAGCGATCTGAAACGTCCCGCCCGTGGCGCCGCAGAGAATATCTAAATATTCCGGCGTCGAGTAAACACTTCCCGTCGACGACGCCGCGACGAATTTATTCCATTTGGGATACTCGACATCCTTAAGAATCCGCGCCGAAACGCCGCTAGTGGGAGTGGGATTCACTTGGTGCGAGGCATCAGATGATTTTTCAAGAATCGTTTAACTAAGAATCGAAAATTACTAATCACCGGCCCGGTGTCGTTCCACGCGAATATGGGTTGTTTTGAACGCACCCACGACGCGACGCACGATGCTAACGATACGCGTTTCGCCGCGAGCGCCGCCAGGTTGCCATGTTTACGCTCGCGTTGATACCAAAAATAACCTTCGAGGTCAAAGTAAGGATACGCGCAGCCGACGTTTGTTTTGTAGTCATTCATTTTCGGAAGTTCGATTCCGAGCGCGTCGGCGTACGCCATTTCGCAGACGGGCGCGCCGCAATACTCTGCAAATTCAACGTACCACCATGGCCGGACATTTACTTCTAATAAACAAAAATTACCGTTGCGCGGATCGCGCTTGAATTCCGCGCTGAAGATTCCGCGATAGTTTAAATATGCAAACAATATCTTGAGATTGTTCATCGCGGGCTCGACGAGATCCATCGCAATACTTTTCATATATGTACTATTTCCGAAATCGGCCGGGTACATGCGCAGGCGCTGCCGCGCGAACTGCGCGCGGACGGCTCCGGTTCTATCAATAAAACCGTCAATGAAATAATGTTCGGTCGGCGGCCCCGGAATATACTCTTGCAGCAAAACATGAAATCCGGCTTTTTGTAGCTCGTTAAACTTTAAGATTGCTTCCGCTTTTGTTGATACATGCAATGCCTTTACTTTATATTGCTCGATGAAACGCGCCGAAGATCGCGGCTTCAAGAACGCGCCGTGAAAACGCTTCTCATCCATTTCGTGCAACAATCCGGGGTCGTCGCTCACCACGGTCATTGGATGCGGCAATCCGAGCTGCGACATGACAGACGCTAATTTTCCTTTGTCTA
Source organism: Planctomycetota bacterium (assembly GCA_046160785.1). Taxonomy (GTDB): domain Bacteria; phylum Planctomycetota; class UBA1135; order UBA1135; family JACQFD01; genus JACQFD01. The sequence goes on from JBJXHE010000017.1 coordinate 39,557, forward strand.
ATAATATGGAAATCGTTTCGGGCGGCGCAAGAGATGTTAAAAATCTCTTTTTAAGATATTCGGGAATCGCGGCCGCCGCTTCCGTCCATGTGTCTGTACACGGAAAAAGAACTGCTCGTTCAAATGATAACGATCTCACTATGCTAATAAAACGATCAGTCGAAGCGCCCGGACTTTGAAACTCCGCCGGGACGATCAGCGGTTTATAATACTTTGATTGGGTTACAAGATCGTTTGGATTTGTATAAACAAGTGTTTGTATTCCGCGGCGCGAAAGCGTTCGCAGCACTCCGAGCGCGGTGATACTTGTTCCAAATACAATGGCAGGAATATCGCAGCGTGAGGCGGCATTTGATCCCGAATTGTGAATTTGCGATTGCAAATGATCAAATTCTTTTCGCGACGATGACATAACCATTCACGAATCCATCGTCTTTCGAGAACGACCCAATAAACTTAGCAATTCCCTGAGTTGCGGCGCATCCAATCCAAACAAAAGGCTTCGCAAACCAATGTAAAGAAACCGCGCCGTCGCGGCGAATTTCGCGTGCTCCGAGCCGGTAAATGGCGCGCGATGCGATCGCGCCCGCGACCGTCGGAAAATTTCCGCGAGGCGAAATGCGTTCAACTTCAAAACCGGCCGACTTGAAAAGTTGTTGTAATCCGAACGGTGTAAATCTCCAAAAGTCATAGGGCGTTTGATGCAATTCAACCGCGAACGGAACAGTTAACAATACACGGCCGCCCGGTTTTAGTATTCTTCTGATCTCTTTTAATACAACCATCGGCTCTGGAACGTGCTCGAGCACTTCGGTGCAAAGACAACTATCAAATATTTCATTAGCAAACGGAATTTCCTGCGCGTCGCCGAATGCATCAACAATACCATTCAATCTTTTAAAGGAAACGCGCAGCGCATCTTCAACATTCATCACCGCGCCGGGATGTTCCACTCCATAATAATGTTCAATTGATGTAAATAATGAAGCGTAAGGCCGGTCGCCGCAGCCGACGTCGAGCATCTTCCCTCGCATTGCGGGAGCTTCCGCCGCGATGCCTTTCCACAATAGTTGATGATCTAGAAAATAAGGATTAAATAAAGAATGTTTCCAAACAGCGCGAAGGCGCTTGCGGAAAGTTTTTCTAGGTGCGAGGGAGATTTCGTCGGGCACAGGGGGAGCATAACTCAAAATTGTCGATTCCGCGCACGCATGATCATTAAAAGTCTTTAGATGCTTTGCCTGTTTCCCCGATTAACGCAAATAATCCTTGGAACGAGGCGGCTCATTCCGCGCGAGCGACGTTCGATCTTAGCGAGATTTGTTACTGATGACATCATTACCATCCAATTCAAAAGCATCCGTTGCGGATCCCTCTACGATGCCGCCGACACCGGCGGATGCCGCCACGTTGCGCGCGTCGATTCTTAAGATTACGACCGGTGCAAAAATTGTGGAAGCAGCCGTCGATTGGATTCAAAATGTATTAGTTAAGATTCCATCTGGAGACGCCGCTGCGGTGCGCGTCGTCGCAGGATTTCGCGTCCAGCGTCCGTCGGGATCATTAAAGAGTATTAAAGTATATTCACGCGGCAACGCTGTAGAAACTACATTTAGTATTGAACGCGTCGGTTTGTTTGGGGGAAACAACCCCGTGCTGCAGGTGCTCGCGCACGAGAAGCCCCACGATCCATTTGTTACATCCTTTCAAAAGGCGTTGAGCCAGGAATTAACTATAGCTTCAGTTCCCATCATGAATCTCAAGGGAATCTGGGGCTCGATTTGCATTGGATTTAAACAATCCGATCTTACATTTGAGTCTGCGGAAAGAATTCTGCGAGTCGTGGTACGCGTTGTTAACGATCAACTTTCGAAGCACGAGATCCCGCAGGCTCAAGCAATATTAAATACGGCTCCGCGTTCCATTCTTCCGGTCGACGAGTTTTTGGGCAATCTGGATTTGTTATTAGCGTGTTCACCGAAAGGCGCACCTGGTGCCGGTATTATTGCATTTTCGCTTAAAGCTAAAACAAGCGACGACGCGGCCGCGATCAAGCGCATGATTCGCCAGGTTGCGCAGCGGGCAATTGATATTTCGCGAAGCCTGGATACTGTTACAATCGTCGGAGACGACACCGTTCTTCTCGTATTGCCGCGCGCCGACCAGGCTGTTTGCGCAAATGTAATTTCTCGATTGCAGAATAAACTAAAAGCTACAATTCCGGCGGCTGCGAGCGGCGGGTTCACTTCGACGACACTGGACGCCACCGCGAATTCCTCGATGGAATTGTTTGAATCTCTCGCGTCCAAGTCGCGAGCGGCCGCGGCTCCGATTTCGATTTATTAAAATAACTAATATCTGCCGAGCTCGAACCGGAGGGCGTCTTCGAGGTTCGGATACTCAAATCGGAAACGCGCGTTTTGTAAGACTTCGGGAATTACCCGCTGACTTCCTAGTAATAATGTTTCCCCGAGTTCTCCGAATGCTAACGATACTATCGGGGCGGGAAGCGGGGCGATCGTGGGGCGGCGAAGTACGCGCCCGAGGGTTTTTGTAAATTCACTATTCGTGACGGCGCCCGGCGCGACGGCATTCGCAGCGCCCGAAATTTGATCATTCATGATCGCGTAATGAATCGCAGCGACGGCATCGTACAACGAAATCCAACTCATCCATTGATCGCCTGATCCGACGCGACCACCGGCTCCTAACAAAAACGGAATTAACATTTTCTTGAGAGCGCCGTCGCGCGCGGCGAGAATCACGCCGAATCGTAAATTTACAGTTCGAACGCCGCGGTCGCGCGCAGGTTGAGCGGCCGCTTCCCATTCCTGGCACACTTTTGATAGAAAGTCGAGCCCCGGTGCGCTCGTTTCTGTAAGAATCTCATCGCCGCGATTCGCGTAAATTCCGATTGCGGACGCACTCACGAACACGCGCGGCGGATTCTTTAATTTTATAATTTCAGAAGTTAAGAATCGCGTGCCCTCGACGCGCGACCGGCGAATCTCTTCCTTCTGTTTCGTGCTCCAGCGCCGCGATGCAATATTCTCGCCGGCTAAATGTATAATCGCGTCGAAGCCTTCCAGTTTTGTAGATTCGATTTTTCCGGCTTTGGGATCCCACTCGATGCGTTCGGAAAGATAATTATATTTCTGCCGGCCCGGCCGCGTGATCGGAATCACGGTGTGGCCGCCCGTTGTTAAGAATGCGGCGAGCGACGATCCGACGAGGCCGTTCGCGCCCGTGATTCCAATTCGAAGTGATTCGTTGGGATACTCACAATGTCGCCGGACGTCGCTTTTTAGTATTTGGTGGCGATACCGAAACGCGCGGTCAAGGTCAGCGCGCATTTTAAAATTTATGATTGGGCCTAGTCCGAACGGTAATTGGTAACGAAGGTGATCCGAGAGGACGCACGCACCCGAGTTGTCTGGCAAAACGGAATGATAGTGTTCCCATTGAAACGGCCCGCCTTTCGTTTCATCAACAAATGATAATTGTGCCCGGTTGAAATCTTTATGTTGCGAGATCCATTTCATTGCAAAAGGGCCGATTCGCATTTTTGTTATAACGCGCCCGTTTGTTTCGACGTTTCCGTGGCGCTCCAATACTTCCAATGGCTGAAACCCTGGCATCAGGCGCTCGAGGGCGCCGGGCCTCAAATGCCAATCGAATACTACTTTTGCAGGCGCGTCGACGCGGCTCTGTAATCGAAATTCGTATTTCAAGTAATTACTTTATTTTAGCTTTGATTTGAGATCGTCAAGTTCTTTCTTTAGTTTCTTGAATTCCTGTAACAAATCAGGAAGCCGCTTGGAAGCGGCCCATTCGCGGTTGCGCCGCGCGTTTTCACGCGCGGGATATCCGATAATTTTCATTCCGGGAGTTGTAAACGATCGAAGCACCGCGGATTTTGATAATACAGATACGTCGTCGGCAATTTCGATGTGCCCCGCGGCTCCGGATTGGCCGGCGAAGACAACGCGCTTTCCTATTTTTGTACTTCCGGCGATGCCGACGCCCGCGGCAAATGCACAATTTTCTCCAATATTACAATTGTGCGCGATGTGAACATGTGCGTCGAACTTGCATCCTTTTTGTATTCTCGTTGCGCCGATGGCGCCGCGCGCAATCGTACTATTGGGGCCGACTTCCACGTCGTCTTCAATGACAACATTTCCGACCTGCGGAAATTTTTCGTAACGGCCGTCGGATGTTTTCGCAAATCCAAAACCATCCATTCCGATCACGCTGCCAGAATGTAATATAACACGGTTGCCGATTACAATTTCGTGAAAGACAACGGCGTTCGGGAAAAGTATACAGTTATCTCCGATCGTGGTCGACGCTCCAATCTTAACTCCCGGCATCACGAGCGTGTCCTTGCCAATTTTAACATTATTACCAATCACAACGTGGGCGCCGATGCTCACGCCGGAAGCTAATTGTAGGTTTTCGCCAACGACAGCCGTTTTATGTATTCCCGGAGATTGATCAAAAGGAATGAGCGGCGGGCGAAAGAATGCAATACAACGAATAAATGCAATGTAAGGATCGTCGACGCGGATCCAGGCTGTTTCCGCCTTGCGCGCCGCTTTGAATTCTTTATCTCGTGCAACGAGCACAGCGCCCGCGCGAGTCGATTCTAAGTATTTTTCAAATTTTATATTTCCGAGAAAGACAAGTGTTTCCGGCCCGCCTTCTTCAATTTTAGCAACACCCGAAATTGCAATATTCGGGTTGCCTTCGACGTCGCCGCGGACGAGGGCCGCTATATCGCTAACGTTCATTATTATAATTTACAGAAATGGAGTTGGGCGGAAACTCGTTTTTGTTGGATTCGCTTTGGGTTTTTGTGCATGTCACTCTACCGGCGTGCACCGGGAATTCACAGTCCGATCGTCTTGCAAAAACTGGGGTCGACGCTGGCCACTACGCGATTTCGAGCTTCCTTCAGACGCGGAGTATCTAATTCTTCTTTGATGCCGCCTTCGAGGGCCGCTGCGAGATGAAGCCTCGCCTCGTCGGCTTTTCCGAGCGCCGCTAACAAATGTGAATATACAAAACGCATTCGCGCGCCGCCTCGGCCCGTCTTCACAAGATCGTCTAACACAACAATTCCGAACGGCGCGCGTTTTTGATTTAATAATACAATTGAGTAATCGATTAACAATCGCCCCGTCGGGTTCAGCCGCGATGCAATTTGAATTTCAACAAGAGCGTCTTCATAACGTTCGAGTCGCGCAAGCAAATCCGCGGCGTCGAGGTGCGAGGCGGCGTTGTCAGGATCGAGTTGTATCGTTTCGCGCCGCGTCGCGAGCGCTTCTTCATAACGATTCCGATAAGCTAATAAACCCGATTTGATACCTAATGCTTCGACGCAACGGGCGTCTTTTTCGAGCGCCTGGTTTGCTAATGATTCCGCTTCGGGTACGCGGCCGTATTCGAGATGCCACGACGCGACGCGCGCGAGCACGCGTGGATCGCCATTACAATTCCGCAGCGCTTCCAAATACCAACGTTCCGCTTCCTTCAATTCATTAAAATGTAACAATACGTCGGCGTACGCGAGCGCGACCGTCGAATCCGACGGCGCTCGCTGCGCGGCAAGAGCGAGCGCGCTTCGAGCGGAATCATAACGATTTGCTTCGGCGAGCCGGCCCGCGCAAATGCACAATACGCGGCCCGACGCTGCGGGATGCGCGGCCGCCTTTTCTACAATTCGCACGGCATCGTCGTGCCGCTGGTCGCGATCATAAACTTTGAGAATGCCAAGAATCGACGCCTCGTGGCCCGGGTCGATCGCAAGCGCGTAACGAAAGTAAGTTTCGCCTTCTGTTGCATTCCCGCGTGTTAATAATGATCCAATGGTAGCAAGCGTCAGCGGATCGGCCGGATCAATTTCGAGAGCCTTTCGTAACAATTCTTCGGCTTCCTTGGCGGCGCCTTGCTCGGCGAGAAACCGCGCGTAGTCACCGAGAAGGCGCGTCGAACGCGGATACTTCTCAATTCCTTTTCTTAGTATTTCAACCGCGTTCTTGCGGTCGCCTCGATCCACATAATATTTCGCGTGCCAGCCGAAAACGCGGTCGCTCGGAGAGCCCACTAAAAATGCTTGCTTAAATTCACGCTCGGCGGCTTCCGCGTTTCCAAGTTTATGTTGTAAATATCCGTAGTATCCGCGCAGTTCGGGATCGTTCGGTAATTGTTGTAATACGATTTCGGCTTGAAGCGCCGCGTCCGCGAGCCGGCCGCACGCGCCGAGCACAATAGATAGTTCGAGCCGCGCGTCTATTGCATCGCGTGCATTACTTGTATTTGTTTTAGTATTTGTATTAGTATTATTAACGCTGTCGCTTGCTAATAAATTTTCAAGCATCCGCAGAGCGTCGCTCGCGCGGCCAGTTCTTGTATAAATCGAAGCGAGCGCGACGGTGAGTCTAGGATGTTCATGATGCGCGGCGAGCGATCGCGCCAGGCGTTCTTCGGCCTCTTGTAAATTTCCGCGATCACGGTCGCGCTCTGCAAGCGCAATCACTACAGATGGCTCATCCGATGCTAATTTTTCGGCCCATCGCAGCGCGCGCTGGCCCGCGTGCGGCTCCGCCCGCGCGGCGCGCGTTGCGTCGGCATAACGAATCAGGAATTTTGCAATTGAGGTGCGCACGAAAAGTTTTCCGCGGCAATCTTATAACTTGCGAAATCTTCCTGTTCTCGCCGCGTCTCTCAACTCTATGGGGTTCGCGGTCGATGATCGGGTGCGCCAGCGGTTTCCGCGGGCGCAAACTCCGCCCTGCGTTATTGGAGAGACAATGGACCTTGCGTCGATTCTGGGAATAATTGTAGCAATCGGAATGATCCTGCTCGGGCAGATCCTCGAAGGAGGACACCCTGGATCATTAATGCAAATAACAGCTTTTATTATTGTTATGGGCGGCACGGTCGGGGCCGTCATGGTGCATTGCACACTCGCCGATTTCTTGCGCGGACTCAAAATGGCGAAGGGCGTCTTTTTTGATAAGAAAATTCATATAGCACATACGCTCGAAGAATTAGTTAATTTAGCATCGCTCTCGCGCCGCGAAGGATTGATAGCGCTCGAATCTAAGATTTCCGAAATTAAAGATCCATTCTTAGCAAGAACGCTGGAGCACGCGGTCGACGGCGTTTCAGCTGTAGATTTGCGCAATTTGATGGAATCGGATTTGGAAATGGAAGACCGCCAATTGTTAAGTGGCGCTTCCGTATTTGAAACGGCCGGCGGATATGCGCCGTGCGTCGGAATTTTGGGCGCGGTGCTCGGACTTATTCACGTCATGGAAAACCTCGACGATCCGAGCAAGCTCGGCCCCGGCATCGCGGTCGCATTTGTTGCTACAATTTACGGCGTCGGCGCGGCAAATTTATTTTTCTTGCCGATGGGAAGTAAACTAAAACGAAAGATACAAATAGAAGCTCTCGAAAAGCAAATGATCATCGAGGGCGTGTGCGCGATTATTGAAGGCGTGAACGCGAGCGTGATGAAAAAACGCTTACATTCGTTCGTGGCGCAGCTCGACCCGAAGGCGGCCGCCGAACACGCAAAGGAAGGGAAGAAGTAGTCTTCACCGCGCGTGAATTAATAATAATATAATGGGTAAGAAGAAGGGTCATAGCGAGGGACACGTGAACCACGAGCGATGGCTCGTTTCCTACGCCGATTTTATTACACTACTATTCGCGTTTTTTGTTGTTATGTACGCGATCTCAGACTTAAACTCACGCAAAGCGAAGCAAGTGTCTCAATCTGTAAAATTCGCAATGCACTTCGCGGGATCGGGCGGCACAAACGAAATTGGCATTTTCGGGGGAAAATCAATGGATAAGACTGCGCCTCAGAGCGGCGGCCAAGTGGGTTCGATGGAACAGTGGGTGCGCGAGTCGACGACGGTTTACGAATTCTTAGCAAAAGAATTAAAAGATGAATTAACAAAAACTGAGGAAACATCGCGAAAACTCGACGAACGCGGAGTTGTTATATCTCTTCCGGCGCGCTGGCTCTTCGAAACGGGTTCGACGCGAACGACGGAGAAAGCGGAAAAGTATCTAAAAACCATGCTCGAAGGTGCGAAAAAGTATCATAAAGACGTGATGATCGCGGGGCTCACGTCGCGCGTTCAATTCCCGGCAGGCTCCAAGTTTACAGATAGCACGTCGTTACAATTGGGAAGATTAGCGACATTGGAGCGAATGGTAGTGGATCAGCTACAATTCCCGGCGGACCGCGTGAAGGTAATGTCGGAAACTAACAAAAAGGCAGCGGGCGGATACGCGTCGCCGGCCCAGGTGGAGCGGGCAGCGTTGATTGAATTGATAATATTGAGATAGAGATTGCGGGTTGGGTTACATGGCGCGAGAAAGAGGCGCGGTCTCACTTCTTATAGCGAACGGAATTATGCTGATGTTAATGAACGCTCCCGCATAGCGCCGCTTCGGCGTAAATCCCCATGCTCGCTAAAACAAAACGCGACGCAAAGCGTCGCGTTTTATTTTGATGCTGCGCGGGAGACGCCTCCGCGGCGCTACGCGGGAGCGTTAGTTTACAGTTAGCCACACAGTGCGTGAATGAGAGAAACGGGGACAATCCCCGTTATTTTTTATTTAAACCACGAAATATCATGTCGAAGGTCGCTGTTATAAATCTTCTGGTAGGCGTCAGCGATGCGCTGTTGCGACATTGAATCGTTAGTCCACTCGTATTCGCGTATTAGATACTCTCTCGGAACAATATACTTAAAGCACTGAATCGTTTGTGAATACTCGTCTCGAGCGTTCGCATCTTCGCTAGTAACGTGATCGATACAATTCTTTATCCAAAACAAGATCAATAAATTCACGATTAATGATATAATGAATGTGAGGGTCGCACTCAACGCCAGAATTCGAATCCAACGAGTCCGTTGCGTATCAACTAAATTCTTGAATCTCCTCACCGCATTTACAAGAAGAACAATGATCACTATCATAACGACGCAGACGAGTGCGAGAGGTACGATAAACAACAAAGGGGAATTCGCGGTGCCGCCCAGCACAAATAGATATCCAATTATTAAGATTGGCAGATAGGGGAGGGCCGCTAACAAAACTAGACACTCAACGGATAACAGGAAGCAATCACACGCGAGGCTCATCAACGCATATCTTCCGTTTGCAATGAAAGACAGCATCGATAACGCCGGATACAAAATTATCAAAAAATATAATCCAGGTCGAATATCTAACATCACCCGAAAATCGATGGAACCTTGTTTTATTAATATAGGATCCAGGAACAACAAGACCGAAGAAACAAAGCAAGCGGCCAGGCACTGAAGTAATAACTTATTTTTAACAGCAAAGAAGTGCAACTTCTCAGTGAGTCGTTGCATTGGCGTTACTCGCGACTGTTAGTTAACAGAACGATAAAAGAACGGGGACAGTCCCCGTTCTTCCTGGTGTCACCTTCTTCACTCATAATTGCTATTAAAGCTCGGGGCGTCGCGCTGCGGAGGCGTCTCCCGCGCAGCATCAAAACAACAGATTGCGCGTAGCGCGATCTGTTGTTTTAGCGAGCATGGGGATTTACGCCGTAGCAGCGCGATGCCCGAGCTATCCTTCGTCATCCGTCATCGCTCTTCCCGCCGCCGCGACCACCGGATCTGGATAATTACCATAACGGCGTTCCATGCGGGCGTCCATGTCGGTTTCGGCCAGCGCGACGAGGCCGCCGAAGCGGCCGGCTCGTAAACATTCGCGAACGATAACGATCAGTTGAGTTAACAAAAACAGAACTGTTATATTAAGATACGTCGCTTCGCCGGCGCTTGCGAGTTCGACGCACCACGCGAGTCCGTAAAGTAATATTAATTCCAGCGCGAACGGGATGATTCCGGCGGTAAGCGCGGAGAGCGGGCGGCGGAAGAATAAGGATGTTCCGTGAAGCGCCGCCATGAACGCGCTGCGGCCTCCGCGAACGGCGATCGACGCGCGGCCGAGGTCGGATACTAAAATAATAAATGCAACGCTCAGCGCGAAGCCGGCCGTTTGTATATTTACAAATAAATTAGCGGAGCCTTCCGTGGCAAATTCGCGGAGTTCGGTGGAATCGGAATCGGTCAGAAATTTTTGTAGTGATTCAAAGGGCAGGCCGTAAAAAATCCAGCGTGCCGCGCCGATGGCCGCGAGCGATAATATTGCAAGCCGCAGAAAGCGTACAAAACGCGCTCCGCCGCCCGAACAGAATGCTTTTAATCCCGCGCGCGCGTTGCGTTCGTGGCGGTGTACTAATATTTCGAGCCACCCGCCCGTTGAAAACAATCCTAACAAAAACGCGCCCAGGATCGACGCGAGCAGCGCCGGTTCCGCCGTTTGTAACTTATCGCGCAAGTCGAAGAAAATTGTATATTCCAACTCCGGGCCGAGAATGGAGGGGTCGGCGCGGTGCAGGGTGCTCGCCCCGAAGGCGCGGCCAAACGTTAGCGCCGCCGGAAGCGCGAGCGCAAAATAACCTAAACACAACGCTAATAAAATTCGGCCGCGAACCGATGCATACAATATTGAGCCGAAGACGCCTTCAAGCACGCGCTTCATCGCAGGCTCCCGAAGAATTGCAATTGCGTTTCGGCGTGCAGGAGCGCGCGCAGCGTCCAGCGGAGAGTCGGCCGGCCGTCGCCTTCGACGAAATAGTTATTATTAAGAAAATTCGAGTCGATTAGTAATTTTCGTTCGGGGTCGACTTTCACCCATTCGAGTTTCGGCCCGGGCGGCAGCGCCTTGCGCCACCAGCGTTCTTTACCATTCCAAATCTCGAATTGTGATGATTCGCCCTCGCGTTTCCATTCCACTTTCACGGGCCATTCGATTTCTCCGAATCTCTTAACAATAAAATCGGATTCATACAGTTTCTTCTCCGCCGCGCCTGGCGCCACGGGATCTTTATCTTTCGAAGTCACGCGGCGGCGCGCGTCGCCGCGGCCGAAATAACCCATCGGTTTTTGTAGTTCCCGGTTGCGGACGCCCTCGACTCCATAATCAAGAATATTCGATCCGCCGAATGTTTGTTTAATAAAACTGTCGAGTAGTTCAACGTCGGCGTCCGGGCCCGCGAACTTGCGAATTGTATTAAAAAAATCCTCGGGGCGCGGATGCTCGAATCGATACATTGCGCAGTACGCCCGCATCACGCGCGCCCAGGCGTCGGGGCCGACGATGCGTTCTAATGTATGCAAAACGGTTGCCGGTTTTTGATATGAATTCGTCCCGGTCGTCTGGCTGTCAAGGAATGTATACGATGCGCGATCGGTGCGATCCGCCTTCGGTCCGCGCGAGAGATACGTTGAGCGGTCGCGCAGAATTTCATTTTCACGCTCCGGAATAAAATTAAGAAACGGGAGCTGCCGATACCAGCGGAGCGCGGGGTCGTTCGGAAGAATATTAAAGATTTCGGATTCGCCTGGCGTCGGGTACGCGACACTTCTCAACGTTAATAACCTTTCAATTCCTGAAGCGGGTTCCGCGATATTTAATAATGGGCGGCCGTCGAAATGTTGTGTTCCGATCGCCGTTTCGGTCGATTGGCCACCGTACGCCATCGTTAACGTTCGCCCCTCGGCATAGGTATTCAATCCTTCATCGAGCCATGCGTGCTCGAATTCATTACTACCAATCAAACCATAAAAATGCTGGTGGCCGAATTCGTGAATTGTAACACCCTCGGGCGTGAACACGTTCGCCGACGGATTGCGCCGCGTGCCAGCTGTAAAAAGCGTTGGATACTCCATTCCCGACGCGCCGCTCGAGTAACGCGGATCCACAACTGTTAATACTTCATACGGATATCTTCCATACCAAAGGCCATACCAGCGAAGACCTTCGTACGTCGCGCGAAAATGCCGGTCGGCCTGGTTCGCGTGCTCGGGCTGCAAAAGAATTGTTACATCGACATTTGTTAATTTTAACTCTTCCGCGGTGAGGCCCGTTGCCTTTGCGATGCGGTCGCGTTCGGCCGCGTATTTCGGATCGCGCTCGGCCTCCTCCGCTACAAATTTCCTTTTTACAATAATGTATTCGGGGTCGGCCGTCCACGCAAAGTTATGAACGTCGTTTTGTACAAAACGGTAACGAACTGTATCATTTGTGCGGAACGGCCCGTCGACCATCTTGCCCGTCGCGCCCACTTTCCCTTCGTACCGAAGCGGCAGCACAATGGTTACATCGTAATTTGAATATTCATGAAAAAATTCAGTGTTCGCGTGGAATTGATGTGTGTTCCATCCCCACGTTCCGCCGGCGCGCTTTTCGTAAACACCGATTTTCGGATACCAATGTGCAATAAAAACAAAATCATCTTTTCGCCCGGTGCGCGCGATGGTGCGCGGAATGATATTATCAAATGCGACGTCGAGCGCGACCGACTCGCCCTTTTGCAGGGGAACCGGCAGCGGCACTCTTAATACAGTTTCGTCGTCGAGATTCTGGTCGTCCGGCGCCACGAATTTTGAATTCGTTAATACATCAATTGAAGACGCGACCGCCGGAATCTTATCATCCGCGCGCTCGCCCTGCGCCACTAATCTTAATGTTTGTATTTCGGTAGTCGCGAAACTGTCGTCGCGAACTTTTCGCCCTGGCCTTGCGAGCCCGCGATCCGCTTCGCGAAGCCACGTCGCGCTCGTGTTTTTCCAACCATTCCAATATAAATGAAATTCAAGTTCGGTAATCGCGGCGGGCGAAGGATTATCAAATTCAATTCTGCCAGTTGTTTGAATGCGCGTCGCGTCTTCGTGCAGCTGCGCCGTAAATGTATAATGTTGAATTCGCGCGCTTTTTGTAGGAATCGCGGGAATCTTTAGATTCTGCGCGCTAGGGTCTTGCACCGCAGCGGCGAGTGCGGCCAACAGGGTTGAAATTGTGAAAACCCGCATATTTAAGGTTCGCGATTCTCGCGGCACGCGTGCCTCTCGCAAGCGCGCGCCGCGCGTCACTATGAAAATCTTTCCCAAAGCTAAAGCGCTTGCCTGTTTCGACCGACCATTCTTTCGTGGCTGCCATTTCATTCTGTGATTTCTAGGCCGCCACTGGAGTCTGCTATGGGTCTCGAATCTTTAAATCGTGTCGGTGCGAGTTCTCGCAATGTCGACGGTCCGTCTGCGCGACCGAACGGTGCCAGCGAGCCTGCGCGGCCATCGTTACAAAACGGCGGACGCGACGCCGACGTTATTGATATTAATACTGTTCATAATGTTGCGAGCACGTTCTCGCGCCATCAGGAGCGGCTTGAGCGCGCGATTGAAAGCCGGCGAAAGCTCGTCGAGGCGCTGCGAGAAGTTATGAACAGCGGAGGACTGGATACGCCGGAAGCGGCAGGCCGTGCCGCCGACGGGATCCTGCGCCGAGGGTCGGTTGGCTAAAACTAATTATCCGCGAACGGACGGTTATAAACGAAAATGAGGAGCGCCTGGTGCGCTCCTTGTTTTTTTTATTATTAAGTTACTTCTTAACTTTCACGCTCTTTAGCATTTCTTCAAAAATGGGTTTCGCGTCCGTAACAGTTCTCGCGGGGCCGGTAAGTTTAAAGAAGTATCCGCCGTCGGCCTGATCCAGCATTGCAACAATCATTTTTGCACCTGCGATCTTGCCTTTTACTTCGCCGGTGGGCGTCGTATCTGTAAAATTGCCGTCGCCCTCGAAGATCTTTGCGGTCGCGGCGCCGAGCTGCAATTCCCGAATTGTAGCTTTATCGCGCGTGAGCGGTGTTCCGTCGGGAAGCGAGAGCTGGCTCGCCCAGCGATCGACGTTCTGATCGAAATTCCCAGCGCCGCCTTTAAAGAAGAATACAATAATTCCCGCGTCGGCGGAGTCGCCGCCCGAACTTGGAACTAACAATTCCGCCACGCGCATCGTCGAAGCCGGTTTTGTATATTTCCATCCCTTTGGAACTTCGAATTCAATTCCAGCAGCTGTTACTTTACCCGCGTTCTCAACACCGGCAGCGTGTGGATTTGGAGTATTCGGTTTCACCGGCCCCGGCGTGCGCGCCTGTTCGCTCGGCAACGGAGGAAGTTTGCGTGAAGACTTGTCGTCGGGCCGGCACGCGGCGGCCAGCGAAATAACTAATACTAACGGAACGCACAGCGACGAGCGGCGGATGTGTTGCATTTCCCAATTATGCGGCGTTTCAAATCAAAACGCGATGCTCATATTCAATCTCTTCAGCGAGTGCGCGGGGCGCGCAATCGTCATTTGCCGTTTCTTATTGTTGCGACCGCTTGCGCCGCGACGAGCCCCGCGAATCGCGCGGGAGAAACCTGCGTGAGCGTCCAATTGTAAGAATCGACGGAGCGGGCCGAATAGTTAGCATATGCACTTTCGACTGCGTTCGCCGCATCGCGGTCGGCCATGTCGAAATGGGCATTGCAACTCCATAACGTTAATCCGGAATTCGCCGAGATCATATCTAATCTCAATCCTAAATTCTGCGGCGGATACGCGCGGAAAGCGGTCACGGCTCCGAACAGAACGGCGTCGGCGCCGTGGCGAATTGCTAATTCTAGAATCGTTTCTAACTTATATTTTCCCGTGCGCCGCGGATTATCATTATTAGCGAAGCGGTCGTCGCTCAGGTCGAGACTTATCATTTCAATCGACGTTCCCTTCTCGAATTCTTCGACAAACGCGCGCTCGACCGCGACGACGTCGGCGCCGCCGGCCGTCTCGTCCGCGAGCGGCACAAACACAACGCGCCGCAAGTTTAAATTTACAAATTCTTCGGAGCGAAATGCGGGCACTGTTCGCATCGTGTCCGACACCGCGGAACACGCGCCGGCGCAACACGCAAGAACTGTTATAAAGGTAATTCGTAACATTGCGTTTACTTATGATCCGCCGCGCGGTCGGCCGGTTTTTGTTCATTTGCCGGACGCGACTCGGCATTCGCTACAACTTTCGCGGCTGGCGCCGGGGGCGGGTCAACCGCGGGATCAATAACAAGTCCGTTGTCGGCTGCGATCTTTAATGATCGCTCCAGCAGAATTTTAGTTTCGATCGATTCCTTTTCGGATTCGGCGACGCGCAGCGCCGCCGTCACGAGCCGTTCCTGGAGATCGCGAATTTTACTTTGCATTCGATCGCGTTCAGAGCGCGTCGTCTCAAGTTCATTTTGTAATGATTTCATTTCCTTTTGAATATCTTCGAGCTGCTTTTGCGTTTTTGTATAGTTCTCCTCGAACTTTACAGCTTTCTCTTTCTCCACTTTTAGTTCATTTCGCGTTCTGTTAAGAATCTGCGGAATGCTTTCTTCGCCGACGCTTTCAGACGCGCGCCTCGACGAGAGCATCGGGTCGTTCGCCCCGCGCGGTTTCGGATTATTATTATCCTGAGTCGCGGAGGCGTCGACGGCCACGCCGCCGGAATTGATATCATTTGTGAGATCGGCTCCCAAACC
The DNA here is from genome assembly GCA_046160785.1 of Planctomycetota bacterium. Taxonomy (GTDB): domain Bacteria; phylum Planctomycetota; class UBA1135; order UBA1135; family JACQFD01; genus JACQFD01. The sequence goes on from JBJXHE010000017.1 coordinate 55,020, forward strand.
GGCATTCTGAGGTTCCCCGGTCTGCGAACCTCGGCCCGTATTGCACGCGGCAAAAGTTAATATAACAAATAAAAAAACGAGACTTTGGGTGAAGCGATTCATATTCCGGCCTCCGTTGCAATTTTAGTTGTTGCCGCTTTAGTAATTGCCGCATTCATTGTTGCCGCATTCATTGTTGGGTCCGCGTCGCGGTCTAAAACGAGTTCGATCTCCATCGCGCGTCCGCAAACGCAATCGATTCGGACGGCGCGGACGGCGCCGTCGGCACGAATTAATTGTAAGTTAGGTGCCGGATGGACGGTGTGCTCTCCATTCACGGCCGGAGTGGTTTCGTGAATCTTGAGTTGATCGCGTTTGATGATACGCGCGGGAGCTGGGGAGGTTGTGCGCATCTGTAAACTACTAGTATAAACTACAAATCGATGGACTATAAAAATGGGGGGGGAAATGTAAATTATGCAGTACGGTCTACGATTTGTCCCGTTTCCGGCGGCGGCGGAACAGCTTCGCCAGCTGTAGCATCCGGGTCTTCTGTATCGTTTGCGGCTTTTGTATCATCTTCATTTTCTGAGGCGTCTTCGTTTTGTTGTGATTCTTCTGCGTCCTCATCCAGGGTGAATTTTTGTTGTCGATCTCGAGGACGTTCGCCCAGCCGTGGTATCGACTCCGGAGGTCCCGGGCCGACCATCGGAGGAACGCGTTGAATCGGGAGCTCCACTTCATACCTCCGCCGCCTCTGCGGCCTGCGCCGGCTCCATGATGGATCGTAAGTGTACAATTGCGCGCGCGTGAATTTGCGATGCGCGGGATTCTGAGAATCCCATCACTTCCCCGATCTCTTTTAATAGTAAACTCTCCGCGTAATATAAAGTTATCACCTGCCGCTCAACTTTCGGTAATTGTGCAATTGCTTGGGCCAGTTTTGCTCGCAGTTCATTTTGCGCGGCGATGTTCGACGGATCGGCCTCTTTTGATGATTTTAACAATGCGCCGATTCCCGAATCGTCCGATGGATTATCATCAATCGAGACGACCTGCGCGGTGTGATGTGCTAATAATGCTTCGTCGAGTTCTTCTGTAGTAAGTCCCGTTTCCTCAGCGAGTTCTTCAGGGCTTGGCGGCCGCCCTTCGCGCTGTTCAATTTTCCGGCGCGCGTTCTCAATTAAACGATAACGATCGCGGCGCGTGCGCGGCAGGAAATCTAATCTTCGCAATTCATCAAGAATAGAACCGCGAATATGAATATAAGCATGCGTCGAAAACGCGGTTCCGCGAGAAACATCATACGTTTGAACCGCGCGCCACAGTCCGATCGCGCCCCACGCGCACAGATCATCGCGGTCGAGCGTCGGCGGCAGATCGATTGCTAATCTTCCGACGACAAATTTTACTAACAAAAGAGAATCTTCAAATCGCTTTTGCATCTGCTCCGGAGTTGTCATTTCCGCGTAGGCGTCCGCGCGTGCCATCAGATGTTTCCTCCGGGCTTTGTTATCTTAACAGAAGCGGCCGGCGCCTCGGGCGTCGCGCTTTGTGTAGTATCCAGCGCGCGTTCTAATAAATTATATAATATTGGCACAATGCACACGATTGCTAATGCTGAGATGAGTCCGCGAAAAGCCGCGGTCCACTCGGTGGTTCCGTTGAGTAGTGAAAGCCCGGCCGCGAGGGCGAAGGCGCCCGCCGACGTCCTGGCAACGACTACTTGGCGCGGCGGTAACATCGCTGGCCAATTTCGTCGCTTTAGATCCATTCGCTTGAGGACGCGGGCGCGGCTAATTGAATTGTTGTAACCGCATTTGTAACTCTTCCTGCGAGCAGCCTTAACGCGGCGGCCGCGGATGAACCCGGCTCCGCAAGGACGAGGGGCTTGCGGGCGGCGGTCGCTCGCGTCACGGCCGCGTCGCGCGGAATCCAGCCAAAAGATTCAATTTGCGAACCGAGAAAGCGCCCGACAACTGCTACAAATCGCTCGGCGAGCTGGCGCGCTTCGACCGGGCCCGGAGCTTCATTAACAATAAGTCCGATTTTTGTTAATGGCGCGCGTGTGTGCGCAATCTTAACAACTGCGTACGCGTCCGCGATCGACGCGGGGTCGGGCGTCGCGACGACAAGTAATAAATCCGCGGTGTGCGCGATCGCGAGTCCGTCCTGATGAATTCCGGCCGGAAGATCAAATATAGCAATATCGCGCGACTCGGCGCCTTTGTTAATCATCGAAAGAATCGCAGAACGTTTTGTTACATCGAGCTGCGCGTAGTTTTCAATTCCGCGCGGCGCGAGAAGCACGTCCACGCCCGATGGGCCGCGCACGACGAGTTGTTCCACGCTGCGATTAGAAGTGATGCCGTGGCTTAAATTATAATTTCGCGGGAGATTTAATATTGCATCGAGCGAGGAAAGCCCAAAATCACAATCAACTAATAATATTTTAGGAGCGATGCCGCGGCGCACGCCGCGCGCGAGCGCGACTGCAAGATTCGCCGCAATGGTTGATTTCCCGACGCCGCCCTTTCCGCCCGTCACACCGATTCGGGGCGTCCGGCGCGAGCGCGCCGGTTGATACATTTGAATGGTATCAACAGGATTGTTAATTAATAATAGTGAATCGGCTTGCGTGGGCATGTTAAACATTCGCTCGAGCCGCTTCCGCGCTCGCCTTTAAGATAAAATGAGCCGCGCGCTCGCCGGTCGCGCGTTCGAGATCGCCAGGCACTTCCTGCCCTGTACACAAAAACGCTAAAGGTAATTTTTGTTCGAATGCAACAGTTATCGCGGGCCCGCAATGTTCTGTTTCATCGAGTTTTGTAATCACCAAACCCGTGGGCTTCGTTGCCTGGAATTCACGCGCCGCGGAGCGGACGGATTCGAGCGATTGCGTCGCGGATAATACTAATAATGTTTCGAGCCGCTCCGCGTGTCCGAGCGTTGACGCGAGCTCGGCCAGGCGCTCGGCGTCGTTCGGGCTGCGGCCCGTTGTATCAATTAAGATAATATCACAATCCCGATACTTCTCCGGCGCTCGTATCAAATCCGCGGGTGTAAATAATACACCAAACGGCGCGGCGAGCATGTCGGCGTACGCCCTCAGCTGCTCGACCGCGCCGATTCGATATGTATCAAATGTGAGCAATGCAACTTTACGTTTCGACTGGCGCGTGAGCCGCCCGGCGAGTTTAGCAATCGTCGTCGTCTTTCCGACGCCGGTCGGCCCCACCAATGCAACTAATCGCGGGCCGCTGGCGTGCGGCGGGCGCGATGGCAAGATTGGAATCTGGTTTGCTAATGTTAGTGATGCAGCGTCGAAGGCTAATGTTCCTCCGTGCGGAGCGGCCGCGGCGAGTGCAAGACTGCGCAGGTCGCCCGTGATTCCCGCGCTGCGCAGCCGTTCGTTCAAGTCCTGCAGGCCCGCGGGCGCATTCGACTCAAAATTAGCAATTCGCGCGCGCAGCAATTTTAACTCTTGCTGTATCGCTAATGATTCTCCGCCGGAGCCCGTTCGCGCGAAATTGTTAACAACGACAAGCTCGACGCCGTCCGCCGTCGCGCGCGTTGTTAATATTCGAGCCTGGTCGCCCAGCTCTTCACGCGCGAGCAGCAGCGCCTCGCGAGCGGACGGAGCAAAAAAGCTGCGCACTCTCATTAGTTAACTCCCACCATCGCTAACGATTCGACGGATTTCGCGGACTGCGCTTCTTGATACGAAAGCACTGGAACGCGCGGCGCGCTTGGAATTAATAGATCGCGCACGAATTTACGAATATTTCCGCGCACGAGCACGACGGGTTCGCGACCCGATTTGGAAGATGCAGAAGCAGAATTAACAATTTGATCGACGACGCGCTTGAGTTCGGTCGCCGTCGGAGCGTCGGCGTTTGGATTTGTTAACATCGATGAAATGCGGGCTTCCACCGCAGGGTCGAGCGTAATGGCAAAGATCTTTCCGTCGCCGCCCGCGACGCGCTCGCAAATTCCGCGGCCAAGCGCCGTTCTTACAATTTCGGTGAGGCGGTCTGTATCTTTAGTTTGCGCGCCGTGGTCGGCGAGCGTTTCTAATATTTGCGGCAGATGTTTAATAGAAATGCGCTCGCGCAGCAGATTCTTCAATACTTTTTGGATCTCGCCGATTGTTAATATTCCCGGCACAAGTTCTTCGACGACAGCGGGGGATTTCTTTTTAATAGTTTCGAGGAGATGCTTCACGTCGTCGCGGGTGATCACTTCGTGCGCGTGGCGGCGCAGCAGTTCTGTAACGTGTGTCACCAGCACAGAGACCGGCTCAATTAATGTATATCCTAACAATTCCGCGTCCTGGCGCTGGGCCGCTGGAATCCATTTCGCGGGAAGCCCGAAGACGGGCTCTGTTGTAGCAATTCCCTGAATGGGCTTTGCGCGTCCCGACGGATCCATCGCTAATAAATGGCCAACCATCAATCGGCCCGCGCCGACTTCCTCGCCGTTGACTAAGATTCGATACGCGTTCGGGTCGAGCCGCATATTATCTAATATTCGAACGGGCGGTACTACAAATCCTTCGGTCGAGGCAAACTGCCTTCTTAACATTGCAATATGATCTAATATTCCCGCGCCATTGCCGGGGTCGACGAGTGGAATTAAACGATAACCGACCTCCGCGCTGAGACGGTCGACTTGTAACAGATCGTCAACCTTCTTCGGATCGGCGTGTTCCGCCTCGGCTCCCTTTGCGTTAGCATTCGCGTCGGCTCCGTGGCCTTTCTTGCCTTTCGCGGTGCCTTTCGCATGTGTAGTATTCGCGGCGCCTTCATTTTCATACAATTGTTCGACGCTGCGCGTTTGATTATAAAATATATAACAAACCGCTGCGAGCGCGACGAACGGTAACATGGGTATTCCGGGCAGCAGAGCGATGCCGCAGAGAACCGCCGCAGTTGTTAAGATCGCGCGAGGATGGCTGAGAAAGGGCAAAGCCATTTCCTTCGAGAGCCGGGCTTCCATCGCTGTTTTTGTTACAATGACGCCCGACGCAGTGGAAATTAACAATGCGGGAATCTGGCTCACGAGGCCGTCGCCAACGCTAAGAACCGCGTAACGCTGAACGGCTTCTCCGAGCGGGCGGCCGTCCATCAGCACACCTATCAATACTCCGCCGACGAGATTAATTATTGTAATTAACAATCCCGCGATCGCGTCTCCGCGAACAAATTTGCCGGCGCCGTCCATCGCGCCGTAGAACTCGGCTTCTCTACCAATAATTTCTCGCCTCGAGCGCGCTTCTTCGCCTGTGATCAATCCGGCATTCATGTCGGCGTCGATCGCCATTTGTTTTCCGGGCATGGCGTCGAGAGTGAATCGCGCCGCAACTTCGCTGATTCGATTGCTACCTTTCGTAATAACTACAAATTGAATGACGAGCAGAATTGCAAATACAACAAGTCCAATAATAATATTCCCGCCGACGACAATTTTACCAAACGCGTCGATGAGGTCGCCCGCATGGCCGGTCGACAGGATGCTGCGCGTCGATGCGACGTTGATGCCGAGGCGCGCCAAAGTTGTAAAAAGAAGCAGCGTTGGAAATGTTGCAAACTCGAGTGCTTTGCGCGTATTTAATGAAATGAGCAATATGCCGACGCTGAGCGCAATATTGCATGCAATCGCGAAATCTAATATGAGCGGCGGCAGCGCCGCGACGAGTACGACGAGAATGGATATAACAAATCCGCCGAGCAGCCAATCGCCGTGCTTCAGCACTCCGCGCGCGAGCGGCTTCAGCGACGATTCGATTTGAAGCGAGGTCATCATTTGTTATTTCTTCGCTGCTTTTATCGGCGAACGCCCCGGCGCAACCGGAATATAAATGCCAAAACTTCCGCGACGGCTTTATACAAATCCATCGGGATCGCGATTCCAACTTCGGCGGATTTGTAAAGTGCGCGCGCGAGCGGGGGATTTTCAACAATCGGGACGCCCGCTTCCGTTGCGATTTCGCGAATTTTCTTAGCTATCAAATCCTGGCCTTTCGCAACGACGATCGGCGCGTCGTCCGCGGGTTCGAGCCCGCCCGGCCTTCTGTAACGAAGCGCGACGGCGAAGTGCGTTGGATTTGTTATAACTACAGTTGCGGTTGGAACGTCGGCGAGCATTTTCCGCTGCGCCGCGGCGCGTTGCGCTTTCCGGATGCGCGCTTTAATCGCGGGGTCGCCCTGCGCTTGTTTATTTTCATCTTTTACTTCTTCTTTAGTCATGCGCATGTCGCGGCTGAACTGCCAGCGTTGATACAAAAAATCGAGCCCGCCGACGAGCAGCGTTGCCATCGCGATTCTAAATAATAATGAAAACGCGAGCGACGCGCCGGTTCCAAAACTTGCGCGCAGCGGCGCGCGCCCGAGCGTTAGCATCTGTCCTATCAAATCACCGCTCGCCGCATATACAATTCCAATAATGAACGCTAATTTCAAAAGTGCGGTTGAAAGCTGCACCAGCGACCGCGGCGAGAAGAGGCGCTTCATGCCAGTCGCCGGATCCATGCGCTCAAACTTTAAATCTAACGTTTCCGTGCGCAGCCGGAAGCCCACTTGAAGATATGCAATAATCGCAGCGGAGCCGACCAGCCCCGCAAGCATCGGAAGCGCCGCGGGAGCGATTCGATTTGCGATTTGTACTAAATGACTACTGATCATGCTGAGGTCGACGTCGCCGCGCGGCACGCCCGCGAGAGTGTCGCGCAGGAAGTCTTGTAATACTAAGAATATCGGAGCTCCGGAAAGTCCGACAAGCCCGAGCCCGATCAATAACAAAACGGATTGTGATAATTCGGAACTGTATGCAACTTGCCCTTTGTTGGCCGCATCATCGAGCCGTTTGCCAGAGGCCTCCTCGGTACGTTGATCTTGATCGCCTGCCATTGAATTATTATATTATCAACAAAAATATTATTGAATGCCCGGCAATGCTTCAAAAAGCGCGCTTCGCATCAATTCAAATAACGATTCGAGCCCGATGCGCAGCGCCGGTAACAATAACGCAAGTGCGCCGAGTGCCGCGGCGACTCGGAGCGCGTAGCCCGAGTCGAGAATGTTTAATTGTGGAACCGCGCGCGAAACGACTCCCAACAGAACTGTTACAACAAACATTGCAATCATAATCGGCGCAGCGAGCGCAACGCCCGCCTCGATGAATCGCGTTAATATTTGTATTAGTCCCGCGATCGGATCGGGCCCGAAATCAAATGTTCCGACGGGAATCTTATGAAATGAATGGGCGAGGCCGGCGACGATCCACTCGTGCGCGCCAAGTGTAATAAAAATGAGCCCCGCGATGGTTTGATAAAGAGTTGTTATAACCGGCGAACTCGTTCCGCTGACCGGGTCGAGCGTCGCCGAAAGGTTAAGACCCATTTCTGTTGTAACTAATTCGCCGGCGACGCGCACGCCCGCGAAGGCGCATGCAATGATCCACCCGAGCAGCGCTCCTACTAAAAACTCGCGCGCGACGAATGGTATGATTGCCAATCCTAACGATGGGCCCGTCCACTCGGGCGCCTTCACCGCGGGCATTAATACTATTGTGATCGCCACGCCGAGCGCCATTTTGTAGCGATTGAATCCGCCCGAGCCCGTGAAGAGCGGCGCCGTGGAAATGAGGGCGAGCACGCGTGTTAAGAATAACACGGCGTATTCAATCTTGACGGGAAATATATAAGTTAAAAATTCGTACACGGATTTCGCTTCGATTGATTATTTTACAGATGCGTAGCGCGGCAGCTCCCGAAGCAGGTGGGCCGTATAATTAACAACCTTTCCCATGCCCCACGGAAATACGAGCAACGTCACTGCGAGCACCGCGATCATTTTCGGAACGCTCGCGAGCGTTTGTTCATGAACGGCGGTGACGGTTTGCAGGATTGCTACAATTAAGCCGACGACGAGCGCGGTCGCGAGCATGGGTAGACTTACCAATAACGCGAGAATGAGAAGTTCGCGGCCGAGGTCGAGAACGAGCGTTGAATTCATCAGATTAATTATGTTATACTTGTGGTTTATTTATACTTGAACCGATTCGACGAGGGAGCGAATGACGAGATTCCATCCGTCGACGAGAACAAATAACAATACTTTGAGCGGCGTCGAGATCATCGTCGGCGGCAACATAAACATTCCCATGGATAGCAATACCGCTGAGACGACGAGGTCGATTAGAATAAACGGCAGGAAAATTAAGAATCCCATCGTGAACGCCGTCTTGATTTCGCTCATTAAGAACGCGGGAACTACAATTCGAAGTTCGAGGTCTTGTTTATTATTAGGCTTTGCTGTTCCGGAAATATCAACAAAAAGCTGCAGATCCGAGTCGCGCGTATGGTGCAGCAGAAATCCTTTAATAATCGTGCTGCCTTCCATGCCCGCTTCCTTGAGCGAGACCTTCCCTTCCGAATACGGCACGATCGCTTTATCATAAACCTGCGACGCCGTCGGATACATAATAAATAATGTTAAGAATAGCGACAGCCCCATGAGCACTTGATTCGGCGGCAATTCTTGAATCGCGATGGCGCGGCGCACGAACGAAAGAACAATGATGATTCTCGTAAAGCATGTAACAGATACGAGAATTGCCGGCAGCAGCGAAAGTAATGTTAATACGGCCGCCATCTCGAGCGGCGCGGGAAGCCGTCCGGGCTGGGCGAGCGCATCGCCGGCTTTTGCCATCGCGTCGACAGCGGGGTTTTGTAAAATGCTCAATAACGCAATCATTACAATAAGTCCTCGTCAACGCTCGCGCCCACTGTTACATTTAGTCTTGCATTCTCCATTTCTTGCAATTCCGCGATCGTGCGCCGCGGCGCCGGCTGCGTTCTGCGGGGCATCGCGGAAATCTCAACGTCGCGATCTGTATCATTTGTTAACGGACGCGATCCCGCATCGGCAGACGGAGCCGCGCGCGGCTTCGATCGTTGCAAGAGATTATTGATAAGTCCGCGAAACGCGGGAACCGCGTCGCGGCGGCCATCATGATTCAATTCCAATTCGCGCGCCGCGATTTCGGCGGGAGCGAGCCCGGCTTCTTCTTCCTTGAGTTCTGTAATAAACGACACGGGGCCTTCGCCGATCCCGAGCACGACGACGCGGTCGTAAATGCGCGCGACGGCAATCGACTTCTTGTTGCCAAGATTTAATACATCAATAACTTCGAGCCGTTTTTTTTGTCCGCGTTTGCGGAACGATAACGTTTTTGTATGTTTAATGATCCACAGCGACGCGAACCCCGTCGCGGCGATTCCTAAGATTGCGATTCCTAACTTTGCGAGCGCTTCTTCATCGGCCGTCGCCGCTTTGCTTATGGTTTCATGAGTCTTTGCCTCGTTGGAAGAAACTACAATTTTCGCCGGCCGCGTCGCGCCGCCGTTGGCGTTCGTCGGGAATAGTAGTGGTGTTGCTAAGATTGCGGCGAGCACGCCGACGAGGGCGATGGCGATCGGAATGAAGCGATTCGAGAGCTTGTTCACAACCGAATTGGACGCACGCGCGTTGCCACGCTCGAATCGCGAGAGGCCAGACGTTTACGTATTTCCCGACTGTCGCAGCCTGCAACACTCATCGCGAATCGCGACAGTTCCGGCGCCGCGTTTGTGCCGGACGCGCGCGGCCTGTATACAACAACACAATCATGATCATCGTTACCGGCGCCGCAGGATTTATTGGTAGTGTTGTCGTCCGCGAACTCAACGCCGGCGGCTCATTGGATTTGTTAGTTTCCGACCGGCTCTCTGTCGCGGAGAAATGGAGAAACCTCCTCGGCAAGCATTATTTAGAATATATCGATCACGAAGATTTGTTAATGCGTCTTGAGAACGGCGATCTGAAGAATGCTAAGATTAGCGCAATCGTACATATCGGCGCGCGCACGGACACGACGGAGCGCGACTCGGCGTTGCTCATGAAACTGAATTACGATTATACAATTCGTATTTGTAAATGGGCGTTGCAGAAAGGCGTTCGATTTATTTATGCATCGTCGGCGGCGGTGTACGGCGACGGGTCTCTCGGTTTTTCCGACGCGGACTCTCTCACGCCGAAGCTGCAGCCGCTCAACGCGTACGCGTTCACGAAATGGTTATTTGATAATTGGGCGATCACAAACGGCGTTGCTAAAGATATTGCCGGCCTGCGCTTCTTTAACGTTTACGGGCCGAACGAATATCATAAAGGACGCATGGCGAGCGTCGTATTTAATGCCTTTCCGCGGGCGGTGAAGGAAGGAACCGTACAACTATTTGAATCCGACCGTTCCGAAATTCCGCACGGCGACCAGAAGCGCGATTTTGTTTACGTCCGCGACGTGGCGCAAATTATTAAGTTCTTCTTAAAGAATGATAAACAAAACGGAATCTTTAACGTTGGCAGCGGCGCCGCGCGCACGTTTAACGATCTCGCGAGCGCGCTGCTCCAGTCGTGCGAGCGGCCGGTCTCCGGTATTCGATATATTCCGATGCCGGCCGACCTGAAAGGTAAATATCAATATTTTACGGAGGCCGACCTTTCCCGCCTGCGCGCGGCTGGTTTTCAAGAGAAGACGACGGCGCTCGAAGCGGGAATCGGAGAATATGTTAAAAACTACCTTCGTAAGGATTGGGAGCGAATGTAGCCGTTTTTAGCAAAAGCGTATTATTAGTAAATATAAAGAAGGAGCCGTTTGAATGGAAACGCCGCCCAAGCCCGCCGTCTTTTGGAAACATATCCTTTTCGCGGAAGAAACGCCGCTCACACCCGCCGGATGGCTCGGAAACCAGCCGGCCGCATCATTATCAAAAGCGATCGAGGCTGTCGCGGCGCGACGCAAAGTTAAAGAATCCCGCGACGCTGTTTTCTTAGTGATTCGATCCGGAACGGCTGCCGAAGCGCAGTGGTGGATTTATGAATTTGTCGAGGACCGAATCCTAGATGTAGCGATCGGCGACATTGCGATTCACGACCTTCCGCTCGCGGCCGACCCCGATGCGCCGCAAACGTATCTCATCGACGCGTTTGGCGCCGTTGGAAAGTTAGTTATCGAAAATGCACAGTTCGCAATTCGGAAAATGGCGATCCGCGCAGACGCCGGGAGCGCTGCCGCAATACTTCAATTAGAAGAACCCGCGGTCGCGCGCGCGGTCGTCGACGGATTTGTAGTTCCGCGCGAAATGTCAAATCACGCCCAGAATATTCGTTGGACGCCAAAATATGCATTTAAGCCCGGCGCTTCTCTCGCAACGTTAGCGAACGGACTCGCGTGGATGTCTGCAAATCTCCCAAAGGATATAAACATTCGCGCGGTGGGATCGCGGCACTCGTGGTCGCCGATCGCGCGCTGCGACGGCGTCACGGTTCTTCCCGGCGGTTGGACGGGAATATCACAATTGAACGCGGCCGGCGTTGCGCCAAATATAACAGATCCGGATAGTTTATTTCGCGTTCTCGCGGGCGTCCGTATTCGAGAATTGAATTCTGGATTGCAACGATTCGGGCGGGCGATTCCGTATCTCGGCGGTTTCGATGGACAAACAATCGGCGGCGTGCTGCCGACGGGCACGCACGGGTCCGTTCTCGCGCACGGCCCGCTCGCCGATCTGATTCGTAGTATCGATTTAGTTTGTTTTGATGGCCAAATACTACGAATCGAGCCTGCGCGCGAGCCGGTCACAAATGTAAATATTCTTCCGCCGTTAATTGCAAATGAAAAAGTAAAAATAACACTTCGACTCGACGACGATCTGTTCGACGCGGTGCGCGTGGGGCTTGGCGCATTCGGAGTGATTCATTCACTCGTGATCAAGACGGTTCCGAAGTTTTGGTTAAAAGAGGTTCGGACCGTCGCATTGTTTTCAGATATATCCAATCGGCTCGCCGGCGAAAATATATCCAATGTATTTGAAACAAAAGAAACCGTGCTCGCGAAAGCGGAGAATCCTGCGCTGCCGGTTGTCGCTGCGCCCGGCGGGCTCGGGTTCGACGGGCATCCGAAGCGCGCGTTTCATTTTGAACTTCTCTGGAATCCTTATACTGGAAAAACGCTTATAACAACTCGCCACTGGGTCGACGAACCTATACGAAAGGAACTCGAGAAACGGGAGCCGCGCTTTTTTGATAATCCACCGATTCGTAATATTTTTCGAATACTCGGACTCGACCCGATGCCCGACGAATTCAGCCGCCCGGACGCCGTTGAAATATTAACAGAACACGCAGGTCCGGCCTCGATTGGGCTCGTCGAACAGATCGCGAAAGACAATCCGGGCGCAATGATAAAATTAATCGACACGGCGATCGACGGTCTCGCCGACCGGAAAGGATATATTCAACGAAGTTATAATGTATTTAATATTGGAAAGGCCGCGAATCTGCTGCCGTCGCTGTCGGCGACCATTTCCGTTCCGCTCAAAAACGATCTTTGGCTTCGCGCCGCGGAATTGATGGCATCCGTTGTGAATGAAAAACTAAGAAGCGGCCTCGTGCTCACGGCGCCAACCTCTCTGCGTTTTGTTAGAGAATCGAATGCGTGGATGGCCGATCCCGCGGACGTTTGCAAATTTGAAATTATCTTCGGAGGCAATAGTAAATTTTTGCAAACAACGTCGAACGAACTCGTGGGCGCGATCTATCACGCGCTCTGCGGCGCGCTCGGAATTGATCATATTCGCTTTCATTGGGGCCAGCTCATTCCGAACGGTACGCTCGACGTGGCCGGCATTAATAATAAACGGCCGGTGCCGGCGGCGTTTCCTAATTATATCAAATGGAGAAAGTTGCGCGACGAGCTCGATCCCGATCATCGCGGCATGACACCGTGGCTCGAATCCATCCTTCCGAAATAAACCAACTTTTCGCAAACGATAAAAACTTCAAAAACAAACTGTTGAATATCAACTTCACAAATAGCAATATCAGGATCATTCGCAAGCGGAACGAATCCGCGGCTGGCTGGCAGTGTGCTACTATTCCGTGCTGTATAATCCGTGCACAGTAGATTCATATTTATAACAATAGGAACAATAGGTGACCCGTGAAGTTACTATCGATGCCGCGCGCCTTTGACGAAATCGCGACGCGTTACATTGCGTTTCTCGCGGCGCTCCTCGCCGTATTCTTAGGAACCTCGCTTGCGTGCCACGAGATGGGAATGCGCGGAATCCCGTCGATGCGAGACTTTTTTATTATTCGCGGAGTTGGAAGTCTCGAGAACGCCGTCGGATTTATTCCGGGCCTCGTCGCGATGTTTTTATTGTTGGTTGCCGCGACAGCCGCTTTGGTAACGAATGCATCATTCAAATCATTTGCAATTCGCGCGTTTGAATCGATCGTCGCCGGATTTTTACTATCCGTAATGTTAGGAACGATCCGCGACAACGAAGGCGGCACGATTGGTTATTTTCTGGGAAGCCGGCTCGCCGCAACGATGTCGACGCCGATCGCCGTCTCGCTTTGCGCGGTGACGTCGCTGCTCGCGTTATGGTTAGTATTCGAAGGAAATCTTCGCGATCTCGCGAGCGTCGAGATAAGTAAAAAGGCTCCGCGCCCGGCTCCGGCCCCGGCTTTTGAAATACAACGGGAAATACAACATTCAATACAACAGACAACACAACAAAAGGAAGAACCCGCCGATTCGAAGAATGTTGCATTTGACCTTTCTGTAGCAAAGGCCGTGGAAGCGAATCCACCGGTTCATGAAAAAATCACAATTGCGCCGCAGGTCTCCGAGTTCCAGCCAGTCGATCTTGCGGATCTAAATGACCCTCTTGTCCGCGTTCGCCCCCGCAAGAGTGTGGTGCCCGTTGAAGGATCCCCGCGGCGGCGTGTCCCCGAACCCGCTCGCGAGCCGTATCCCGTTTCAGACCCAGACTCAGACTCACATCAAATTCACAATTCTGCCGAAGGAACAGAACCTAAGCTTGATGTTGATGCGTCAAATGGCGTATTAAATATTGTCGGCGACGCGCCTCCCTCGTTCGCCCAACCGACGATTCATCAAGAGCTAACGGCTGCAGGTGTCCCCGAATCCTCGCAATCGCAAACTCTAGAATTAGAATTAGTAAATTACGTCCCAACGGTTGGGTTTATTAATAATGAGACAAAACAAGATGAAATCTATGAAAGCGTTGACGCCGATCGAGGTCCATTGTTTGACGAGTTCGGACGGATTCGAACTCTGGAACAACACGTGGAACCTCCCGTCGAAATGGTTGGACCGGCCGAAGCCGGCGAAGGCCCGGCAGGACTGTCTGCCCTCTCCGCAACCGTTATCGAATACGACAATTATTCCCGTAGCGAAGCCAAACCCGCGAAAGAAGCAGGACACGAAGAAGCGAACGGCGACTCGCGGCGAACGTTAAGTCTTTCCCGATTAAAGGGGCCGCAATATCAAGAAACGGAATTGATAGATTGGGATCTTCCGCGAACGATTCCCGACGCGCCGGCGCCGAAAGCGAAAACACCCCAGCTCGAATTGTTTGATACCGGATTTGATACAACAGAATCGGGAATTGCGGCGACGGTCATAGCTCCCGCCGTGGAAGAGCTGTCCGTCGATAAAACGGCCGTGAATGTTAGTGAAGCCGCTCCCGCCGAAACGAAGAAACGCGGACGGCGCAAGCAGCAAAATAAAGAATCGGAAGCCGCGCCTCATGTTACAGAAAATATTTCAGAGAGCGTTCCAGCAGTTGTTTCAGACAGCGTTGCAGCGAGTGCGATCGTTAGTGATCTGCCGGATGTTAAGATTGAGGCGCCCGTTGAAATTGTTGCCGTAGCCGTGCCTGCAGCCGCGATCGTTCCACCTTCTGAACAGCCGGCCGCGCAAACATCAACTGGACAGGCAACATCTGAACAATCGCCCGACCTGTTCCTCGATCGCGCCGCGCGCGTTGTGATTTCGCAGGGCCGCGCATCGATATCATTTCTCCAACGAAAACTGAGTATTTCACTCGGAGACGCGCAGCACATCATGGCCGCGCTCGAAGCGGCGGGTGTCGTCGGACCCTACCGGGGCACTCCGTCGAGAGATATTCTAATCGATCTTGCAGAGTGGGACGCTCGCCGATTGTAACATTTAATTGTTAACGGCGGGGTCTCTCCCCACATGACCGCTCCGCCCAACAAAAAAACAACTCGCGTTAGTCTTGTCCATCTTGGTTGCGCCAAAAACCAGGTCGACTCGGAAGTATTGTTAGGTCGCCTCGCCAGCGACGGCGCTGTTATTTGTAATGATGTCGCCGATTCTGAGGTTGCCGTTTTAAACACTTGTGCGTTCATCGGCCCGGCTCGCGAAGAGTCGATGTCGGCGATCCGAGAATTAGTTAACAAAAAACGCGCGGGCGAATTGCGCGGCGTGATCGTCGCGGGATGCTTAACACAACTATTCCGCCCCGACTTGGAAGCCGATCCCGAGCTCGCTGACGTTGACGCATTTATAGGTTTGAGCGACTACACCGGAATTTCGGAGGTCGTACGCGCAATCGACGACGGCCGCAACGCGCGTGCGCTGACAGGCGGTGCCGTTCGCGGTTTACCGATCGACACGGTTCGATTGTTAACAGGTCCCGCGTCTTTTGCATATTTAAGAATCTCGGAAGGCTGCGACCACGATTGCGCCTTTTGTATCATTCCGCGGATTCGCGGAAAACACCGCAGCAAATCATTACAACAATTACGCTCCGAGACGGAGGCGCTCGCGGCGCAGGGCGTTCGCGAAATTGTTATGGTTGCCGAAGACTCGACGTGGTTTGGTCGCGACACCGACGGACCGCAGCGCCTGCCCGATGCAATACAAACAATCGCGGACGTGCCCGGAATTCGATGGGTGCGCGCCATGTACGCGTATCCGAACGGGCTTCCGAAGGGATTAACTACAGTTCTGCGCGATCACGAAAACGTCGTCGAATATTTAGATATTCCAATTCAACACATCGCGGGAAATGTATTAAAAGCGATGCGTCGCGCGTCGTCGGGCGATCGCGTGCGTGAAACATTAAATATGTTGCGCGCGGAAGTGCCGGGCATCGCGCTCCGCACGACGGTTATTGTTGGTTTTCCCGGAGAGACCGAAGCCGATTTTATTGAATTGCTCGAATTTGTTAGATCATTCCGGTTCGAGCGGCTCGGCGCGTTTCGCTACTCGCCCGAGAAGAATACGGCCGCGAACGCGCTCGCGGGCGCCGTTCCGCCCGAGGAAATCGAAAAACGTTATGATTCGATCATGCGCGCGCAGCGCGAAATTGTTATCGAACGTAACAAATCGCTGATCGGTAAAGAACTCGAAATATTAATTGATTCGGTTGACGCGCGCGGAACCGCGACGGGGCGCACGCGAGCCGACGCGCCCGAGATTGATTGTAGTATTCGCTTAATTGGCAAAGGATTTCCCGGGCAAATTCTCGACGCAAAAGTGCTGTCGATTGAAAACGACGGTTATGACTTAGTCGTGAAACCTATCAAAAACACCGTTGCGCGCCGCGGGCCTGCCGGCGGATCCGCGAAGCTTCAATGTTAAAGACTGTTGCCGACTGGATCACGGCGGCTCGATTTATATTATCGATTGTTTTATTCTATTTCCTTTGGGCGGCAGAAGTAACAAATCCGGCGGAACGCTCGGCGATTGCGTGGACGTGTTTTGTATTATTCGTCGTCGCGGCGATCACGGATCTGCTCGACGGCGCCGTCGCGCGCGCGACGAAATTGAGCGAGTTCGGCAGAGTCGCTGATCCGTTTGTAGATAAAGTTCTGGTCGTCGGAACGTTAGTATTCCTTGCTGCAATTCCCGAAACGAGAAAATATATACAAACGTGGGCTGTGGTTACGATTGTCGCGCGCGAGTTTTTTGTAACCGGCGTGCGCGGATTCGCCGAAGCGAAGGGAATGGCGTTTCCGGCCGACGCGTTTGGAAAGCTAAAGATGGTTTTGCAATGCATGTCGGCGGGCGGCGGATTGTTATGTTTGGCAGGCGCGGGCGCGAAAGGCGACGGCGGAATTATCAGTATATTCTGGGAATACGTGCCCGAGATCACCGTCACGGTTTGGTGGCTGACGCTCGCCGTCACCGTTGGTTCCGGTATTAGTTATTTTGTGCGCGCGTGGAAATTCCTATCAACACGCAACGTTTCGCGATAATCGTTCGCGAAATGGCTGCGATTTCATCATGAGTTATATTACAAAAACAGCGCGGATCGTAATTGTTACAGCCGGCGGCGCGGGATTATCAAAATATGCGCCGGGCACGTGCGGGTCGATCGCGGCGTTTATTGCTATATTATTTTTCCCCGACGATGAACGTTACATTTGGTTTTGCGCCGCAGGAATTGTAATTACAACTATTTTGTCGCTCGCGCTTGGGCGATTCGCCGAGCGGGATTTCTCGCGCAAGGATCCGGAAGCGTTCGTTCTCGACGAAGTCGCGGGCATGTGGCTCGCGGCATTAAGTATAACAAAACCGCCGCTTCACTGGCTCGTCGCGGCGTTTGCTTTATTTCGCTGGCTCGATATTAAAAAACCGTTCGGAATCAAGAAACTACAAAAATATCCGGGCGGCACCGGAATCGTGATCGACGATCTCGCGGCGGGCGCGGTCGCGCTCGCGATCGGACTCGCCGGGCGCGGCGCTGCTTCGCTCGCCACATAACGAACATTTGAACGAATCTTAATAACGTACCCACCAAAACGGATCATAAACAATGGCTGATGCTAATAAAACGAAAGGCGGCGATCGCGATCCGCGCGAATCCGGCGTTCGCCGATCGTCGAGCACGAACATCGATGCTCCGCACATCGGCGTTTCGTTAACAGTTGCATTTGTAGCAAGCATGGGCGCCGCCGTGGCGCTCGCGGCCATCATCGCGGGAATATTAAACTACTTTTCCGCGACCAGCGCGGCCTCCGACGCACTCGACGCCGCGGGATCGACCGCTGTCATTAATCTTGCAAATGCGGAAGACATTCGCTTCGAGCCCGTCGGGAACGCGTCGTCGTATCGCGGAGCTACAATTCAACCTGTCATGGTCGAGAAGCGCGGCACGCGCTCGCCAGGTTTTTTGTATAGAGCGTACCGGCGCGAATCGGGCCGCGACGTTCCCGTTGATATTATTATTGAAGGCGGGATTCGTGATTTTCAACATTCTCTCGTGATTTCGCTCGTCGCTTCGTCATTTGTAGTTATTGTCGTGGGGATGGGTGTGGCTTTCTTTCTTTCGCGCCGCGTCGTTTCTCCTTTGACACAATTGATAGAAGACGTCCGAAAAATTAGTCATGGCGATTTGGATCATCGCGTTCGTTTCGGAGCCGGAGGTGAAGTTGGATTGTTAGCAAAGTCCGTCGACCGCATGATTCACGGGCTCCGCGACGCACAGGATGCAAAGGAAGTTGCTAAAGTTCGAGAGCATGAATTGGAAATTGCTTCTGAAGTGCGCGCGTCGCTTCTCCCGGAGCGCACGCCGGAATTGATAGGTTATGAAATCGCGGCGCATCTGGCGGCGACGGATTCCGTTGGCGGCGACGTTTATGATTATATTGAAAACGTCGGCGGCTCCGGGCAGCTCTCGGTATTTGTAGCAGGAATTTCGGCGCGCGGAGTGCCGGGCGCAATGTTAATGACGATGGCGCGCGCCTATTTGCATCAATCGCTCCAGGCGCTGGCGTCTCCCGTGGAAGCATTAAAATTAGCAAATCGCCCGATCACGCGCGACATGCGCCGCGGTCTATTTGTTACAACGTTTGCGGCCACGCTCGATCCGGCGGCGGGAACCGTTCGCGCCGCCAGCGCCGGACACAAGGCGCCCATGTTACATTTCGTGGCCGCCGAGCAAAAAATCAAATGGATACATCCAGAAGGCATTGCGCTTGGATTTGACCCCGGCCCCGTGTTCGACCGCACGGTGCGCGAGGAAGAGTTACAATTAAATCCAGGCGACCGAATTGTATTAACTACGTCGGGGACATTTTCTGTTACAAACGAATCGGGAGTGGAACTCGGCGAGTCGGGTTTCGCCGATTTAGTAAAGAAACACGCGGCCAAGACTTCGGAGGCGTTTTGTCAATTGTTAGGTTCGGAAATGGAGCGCTACCGAGGCGACGGCGCGCTCGCCGATGATATTGTTATTGTTACAATTCGCCGCAAAGGCAAACCCGGGAGCGCGGCGTGAAGATTCAAGAATTTCAACAATTAATCGACCGCGTCTATGGCGATCGCGACCGCGCACGCGGGCTTGCGGGAACGCATATGTGGTTTTCCGAAGAAGTCGGCGAGCTCGCGCGCGCGCTCCGGCGAAACAAAGGTAATATTAACGATCATGCGGCTCTCGAAGGGGAATTTGCCGACGTTCTCGCCTGGCTTTCAACGTTAGCCTCGATGTCGGGGGTCGATCTCGAAAAGGCGGCATTGGATAAGTATGGAAAAGGCTGCCCGCGGTGCAATGCAACGCCGTGCAAATGTTAATTATAGAATGGTAAGGTGAGTTGTGCCGCCGCGTCCGAAGGAGGATCGCAGTCTCTTTGATTTTATGAATTCGCCAGGCGCGTCTGCGCCGGTCAATTCTATTCATTCAGGAAATATAAAATACGCGCTCGTCGCGCTCGACCGCCCGCTCTCCGAAGATCTAACCTATCGAATTGATAATAACCTTTTCGTCTCGCCGGGGATGCGCGTCGTCGTTCCGCTCGGGAAACGCGAAGAAATCGGAGTTGTAACATCGATTACAAACGATCCGGGATGCGACCCCGCGCGCGTCCGGCCCATCTTTCGAATATTAGATAAAGAACCGCTGATCGACGGCGAACTGTTAGAATTATCATCACAGATTGCGAGAGAGTGGGCGTGTTCACGCGGGCAGGCGCTCGCGGCCATGATGCCCGCGCCGCTGCGGCGGGAGAGCGAGCGCAAGACGGAATTGATAGCAATATTACAGCGGACCGATTTTGATACAATTCCGGATTTTGAACTTAAGGAACCGGATCGTTATCGAGTGCTGCGCACGCTGCGCGAAGCGGGCGGCGAAATGCCGGCGTCGGAATTGTGTCGTACGACGAAGTTGTCGGCGTCGCCGGTCAAAACGCTCGCGAAACGCGGATTTGTAAAATTAGAAAAACGCCGCGCCGTTTCAGATCCATTACTAAAAATAAGGGGTGTTAACAAAACCACGCCGCCCGAATTAACCGGCGAGCAGCGCGAGGCGGTCGAAGCGATTTCCTCCGCGGCGTCCGGGCGGGCGTTTGAATTATCATTACTATTCGGAATTACAGGAAGCGGAAAAACAGAAGTGTATCTTCGGGCGCTCGACGCAACGTTAAAGTCGGGCCGCGGCGGAATTGTATTAGTTCCCGAAATATCATTAACACCGCAAACCGTCGAACGGTTTCGTTCGCGATTTGATAACGTTTCTGTTCTGCACAGCCGCCTCACCGACGCCGAGCGCATCGACGAATGGCGGCGAATTCGCTCGGGAGAATCGCGAATTGTAGTTGGCGCGCGCTCTGCCGTATTTGCTCCCATCGCGGATCTAGGAATTATTATTATTGATGAAGAGCACGAACCCAGTTTTAAACAATCGGCGGCGCCGCGATACCACGCGCGCGACGTTGCCATTCTGCGCGGAAAATTAAACAAAGCGGCCGTTGTGCTCGGAAGCGCGACGCCGTCTCTCGAAACGTGGCATCGCGCGCTCGACGGCCGCGTCCGATTATTAAAATTAACAAAACGGCTCGGCGGCGGCGCGCTTCCGCCGGTGCGCATCGCGGATTTAAGAAAAGACCGCGCGAGAGAAATCAAAACGGGGGCCGGGGTGTCGATGACGCTTCCGTTAAAATTAGCGATCGAAAAGGCGCTCGCTAAGAAAGAGCGCGTGATTTTATTCTTAAACAGGCGGGGCTACGCGCCGGTATTGTGGTGTTCCGCGTGCGGGCAAACTGTGCAATGTTCACGATGCGCCGTATCGCTAACATTTCATCGAAAGATCGAAAAGTTAGTTTGCCACATGTGCGCGCGCGAGGCGATGCTGCCCGCGGCATGTCCGAATTGTAAAGAATCGCGGCCGAGATTGCTGGGCGCGGGAACGGAGCGAATTGAACAATTGGTGTGGAAGAACTTCCCGAAGGCGCACGTGGCTCGCATGGATTCGGATACTACCGTTGCGCGCGGGAGCCACGAGGCGATTTTAGATAAATTTAATAAAGGCGAAATTGATATTTTGGTGGGAACGCAAATGATCGCAAAGGGGCTCGACGTTCCGGAAGTAACAGTTGTGGGCGTCGTCGACGCCGATGCGGCGTTGCACATCCCCGAATTCAATTCTTCCGAGAGAACGTTTCAATTAGTCGCGCAAGTCGCCGGACGCGCGGGACGCAGCGCTGCGGGCGGCGAAGTATTTGTACAAACCTCGATGCCCGACCATCCGGCGATTATTTATGCGGCGCGCCACGACTTCGAATCGTATGCAAAACTAGAATTAGTACAGCGGCGGCAGTATCGCTATCCGCCGTTCGTTCGTTTAGTTCGCGTGCTTGTCGAGGATGCGCGCGAACAGAAAGTTAAAGATGCGATTACACAATTAGCGGAGCGGTTTAGTAGCTTTTCGGCGAAGGGCGTCGAATTGTTAGGTCCGCAGCCGGCGCCGATCGCCCGGATCAAGGGCGAGTATCGGTATCATTTATTGTTGCGTTGTGATCCGCCGGAGGCGATTGAGGGCATTCGCGGGTTATTGTTAGATGTGGCGTTGAAGACGACGGGTGGATTGAGGGCGACGGTGGATGTGGATCCGGCGTCGACGATGTAAACGTGGTTAACAGGGGACAGGTTAGGGGACAGGTATAAACCTGTCCCCTGACCTGTCCCCATTTACCCTATAAAAACTGAATGGCTGCCGGCGCTGAAAGTGTTTGCGTTGTGAAGTCGAAGCCCTGAATAACAATGTTGAGGCCGTTCAGAATTGGATCGTTAAATAACAATTGTAGGTCGGCGAAACCGTCCACATCGGCGACTGAGCTTCCCAGGATTACGCCGCCGCCGCCCAAAGCTATAAATAGTTCGCCGTACGGCGGGAGGTCGAGGGATGGCAGCGCGCTTCCAGCGCCGGCCGGGCCCGCGTCGGCTAATACAAATACTAATGATCCGGGCGTCGCGCCGCTGAATTCAAAACGGTGCCACGACGGTTGCGACGTTATTAAATTGCGCGGGTAGTTTTCTAATACAAACGGATTGGGTTGAAAGGGAACGATTGCGAGTCCGTCGATTCCAAAAATGCCGGTGCTTGTCGGCAACACTCCGATTTGTAATCCAGTTGTAGCAACCGAATCCGCGAGCGGAATTCCGTTAATTGTAGGAATCGTTCCGCCGCCGGCTGTACTAAGAATCGCGCCGTCGTTCGAAAATCCGTTCCACGCAAATAACAAATTCGGAAGAATGTTAGACGGGCTATTGGGAGCGGCAAACGTGCCGCCGGCAGGATCGATTTCGAGCGCGGTGAGTTCGGTCAGGGAAGGCACGCCGCCGACCGACGTTCTCACTCCGCTCGCGATCATCATTGCCGACATTTGCGCTTCCGTCGCGGCGATGATTGCAGCGCCCGACGCGATGGAGGCAACATTTAGATTCGCATCATAAGTAATACTTGCCGCCGGAATATATATGAGTGATCCGTCGGGAGCGCTTATTCCGTTCACGAGTTCGTCGTCGGCAAATGATACAAAAAGATCACCGCCTGGGCCTTGCGCGATCGCGTCGGTATCGAGGTCTGCGGTGGCCGCCTGTCCAATTGCAGTTAACAATTGGGTTTCTGTTACAAAGAATTCGAGCGCGCCAGTGGGCCCGACAAAACGGAACACATCGCCGTCTTCAAACGAAGCCGCCGCAAATCCCTCCGCGGTTTCTTTACTTATAAAAATCGCGCGCCCCGACAGCGGCGACGGCGTTGCTAATCGAACCATAATTGCATCAACGCGATCGCCGGGCGCTTCGACGGAATCATCGGCGTAGCGACCGTCGCTGTCGGCGTCGCCGAGGTAGGCCCACTGCGTCGACATTGTTAAGAATGAGTACGCGGAATAGAGGCCGGGCACGGGTGTTACAATTCCGACTTCATCTTGCCGAAGTAGACCAGCTTCGACGAGGCCGTTGCCGTTGATGAGGGTCACCTCATCGCTATCAAGCGAGAAAATAATCGAGTGGGTCTGAGCAGCCGCGGACGTCGTGAAAAGAGTGGCGACGAGTGCTGCGGCGAGCAGCTTTTTTGTAGTCTTTGATGAAATGGTCTTCATGGAGGAATGACTCGCAAAAATGAGAACGGGGAGAGGCGTATTGTACGTTTCCTCAATTCTTCGTGTGGTCTTTTATCGCTGAACTTGGATTTGTTAATATAAACATCTGTTGACCTTTGCCCTCTCGAACGTTCATATCCGCCGACCTTTGGAACCTAAAACTGGTCTGTTCATCGCCCTCGGCGTCGTGGCTGGTGGCTACGCTCTTTACTGGGCGCAAAGTATTGCATTAACAATTAAGACGATCGCGGCAAATCCAAATCCCGCGAACGCTAGCGAACTCCAGCCGGGCGCGCCGAGCCCGATACAATTAGCGATCGGATTTATAACAGATTTTTTTGATACATTAGGAATCGGGTCGTTTGCGACGACGACGGCGTTATTTAAAGCATTGAAGCAGTGCGGAGACCGCGTGATTCCTGGAACGTTAAACGTCGGGCACACGCTTCCTACCATTGCGCAGGCATTTATCTATACGCAGCTGATCGAAGTGGATTTCACAACGTTAGTATCGATGATCGTGGCGTCCGTCGCTGGCGCGTGGCTTGGGGCCGGATTTGTATCCGGGCTTTCGAAACGAAAAGTACAAATCGGAATGGGCGTCGCGCTGCTCGCGGCCGTCTCGATTCTTTTATATAGATTGATTCCGGCGCTGCTTGAGAAACCCGACCCGGCGGCGTCCGCGCCGCAGGACACCGGCACGATCGCGCTCGAAGGCACAAAACTCTGGATCGGCATCGGCGTTAATTTTGTCTTGGGCGCGTTGATGACACTCGGTATCGGACTCTACGCGCCCTGTATGATTCTCGTTCAATTGTTAGGAATGAATAGTAAAGTTGCATTTCCGATCATGATGGGTTCCTGCGCGTTTTTAATGCCGATCGCGAGTTTTCAATTTATTAAGAAAAATAGTTATTCGATGAAAGCCGCGCTCGGCCTGGCGCTCGGCGGCATCCCGGCCGTTTTGATCGCGGCGTTTTTAGTAAAAGAGCTGCCGCTCGATTATGTAAAGTGGCTCGTCGTCATTGTTGTAACCATTACGGCGATTTCCATGCTTCGCTCCGCATTTGTTAGTAACGACAAAAACACTCCGTAACTAAAAACTAATGTCAATATTCCGAACAAAATCTGTCCAGGCGCTCCTCGCCGACTCCACCCATGGCGGCGGACTCAAGAAGACTCTTGGCCCGGTCGACCTCGTGCTGCTCGGCATTGGCGCGATCATTGGAGCGGGCCTGTTTTCATTAACAGGCGTCGCGGCTGCTAATAATGCGGGCCCGGCCGTAACGTTATCATTCGTCGCGGCCGCAATCGGCTGCGCGTTCGCGGGTCTTTGTTATGCAGAGTTTGCGTCGATGATTCCCGTCGCGGGCAGCGCGTATACGTATGCATACGCCACGATGGGAGAATTCATGGCGTGGATTATTGGTTGGGATCTTGTTCTTGAATACGCCGTAGGTGCCGCAACTGTAGGAATCAGTTGGTCGGGCTATTTTATTAAATTAATGCACAATATTGGCATCGAAATGCCAACGCAACTAATCGCGTCGCCGTGGCAACCCGTGAAGATCGATGGAGTTGAACATTTTGGAATGATCAACCTCCCCGCGGTATTTATTATTTGGGCGATCACTCTATTGTTAGTAAAAGGAACGCGCGACTCCGCTGTAATCAATGCAATTCTCGTGGTTGTTAAAGTTTCGGTCGTTTTGATATTTATAGGATTCGGCTGGAGTTATATTAATTCGGCGAACTACGATTCTTACATTCCCGAGAACACGGGCAAATTTGGCGAATTCGGCCTTTCCGGAATTCTCCGCGGCGCGGGTGTTGTATTCTTTGCATTTATTGGATTCGACGCAGTCTCGACGGCGGCGCAGGAAGCTAAGAATCCGAAGAAGGACATGCCGATTGGAATTATTGGTTCATTAATTGTCTGCACGATTCTTTACGTTCTGTTCGCCCACGTTTTAACCGGAATTGTTCATTTCTCCGAATTCAAGGGCAACGCCGCTCCCGTCGCGCTGGCCATCGACAAGACACCTTACAAATGGCTCAATAACTCAATATTAATAGCAATTCTGGCGGGTTACTCCTCGGTGATACTCGTCATGTTGCTGGGTCAGTCGCGGGTCTTCTTATCGATGTCAAAAGACGGGTTGCTACCCAAAGTCTTCTCCGACGTTCATCCGAAATTTCAGACGCCGTGGAAATCGAATTTACTATTCGGAGTTGTTGTATCCGCGTTCGCGGCATTTGCGCCCGTTGCGCTCGTCGGTGAAATCACATCGATGGGAACTCTGCTCGCGTTTATATTAGTATGCGTGGGTATTATTATTATGCGTAAGAAGCAGCCTGATTTGCCGCGCGCGTTCAGAACGCCGCTCGTTCCGCTCGTTCCGATCCTTGGTATTTTGTCGTGCGGCGCGATGCTGGCTTCTTTATTAACGGACTGGGAGCATATCATTCGGCTCGTTGGCTGGCTCATCCTCGGGCTGATTATTTATTTTGCATACAGCAAGAATCATTCGAAGCTGAATCAGCGTTCATAACAATCAATCGGCGTCGTGCGCAGAATCCGCGCGCGACAGAAATCGAAAGACGGGGTAGTCTACATCAATGACTACCCCGTTTTCATTTCGCACCAGGTCATTCCTTCGCCGCCGATTCTTAGCATCGGCGCTCGCACCAATTCTAACATTAGCGCTCGCCGCTTCGCAGGCGCTTGCGACGTGGTCGATTATTATCGTGAATACCGTGACCGGCGAAGTCGCGATCGGACAGGCGACGTGCCTCGCGAATTTTAATTTAGAAGTAGGGAGCGCGGTGGTCGTCGTCGGGAAAGGAGCCGCGTGCGCGCAGTCGTTTATTGATACAACGGGGCAGAACCGCTTATTGATATTTAACAGTTTTCAAGGCGAAGTGCCGCTTCCAACCATTCTCGCGCAACTCGCGGCGCAGGACGGGGGGCATCAATCGCGGCAGTACGGAATGGTAGCATTGTACGGCGGCGGCGATTCATTAACATTCACGGGAACCGGCTGCGGCGCGTACGCGAACGGTGTCACGGGCCAGATCGGAGATATCAAATACGCGATCCAGGGAAATGTATTAACGGGCGCGCCGGTGATCTCGTCGGCGGAACAGGCAGTCTTAACAACCAACGGCGACGTCGGACAAAAATTATTAGCAGCGATGAAAGCCGCGGCGAAAAAGGGCGGCGACGGCCGATGCTCGTGCAGCCAGTCTGCGCCGACGTCGTGCGGTTCGCCTCCGCCGACGTTTACTAAATCCGCGCACACGGGTTATATGTTAATTGCAAGAATCGGTGACACGAACGGCGTTTGCAATACTTCGGTTGGCTGTGCGAGCGGAACTTATTATATGAATCTGAACGCGATCGGCGGCGTCTCGAGCCCCGACCCGGTAACAACGTTAAATACGATGTACAACGGATGGCGCGCGGGATGGGTCGGCCACGGCGATCACGTGCTTTCTACAAAAACGTTCAACGTCGCCGGCTTGCCGGCCGATGGTGCGTCGCAAGCGACGCTGACGCTAACGTTAAAGGATATTAACAATGGCGTGATCGCGCACGGCGGCGCGTCGATTGTCGTCACGCACGATGCTACAAGTGCGGGAAGTTGCACGATTGGACCGGCGTCGAGCCAGGGAAATGGCGTTTATACAGTTCCTCTCACGGCCGGATCCGTGAAGGGCGTCGACGTTTTCAAAGTTGTTATTAATGATGGAAAAGGCAACGTCACGCTTTATCCAAATCCGAAATTACCTATTTCCGCGCTTTGTAACAATTACGGCGCAGGAACGCCCGGCACGCTCGGCATCATTCCGACGATTGCATGCAATGGCGCATCGGTTGTCGGGAATGCTAATTTTGGCTTTTCGTTACAACAGGCGCCGCCGCTCGCGTCGGTCGTCGCATTTGCCGCGCAGAATTCCGCTAGTATTCCATTTGGAACGACGGGCACGCTTTTGTTTGATCCGCTTTCGATCGCGTGGGAGAGCACGCTGCTGTCGGCGGACGCTTCGGGAAATGCAATGATTTCGGCGGCGCTTCCGAATGATCCTCTGCTGAGCGGACTGCACGCGTTCGTTCAAGTGCTTGTGCTCGATAGCGGCGCCGAGATTGGCGTGAGTGCGACCGCTGGCCTCGACGTGGAATTGTTATAAAAGACGTTTTGTTTATTTGGGATTTGCGCCGCGGCTGCTAGTCTGCCCGGCTATGCCCCACTGGTTTTGGACAAACTATTTCAAGTTTCTTTCGAATTTTAGCGATACGGCCGCGTCGCAAGCGGCCGACTCGCGTCCGTCCGGCCTGTTCGGACAAATGAAATATTATCTATTCAGTGCGGAAGGCATTCAGGAAGCTATCAAATGGGGCGGCACGGCCGTTCTCTTCGCGATCGTATTTGTAGAAACGGGTCTATTGTTAGGATTCTTTCTCCCCGGAGATTCGCTGCTCGTGACGGCCGGGTTTCTCGCGGCGGATCCGGCGAACGGTCTCCACATCGGATTGTTATTTGTATTGTTAACAATCGCCGCGATCGCGGGCGATGCCGTTGGTTTTTGGATCGGATCGAAGGCGGGCCCCGCGCTTTTCAAGAAAGATGACTCAATACTATTTAAACGTAAACATTTGCTCGCGGCGCACGCGTTTTATGAAAAGTACGGCGGAAAAACAATTGTTATAGCGCGCTTCGTTCCGATTATTCGTACATTCGCTCCGACCGTCGCGGGCGCGGCGCAAATGCAGTATCGAAAATTTGTAATATACAATATTATCGGCGGAGTCGCGTGGGTGGGATCGATGCTTGTGGCGGGCTGGTCGGTCCGAAAGTTTTTGGAAAAGATCCTTGGTCAAGACCAAGTCTTAAAATACTTACATTACATTATTATTATTGTAATTATTTTGTCGATTCTGCCCGGCGTGATTGAAATCTATCGAGAGAAGAAACGTGCGAAGCGGGAGGGGTCGTAGACCGCGCAAACTCGCTCGATCTCAGCCCCCGATAAGCGTAGAGGTCGCCCGTTACTCCAGTCCTCGACTCAGCACCATCAGTAGCTTATAATGTTTTCTGTATGAAGCGAAACTTAATAATCTCTGACCCGGCAATCATGATGGGCAAGCCCGTCGTCTCGGGGACGCGCATCACCGTTGAGCATATTCTCGAAGAGCTCGCTGCGGGGCGAACTGTTCCTGATCTGTTGCAAGCCCATCCGCGACTTAACAAAAACGCCGTATTTGCAGCATTGGAATTCGCGGCCAAAGCGTTGAAGGCGGACGTGATTTATCCAATCGCTAAGAATATCCGGTGAAGTTCTCCGCCGACGAAAATATTGATCAGGAAATTGTTAATCGGCTGCGCGAAGGAGGCCACGATGTTCAGTATGTTTGTGAAATGCGACCCGGGACCTCGGACGAAGAAGTGTTATCAATTGCCGTTCGCAATAAATCAATTCTATTAACGGCTGACTAAGATTTTGGAGAATTAGTCTTTAGATTGCAACGCGCGAGCGCGGGCGTAGTACTCTTGCGATTGGCTGGCATGTCGCAAAGTGCAAAAGCTACTCTTGTCGCGCGCATCGTGGAATTGCATGGCGACGAATTTACAAAAACTTTTTGTGTGATTACACAAAACCGCGTCCGAATTAGAAAGTAAACTACCGTTTCCGCGCGAACTCATCTCCCTTCAAATACTCCGGATACTCGGCGCTGAACGCTAACGTTCTGCCCAAACGATACGAATACTCCGCAAGGCGCGCGGGCGCGACGCAATCCCACGACGGATCATAATTATCCGACGGGCGATGATAACTATTTTTTCGATACAGTTCTTCGCGTTCGCGGCCCCAGCCTTCGGGTTTATTACGATATTGATAACCTGCGTTAACATTAATCGCGGGAACGCCAACTTTAGCAAAGCTAAAATGGTCGGAGCGGAAGAACGATCCCTGCGCCGGATTGCGATCGTCGATAACGCTAAGATTCATCTCGTCCGCCGTTTTTTCAACGAGCGCGCGCAGCGTCGATCGTTTATATCCCAGCGGCGAAACTTCCATTGGATCGCCCGACGGCGGCAGGCCGTCAAGATTAATATTTGCAATAATCTTACCAATCGGAACCGTCGGATGATTTGCAAAGAACTCCGATCCGCGCAGCCCGCCTTCCTCCGCGGTGACCCACGCGAATAGTATCGATCGCTTCGGCGGAGCCGATGTTGCAAATAACCGCGCAATTTCGAGCACGGCGCCGCAGCCCGTCGCGTTGTCGACGGCGCCATTACAAATCGCATCGCCGTTTTCGGGCGGCGCGAAACCTAAATGATCATAATGTGCGGAATATACAATATATTCGGAAGCTAATTTTGGATCGGAACCGGGCAGCATGGCGATGACGTTCGCCGTCGGAATCGGCCGCATGCGCGCGGTCCAATTGATAGTTGCTGAAAGATTCGTAGCAACCGGTTTAAACCCGCGGACTTCGGCGCGCGCGCGAAGATCGTTTATATCTAATCCGGCGCGTGCGAGAGTTTCGGTTGCTACGCGTTCGGTGATCCAGGATGCCGCCTGAAGCGCAGCGCCGCTGCCGGGTTGCGCGTACGGCCGCTCGCGTCCCCACGAGTTTCTAACAACTTGCCAGTTGTAGCCTGCGGATTCGTCGGTATGTATCAAAAACGCGCCGGCGGCGCCGCGTCGCGCGGCCTCTTCGAATTTATAGGTCCAGCGGCCGTAGTACGTGAGCGCCTTGCCTCCGAATAAATCGTTTTTGTTAGGATCGTTGCGGCCCGGTTCGTTTGCTAAAATTAAAACTACTTTTCCGCGAACGTCCACGTCCGCGTAATCATTCCATTTTTGTTCCGGTGCTACAATTCCGTAACCTACAAATACCACTTGCCCTTCAAACCGAGTTTTATCATTAAGAGTTTCGTCGGCGCCGACAAACTCTTCTAAATATTGCAACGCCACACCGGGGCGATCGGGCGCGTCGAATTGGACGGTGCTTCCGGCATTTGTTTCAATTCCGACGAGCGGCACGGGCTGGAAGTAACTTCCGTCGCCGGCGCCCGGCTTTAAACCTATCAATTGCGCTTGTGTAGCAAGGTAGCGGGCGGAAAGCGCGCCGCCGCGCGTACCCGGCAGCCGGCCTTCTAATAAATCGTCGGCGAGGAATTCAATATGATGTTTAATATTCGAAGCGATTGCCTCATTTTTTGATATTCGGGCCTCGTCGCGGCCGCCGCGATGAATTTCATCGTAATGTTCCGGCGTGATGCACGCGCCGGTTCCTATCGTTAACAATGCGCAGGCGGCAAAAGCAAGAAAAGTGGTCGTTCGCACGGCGCCTCAAGGGTGAGTATTTGAATTACTTATAATGCTGTTCGAGCAGTTCGCGAAAGCGTCCAAAGAGATATCGCGAATCCTGCGGACCCGGCGACGCCTCAGGATGGTACTGAACGCTAAAGATCGGCAGCTCGCGGTGCCGCATGCCTTCGATCGAATTATCGTTAAGATTGCGGTGCGTCACTTCGAGTTCGGCACAACGATCCGCGACCACTTCATAACTATGATTCTGCGACGTGATTTCGATTTTCTTAGTTAACAAATCCTGAACGGGATGATTCGCGCCGTGATGTCCGAACGGCATTTTCCGAGTTTGCGCGCCGAAAACGTGTCCGAGGATTTGATGGCCGAGGCAAATACCAAAGATAGGAATTCTTTTATTAGCGATTTGGCGAATGACGGGAAAAACCGCGTCGACCGCCGCGGGGTCGCCGGGCCCGTTCGATAAGAATATTCCGTCGGGTTTCAGATTGAATACATCCGAAGCGCTCGTGCGCGCGGGAACAACGGTTACATCAAATCCGGTTTGGACAAGCCCGCGAAGAATATTACGTTTCACGCCGAAGTCGAACGCTACAATTCGAAACCGGCGGCCCGTGCTGATGGGTATGTCGTCGTTTCCGATATTAATAAATCCGTCGGACCATTCGTAGGTTTTGTCGCACGTCACTTCCGTCGCGAGATCGATGCCGTCGAGGCCCGGCGCGCTTCGAACTTTGTTAAGCAAGCTTTTTTCATTAAGATCCGTAGTTGATAGAATCGCGCGGCAAACGCCCTCGCGGACTCGCCGCGTCAGCGATCTTGTATCAATTCCTTCGATCGCTACAACTCCGTTTCTTTTTAAATATTCGGGAAGCGATTCTTTACTTCGATAATTGCTCGGCTGCCAGCACATTTCGCGCACGATGAATGCTTCTAAAAACGTTCCGCGGCTTTCTTCGTCGTCGGGCGTCGTTCCATAATTACCAATGTGCGGGTAGGTCATCATTACAATTTGCCCGCGGTACGACGGATCGGTCAGGACTTCCTGATACCCGGTCATGGCAGTATTAAAAACGAGTTCGCCAATGCGCTCGCCTGCGGCGCCGCACGCGCGCCCGCGAAAAACGAGACCGTCGTCGAGAACGAGCAGTGCCGGGCCAAAGTCCATAATGGGCGAAAAGAATATCAAAAAGGGCGCGCGTTATGCGCGTGCTAACAATCCCGCGAAGTAACCGGCGCCAAAACCGTTGTCGATGTTTACAACTGTAACGCCGGCTGCGCACGAGTTGAGCATCGTGAGGAGCGGGCCGATGCCCTCGAAGCTCGCGCCGTAACCGACGCTCGTCGGAACAGCAATAATCGGACGGCCTACAAGCCCGCCGACGACGGACGGCAGCGCGCCGTCCATTCCGGCGACGACGATCACGGCGCGCGCTTTTCTTAGCTTTGGCAGCAGCGGCATGAGGCGATGGAGGCCCGCGACGCCGCAGTCGAACGCGGATTCGACGCGAATGTTAAACATTTCCGCGGTCACGCGCGCTTCTTCGGCGACGGGGATGTCGCTCGTGCCGGCGGTTAATATAAATATAGAATTTTTCGGTTTTTGTTGTTTTCGCGGACGGATGACGACCGCGCGCGCGGCGCGTTCGAATTGTGCATTTGGAGCAATCTTAATGATCTCATCGTACATTTCCTGCGACGCGTGCGTCACGAGCAATCGATCCGAGCGTTTTATTAACACCGCAACAATCTTAGCAACGTGCTCCGCCGTCTTTCGCCGTCCGAAAATAACTTCTGGAAATCCGACGCGATCTTCGCGGTCGACGTCGACGCGCGCGAATCCGATATTAACAAAAGACCCGGCGCGAATCTTCGCCGCGGCCTCGTCGGGCGAAAGTTTGCCTTTTTGAACGTCGCGCAGGATGTTGCGCAATTGTAAAGATTTCACGAGGCGCCGCCGGAGGCTGTCGCGGTGAGTTCCAGCGAATCGATGTTTCCGGAATTGTAAAGAGCAGTTCCGAGGCCGGCGATCATCGCGGCGTTGTCGGAGCAAAGCGCCGGCCGGGGTAAATGTAATAATAAATTTCTTTTGTTACAAATTTCGGCGAGTCGCGCACGCAGCAATTTATTACAAGCGACGCCGCCCCCCGCGAGCACGGATTTCGCGGAGTATTTTTCGATCGCGGCTTCGGTCGAAGATATTAAATGTTCGACGGCCGCGTGTTGAAACATCGCGGCTAATTTTGCGGTTTCTGTTAAATCTAATATTCTGCGTTCGCCGTGTGGAGGCATGATTTTGTAGCGAACGGCGGTCTTGAGCCCGCTGAAGGAAAAGTCGAGGGGGCTGCTCGAAACGCGCGGTTTCTGAAAATGTTCATTCGCGCGAATGAATGGTTTCACGTCGACGCCTTCCGCCGCTTTTTCAATACTCGGCCCGCCGGGATACGGTAATCCTAACAATGCCGCAACTTTATCAAACGCCTCGCCCGCGGCGTCGTCGTTCGTCGAACCTATCAATTCAAATTCCGACGCCGAAATGAATTGATATAACGCTGTATGTCCGCCCGACGCGACGAGCGCGATCGCGGGATGCCGCGCCGGTTCGGTTTCCATTGTCGCTGCATACAAATGCGCGGCGAGGTGGTCAACGCCAATAATCGGTTTTTTGTAGTACCACGCGATCGCCTTCGCCGCCGTAAGCCCGACGAGCAGCGCGCCGATCAAGCCCGGTTTTTTAGTAACGGCGATCGCATCGAGCTCGTTGGCGCTAACGTTAGCATCGCGGAGCGCCGTTTCAATTGTAGGAATGATCACTTCCAAATGACTGCGGCACGCAATCTCCGGCACGACACCGCGAAACGGCGCGTGAAGGTCGGCCTGCGATGCAACAATTGAAGATAATACTAATTTTCCGTCGCGCACCACCGCAGCCGCGGTTTCGTCGCACGATGATTCAATTCCAAGAACGAGCGTCATGCCTGGGGTGCCTGACCCCCTCGGTAATTGAAGCGTGAGCAACATTTGCAAATCTTAGGTTTACATCAATCGCGCGTCGTCCGGGGTCAGGCACTCCTTTTTGGGGTGCCTGACCCCGGTGTGGCGCTGCTAATACTACAATTTTAACAAGCGGCGGTCGGGCGCACGTTCTCCACGCATCAATGCCAGCGCAGCGCGCACTTGCGGATCATTAACTTCTATTTTTTGTATAGCGCGCCGGGCGCGCCGCGCGTTGACTTCGGCTTCATACTTAAACGGAATATCATACGATTCGAGCGAACCCGCGATGTCGCGCCGCTCGCGAAGTGTAATAAGAGGAACTTCGACGTCGGGCGCGATGCCGCCGGCGCGCGTGCCTTCTGTATCATCCGTGCGCGGATGCTCCAGATTGCGGCCGGCAGGAGTATAGTAGTATGCAGTTGTAAATTTTACATAAGCGCCGTTGTCTTCAAATCGCGAGAGTTTTTGTACAACTCCCTTTCCGTAGCTTCGAACGCCAACGATCGCTGCGACGCCATGGTCGGCGAGTGCGCCCGCCAGGACTTCGCTGGCCGACGCGGACTCGTCATTTAATAATATAATAACTGGCATTCCCGCGAGAGTGGCTTTTTCCGGAGACGCTTCATAACGAATCGTTTCTTTACGTCCGCGCGTTTCGCAGATGAGGCCCGACGGAATGAATCGGTTTGCAATTTCAATCGCGGAATCTAAAACTCCGCCGCCATCGAAACGTAAGTCTAATATTAACGCCTTGAGTTCTTGCGATTTTAATTGTTGTATAGCGGCGTCGAATTGCGCGGGCGTCTCCTCGGAAAAACTGCGGATCCAAACCCCGCCGATTCCGAGTTTTGTATCTAACATTTTCACCTGCCGCACCGACGGTTCGCGCATCACCGATCGTTTAATATCAACTTCGCGCGTCGCGCCGTCGTCGGGATCGCGAACTGTTAATTTTAATATTGTTCCTTCGGGTCCGCGAATGCGTTCCGCGGCTTCGCTGCGCGGAATCCGATTCACATCAATTCCGTCGATAGATAATATTCGCGTCCCGGGAAGAATGCCGGCGCGTTCCGCGGGGGAGCCGGGCTGCGGAAATAACACTTCCAGCGCATCGAAGACCGTCGGATCTGTAACAATACCAATTCCGCCGAAACGCCCCGTTGTTTCAATTTCAACTTTCTTAGATTCTTTTTCGAGCGGGTAGTAACGTGAATAATCATCTAATCTTTCAACCATTCCGCGAATCGCGTCGCGCGCGAGATCGTCGGGGCTGAGCGGCTCGACGTATTCGTCATATATCAATTCACGGACGGACAGCAGCCGCGCGATTTCGCTATCGGCCGACGCGCGGCGCGTTGCTAAGACTCCGAGCGAGACGACGGCGACGAGAGCCAATGCAAGACTCGCGACGGAAAGTAAAACTACAGGATGGATTCGTGCCACTTTGTGAGGAGGAGTATAGCGGAATGTTCATTTCGGCGATGTCCGGCGTCGAAGACAATGCAACGATTGCAAGTCTATGGATACATCACTTTTTTCCATCGCGACGGCTTCGGCCCGGCGTTTGACGGGGAAACACTTCGTATTGATAGTTTTGCAATAAACAGACGCTCATGATTCCTTTCGCAGTGCGCTTTATCCTGATAGCAATCGCCGCTTTAAGCGCGGTGCGCCCTGGAAGTTGGGCGGTGCAGGATTCGCAGCCGGCGACGCGAACCGCGCGCGACCCCGGAACGCCAGCCGCGAACTCGCGCGATCGCTACAGTTCGGCGCGGCCGCTGACGTTCGAACGTTTCCGCCGCGTGTTCACAGGATTTGATACAGATGGGAATGGGATATTAACCAATAAGGAAGCCAAAGCTGCCGGCCAGACCGAATCTCAATTTCAACGATTCGACGCCGACCGGAACGGAACTGTTACATTAGATGAATTTGAGTGGATTTATGGAAACGACCTGCGCGAGCGCGGGCAGTTATTTGATGCAACTCTATTGAAATATTTCGAGAAGTTAAATGATCGCGCACTCGCGTCGCGATGGAATATTCGCGGAGCGGAGCCGGCGGGCGGATCTCGAAATCGTATTGGATATATCAAAACGGAATCCTCGCCTGCGCCAAAGAAAACGGGCGCGACTGAATCGCGCCCGGCGAAGAAGTATCGTTAGCAAGCCGGTTACGGCTGGTCGAGCTTGTTAAGATTCCGAATGTAACGAAACACGCCGTAGCTAATGAAAAACGGCGCCGCAATAAATGTTAAATAAACGACCGGCCCCCACATGCCGAGTTTGTCGCCGATGCCGCACGTCGGACACGCGGACGCGACGGGCGACATCGCAACAAATAGGCCTGCGGCTAAAACTACAGACGGTAACGTTCGAATTCTCATGATGCGTTTCGTTATGCTTACTTTCCGACCGCCGATTTGATGTGTTGTGTGACGACGACCGGATTCGCGACATTATAGATTTCGAGATAATATCTATAAAAAGCTTCGGCTCCGAGCATCACTGCGTAAAGCGCCGCGATCGCGGGCAGTACTGCAATAAATTTCAGCCACTTCGTCTCATGCTTCAAATGCATAAAAAACATGCCGACGAGGCCGGCTTTTACAACAGAAAGCGCGAGGAGCGCCGACGTCGTCCAGTGCGGCATAAATGAAAAGAAGAGCTTCGCATCATAGGCGGTCTTCTTGCCGCCATACTTATCCGACAACATCGGGATCGCGACTTCAACGATCGTGAGAACGGTGAGCGCCCCGAAAATCATCATATATTCTTTGCGATTGTGGCCGGCCATGTTTGTGTATTTGTATCTGTATTTATAAGAAGTAAATATTTATATGAGGTAAATAAACGTAAAGACGAGAATCCAGACCAGATCGACGAAGTGCCAGAAGAGTCCGGCGATTTCGAGCAAGTTGTAGTATTGGGGCGTGATGGTCTTCTGTTTCATTCCCTTGAAGAACATAACCAATAAGTAAATGACGCCCGTCGTCACGTGCATTCCGTGGAAGCCGGTTATAACATAAAACGTCGAAGCGAAATTGTCGGGCACGCCTACAAATTTGGCTCCTTCTGCGGCGTACTCTCCAGAGGCGGCGACAATCCCGGGAAGGGTCATCCCGATATGAATATTATGATTATATTCATATATTTGAATTCCTAAGAATGCCATTCCGCCGACCGCGGTCAGGAAGAGCCATTGCAACATCTTCGCTTTGTTATTTTCCGCGGCGGCTGCTAATGAAAGCACCATCGACACCGAACTGCAGATAAGTATAAACGTCGCCGCTGCGGTGAGCGCGATTCCGAGGAGAGGCTGCGGATCCGGCCAAATCTCGCTAGCGATTCTTAAATATCCATATCCGAGAAGCAGACCGGCGAATGTTAATCCGTCGGTTACTAGGAAAATCCACATGGCAATTTTCCCGTTCGACGCGGTTCCGAATCCTGCGTCTGGAAAACTGGAGTGGCCGTGTTCGGCGTGCCCGTGGTGGGCGGCGGCTTGGCTCATATTGTTAGTGTCGTTGGATAAGTAGTGTTAAGAATATTGATGCGTGGCTCGGGATTCTTACTTTTTAGGGAGCTCGGTGGATTTAAATAAAACGTAATACATACAAGCCCACGCGAGCAGCGTTCCGAGGATGAGGACCGGCATCGGGCCGACGCCCAGTTCCCGGTTCATACCAAAGAAAATGACGTACGGGACGACGCAACCAAGTGTAATAATAAAAGAGATTTTCCAAAGCATAGTTAAACAATCGCGGTTGCTAATGTTTTGACGGCCCTGCGGGCGCCGATGGAGTGGAAGTTGAATTCGTAGAAGTTGAATTCGGATAGGCTGAATTATTCGAATAGGCATTGCGGCCCGAGGGCGAAATTTCGGCCGGGTTGATTCCCATCATTTCGACGCCTTCGAGGTTTGCTACTAATCCCATATCTAACATAAGGCGGTCGAGGCCGTCGTGGTCGGGTGTATAAAATCCGCGGATCCAGAGATCCTTATCAACCAGAATTAATTGTTGTCCGTGGGCAATATTTATTAATTCCGCTTCGGGGCTGGATGGCGCCGACACTTCAGTAGCATCCGCATGACCGTGGCCCTCGTGGCCCGCGACCCCCTGATTTTCAGTATTATCGTGCGAGCCCATGCCGAGCTTGAAGCCATCGATTACTAATTTTCGAATATCGTTAACACTGCCGGTCAAGAAGTGCCAATCGCCTCGGCTGTTGTTTTTTGTAACATACTCTTGCAGCACGGCGGGCGTGTCGCGCGCGGGATCGACGCTAATCGATACAAATTGAACCGCGCCTTTCATATTCTTCGAGCGCGATTTCACGACGGCCATCGCATGTGTTAATTTTGGACACACGCTCGCGCAATTAGTAAATACAAAATTAGCAACCCATAATTTGCCGCGAAGAATCTCAGTGCCGAACGGTTTCCCGTCCTGATTCGTAAGTGTAAAGTCGGTTAATTGTCGTATTTTCGGCGGCCCCGGCGGAAGTTCCGCCATGAACGCTTTCGCGAGCGGCAGCGCCATCACGATCGCCATCATCACAATCCAGAACGTCCGCCGGCCGACGACGTTCGCTACAATTCGTTCGAATTGCGACGCCTTGCGGGAGTTGGGATCGTGATACATAAACTTCGAAGGTCTAATTGATAAATATATTATAGATTTAGAATCAATGCTTCGCTTAGCGCGCCTTCCGAATGGAATTCATCAATTCCGCGCGCGCGCTCGGGTTTGCAGTTATATCAAGTAGCGATTCGACGTAGTAAACGAGCCCCCATAACTTTTCTTCGGGGAGTTGTCCTTTCCACGTAGGCATCGCCGTTCCGCCGATTCCGGCCGCGATCGCACGATACAAATCTTTTCTGCGGCCCGCGCGTTGCTTTTCCAGTTCAGCGCCCGTGGCGGCGGGATCAACTTTTTGTATCGAACGCATTTCGTGCCACGTGAAGTCGGGCGGCGTAATTTTAACTTCGTACGTATCGCTATATTTCGGTTCCGACCACGCCGCGTTCGGGCGCAGAGTTTCGACGGCCTGGCCCGCATCTGTAAGAATCGACGCGTATTCTGTTTCTGTTATATACGCCGGGTGGCACACCGCGCAGCCCGCTTCCGTTTTTAAATGATACGCGCGTTTTCCAACGCGAATTGCATCATTCTTAGTTTCCGGTTTGTACGGGTCCGGCGAAATCTCGATCTGCGTTCCTTTGGTTTCGTCGGTTGAAAACCAACGATTCGAAAAAGTTTTGATATATTGAACAATCTCGCGAAGCCGCGTGTCGGAGACGTCCCACTTTAACATTGCGGTTCCGTGCAACCCATTTGTAACAAGTCGTACGAGATCGTCGTCGGTTGGAAGATCGCCGGCCCGGACGCCCGCAAATTTAAATTGTAGCTTTTGATCCATCGCGGCGAAATTGCGCGGAGGCGGCATCAAGCCGGGCGCGGACGGTCCTTTTCCGTCGCCATTCATTCCGTGGCATGACGAGCAGAACGTGCCGTACGCCGTCTTTCCGCGATTTAATACATCGGCGTTGACTACAGTTCCGTCGCCGAATTTAACAGATGGAACTTCTTCCTTTCCTTTAACTTCGCCGTCTTCATCCCAGATCGTTTTTGTAAATGTCGACGGGTGCGTCATCGGCTCGCACGCCGCGGAAACGACGCACGTGGCAAACGCGAATATAAGTAAAAGCTGGCTGCCGGATAGTTTCACGTTGATGTCTTTATGGATGTAATGATTCAAATAATATAAACGATAAAAAATGTGGCGAACCACGCGACCGCGACGAAATGCCAAAACATCGCCGCCATCGCGAAACGGGTTTGATCGGTGACGGCGTCTCGATTCGATGCGAGCGCCGCGACTGACGAAAGCGCGCGCACCGAAGGCAGCACGAAAAGAAATGTAACAATTCCCGCGAAGACGTGCAGCGCGTGGAAAATTGTTAATGCATAGAAAAGCGCTGGATAGATTCCGCTCTGGAGTCGCACGCCCGACTCCCAGAGGTCGATCCACGTATTGATTTGAATTCCGAGAAACGCGATTCCTAATAAAATCGTGCCGCCGACGTATGTAACAATTCGCGGTTGCGTAGCCTTGCCGATCGAACGCGACGCCAAGAACAGTAGCATTCCGCTTATTAATACTAACGATGTGTTGACGACGGCCGCGACAAAGGCGCCGGTGCCCAAGCCGGGGCCGTCAACCGGCGGCCAAACGGGAGCTTGAAAACGATAAATAGAGAACGAGAAAAATAATGTTAAGAAAACCATTCCCCACGACGCGAGGAATATCATCATTCCGATCCGTGCGTCAACGGCGCGGCGCGGAAGTGTATTCATCGAAGGTGAGATCGTGGCGGCGTTCATTGCGTTCTTTACTTAACGTCTTTCTCCCACTGTCCGATCCAGTCCTTCGACTTCGAGTTTGGATTATTAAACTCGTGCGGGCCGTAGTGGACGGGCGGAATCTCCTTGAAATTGTAGTATGGCGGCGGCGATTCAAGCGACCATTCGAGCGTGCCGACGTCCCACGGATTTTTAGGAGCTTTCGGGCCGGAGAATAAACTATAGAAAAAGTTTATAACAAATAAAACCTGCGCCGCGCCGAGCGCGAGGGCCGAGATCGTAATCCAAACATTCATCGGCTGGAGAACTTTAAGATACGGATACGCTTCGACCGACGCGATGCGGCGATGCATTCCCGAATAGCCAACCGTTAACATTAAACAGAACAAAACGGTGAGCGGAATGATCGAAGTCCAGAAATGTAGTTTTCCGAGCGTTTCATTCATCATTCTGCCGAACATTTTTGGAAACCAAAAATAAAGGGCGGCGAATGATCCAAATAATACTGCGGCGGCCATTGTCAAATGGAAATGGCCGACGACAAAATAAGTATCATGCAAATAAAGATCGGTTCCAATCGCGGCGAGATAAAGGCCGGTGAGGCCTCCTAGCCCGAATACAAAGACAACGCCGAGCGCAAACCACATCGCCGACGTGAATCGTATCGAGCCGTGCCAAATAGTATGAAGCCAGTTTAAGAAAAAGATTTCGGCCGGAATACTAATGATCATGGTAAGCGTCATAAAACTTTCGCTTAACATCGGCGTCATTCCAGTTGTGAACATGTGGTGTCCGTACACCACCGCCGAAAGTATTGTAATCGCGACCATCGAGATCGCCGTGAACCGGTATCCGAACGCAGGCTTGCGCGCGAAGAATGATAATAAATCGGACACAATTCCCCACGCGGGCAGAATTAATATATAAACTTCCGGGTGGCCGAAAATCCAAAATAGATGCTGCCAGAGAATCGGGTCGCCGCCCTTCACGCCATGCGTTGCGGGCGCGTAGAAATTGGTATGAAAGAGGCGGTCGAGCAACATTAAGATTGCGCCGCCGGTTAGAACGGGAATGAACAGCGCGTTTAATATTGCAGTTAACCAAAGACCCCAAATCGTGAGCGGCATGTCGAACCAGCCCATGCCCGGCGCGCGGAACCGGATCACCGTCGTTATATAATTAATCGCGCCCATGATCGACGACGTGCCGACGAAATAAATTGATAATAACCAAAGCGTGTGTCCCCAGCCCGGCTGGAATTGTGCCGAAGCGAGAGGCGGATACGCGACCCAGCCGCCGGCCGAAGCGCCGCCCGGGACGAAGAAGGATAATCCTAACAATACGACGGCGATGAAGTACGCCCAGAACGACAACATGTTAAGGATCGGAAACGCCATGTCGCGCGCGCCGATCAGCAGCGGTATTGTAAAATTACCAAATCCGCCGATCAGGATCGGTGTGATTGCAAAGAAAATCATGATCGTGCCATGCATCGTGAAGAACATGGCGTAGCGATCGTTTGATAGGATTCCGTTCGTATCCGAGAATAGTAAATTACCTAAAACCGGGAACGGCTCGCCGGGATAAGCGAGCGTCCAGCGAATAATCATCGCCATGACGCCGCCCACCAGCAGGCCGAAAAGACCCGTAAAGATAAATTGCTTCCCGATCGTTTTATGGTCGTGCGAGAAGACGTATTTCGCTAAGAAGCTCGTCGGTTCAGGATGAATATGATCGTCCACGATCAGGGGCTCCAATGGTTCTATTATTTTATTATTAGGTTAATGATATGGATTGAAAATTACGTTTTATTACATACGTTTCGGCGTCCATTCCCAGCCCCATTGTTGGTCGGGTTTTGTAGCGTCGTAAGCAATCTCCGACCATTTTGTAGCTTCGGCTTCCCACTTGGTCCATTGCGCATCTGTTAAGACGTGAAATTGTGCCGACATCAAGTAGTGCGCATAACCGCACATTTCCGCGCACGTTACTTTATATTCGCCTGCGGTTCCCGGTTTTGTTTCAAACCACATGCGCGTCGTTTCGCCCGGGTTCGCGTCGCGCTTCATTCTACAATTCGCGAGGAAGAAACTATGAATAACGTCCTTCGAGCGCAATTGTACTAATACTTTCTTATTCTCAGGAACGCGGAAGTCGTTCAATGTAACAATATCGTCGGGAGTATTAAAAAGTTTGTCGGCGCCGGCATATCTAAAATTCCACGCCCACTGTTGCGCCAGAACCTCGACGCGAAGCACGTCCGCGTGCGGTTCATCTTTTGTAGCTTCCGGAAAGTTCCAGACGCCCGCGCGTTTATTACCTTCGCGATCCGTATATCCCTGCAAATCCTCGTGTGATCTGTAAAGAAGCGTTCCGTCGACCGCGAGGAATATAACAGTTGAAATGATCAGACCCTTCATTCCATCTTTTTTAGTATCACCGCGGTCGTAGTGGGCCTTCGCTCCCGACGACGCGCGAAACTTAATACTCGCGACGACCATGATCCCCGTCATGATTATAAATAATACGCCGGTCATATACGTTACGATCATGAACAGGCTGTCGGATCGATAACCGTCTTTTGATATATCCAGCGGCGGGAGCCACATCGATCGCGTCATGTCCTGCGAGTTTTGCGCGAGCACGACACCTGTCGACAACATGCAGGCGCAAACGAGCCAGCAAAGGAAGAGCGCAATTTTAGTTTTTCGCATACGGGGCCTTGGCGGCGGAGGGGGCTTGAACGTTGTCAGGGCGGCAGGAAAGGCGCGGAGGATAGGGACGCCGCAAGGGGGTGTCAACGAAACGACACGGCCGCGAATTCTTCCTTAACAATCAACTATGAAACAACTTTTACATTTCGAGCGAGCGCGGAATTTTCACGCTCAGCTACGACCCGCCCAATGCAAACAACCGGGGTCGTTACCCTTCGTTAACCTTAATTACTTCAACCGGACACGACTCAGCCGCCTCGCGAATCTTAGCATCGAGTTCTTCGTACTGCGGCTCCACGCCGGGTTTGATAATGCTGGTTTCACCCGCGGGCACTTCAAATACTTCCGGGCAGAGGTCTTCGCAGAGATTGCATGAAATGCAGCCTTCTTCGATCCAGACCTTTTTAATGGGCATTGGTGCTTACCTTTATTATTGCAATTAGTCTTAGCTAGCCGGAATCTTAGCGAGACGGGGTTGTTGTGTACGAAGGGTGTGTTGCCGAGTTTATAGCTCGGTTTGCGGGTTTTGCGCGGAGAAGTTTAGGACGGCGGCAGCGGCTCGTCCACCCAGCAACGCTTTTTCTGTTAGGAAGTTGAAAGTCTTTCCAAGAAATCGTTTACATCAAATACGGGATGCTCGCACGCGTTCGATCGGCAAATCAGCGCCACCGTTCCGGTTGCGCTGGGAGCGCTTTCGATGAGTTCTCGAATCGCAACCGTGGTCGCGGCGGCGTCGTGAACCTCAACGGCTGGCGTTCCAAACTTCGCCGCAGCTTTTGTAAAAACCGCCCGCGACGCGGCATCGCCGCCAGAAATAATAACTTTGAGGCCGCCGCCCGACGCGGAGCGCAGTGCACGCGCCGCGGCGCAAGCGTTCAGCGGTTCTAATTGTTGTAACTGCACCGCGGCCGTGCCCGAAAGCTCGGTTACAATTTCAGCGAATTG
This sequence comes from Planctomycetota bacterium, assembly GCA_046160785.1. Classification (GTDB taxonomy): domain Bacteria; phylum Planctomycetota; class UBA1135; order UBA1135; family JACQFD01; genus JACQFD01. The sequence goes on from JBJXHE010000017.1 coordinate 98,633, forward strand.
TGAATTGTTTGAATATAATAAAAAACGCGAAATGCAACGAAGCGCGATCGCGTTGCCCGACGCATGCGGCGAGTCGTCGAAAGGGTAATATTTCCAATCGCCGCCCGGGGCCACGGCGGAGCCGGTTGATTGATCAAAAAACGCGCGGCGTTTCGAATCCCAGAAAGTTAAAACTGTTTTTGTTATGAACAGTTCGGCGCGCTCGATCCAAGGCGCTTCGCCGCGCGCCTCGAAGAGCGAAATACAAGATTCGGCAAACGAAATCGTATCGATCAATAACGCAGTTGCGCCGCCTCTGCGCACGACAACTTCGTTGGAATTAATATATTCATTCCCGTGTTCATTTATAATGCGGTTGATGGCGCGCTCGGCTGGGGCGATCCATTCCGGCCGGTCTGCGAGCCGCGCGGCTTCGATCAGTGCATTTGCCGCGAGCGCGTTCCACGCGGGAATGAACGCCGTGTCGACCGCCGGCGCCGCGCGCGTTTTCTTAGCATTTCGCAACAATTCGAGAATTTTTTGATAATTTGCTTCCGCGGTGGCGGCGTCGGCGCGAAAGCGTTTCGCGGCCATCTCCACAGGCGCTTTTTGACATAAAACGTGCGCGCCCGCGCGTTCGCTAAAATTTCCAGTGTTATCAAGCTGAAAGTAATAATCGGCCCAGGGAGCGAGGTCGGCGCCGGCGGAATTGTGAATTTCGTCCTTTGTCCAAAGGTAATATTCGCCGCCGCGACCCTCCGCGCCGGCGTCTTGGCTCGCCGCGAAACCGCCGCCAGGCAATTGTAATGTTTGAATAAGATATTCGGCCGTTTGCGCGGCTGCATCTATGAGACACTTCGATTCCAGCGCGGCTCCGGCGCGCGCGAGAATCGATAACATTTCCGCGTTCGGCGCGAGGAGTTTTTCAAAGTGCGGAATCTCAAAATGATCGTCGAGCGCGTATCTGTGAAAACCGCCGCCGAGGCGGTCGTACACGCCGCCTGCGAGCATTCGATCGAGGGTGAATCCAACAAAATCGCGCGCGAACGTATTGTTATGATCCTTGGATGATTCTAATAAAAAACCGAGCGCGTGCGGATATAAAAACTTCGCCGACGCTACAAATCCGCCGAACCGCCGGTCGGCCGAATCGAGCAGGCTCGAACCGAAGGCGGAAAGCGTTTCTGTAAAATTAAGATTCGGCGCGGCGCGCGGTCCCGAGCGCGCCGACAGCGTTTCGCGCAGCCGCAACCCTTCGGCGGCGCGTTTCTCCGGTCCGCTTTTGTAAAGTTCCGACGCCCACGTCAATATTTGTAAGAATCCCGGCTGCGAGCCTTGGGCGCGCAATGAAAAGTATGTGCCGCCATAATAAACATCGCCCGCGGATGTTAAGAATGCGGTGAGCGGCCAGCCCGACACGCCCGTTATTTGTAACACTGCTTTTTGGTAGCGAGCGTCGACGTCGGGCCGCTCGTCCACATCGACGCGAACCGCGACGTAACGCTCCGAAATTGCGCGAGCAACCTCCTCGTTTTTGTAACATTCGGAATCCATCACATGGCACCAATGGCACCACGAAGCGCCGATGTCGAGGAGCACCGGGCGGTTCAGCTCGCGAGCTTTCGCAAATGCTTCCGCGCCCCACGGATGCCAATCGATCGCGTGTTCCGCCGCCGCGCGCACGAAAGCACTCGTTGCGTTTTGTAGTTTTGAAAGCATGCAGTGTAGATAAGACGTTAAACTCTGGACGACTCGGACAAATAGAACGATTCTCTCGCTCTAATGATCACAATCACTCGACGAATTGAATTCTCAGCGGCACACCGCCTTCACAATCCCGATCTTTCCGCGGAAGAGAACGTGCGCCTCTACGGCGTTTGTAACAATAAAAATGGGCATGGCCACAATTACGCCGTCGAAGTAACAGTTCGCGGGCCGGTTCCCCTAAAAACGGGCATGGTGATGGACCTCAAAGAGCTAAATGATATATTACAAACGGCGATTCACGTTCCGTGCGATCATAAACATTTGAACCACGACGTCGCCATGTTCGAGGGCGTGATTCCGACGGCGGAAAATATTGCAATTAAATTCTGGGAAGTTGTTGCCGCGGAATTGAAGCGTTTCAACGGCGTAAAATTACATTTGGTTCGCATCATCGAATCGAAGAATAACTTTGTTGATTATTTCGGGCCCGATCCTGGAGACATCGTTTAGAAGCGCTATGGAGCAATCACCCGGTTCCGCTCCGAGTTCTCTCAATGTGAAATTTGCAGCCGGCGATGCGTCGGCGGTGCGCGACGCGGCTTTTTGGGAGCTTCGCTACAAATGGCACGACACCGGCTGGGATCTCGCCGCACCCGCTCCGCCCCTTGTTGAATACTTTCAGCGCGCCGATGCGCCGAAGCCGCCGGGTCGCGTTCTCGTGCCCGGCGCGGGCCGCGGGCATGACGCACTATTCTTAGCAAAGCTCGGGTTTAAAGTATTAGCGGTCGATTTTGCTAAACATGCTCTCGACGGCATCCGCCGCCGCCGCCGTGATATTTGGATTCCCGCGGATCAATGCAAAACGCTCCGATCTGATATATTACATCTTCCGGCGCGGCTCTCGGGATCGTTTGAATTGATTGTTGAACATACATGTTTTTGCGCCATCGACCCGAAATTGCGCGACGGATATGTTACAATGGCTCGGCAAATACTAGTTCCGGGAGGAATGTTAATAGGGCTCTTCTATCCATTCCGCGCCGAAGCGCCCGGGCCGCCGTTCCCCGTTTCCGAAAGCGAGATGCGCGCGCGCTTCGAGCCGTTTTTTGAAATTTTACATTTCGAAACGCCAGCAAACTCAGTCGAGAAACGCAAGGGCGAAGAACGGCTGATTGTTATGCAAAAAAAGAATTAGAGCCTATCCCAAAACCCTCGGACCGAGCCGAAGCTACAATTTGACGCGCCGACAAGGCACAATTCTGCAGGCATATTCCATGGCAGTATTCCGAAGAATTGTAACGATGTCGGCGTGGAGGAATTGTAAGATTCGGCGACGGGAGAGGTTTTGGGATAGGCTCAAGTGTCACCCCGTTAGTTAAAAAACTTAACTCTACAAAAGGACTCCCATGAGAATGATTCTCGCAGGAATCGTCGGTGAAATATTAGTGTTTGGCTGGGGCTTCATACGGCACTTCGTGCTGCCGTTTGCCTAATGCCGGTCGCGAGCATCGCCGCATTTATTAAGAAAGTCGATTAGCAGTAATGCGCGATAATCCTATTAACTCGGTCTGTAATATTCGGCGCCGTCGCGGTTCCAAATGGTATATCCCAAATCCATGCGTTCCGCGATTTCCGCGACGGCCGCCAAATGATCGCCGTATACAAAAGCTAAATGATTCGACGGCCACCGCCGGCCGAGAACTTGATCGTGAACAGGAACGTGGCCTTCCAAAATGGGCCACGATTTATTGTATTGATCGTGCCGCGACGCGGGAACATCGACCGTTTCCATCACCGTCGCTGTTAAATATAATCTTCCGTTCTCCGCACCGAGCCGCGCAACTGTTACATTCTGCCCGCCCGCGGTTCGCATACGGACGGCCGCGCCGCCCGCGGCGTAAAAGTGTTCCTGGCCCGGATAATCTGTTAATTCTTCTTTTGTTATCAGCGAATCCGTTTCATTGCCCGCGAAATAGATAGGATGCTGCCCGCAATTCACGATCGCTAACAATGTTTTTCCGGTTTTCGCGTCTGTTTTGACATAACGAAAATCGCCGAAACCAGCGGGCGTGCCCGCGAGTTCTTTTAACAAATATTGTGAATACATGGTCGGCAAGTCGGTTTCGCACGACGTCGGGATCATGCGCTTTTTCTTGCCGAGCGGATCTGTATTATTACCTAAAAAACTCGTCGCCATGCAGCACGTCGCATATTTTCCGGAACACTCATCCTGGCATTTGATAGTTACAGCTCCCGCGCCCTTTTCGTCGGCGATGTCGGAAGTAGCATAATACATCGCGACCTGCAATGCATACTTATCGCGCGAGACTGTCCGGCCCTGGATCACTCCGAACTTTCCCGGATTTGTATCATAGTTGCGCTGCACCGACTGCTCGACTCGCTTTTCTTTAATTTTACGAATCGGCGAGCGCCCGGGCTCTCCCGTCCAGTCGAACATGGTAAACGCGCGATCGAGAAACACCTGCTGGTCGAGCGATTCGCTAGTAATCCCGTAGCGCTTTGTTAGCTCCTCCTGGTCAATGCGCGTCGTCGGCATTTGTAAAGAAAAGCTGCCGAATTCGACCGCGTGCAATTGATGTAAATTACTGACGATGCGCCGCGCGGTACCGCTTTCGTGCGCGCGCGCCGCGAGAAAATCGAGGCCAGCGCAAATTTCGTCGAGCGTTTTCTTAGAATTAAAATCGCCGTAAACGTGAATAAACGACTGGCCGTTTTGTGAAAACGCGCCGCCTGCCGCCATGCCGGACACCATTCCCGGAACTGTAGTGTCTTGAATTGATGCTAACAAAAGACGCGGCCGGAACGTCGGATCGCCGATTCGCATTTTCTGTTCGTACGCAACAATAACTTTCTGGCTCGTCTGCGGAAACGTCCACGTCGGATGAATATTAAGAATGGCGTCGACGTTCGCCGCCGCGAACTCAGCCGCGTACGCTTCGCACAATTGTGAAGTATAACAAAGTTTTTCGTAACCCTTGCGCCGCTTCCCCGGCCAAACTAGATCATATTTATTTGTAGCCGAAAGACTAATAATCAGCGCCTCAATAATTCGTATATCATTTTCCGCGCATTCTTCCATCACCCACGGGCGCGGATCGTAGCCGGAGAAAATACCAATTTTCGGTCGATTCAATTTCTTAGACATTGGAGCTTGAATTGTGACGTTCGTAGTGCGACAAAGTGCGGCCATGATCGCAACAAATCCGCGGTTCGTCGAGTGGCTCGAGGCGAACGGCGCCGGTTCGTTTGCGATGACGACGATCGCGGGCCGCAACGATCGCCGTTATCACGGACTGCTCGTCGCCGCGCTCGATCCGCCCGTCTCGCGGCACGTTCTATTATCAAAATTGGAAGAATCGATCGAATTCGAAGGGGAAACGGGCGAAATTAATAAAATCGAATTATCAACAAACGCGTATCCCGGCGCGACATATCCAAACGGTTTTGAATATATTATTTCCGCCGAACGCGATCCGTTTCCGCGAGTCGTCTTCGCGCACGGCTGCGTTCAGCTCGAAAGAACAGTTATCGTGTTACGGCACGAGCGGACGGTCGCCGTTCGCTACAAATTGCTTCGCGGCCGCAACGTTTTACTAACGATTCGGCCGCTCGTTGCATTTCGGCCCGATCATGAGCTTTCGCGCGCGAACGATCAAATCAACGGCAAGAAAACCATTCGCGCCGGATGTATAACAATAAAACCATACGCACATTTGCCGGAATTGTATTTTACGTATTCGGAGCACGGCCGCGTGCTCGAAGGCGGCGGATGGTATTATCACTTTCAGTATGAAATCGAACGGCGTCGCGGTTTGGAGCATTCCGAGGATTTGTATAATCACTTTGGGCTGGCGTTTTCGCTCTCGGAAGGCCGGGAATTGTGGTTTTGCGCGAGTTTAGATAGAACGGGATTGGATAACGTTCCGAGCCTCGCGCAAAAGGAGCGCGAGCGCCGGCGCGCGTTAAGAATATTTAACGATCCCGCGGCAGACGCGCTCGCGGCGGCGGCGGACGCGTTCCGCGTCGAACGAAGCGAATACACTACTATTTTCGCGGGCTATCCGTGGTTCGTCGATTGGGGGCGCGACGCGATGATTTCGCTGCCCGGGCTTTGTTATACTACAAAACGGTTTTCGGAGGCGCGATCGTGTTTATTAGCGTTCGCGAACGCGGCGCGCGAAGGAATGTTGCCCAACCGATTTGCCGACTCGAGCGGCGAACCCGAATATAACACAATCGACGCGACGCTTTGGATGTTCGAGGCCGCGCGTTTATTGTATGAAACGGGCGGTGAGAACTCGGAATTTATATTAACGGAATTGTATCCTACGCTCGCGGCCGCGATCGATACACATCTGCGCGGCGCGGATCATGGTATATTTGTCGACGACGCCGGATTTCTGCACGGCGGGTGCGGCGAGTTGGCTCTCACGTGGATGGACGCGCGCATTGATAATATTCCCGCGACGCCGCGCCATGGTCGCGCCGTCGAAATTCAAGCTTTGTGGTACAACGGGCTCCGCACGATGCAAACATTTGCGAAAGTTAATAAAGATGAAGGACGCGCGCGCGCGTCGGCGCTGGTTGCGGAAAAGTTAAAAACCAATTTTACAAAAGTGTTTTGGATGGAGAGCGCCGGTTATTTTGCCGACGTTGTCGATGCAACGGGAAGGCGCGACGCGTCGCTGCGGCCCAACCAAGTATTTGTTGCAACCGTCGGGCGCGATCTCGCCCCGGCGAACATAATAAAAAAAGCGTTAGAGAAAGTTCGATTAGAATTAGTAACTCCATATGGACTCCGAACGCTGGCGCCGTCTCACCCTGATTATAAAAGAAACTATGCGGGCGGTCCGCGCGAGCGCGACGCGTCTTATCATCAAGGAACGGTGTGGCCGTGGCTTCTCGGGCCGTTTTCCCGCGCGTGGGCTGCGAATATTGATAAAAACGGGGCGCGCCTGTTTCTAGTTCCGCTTTTGGAATATATTAAAAAACCGTTTCCGGGCACCCTTTTCGAAGTAGCGGATGCCACCGAGCCGCAGGCGCCGGGCGGATGTCTCGCTCAAGCATGGAGCGTCGCCGAAATATTAAGATCCTGCGTTGAGCTGCGTGAAAACTAATTATTTGCAAAGGAACAATTCTTCAATCTAATTAATAAAAATGCCAAGAGACCTGCCGCTCTCCAACGGTTCATTACACGTTTCGTTCGATGAATCGCATCAAATTCGCGATTTATATTTTCCGCATGTTGGAATGGAAAACCATGCGGCCGGGCATTTGTTTAGAATTGGCGTCTGGGTCGACGGAAGGTTTTCATGGTTTGGCGATCCCGGCTGGAAGATTCATAATCAATATCTCGACGATTCACTTGTAACAAATGTCGTAGCCGTCCACAACGAATTGCAGTTAACAATTCAGTTGCGCGACACGGTAGATTTTCACCTGCACGTGTTTGTTCGCGAGGCGATCATTGAGAATCACGCCGCGCACGCGCGCCAGGTCCGAATTTATTATACTCACGATTATTGCATTTCGGGTAACGACGTCGGCGACACCGCGTATTTCGATCCTAATACTCTTTCGCTGATTCATTATAAAGCGCGGCGCTGGTTTTTGATGAATGTGAGCCCGGGAGGAATTACACAATTCGCGACCGGCAAGAAAGGATTTCAGGGAGCGGAAGGAACGTGGCGCGACTGTGAAGACGGCGATTTGCAGGGAAATCCGATAGCGCAAGGATCTGTAGATTCCGCGATTAGTTTACATATCGATGTTCCCGCGAGAGGAAAAATTGAAACTTACTATTGGCTCGCGGCGGGCGAATCGTACGACGACGTCGAAAAGTTAAATCGAGTTGTTGTTGATAAAACGCCGGCGGCGCTGATTCATCGAACGGCGAATTATTGGCGTCTTTGGGTGCGCACGCCGTCGGTTGATCGCGAAGGTTTGTCCGATTCGATTATTCGATTATTTTACAGAAGCGTGCTTGTCGTCCGCACTCAAATTGATAACGGCGGCGGTGTCTTGGCCGCGAACGATTCTGATATAATACAATTCGGAAAAGATACCTATTCATACGTCTGGCCGCGCGACGGCGCGCTCGTCACGTCCGCGCTGATCGACGCGGGATTCCTGCCGCTCGCGCGCAGGTTTTTTGAATTCTGCGAGAAGGCGATCGAAACAGACGGGTTTTTCTTACATAAATATAATCCCGACGGATCATTAGCATCCTCTTGGCATCCGTGGTATAAAGATAGCCAAACGGAATTGCCAATTCAGGAAGACGAGACCGCGCTCGTTTTGTGGTGTTTGCGCAAATACTTCCAAAAAACGCACGAGGTCGAAACTATAAAACCTCTGTACCGATCATTAATTATCTCGGCCGCGGATTTTCTTCTTAGTTATCGCGATCGGTCGTTCGGATTGCCGCTGCCGAGCCACGATTTGTGGGAAGAGCGCCGCGCGATTCACGCGTTTACTGTAGCAACCGTCATTGCGGCGTTGCGCGCCGCGGCCGCGTTTGCCGCGGACTTCGGCGAAGAATCATTAGCTATCAAATACGGCACGGCCGCGGCGGAAATGCGCGACGCATGCTACCGCGCGTTTTGGGATCCTGAATTGAAGCGTTTTGCGAGAAATATAACAATCGGCAGCGACGCAACTATTCAGCGAGACATGACGATCGACGCCAGCCTGTACGGATTATTCTATTTTAACGCGTTTCGCGTGAATGATCCGCGCGTCGAGGCCACGATGGCAGCCGTGCGCGATAAGCTATTTGTTAAAACCGACGTCGGCGGAGTCGCGCGCTACGAAAATGATTATTACCATCAAATTTCGAAAGATACAGATCGCGTCGCTGGAAATCCGTGGTTTATTTGTACACTCTGGCTCGCGCAGTACGAAACGGCTCGCGCGACAACAATTGAACAATTAGAAAAAAACGCGCTGCCATTAATACAATGGTGTGCCGATCGCGCGCTTCCGTCGGGCGTTCTCGCGGAACAGGTGAATCCTCACTCGGGCGCGCCGCTGTCTGTGTCGCCGCTCACGTGGAGTCATGCTACTTATGTGAGCGCGGTCATGGAATATGCTACAAAACGAAAAGCGCTCCGCTAATTGGAAAGGTTTATTATCCGACTGCGCCCTCGGGCGATTCTAATATTATTTCAGGCGGCGCAACTTTAGCTTTCCACGCTCCGATCACGGCCTCCGCGATCTGCGCGGTTGTTAACATTTTCTCGCGATGATACGGAAACGGAATCCCGTTCCAAATATCAGTGTCGGTCGCGCCCGGATACACGGACGTGATTCTTAATTTATCAGAAAACTCCGCGCGCAGCGATTCCGTCATGCCGCGCACACCCCACTTCGATGCGGTGTAGCCGGCGTTCTGCGGATAACCGCGCAGCGCGGCGATTGATAATATATTCATTAAATGCGGGCGCGGGGCGCCAAGCAGCATCGGCATTAATTTTAATGTTGGCAGAAACGTGCCCGTCAAATTCGTGGCGATGACGTCGTTCCAATCTTTATCAATATCCGTTTCCAAGAACGGGACGACGCGAAAGACGCCCGCGTTATTCACTAATACGTCAACCGAATTCTTAATTTTCGCGGCCGCTTCCAGAATCGTTTGCGCGCCCGAAGGCCGGGCGACGTCCGCGGCGACGACGGTTGCGGCGCCGCCGTTTTGTTGCACTTCCCGAGCCACCGATTCCAACCGATCGCGCGAACGGGAAGTTAACAAAACGTGCGCGCCTTCACGCGCAAACGCTAACGATATCGCGCGGCCTATTCCCTGGCTTGCTCCTGTAATAATAACAAATGGTCGAGTGTCGTTGGATTGTTGCATCTATCTATTTCGGCGCGGAGGCCCATTCGGGAGTGGCGGGAGCGGTTTTCCGTCCAAGAAATCTAACAATTGAATTCGAAACTTTTCGACGGGCTGCGGCAGCGGGTGTTGTCCAATGTCCATAGCCACGCCGCGCGCGCGGTCCGGATCGGGCGATTCTTGCAATGCGAGCACCCACGCTTTCACGACCCGGCATGGCGGAGAGTCATCATCAATATTATCAATAAAATGATCGCGTTCGCGCAGGAACGCATCCCAATTCTTTTCCTGCGAAAATTGTATCATTCGGTTGATCGCCGGCATAATTACATTTAAACGATCGGGATCGTTAGGCACCGGATTCCGCGGGCGGTTTGGAATATTACGATTTGGCCCCCCCGAAAAATTATCACGGCCGAAATTATCGCGCGCGGGGCCCTCTCGCGGTTCTCGCAGCGGCGGCCGCTGAAATGCGCCCATCATCGCCGCGATTCCGACGCCCGCCGAAATTAATAAAAACGCGGCGCCCGCGAGGAAAAAAGTCTTAGGAATCGGGAATCCCGGAGATTTATCAAGTTCACGAATTGCAAATAACATTTCCGCTGCGTCGGCGTAGCGGTCGGCCGCATTGCGCGACGCGGCTTTCAGCGGAATCGCTAATAAACGCGCATCGATTCCTTTTGTAGTATGCGGCGGCAACGTTGATATTCCGGCGAGAATCGCGGCGCGCAGTTCCGGTGTATTTTTTTGTGAAAACGCGGGCGTTAATGTTAACGATTCGATCATCGTGAGGCCGAGCGCGTACACGTCGGCGCGCGGCCCGTCTTCTGTAACACCCGCGGTGATCCGCTCGGGCGGAAGATAACGAAGCGTGCCCGAATCTCCGCCATCATGATCATTCCTGCGGTCGGCCGAAATACCAAAATCCGCGAGGCGCGCGGTGCCGTCGGTTGCTATCAATAAATTTGCGGGTTTGATGTCGCGATGTAACAAACCGGAGCGGTGTACCGACGCGAGCGCATCTGTTATTTCACTAAAGACTCTTGCTAATATTTTTGAACGCGCCGCCGGATCTGTAGGAATCGCGCCGCCGTCGCCTTTTTTAGCACGCTGGATCGCGCGGTCGAGCGACGTTCCTTGCACAAGCTCCATTGCGAAATAAGGCCTCCCGTCGACTTCGCCCGCGGAATGTACCGCTACTAAATTAGGATGCCGCAGTTTCGCGAGCGCGCGCGCTTCTTTAAGAAAACGTTCGCGCGCCTCGGAATTAACAGATAATTCGAATGCTAAGAATTTAATCGCTACTTCTCTTTCGAGCGCCGCGTCGTACGCGCGCATAACAATTCCCATCCCGCCGCGGCCGAGTTCACCTCGATACGCAAATCCCGGCACCTCGGGCGCGTCGCCTTTCGCGCGCGCCGGCTGCAATGCATTCTTTAACTTTCGAAGCGCTTCGAGAGGGTCCGCGAGTTCGGACGCCGTTTTTTCGCCGCGCAACGGAATGTTTATATTCGGATTGTTCACATCGGCGTGAATATTCAATTCGCGCGCGAGATTTTCTTCAAGATCTGTAGAATTCTCGTCGGAGCGCATTATTGGCCTTCCTCTTCGGCGAACGCCTCGCGCAGTTTTGCGAGCGCTCGAAATAACAAAACGGCCGTTGCGTTTTCCGTTCTGCCGAGCGCGTCCGCGGCGTCAGCCGTCGTGCGGCCCTCAATGCAACGATATAATATTACTTTTCGGTGTTCATCGCTTAATCGTAACATTGCGCGATGTAACAAATCTAATTGTTCAGTTCGCATGACGGCGCCCGTCGGCGAAGTGATCGTCGCCGGCGGAAGTAAAGAAAGCGCCGTGGAGTTTTCGGGAATATACGATTCGCGGCGCGGGTCGCGTTTCGCTCGACCGAGTTCGCGGTCGGCTAATGATAATAATTTGTGGCGCGCAACCTCGCGCAGCCAGCCGAAGAACGAACCCGTTTTTGTTAAATCAAATGTTGGTAATAATCGCAGCGCTTCGGTAAAGATTTCCTGAACGGCGTCGTCGATTTCGATGCGCGACTGCATGCGCGCGCCCATTCCAAAAGTTGCCATCGTGCGCACGCGCGGCAGCGCGCGATCGAAGAGCTCCTCGAACGCCCGCCGGTCGCCTTCGCGCGCGAGGCGAATCAGTTCGCGATCCTCAAGATCGGTATTGTTAGGGGCGGTATCTGTTGTCACGCGGAGTCATCAACAGGTTCATTGATAAAAAGCGTCGGACTGGTTGGATAGCTGCTATCGTTTTCGCAACTAATGATGCTTTCGTTCGCAACTGATAGTGCGCCTCCCATGAGTTGGATACAACTCGGCGGATTTTTTTGTATCGAATTCGGAACGGGGACACTCGGCGCGCTCGCGTTTGTTCCGCCGGCTCCGGTGGGCGCACCGTTTTATCGAATTGTCGCGTCGCTCGCCGCGATTCCGCTGGCGCTCGGGCTTTGGCTGTTATCGCTTGTCGGCGGCGCCACGACCGTTATTACAATTCTTGTGCTCGGTGCGCTGGTCGCTCTGCCGTTTTTTTGTATGCCTACAAAAGGGCGCATGCGCTGGGCGGCGCTCGCGACGGCGATTGGCGCGACGGGGGCGGCGGTTATTGTAAATTTACTTTCGAGTCTCGAAGCTGGTTTGGGCCTGCGCGGCATCGCGGTGCTGTCGGCGCTCGGCTCTGGATTATTAGTAGGCGTGATCGGCGTGGCGATGACGCTCGGCCACGCGTATTTAACGTATCCGAATCTTAAGTTGAGTCATCTCGAACGGCTGAATCGCGTCTCGGCGGCGGTGTTGTTGTTAAAAACGCTTTTTGTTATTATTACAGTTTACGTGTTTGCTAAAGATTTTGAGCCGCTGAGAGCGGCGATCGGAACGTCGATGGGTCAGTTTTGGTTATTAACGCGTTTTGCGGCGGGGCTGGCGATTCCATTCGTTTTTTATTGGATGGTGAAGAGTTCGCTTCTTTATAAAAACACGAGATCGGCTACAGGGATTTTGTATGCGTCGACGGCGTTAGTGTTAATTGGCGAAGCATTAGCGATGTCGTTGCGGGGGCAGGCGGGCGGAGTGCCGCTTTAGATGTTAATGATCGCGCGTGGGTTGCGCGTGCTCGCGCGCATAACCGTGGCGCCAGAATATTAGTTAAACAAAACGCGCCTGGACCGCGTTCGCGCTCGGCGAAACGAGACTCGTAAGTCCGCGCACCGATGCGCGCTGCGCGCGCGCAATCCCCGCGCGATTTGTTATGAGGCGCAGCATTTTAACCACCGCCGGACTTGGGGGGAACAGGCGGGAAAGTAATAAACGACGCGGAGCGTCGTTTATTACTTTCCCGTCATTGATATTTATTGCAAAAAGGGACAGGTTAGGGGACAGGTTTAAACCTGTCCCCACGTTGATTATTATGAAACAACACGCGAAGCCGTCTTTTGCGGTGGAGTGCCGCGAGTGCGGCGCGGCGGGGAAGTATCTATTGGGAGCAGAGGCGAAGTGTAAATGTGGAAATGTTTTTTCTAACAAATCAGAAAAGGCGGAAGGCGAAACGTTGAAAGCGTGCGCCGGGTGCGGGTCGGCGGATTTGTATATTCGGAAGGCGATGCCGAAGGCGCTTGGGATTTCGGTGGTGGTGGCGGCGGCAATTATAACAATTATTTTTTTTGTGACGGAGATGGTTCCGCCGTGGGCGATTTACGCGCCGTTATTTGTAGCGGCGGCGGTTGACGCGATTCTTTATATGACGACGGGAGATGCGATCGGTTGTTATCACTGCAAGACGCTTCATTACAATTGCCGGCCGAAGGCGGAATTAACATCGTACGATTTGGAACGCGCGGAGGAGATGAGGCTCGGCTGGAAGCCGGGTTCGCGCGCGAAACGTTAATATTACTATTTGTTGATTTTTTTTAACGCTTTTTCCAGGAGTCGGGCGCAAGATTTTTCGACGGACACAATTCCGCGATCGGGCAATGTTCACAATTCGGCGTGCGCGCGCTGCAAATCCGCCGGCCGTGCCAAATAATTGCATGGCTCAGAAAATTCCATTCAGTCTTCGGAAAGAGATTACATAAATCGACTTCTATCTTTTCGGGCGCGTCTGCTTTTGTAAATCCGAGCCGGCGCGAGAGCCGCTGAATATGTGTATCGACGACAAATCCCTCGGTGAGTCCGAACGCGGAGCTTAATACAACATTTCCCGTTTTTCGTGCGACGCCTGGTAACTGTAGTAATTCATCCATCGTGCGCGGCACTTCCCCGTTAAATTTGCTAACAATTATCCCGGCCGCGCCGCGGATGTTCTTGGCCTTGTTATTGTAAAATCCGGTCGATTTGATAATTTCCTCAATCTCTCCAGGCTTTGATTTTGTGATGGACTCGGACGTCGGAAATTTCTTGAAGAGTTCGGGCGTTACTTTATTAACGCGCACATCGGTGCATTGCGCGGAAAGAATGGTTGCTACTAATAGTTGGAATGGGTTTTTAAATGTAAGTTCGCATTCCGCGTTGCCGTAATGGTGATGAAGGATTTCAACGATTCTCTTCGCTCGCGCTTCGCGCTGCGTTTGAGTTTCTGTTGTGTTCGCACTTTTAGTTTTCGTTCGCGGCATGCTTCAAAGCTACCGAATCCGGCGCGCGCGTGCGACGCATCCGCCGCGTTCTACCACACTTGGCATTTTCGGTTGGACTCAGCAGCGGTTTCAGGCGCGCACGAAGTCGAATGATGGGATAAATTATTGCTGAAGTACCGAACCCCCCCCGCGGATCCACCAATTAAGAATCGAAATGCCTCGCAAGTCCTCGACTCCGAATTCGAAACACGTTCGTGCGGCCCGCGTACGAACGCCGAAGAAATCGCGGATTCGATCGTTAAAAATTAAGACTGGAAAATCGAGGAGCCGTCCGGACGCTAAGTTAACAAAAACCGTTGAATCAACAAAAACGGAACCGATTTTAAAAATCGGTGAATTGAATGGTAAGAACGGCCACGCGCCGGGTGAGACCGTCAATTTATATAAAAAACTGTGGACCTCCGCCGAGCTCGACGCCGCGCTGGACGCGGCCGGAGACGATGCCGCGGCTGTCGACCGGCTTATTGTTGATTTAAATAAAAACGGAATTGAAATATCGCTCGGATTTGAAGACCCGCCCCACGAGCCGCGGCAGGTGCGCGCGCGCGCCGTGGACCGCCGCGACGAGAATTCCGATCCGTTAGCAATCCTTTATCGTGAGGCGCAGCGCCGACCGCGTCCGACGCGCGATGAAGAAAAGAAACTATTCCGGCGCGTATTATTTACAAAAAGACGATTGGATAAGACTCTGTCAGAATTTAATTATCCGAAAGAAACAATTGATTCATTTTTGCGCAACGCTCCTTGTTTAGCATTTCGGCCGTCATCAAAAGCCGCCGGCGCGGCGCAGTGTCCGTCCGACGATCAGGCGCCGTGCATTCGCTTCGCGGGTTTATGTAGTATGGAAATTGTGCATGAGCGCTGCTGTTCGTTTCATGCCGCACGAAACGGATTTGTAGTACGATATTTATATTTAGTATTAGGAATGGTCCGCCGCTACCGCGATCGCGGAATGGATACAGCGGATCTTGTGCAGGAAGGTTCCGCGGCGCTCATGCGAGCCGCGGAGGATTTCGAATTGGAGCGAGGGTTTCGATTCTCAACGTACGCTCGATGGTGGGTGAACCAGGCGTTCTTGCGCACGATGTATAACAATCTGCGGACGGTTCGTTTACCTGTATATTTACAAAAAGCCGCCGCGAAAGTGATGCGCCATGCCGGCGATCGGGATTTCCGCGAAATCGAATTTGATAAATTAGCAAAAATGAGCGGAGTCGCGGAAACTACAATTCGGATTCTCGCCGAGTTTTCACGTTCGACCGTTTCGATCGATGCCGTGAGCGGCGATCGCGATAGCGCGATGTCTCTCGCGGATTCGAAAGCTACATTTCGGCCCGGCGCGCTCGACCGTCCGAATCTTAGAAACGAAATAGAAAAGGCGCTTACGATCGTCGACGCGCGCGAACGAAAGATTCTTAAACTAAGATTCGGACTCGACACCAGTCTGCCGCGCACTCTCGAAGAAGTCGGCGAAGTATTAAATTTATCGCGCGAGCGCGTGCGTCAAATTCAAGAAGAAGCTCTGGCAAAGTTAAGAAGCCCGCTTCATTTAGAAAGGCTGCGCGATTTGTTAGATGTCGACTGACGC
>JBJXHE010000018.1:0-5563 GCA_046160785.1 Planctomycetota bacterium
CCTTCCGCGGTCTGTACTAATGAAATACCATCATTAGCATTGCGGATCGCCTGGTTGACCGAACGAATCTTGACTCGCAAACGCTCGCTGATCGCTAATCCCGCCGCGTCGTCGGACGCGGTCGCGATTCGGAGGCCTGACGCTAAGCGTGCGTAGTTTTTCTGTAATCGACCCGTAACCTCCGACAGATTGCGCTGAGCAACGATCGAAGAAACGTTAGTATTAATTCGAAGACCCATGATAATGAAATCACCCTCTCGGGTGCCCCTTCGTGATCTAATTTCTAAAAACTAACTTTTCCAAACAACATTGGTGGAAAAGTCCCTTCAAGACGAATTATCGGCGGGAATCACCATGGCTCAAGTGCGCTTGGCATTCTGTGTGCGGGGAGCCAGTCCTCAGTACAGCCGAAGTCGCTTCGAATTCAGACGTTAAGTGTAGGTAGAGTACACCATCCGGAAAGTTCTTCTAGTACTTAACCCATTGCAAAAAACGAGACTGAAAACAAATAAAAAGGGGGCTGCAAACTGCAGCCCCCTCACTCCCACAACGGATCTATGAATTCTTAACCTCGAAGCAATTGTAAGGCCCCTTGTGGTTGCAGATTCGCCTGGCCGAGAATTGCAGTTGCCGCCTGTTGCAGAATGGAATTTCGAGTCAGGTCTCCAGACTCGAACGCCACATCAACGTCGCGAATTCGCGACTCTGCCGCCGCGAGGTTTTCTACAGATATCTGCAAGCTCGAAATCGTCGACGAAAGTCGATTTTGCGCCGCGCCGAACGAGCCGCGCGCAGAGTTGACAGTGTCTATTGCGGTGCCGAGCGACGTGATGACGGAATCAATCGAATCCATACACGTTGTATTAATTGTAAGCGTGTCTAGATTCAGGCCGCTGGCTCCAGTTGTAACATCCGAGAGCGACGCCGTGAATGTATCAACTCCGGCAGACGTGCCGTCGCCGACTTGGAACGTAATCGTTGTGGTGGTTCCGTCGAGGAGTTGGACGCCGCCGTACGTTGTAGCATTGGCGTTACGCGTGAGTGCATCTACTAACGATTGAAATTCATCATCGAGAGTCGCGCGGTCGGATGAGCTGGTCGTGCCGTTGCGCGACTGAACCGCAAGCTCTTTCATTCGAGAGAGAATATTGGAGTTTTCGCTCAGTGCGCCTTCCGCGGTTTGTACGAGTGAAATTCCATCATTAGCATTTCGAATCGCTTGCTGGATCGACCTGATCTTCGCGCGGAGCCGTTCGCTGATCGCGAGTCCGGCTGCGTCATCCGCGGCGGTAGCGATGCGCAGACCTGATGCTAGACGGGCGAAATTCTTCTGTAGTCTTCCTGTAACTTCAGAAAGGTTTCGCTGAGCAACTATCGAAGAAATATTAGTATTAACTCGAAGCCCCATGGGAGTCTCCTAGAAAGCAGAAAGGGTGGGATGTTAAAGTTCCGGATGACGCCGAGGCGGGATAGTTCCCGTTTCAGAACGCCTTGGGATTGGGATCCGGAGTTCTCCTAACAGTGCGATGATCGGAAGAACAAGTTTCCGCTTGAGTCACACAGTCTCGTAAAGCAAGCCTGTGGAAAGAATTTCTATGAAGACGCGCTGTTTACAACTGATTTGGATAGACCGTCGCAATCTTATAATACAAATAGTTGCGCGCTTGAAGCAGAGTTGGATTCGTCGGGAACGCATTTAATAGATTTAAGATCTCGATTAAGGAGTCGCCGAAGCATCCGTGCGCGGCCGTTGTCGTCGCGGTCAAGTAGCGCAGCGCGTGCGCGTTGTTTTTTGATAGAATCTTTGCGCTGATTAGTAAACTCTCAACTGTAGCTTTTTCTGCTGGAGAAAGCATGCCGAACGCCGACTTCGCAATCGGGCCCGACTGATCCATTAATATAATTCTTCCGGTCGCGCCCTCGGGTCCAAACGATTCCGACGGCGGTGAAAGCGGCATCATCGTCGCGCCGAGCGCCGACGGTCCGTAGCTGCGGATTTCCCGCCCTTCGACTTCCAGAACGGCGAAGTACGAATGAGTTTTCGCGTCCTTTCGCGGATCGTGAAACATCATCGGGAGATTGTTCTGAAAGACGCGGCCGCGAGGAACGATCCAATAGGGCGATGATTGCGCGGGCTCGGCGGGCGCGCCTTCTTCGGGAAAGTAATAAAAAAGTTTTGCTATCGATTCTCCGCCGCGCGTCTCGAGGAAAACCTTCGCGGCGCGGTTTGCTTCGAGAAAATTCGGCGGATCCTCCGGGGCGCGGCCGGTCAGGTGTTTGAGGATCTCCTCGGTTTCCGGTTTGGGATGCACCCACCGAATTGTTAAATATACAAATCCGATCGACGCCGCCGCGATCGTTAATAAAACGATCCAGCGCGCGCGGGCGTGAGTGATCCACGAGAATTTCATGGGAGAGGGGCGAAAGATACACGCACCCGGGCACCGATAAGAGCCGCACCTTCTCCATGCCTTGCAACAATAACCGAATTCTCGTCGCAGACGACGACCCCGCACTGGTCGATTCTCTCTGCGAAATCCTCTCTTCCGCGGGCCACGAAGTGCTGAAGGCGTCGAGCGCCGATGAAGCCA
Source organism: Planctomycetota bacterium (assembly GCA_046160785.1). Lineage (GTDB taxonomy): Bacteria > Planctomycetota > UBA1135 > UBA1135 > JACQFD01 > JACQFD01. The sequence continues at coordinate 2,592 of JBJXHE010000018.1, forward strand.
TCGTTTGCATCACGCGAGAACAGCCCGACGCCGCATTCTTAGATTTGCGAATGCCGGGGCGGCCGACGATCGATGCCGTCTCCGAGATTGTTAAGATTGATCCGAATCTCGCTGTATTAATTATGACGGGCTTCGGAAGCATTGAACTCGCGGTCGGAGCGATGCGCGCGGGCGCGTACGACTTTATTGAAAAACCGATTCGCCGCGAAATGTTCATGTCCATACTCGGGCGTGCGCTCCAGCATCGAAATTTACAAAAAGAACTCGCGCGGCTCCGCGCTGCAACGCAACAAAAAGGGCTCGACGCGATCGGCGGAACGAGCGAGTCGATTCTTAGTTTAAAGAAAGATATTCTTAAATTATCACAAACGCGGTCGACGACGGCGCTCATTCTCGGCGAAAGCGGCGTTGGCAAAGAACTCGTCGCGCGCGCTTTGCATGCTACAACTGTTACTACAACTGCTACTGCAACCGGACTCGCGCCATGGGTCGCCGTGAACTGCGGCGCACTCGCGCCGGCGCTGCTCGAAGCCGAATTGTTTGGTTATGAAAAGGGCGCGTTCACGGGCGCCGATCCCGCGGGCCGCGAAGGTTTATTTGAACAAGCGTCGGGTGGAACGATCTTTTTAGATGAAATAGCAGAAATGGATCTTTCGCTTCAGGCGAAATTGTTAAGAGCGCTCGAAGAACGTTCGATCCGCCGAATTGGTGGAAACCGCGACCGGAACGTCGATCTGCGCGTGGTCGCTGCTACAAATCGCGACCTCCGAAAGGAAGTTGCCGAGGGGCGATTCCGCGGTGATTTGTATTATCGGCTTGCGGTCGTTTCGTTGCGCGTCGCGCCGCTGCGCGAGCGAAAAATGGATATCATACCGATCGCGGAAACGTTTTTGTTGCAATATCAAAACATTCGCGGAACGCGAAAGTTAGCATTCGAAGCGCCGGCAATCTCCGCGATGGAATTGTATGCTTGGCCCGGCAACGTGCGCGAACTGCGCAACGCCGTCGAACGCGCGTGCATTGTTTGTAATGGCGATGCGATTCAAGCTCGCGACCTCGGACTCGAAGACGCTTCGCTAACGTTCGAAACGGTTAAAGAAATTCGTCCGCTCGCAGCGGTCGAGCGCGAGACGATTGCGCGCGCGCTCGAACAAACCGGAGGCAATATTAGTAAAGCCGCGAAGGCGCTCGGCATTCACCGCGCGACGCTGCACCGGAAAATTGATGAATTCGAGCTGGTTACTATTTAACCAGCGGGCTTCTAACTAATACTACTTTTTCTCGTTAACGGGAATTTTTGATAATTCGGCTTCTTCGATTTCGCGGCACAGCGCCATAAAAGATGGGTAGTCTTCCGCGGGAATCGTGACCGGAGTTAATTTTAGCGTTCGTTCAATCATGAGCGATCCGCCAGCCTGCTTGAATCGTAATTGATAATCGATGCCGAAGCCGTTTTTGATAACATCCTTTGGAATTTCGCCGAATGTTTGCATTTCGCCCGGCGTCACCGTCACGTTTTCTTTAAACAATTGAACGACTCGCAAACGGACGGGAAGTTTGCGTTTCGACCGGCCCGCGAATTGTTTCGCAAGGGGGATCGGCCGGACGACGGAAGGGGCTTCGAGCCCCGAAGTTCCCTGTCGCAGAAAATTATTAACATTTCCTTCAAAGATAAATTTTAACGGGCTCGACGCATCGCTCATATTCGGAAAGTCAAAGTTAATGAGTTCGACGCCTTCGACGAATTGGTTCGAGATCTGGCTCGCGATGGTTTTCTTAATATCCGCCGTCTGATTACGAATTTGTTCGCGCGCGCCCCAGGATTGCTCGTTATGAAGTGTTAATTGAACTTTCGCGATCGCGGTTTGTCCGCCGCGAAGCTCGAAGGAACTTAACAATTCGAGCGGAATGGATTCGTCGTCGGGCAGAAGCGGAAGTTTAATAATCTCGGGATTGTATTCATTAGTTACAAATGCTTCGGAACCCGAAAGCGCCGCAGGACGCTCGCCGAACGGCTGAAGTTTAAGACTTACATCCACCCAAATCGGTTCGCCGCCTTCGCGCGGATGAATTCTAAATAAAACGCGATGATAACGGGATGCATCTAAAAACTCGGGCTCGGGTTCGTCGTCGCCGCCTTCCGGAATCGCGCGAACATAAACATAATCAAACGGAACGGAACGCGCCTTGAGCAGCGCGCCGTAAAGCGCGACGGGGTTGCCGCGTTTTTCTAACAAACTGCGCGTGGCCGTGCCGCCGCCGCGTTCAAGAAGTGTATCATTTGTGAATTGATATAAACATTTTGCGACGTCGCGATCATTCTTAGCATTCGCCGCCGCGACCGCGTTCGCCGCGGCTTCTTTAATTTCCTCCGACACATCCATGGTTCGGAGCTGCGTTCGAAAGGAACGATTTAATTGTGCATGCGTCTTTGAAATGCCCGCCTGTACCCACGGCAGAAACCGCATCGGATCGGGAGCCGATCGCTCCGGCATGATTCGCGGCGAGTTGCGCTTTGTAAATTGATGTGTGATCTCCGCGTCGCTCTCGGTGATGTCGTGTTCGCCGTCAAAATTGCGCTCAATCAAACGCAGATCTGAATTCTTGGGCAATGAAAGAACGTATTGCGATAGCACATAGGGGCGTTCAAGACTCTGGAATTGAAAGTTGCCTAGACGCGGTGTGCTTCCGGGAGCAGCTTCAGAGTAGACGCGCGACCTCACTAAGATAAAGTTTCCTGGCTTCAAGTTCGGAAGCGCATAGCTGCCCTTTGCGGGTGTGGGCTCGTCAATAGAGCCGTCGGGGTGTACCACTTTCAGTTCGAGCAGTTCTCCCGAAAAACTGGCTTCTCCGTGTTGGTCTACACCCGTTTGATCGTTGATGCGGTAGACCGCCGAGATTTCCGACTCGACACTTCCGTCAGGCAGTACGCGCTCCATTTGATGATCCACGACGAGTACATCCGGCGCCTT
>JBJXHE010000019.1:0-26708 GCA_046160785.1 Planctomycetota bacterium
CGCCCCGTACTCGCTGCCCATTTGTAACAGAAACGCTTCCATTTCTTAGCGATCCGTAGAATGTTGAAATTCCGCCGCCGTGGCTAATATTAACGTGATTTCCAACGTACGGCCAATTGCATCCGCCGCCGCCAGGAGTATTAAGATCCGGAAACCCATTTTCTGTTCCGACAACAATTCCGTCGCTTATAGCAAATACTGGAACGCCGATGTCCTGATGTGTAAATCCTACAAGCTGAAATTCTGTCTCTCGCGACCCATCAGATGTATATATTCCGCAATCGAAATCCTTAATCCCCGTGCTCGGATCTAAGTCTACAAATCGATAGATCCTGGCGTCTTCGTGGGGCACACCGCCGATGGGTAAATTTGCAAAGGGCTCAACAACGGGAGATCCCACGGGAATACCCGCGCATGTTGACATTAAATAAGCGCGCATGTCGGCGACACTCTGCGGATGAAAATAAATACTACTAATATTTGTAACATTTTCCAAGCACAACCCGCCGCAGTAACTCATAATCGTTCCCTCGCTAATACAAATCGGCGGTGATGTATAGCAAGTGTCGGGCGGATTCGGCGGCGCGCACTGGTCGATCGGCGGACAATACTTATGCGTGTGAGGCGCCCGAAAATTGTGGCCGAGCTCGTGTGCTACAGTTCGGAAATCGCCAGTCAACACACTTGGAGTTACAGGGAAAGGCTCAAATCCATAGAGAGCTGTAGTTACTGCAAAATTACCAATATTATAAAGTGGGCTCGCGCAGAAATCGGAGTAGGAGGCCCGCCCGCCTCCAGCGAATGATCCGCTTAGGAAATGATATAAATTTGCTGAGACCGGCGCCCCGCCGTTTCCCCAAACGTTTTTGAATTCGTTGATGAGATCGTCTGGCGTGGCGCCCGGCGTATCGGGGGTTGCCCAACCATCGTTAATATTTGTATGTATCCCGAGATATGTAACGTTAATTTGAACATTTACTTGCTCTAAAAAACGTGCGGCGACTGCGCCCAACAAAGCGTTCACATATGTTTGCGCTGCGTTGATATCATTATAGATTTGATAAAATTGATAATCCGTTTCGATCGCGAGCGTGCATGTGAAGAATGTCGTTGCGGCCGTCTGAGACGCGGCGATTGTTGGCAAAACGCCGCTGAAAACGGTACGATTCGGAACTGTAGTATTCGGCGAGATTACGCCGCAGCGCACGGCGCTCGCTGCACTTGCTAAAGTTGACTCGCCGGCCGCCATGAATGTTGATATTGAATTTTCCCAAGTTCCGCTTGCGTCCAATGATGCTACTAATTCGAAACGTTGATTCTCGAACGCAATCCACCCTCGCGATCCATAGCGTGAGAAGGATAAGAATACATCCGAAACGGGAACGCCGGCAATCTTGCCGGCCCACAGAGATGTATTCATTTCTAGCGCGCGATCTGTAACAACGCCGTCGACGGCGACGCGGCTTTCATTTGTACCAATTCGTACGCGCCGCAAATCGAGAGTTAATATATCCGTTTTTCCGTCAGCGCGCGGCAGAGCCACGCCCGAGAAACGCACGCGGTCGAGTTTTTCGAGCGCCGCAAGTTCCTTAACAATCGGCGCGAGTTCGCGTCCCGCGTTTCCTTGGTACAAAAACGGAAACGGGCGCGTTTCGATACTTAAATTAATATTCGGCGCAAGTTGTAATGCTAAAATTACAGCAAGTGTAGCAATGGCGGCCACGGGCACTCCGTATTCATTGGCGACGGGGAAAAAAACAATGGAACGAATTGAATTCGTTCCGGCGAAATCTACCAGCCGCCTACTTTCCCCGCCAATACTGAATCACATCGTCAAAATTAGGTTTTGGGCGCGTCGGAACATAGCCTAACAATCTCCGCGCTTTTGTAATATCAGCGATTGAATTGCGCAGTTCGCCGGGCTGCGCGGCCGCGTGAGGCAGCACCCGCCCGGGCGCCAATCGTGCAACAATTTGGCGTGCAACTTCATTAACAGTCGTCGCGTTCCCCGTTCCAACGTTAAAGATCTCGCCGGCCACATCGCATTCGAGCGCGAGCTGAGTCGCCTGCGCGATATCGTCAACATAAACAAAATCGCGGCACTGTTCGCCGTCGCCGAAAATCGCGGGCGTCTCGCCTTTTAATAATTTATTAATAAAAATAGTGACGACGCCGACGTACGGCGTAAATGTTTGATTCGGCCCGTATGTGTTAAAATAACGAACGGCAACGGCCGGAATGCCCGCGTCGCGCCCGACGAGTAATGTATACAATTCACCGGCGAGTTTGCTGGTGCCGTACGGTGAATCGGGGCGGGTCGGCCACGTCTCCGGCACGGGCTCGGGACGGTCGCGATCCGCGTAAACCGCCATCGACGACGCGTATACAATTTTTTTAACTTTAGCATTCTTGGCCGCGCGCAATATCTGTAGCGTTCCCATAATGTTATTTTCAGCGTCGGGCAGGAATTGTTCAATCGACGCGCGCACGGAAACCGCCGCGGCCAGATGCACAACTCCGTCGCAGCCCGCGATCGCGCGGTCGCACATCGCGGCATCGCGGCAGTCGCCGATCATTAAATTTGAATTTTGCGGCAGCCGGTCGCGCGAACCAGTCGAAAGATTATCTAATATAACAACTTCGCAGCCGGAAGCTAACAATCTCCGCACGAGAAAGGAGCCGATGAATCCGGCGCCGCCCGTCACGAGCACGCGCTGAAAGCGGGAGGTTTTTGTTGCCACGGGCTGTAAATCTGGTTGGCGATTAGAGATCTTGCAAATGCCGTCCGCGATAAAGCTTAATTCTCTTTCGCAAATAGAATAAGAATATAAGCATTCGCCACGAAGTTCGAATGAATTTTAGTTTACTTTGCCCGGCCGTTCGGTCGCGGTGCGCCACGGGCTCCTGCGCGATCGAGTAGCCCAGGGCGTGAATCTTTACACAAATTTCGGTCGGAAATGGATAACCCGTCGCTTCGAGTTTCATTGAACGTATCAAATCGCCGCGGATCACCTTCAATGCACAATTCGAATCCTTCATTCGCGCGCCGCATAATAATCCGACAAGCATATTCTGAGCATGATTTGCAAACACTCTCGCAAAGTTATCTTTCTTAGCGACACGATAGCCTGTTACTAAATCACACTTATCTTTTTCAGCGCGTTCGAGAAGATTCTTAGCATCCGCGAGATCGAACTGTCCGTCGGAATCAATGGTTGCTACATATTTTCCGCGCGACGCCGCGATCGCCGCGGAAAGCGCGCGCCCGTAGCCGCCGTTTTTTTGTAAATGTACAACTTTAAGAATTGGGATTTCGCCGGCGAGTTTGTCGAGAACGGCGCCCGTGCCGTCGGTCGAGCCATCGTTAGTAACTACAATTTCAAGCGTCCTTCCGAATTTCGCTGCGATCGCCGCCCAATCTTTCAAAACGATCTCGATCCCCTCGCGTTCATTGAACGCAGGGGAGCAAACGGATAGGTCGGGAGCCTTGGTTTCTGACACGCGCTACGATCGGTAAAGAATGGCGCAGCACGTTAACAGATGGGCGATTCGAACATCCACGAGCGAGTCGCCGGTTACTTCGGTTTTGCCCGTGGCTCCAAAAGGGCGTTCGCAACAATTTCGCGCGCGATTGCTTGTGCCATGAGTTCCGCGCCGAGCGCCGTGTGATGGACGATGTCGTCGAACGCGGTGCGATCCGTAATGAACGACTCGAGATCGGCAAGCGGCGCGTTTGTTTCTTTAGCGACCGCGCGTACGGCCTCGGAGTGTTCGCGCAGCCCGGTTTCGAAAAAGCGTATGCGCGGCTGGATGAAGTCTACAGATATGAGCTCGGGGAGGAACGACTGCGTTACTAATAAAACGTTTGCGCCCGCGCCTTGCGCGGCGTCGGTGAAGGTTCTTACATTTCGCCGAAACGTCGCCGCCGAATTCGAATCAAATGCTACAACTTCGGCTTCGGGCATTTCGTGATAATCCTTGCCGGTTAACAATCGAAGAGGCAAATGCACGGGATTGTTATAAAGGTCTTTCTTAAAGATCGAGAAAAGCGCGAGCCCGCTAACAGGCTCCGGTTTTTCAAGCGCGGGGCGCTGCCAGGTTTTTCTGTAGTGGCTGTAATCGCTACAAAAATCCGGCATGAAACGCGGCATGACGTCGTTGAAACCGGCCAAGAAAATAACAATATCCGGGTTTAATGGTAATATTTCCTCGCGGAGACTTTGTAATGATTCGGCCGACGTGTACGCGGGAACCCCGGCGTTGATCACTTCAATATTAGGATTGCTTGCTCGAAGAATGGTTTCCAATTTGCGCGGCCAGCAGTCGCTTTCGTTAGCATTGCGTGTGCCGTACGTTGTCGATCCGCCCATGCAAACAATACGAATCCAATCTTTACTTTCCGCGCGCGGCTCGGGCCCTCGGAATCCGAGCGAATTGTGCGGCCCGCGATACTGCATGGAAGGAGCGTTCGGCGCGACTTTATAACAAATATGATGATTCGGCGCGTAGATATCAATTTCAGTCACCGGCCGATTTGTAATCCACTTTTCTATCCATTCATTGCGGCGCGAATTTAATACAATACGCGACGCGATCTCGCCCGCGCCGAGGGCGAGGCACACGCCGAACGCGAGAGCGAGAAAGGCCTTTTTCACAAAAACAATTCCGCGTCCTTATTTTAGTTTTAATAAATATTCGGAAACGCGCCCGGCGGCGCTCTCCGCGCGCTCGGCGGCGGTCATGTTTACGTAATTCGGTATTTGTTCCAGGTCGACGAATTCAACATTTTTAGTTTTTACAATTCGGCGCGCCGCATCGCGGATGCGTGCGATCGCTCGCGTTTCGACAGGATCTGCGCCCAGCTCGGAATGCGGAAGAATAATGATGCTTCGAATGTCGCGGCCTTTTGCAATATTCAAAATAAATTCAAGATTCGTTTCGAGCGCGCGCGTGTTGGACGCCGCCAACGCGTCCTTTTTTTTCTGAACGTCGCCGGGCTGGTTTTGTAACACGCGCTCGCCGAGCGTTAATATCTTATTATTTATATCCTTTGTGGCCGCTTCGGTCCAGATTTTCCAAAGATGAGAGTAGTCGTTTCGATATCGTTCCGACAAATGCGCAAATACGTCGGCGTCCAGATCGTTTATAACAATAACGGCCGGTTCATAGTCGAGCCATTTGAGCGAAAACACGGAAGCCGTTTCGTGCGACGTGTACCCCGGCACGCCCGCGTTGGCGACATCCCATTCTTTTATATTTAATTTCAATAAAAGCTGTGATGGAAATGTTAAATTTTCTGCGAGCCCGATCCCGAATGTATCCGATCCTCCAATGCACAATACACGGCGAGTTGATACATCTTTTTCGCGTTGCCATTCGCGGCCGCGCGCGCCCATTGCATTGATTCTCGCCGCCGAGCCGGGGCTCCACGGAAAAAACGCCCCGGGGCGCAGTTCATAAACAAAATACGGATGAGGCTGAAACCCCGATTCGGAAAGATTTGCAAAATCGCCAAAAGATTTTGTTCGATTCACCGGCGCAGACTGATGAACGCAAAGAATCGCTGCAAAAAGAATGCAGATAAATGATCGGGGGGGTCGCACAAAACCAAGAATACTTCCGGGCGTTGGATATCGGAAGGATTCTCACGTACCTTCATCCGCAACCAATAGAAAAAGTCATCCCCATTTAGGAATATACTGAAATATGTCCTTTCTTGTTAACTCTTCGTCAAGCCGTTCTCCGCGTAAGTTTCAAATACGTCTCGATCGGCTTTCCTCGATTTAACAAAAAATTCCAATATTTAAATAGCAGAGCACTTTTACCACTAGCTGCTTCCCGTGCACATTCGCGAAAGAAAAATCGACTTTGCGTGGGTGGCGATCTGTTGTATCGCCGCATTCGTATTAAAGGTTTGGGCGAATGCAACGCGCGTGAACCCGGGCCACGGCGACACGAATTATTATTTTCACGTCGCGGAGAATTTATATAACGGCCGCGGTTTTGTTTGTGATTACGTCTGGAACTTTCTCGAAAATCCGAGCGGCGTGACGCCCGCGCCGAGCAACGCGTGGTGGATGCCGGGGCCTTCGATTATTAGCGTTGTTGGAATGTGGTTCGCGGGTGCCGCGACGTACGCCGCGGCGCAAATGGCGATGATATTTGTTACATCGCTGTTTCCGGCGGTGACGTGGTGGACTGCGATCGCGATCACTAAGAATCGCATGCTTGCGGCGCGCGCGGCATTGTTAGCAGTTGCGTTTCATTTATTTATCGATCAGCCGTCGAATCCGCTCTCGCACGGGCCGTACGGATTGATCGTCGCGGCCGCGTTAGTATTGATATCCACGGGAACACTAACAATCACGCGCGGATGGATTCTCGGCGTTTTAATCGCGCTCGGTCATTACTTTCGCGGCGACGCGCTCACGCTCTTCGGCACCGCGGGAATTTTATTATTATTCAGAATGCGGCGCGAGGGCTGGAAACATAGTTGGAAACCGTTCGCGTGCGCGATCGCGGCGTACGTGATCGTGATGTCGCCGTGGTTTATTCGTAATTTTACAATTTTCGGCGCGCCGCTTCCGCCCGGCCCCGGAAAAGCTCTTTACATGCGCGATTATTATGATTGGTTCGCGCTGCCCGACCGCCTCAACAGCACGCGTTTCATGAGCGGCGGCGTAGGATTGGTTGTATCTGAAAAGTTTAATGAAGTTAAAGATTCGCTTTGGGGATATGTAGCTTCCTATTTTGATCCGACGCTGCCGGATGTGGGCGGAACCATGGCGCAGTCGTTCAATTCATTAATGATTTGGATTCAAAATCCGTATCACACTTTTTCGGGCGGCGAGCCTCCTCCGTGGATGTTTTTGCGGCACTTGAGCGTGTGGATGTCGTTTATAACATTCGCCGGGCTTGCGATTCTTATCATCGGATCGCTAAGAAAAAAAACCGGGACGGTCTGGGTCGGCGTCTTCGCGCTCCACTCGATCGCTGAAATTGTATTCTACGCAATCTTGTTTACGGCGGTTTCGAATCAATCTTATATTTCGAGCATGTACGCGCTCTACCCGCTGTTTATTGTTGGAATGGTGGCGCTATTTGATCCGCTCGGCGCGCTCGGCATTCAAATGTCAAAACCGTTATTCTTAGTTTCCGGCGCGCTCGCGTGGATCTTAACAATCGGATTGGCGGCGGGGAACGCGCTCGGTGTTGGTGCGTATTGCAGAAGTAAAAAAGGTCCGGAGTATTCGCAGCTCTTTGCTAATATTAAAGAATTTGGCAAGAAACTCCGCGAGCACGGCTTCAATCCTCAAACGGATAAAGCAATGCTAATATACACGTGGAATTTCTATTCGGCCGACAAGATTCCATGTGTAAGAATTCCAGACGAGCCGATGGGTCGAATCTTAGAAACGGCGAAGCGAATGAATGTGACGTGGCTCGTGGTGGGCGATCATCCCGGATATATGAGCCGCCCGTACCGACAAGAAGTATATGAAGCATTGAATAAGCCGGAGTACTTTTGGCGCAAATTTGATTTTCCGGCGCTCCAACTCCACGCGTTGAAAATAGGACAAAACGCCCTCGACAATCCGTGGAAAGTCATGCGCGATAAGTAATAACTAACAAAAACAAAAACTGACAATACTGAGTTTACAAAAAATCCCCGATGAAACCTTCTGACGCAATGGGCGTAATCCTGGCCGCCGGCAAAGGAACACGCATTCAGCCTTTTTCGGATCGCTATCCAAAGCCAATATTACCGATCGCGGGCAAACCGCTTATGGTATATCAATTGGAAGCGCTGCGGGAGATCGGCGTTAAAGATATAATTGTAGTGATTGGACACCTCGGATTTGAAGTCGTGCGCGCGCTCGGAGACGGCTCTCAATTTGGCGTTAAAATTAAATATGTTGAGCAGGGCGCAACGCTTGGAATTGCGCACGCGGTTTCGCGTTTAGAACAAAAAGTCGACAGGCCGTTTTTCTTATTTTTAGGAGATATCTATTTTGAAATGGCAAAACTCGACGTGCTCGCCGAGGCGCTCGAACCGGGCAAGTGCGACGGGGCGCTCGCCGTCAAGAAGGAAACCGATCTCGAAGCTATTAAAAGAAATTATGTCGTTCACGTGGGCGACGACGGATTTGTAACACGCGTCGTCGAGAAACCGCGGCACCCGAGGACGAATCTCAAAGGCTGCGGCGTTTATCTATTTGATATATCATTTTTCGACGCCATCCGCCGCACGCCGCGCACGGCGATGCGCGATGAGTATGAAATTACAGATTCGATACAAATATTTATCGACGACCAGTATCGAGTGAAGGCGTTTGAAATCGTCCGCGAGGATTTAAATTTAACTTATCCTCACGACGTTCTCGCTCTGAACCGGCACGTCATGCGGACGCGCAACGAAAAAAATATCATTGGAAAGAATGTTAAGATTGCCGCAGGCGCTAAAATTGAAAATTCAATATTAATGGACGGCTGCGAAATCGCGGCGGCGATCACCGTGCGCGATTCATTAATATTTCCAAACGAGATCATCCGCCGCAACCGCGATCTCGACCGCGTTATTTGTGTCGACGGCCAGGAGCTGGATTGCCGCCACGCGGTCGACTCGACGATGGATAAAGATCTCGAATAGCTAATCGAACAAGTATTTATGTATCAAATGCCCGCTCGCCTCATTTTTATCGCTGCAATTGTTGTTTTGATTTCGGCGTGCGCCGTTTACGTCGGCGGCGATCGCGTTACGAGCGTTCCAGCGCCCGCGGATCTCGTAATTCGCGACGTGAAAGTATACGATCCGATCGACGGATTTGTAGGAAGCGCAATCGCGATTCAAAATGAAGTTATTATTGCCATCGGCGACGAAGATACCATTCGCAGTTATGAGGGGCGCCGCACGCGCGTACTCGACGCCGACGGCGGATTACTTATTCCAGGAATTCAAGACGCGCACGGTCATATTGCAAATTTAGGATTCGATCTCGATCAGGCCGATCTGCGCGGAGCGGCGAGCGAAGAAGAATTAGTAAGCCGCGTCGCCGCGTTTGCTAAGAATCAGCCGGATAGCTGGATTCTCGGCAGAGGGTGGGACCAGAATCTTTGGCCAAAACAACAATTCCCGACGCGCGCGCCGCTCGACGCCGCAACGGGCTCGCGGCCCGCATACTTGACGCGAATCGACGGCCACGCCGCGCTCGTCAATTCTGTAATATTACAAATGGCGGGAATTGATAAAAATACAAAAGACCCTGCCGGCGGACGGATTCTGCGCGACGATCGCGGCGAGCCCACAGGCGTGCTCGTCGACGCCGCGATGGATTTGATAGATAGGATTCGGCCGGGGCGCACGTCCGTCGACCGCGAGCGCGCGTTTCTAAGAGCGCAGAAGGTATTGTTAGCATCCGGAATTACAGCTGTTCACGACGCGGGGCTCTCGCGCGAGGACCAGGCGGTTTTGCAAGATTTGGAAGAGCGCGGAAAGCTAACGATGCGAATCTATGGAATGGCTTCCGCCGGACAAATTCCGCCGCGCCCGTTTTCGAATCGTTATTTTGAACTTCGCGCCGTGAAAGCGTACGCCGATGGCGCGCTCGGCTCGCGCGGAGCCGCGCTGCTCGCGCCGTACGCAGACGAACCCGGCCAATCCGGATTGTTAGTAACTCCGGAAGCGGAGTTATTAACAATCGCCGAAGCCTGCTTAAAACGCGGATTTCAATTATGCACGCACGCGATCGGAGACCGCGGCAACCGCGTCGCGCTCGATGTGTATCAATCCGCGTTTGCTAAAAATAACATTAAAACCTCCGATAACAATCTTCGGTGGAGAATTGAACATTGCCAGGTCGTCGCGCCCGGAGATTTCGAACGCTACAAAACGCTCGGATTGATTGCTTCGATGCAGCCGACGCACTGCACGTCGGACGGTCCGTGGGCGCCCGCGCGGATTGGTAATGAACGAATGGCGGGCGCGTACGCGTGGCGGCGATTTATGGATTTAAATATTCCAATCGCGTTCGGCAGCGATTTCCCGGTGGAGAAACACGATCCGCGTCTCGGAATTGTAGCGTCGATAACGCGCCGCCCTCCCGAAGATTTGCAACATTCGCCGTTCGCGGGATCGCCGTTAACCATTCACGAAGCCGTCAAAGCGTTTACTACAGATGCCGCGTACGCGAGTTTTCATGAGCATGACCGCGGACGTATCCAACCGGGCTACGCGGCGGATTTAACAATATTTGACCGGGATTTTATCCAATCGGCCGCCGCCGATGACGTTCTGCGCGCAAATGTAGTATGGACTATTGTTGCCGGAAAGATTGTATATAATTAGCCGCGCTGGCGCCTGCGAGCGCGCCCGTCGAAAACGACGCTTGTAAATTGTAGCCTCCGCATTCCCCCTGGAGATCGAGCGTTTCGCCGGAAAAGAAAAGGCCCGCGACGCGGCGTGACTGTAGTGTTTTCGGATCGACCTCGGTTAATGCAATTCCGCCGCCGGTCACCATCGCGCCCGCCCATGTCACTTCGAATTGTTGAAATCGCCAATCTTTAATAATCTTCGCGAGCGCGCTGCGTTCGGCCGCGGTGATTTCGGCGCACCGGATGTTGGGATCGATTTTCGAAAGACTTATGATATGTTCCCAAACGCGTTTGGGAATGGATTGAATATTTGCGTTCTTGACCGTCTTGCCGCCGTTTTGTAATATCAATTTGTCGATCTCGGCGCGCGCATCGTTAACATCGGGAAGCAAATCGAGCGACAATTCGCTCGGTTCGCGCGCGGCGATGCGCGCGATCGGATGTGATAGATCGAGAACGACGGGCCCCGACAGCCCGAAATGTGTAAATAACAAAACGCCCACTTTTGATGCTTTCGGTTTTTTTGTAGTGAATCCAATTGGCCCCGCCGAGAGACGGACGGTTAATGAAACTCCCGACAGCGGCTCCACCTCGCGATTCTTTAATTTAATCGGAGCGAGCGCGGGTGCGGGCGCGACGAGTTTGTGCCCGAGCGCCGCCGCGAACGTTACACCGTGCGTCGGCGTTGGCCGCGGGCCCGTTCCTCCCGATGCAATAATTAGCGACGGGCACGAAACCGTCGTTCCATTCGCGACGACGCCAACAATTTTAGCATCTTCGATCAGTATACTTTCGATGCGCGTGCGCAGCGATATTAATATATTTAGTGATTCCGCTTCGCGGATCATAGCGTTTTGAACATCGGTGCCGTCGTCGGACGTTGGAAATATTTTTCCATCCTCTTCTTCCTTCATCCCGACGCCGCGCGTCTCGAACCATCGAATTACCGCAATATTATCAAATCGCCGCAGCGCCGGTTCGAGCCAGCGGCCGTCGCGCCCGAATCCCGCCATGAGCATTTCTACAGATCCCGCATTTGTAACATTACATCTTCCACCGCCAGCGACCGGAACCTGCCCGCCCGCGAACGGCCGCCGTTCGCAAATCAGAATTGATAGATTCGGCGCGGCGCGTTTCGCTTCGATGGCCGCGAAAAGCCCGGCGGGCCCGGCGCCGAGCACGACGAGATCCGCGCGCGCCGGAAGTACGGGCGCGTTCGCGGGGGCGTCGGTCGGTGGCATGCGCCCATTATAACGATGCGGATAAACGATCCCGCTCCGCGCTTGCGCTCGCGAAGTATTCAACCCACATTCACTCCTTCAAATGTTGCAATCCACGTTCACGCAGCGCCGAGACGCTCTTACTACAATTTTGAAACGCGACCCAACGCTACTGATCGCGTTTTCGGGCGGAGTCGATTCGTCGGCGCTGCTCGTCGCGGCGGTGCGTGCGCTCGGGCGCGAGAACGTCGTGGCGGCGACGGCCGAATCGGCGTCGTATCCTTCGCGCGATCGCAGCGACGCCGCATCACTAACATTAACGCTCGGCGTCGAGCACGTTATTATTAACACTGCTGAAGTTGAGAATCCGCTCTACGCCGCGAATGAGCCGAACCGTTGTTATATTTGCAAAACGGAATTGTTTACAGTTCTCGAACCGATACAAAAGGCGCGCGGCATTTGTAATATTGCGTACGGCGAGATCGTCGACGACGCCGGCGACTTCCGGCCGGGGCAGCGCGCCGCGCGCGAGTTCCGCGTGCTTGCGCCGCTGCGCGAAGCCGGGTTTACTAAAAATGACGCGCGCGAATTGTTACAAGCGGAGGGATTTCCAGAATTAGCAACGAAACCCGCGAGCGCGTGTCTCTCCTCGCGAATCCCATACGGAACGCCCGTCGTATCTGAAACATTAAGAAAAATCGGTATTTGTGAAGAGTTCTTGCAGCGGCGAGGCTACCGAACGGTGCGCGTCCGCCATCATAACGATATTGCGCGCCTCGAACTCGACGCCGACGGAATATTAAAAATAACGGCGCCCGCCGAGCGCGAATCCGTCGTCGCGTACTTCCGTTCGCAAGGTTATCAGTATATTACGCTCGATCTCGGGGGCTACCGGCAGGGATCGTTGAACGAAGTGATTATTAAAGCAGATCATTAATAATCTGATCGGCGGCAAGATGGGCGAGGGCCATCGCCGTCATCTGCGGATTGACGCGCGCGCCCGCGGGGAACAGGCTCGAATCTGTTACATAAACATTCCTGATTCCGAAAATCTTAAAATCGGGGCCGACGACGCCGTGCGCGGGATCGTTAGCGAGCGCGTTGCCGCCCTGCGGATGCGCCGTTTGTAATGAAAGATTCGACGAGGAAACGATCACTTGTTTCAAATAAGCTACAATTTTCGGAATATCGCCATTCAGCGCCGCCGTTTTATCAATTTTAACATTCCGGAGTCCGGTGCGGTCGAGAACGTCTTTGACGGCGACGCGGTGCCCCGGAAAAACAATGTTCGCGCCGCGATTAAATAACAAAACGGCGGCGTGCGCGATCCCGCGCAGGACGCGTTCGAAATCGGCGTTCGTCAATTTCATTAATATATCAAATGGCAGCGCGGTGTCGCACCAGCCGATGTCGTCGATCGGTATCACGACTCCGACCATCGCTAGCTGATGATACTTTGACATCGTCGCCGCGACGTGCGCAGCGTCGCCGTTCAATGCTAACGATACGGAACCTGGATAGTCGAACCACGTTTCTAACAATACTCCCGTGTCGGGATCGCTAAAATAACACATCTGCAATCCCGGATTCGGCTGCGTCGCTCCAAGATCCTCGTCGAAGATTCCGTACATTGGAACAATAACATTTGCCGAGAGGCGGCGGCCGACGTTCAACTCCGCGCCGCGCACTTTTCCAATACTTTCCTCGATCAGAAAACTGCTCGCGATCGGACCCGCGGCGACGGCGAAGTGTTTCGCGCGAATGGTTATATTTTCGGGTTTTCCCGTTGATGTATCTATTGCGCGCAGCGTCAGAGCCTCGCCATTGTTTATATCTAATTTTTTGCCGGTGATATTGCAACGAAGCGACACGCTATTATCTGTATCTTCCAGCGCGCGCATAAAATAACTCTTCGGCGCCGCGTCGCCATTCGCCTCGGCTGCGCGCGGCCCGTGGATCCCGCTCGTTTTCATTCCGAAACGGCACCCCGTATTGCAGCCGCCGCAACCGATACAATCCCAAAGGCTCACGGGAAGCGGCGCGAGCGGTTTTGTAGGATCGCCGAGGTTTGCTAACAAAACATCCGAACGCCTTCCGGCTGCTAATTGTGATCTTTCGCGGCCGGCCATGATCGCGCCGGAAAACGGATCTTTATAGTGTATTCCAAGATCTGTAGCGACCCTTCGAAGCGCCGCCGAGATTTCGTTCCGCCGGTCCGGGAATCCTAAATTTAACCATTTCGTGTAGGCGCCCGCGTCGATCGGCAGTTGAATCGCATTATTAACAGTAGGGCCGCCGCCCGCCGTTCGCGCCTGCAATACATTAATTCCCGATTGCTGCCCCGTAATGAGTGCATCGATCTCCGGCAGCGCCGGTTGCGCGCCGCCGGTTTTGTAAAGTCGCATGAGCGCGTGGTCGTGGCGAGTGTTTAGATTCTTGGGATTCACCCAGCTTCCGGCTTCGATCATTAATATCTTTTTTCCGGCGAGCCTGCCTCCCGCGCGGCATTCGGCGCCGACGCGAGCGGCGACCACCGAAGCGCCCGCCCCCGTTCCAATAATACATAAATCGTACTCTTCCGCGAGCGACGCGGCCTGCGGCGGGGGAGCGTCGAGTTTTATTGTATTTGCTCCAGCCTCGCTAAAATTAATAACATTGCGCGCCCAATCGCGCGAGAAAATGACCATCCACGAAATGCCTAAGAAAAACGTTGTCGGCCCGCTCGCCTGCGTTTTTTGTAATATAATTTTTCGAGTGTCCGCGGGAAGTTCCGTGAACACGCGGCCGTGCGTCACGACCGTCGACAAATTTAATAATACTAATTGAGCTTCGATCACCGTCCGCAGAAACGGCGGAATCGTGTCGAGATATTTTAATATATCCGTTGCGACTTCCTTCGGGTCGTCGATCGGAATATTGGCATTTCCCCGTAACTGTATTAATTGCATTTCGGCGAGGGCGGCGAACACGCTGTGAGGGCTCATGATTTGTAATATGCCAGAGACGAACCCGAGTTGTACTTCGGTCTTCGGGTAAGCTCTACGTACCGACTCATGAAGCCCGACCAACCCGCTGACCTCGCTATCGAAGCCGCGATCGACGCGTTTTTGCTCGACCTCGCCAATGGCAAACGGCCAAGCGTCGATCGGTTTTGCGCGGTACACAAAACGGCGGGCAACGGACTCCGCGAGCGACTGTCGGCGCTGGAAAAGATGTTGGCGGCTGCGCCGAAGGCGGCGGCGGATGCAGGCTCTCAGGTCGGCGAAGTGCTCGGCGACTTTCGGATTCTTAACAAACTCGGCGAAGGCGGAATGGGAACCGTCTATGTCGCGGAGCAAGTGTCGCTGAAACGGACGGTCGCCCTGAAGGTGATTCGCAACGATCGAGTCGGGACAGGCGCGAGTGCAGGCAGGTTTCGGAGAGAAGCGGAAGTGCTCGCCAAACTCAGACACCCCAGTATTGTCAGTGTTATTGCGGCGGGCGATGCGAATGGAGTGCAGTACATCGCGATGGAACTCGTGATTGGAAAAACGCTCGGCGCATGGTTTCAAGAGAGCAAGAAGGCAGGTACCACCGGCTCAGCAACAACACTCTCCACGACCACACTGCTCCAGTGGTGTGCTTCCATCGCGCGAGCACTGTCGGTTGCACATGAGGTTGGTGTCGTCCATCGAGACGTGAAACCCACAAACATCTTGATTGAGCGCAGCGGGCGCGCACTTCTTTCCGACTTTGGCCTCGCGCGACTTCAAGACTCGGAATCATTGACATTGTCGGGCTCCTTTCGCGGCACACCCTACTACGCCGCCCCCGAACAAATCGACTCTACTCTTGTCGATCGAGCAATCGACGGCCGCGTCGATGTGTATGCGCTCGGCACGACACTGTATGAAGGTTTGACGGGTCAAGTACCCTTTCGTGGCGAGAGTTTGAACGAAGTGTTTAAAAAGATACTGCGCGATGAGCCTGTGAGTCCGCGCAAGCTCTGCAGTACTATTTCGCGCGACTTGGAGACTGTGGTCTTGAAAGCGATCGAGAGAAATCCAACAAGACGCTACCAGACTGCAACCGCGTTCGCCGAAGACTTGGAAGCGTTGTTACGGCTTGAACCGATCCGCGCGCGGCCGGCAACAGTACGCGATAAGACATGGAAGTGGATCCGGCGCAATCGAGCACAGTCCGCCGCAATGAGCGTTGCAGTATTGACAGTGCTGGCCGCGGGCGGCGCCGCTGGATATCGAGCCTATTCGGATGCTAAGAATGCGCGGGAACGCATTCAGATCGACGCGGAAACTGCGCTCAGCTCCGCGCGCGAGGCGCTCGTAAAACAAAGAGTCGTGCGCAGTCATGTGGCCGAGATCAAAGCGCGCTTGGCAGTATCGAGCACCAAGTACACTTCGTCATTCATGCCCGATGTCGAAGTTGCCGCGATGGAGAAAGACGAAGCAGACTTGACGCAGAATCGAGGCCAGCTCACGAGACTTAATATTCAAATCGAGGAACAGTTGAGTCTCGCCGGGCGCTTTGGTGACATCGCGCCTTTGGTGCAGGATGCCTATGCAGAGTACTATGTGGGACGTGCACAGGATTCCATCGCGGAAGGCGACGAAGCTTCAGCGGATGTGTTTCGTCTGCAGGTTGTTGTGCATGATAAGAATAACAAATGGTCTGCTGAGCTAGAAGGCCGCGGAACACTTGTGTTGGACGGAGTGCCGAGTGATGCGGAAGTCTTCTTATTTCGGTATGAATTACAGTCTCGGATTAAGAGAGGGGGCGAGCAACGGCTTGTCGCAGTTCCGTACCATCCCGTGCGCGGGTTGCTTTACGCGAAGCTGGATCAAACTGCGAAGCTTAATGAAACCACAACGATTCCGAAGCAAGTGATCTACCCGGGTGATGTGGCCGTTGTGATTCATGAACTCGGCGACGGCTCATTCAAACGCGCGGGATTGAAAGCCGGTGATCTCGTTTTTGCCATCAATGGTGTTCCCATCGAAACGGGACTGTGGGTCAACGAAGTCGTTGAAGGCAGTCCCGCAGCACATGCAGGTATTCAACTCTTGGATCGCATTACACGCATCGGCGACGTTGACCTGACAACGAGTGGCAACGGTTGGGCCACTTCATTTAATTTTGCCTTCGATTTAACAAAACGCCCGAAGACGGACTTCGTGGGTCTCGACGGACGCACGAAGTCGCTTCCGGCCGAAGATGGGAAAGGTGTTACACTGCCAAGTATTGGTTACAAATTCTCCACGGGACGCGCCGTCGTGATTGAGCCCTCGCAAGCGAACGGACTCACTTTTAACTGTTGGTCGCGCGGCAGAGTGGTTGAAGTAGCGAGACTGCTCAACTCTGCTGAGTCGAGATTGATTGAGGAGACTGCAAACCCACTGCTGTGTTCAGACGAAAACTCTCTTGGAAAAATGCCGCAGCCGGCCCTGAGTTTGCCGAGCGGATCCTACCTGTGTGTGGTGGCACTGAAGGAAGGTATGCCGTTGCGAATGCCGGTCGTGATCAAAGCACATGCAGAGTCGCGTGTGAAAGCCACTCCACCTGATGCAACACCTGGCCCTCTGGGTTTTGTGTGGATCGCACAGGGCTCTTTTCGAGCCGGAGGAGATGCTCAGTCTGTTGGAAGTCTTCCCCCGGAGGACGCGACTCTCGATGGGTTTTGGATCCTCGACCACGAAGTTACGAATGAAGAGTATGCACAGTTTCTAAACGACCCGGCAGTGCGCGCGGACATTACTAAAGAAAAAGCGAACGGCCGCACCATTCGCATCCCGCGATCTCCATCGCGGCCGAATGGCACATGGCGAGAGGTGAATGGCAAGTGGGAGCCCGCGTCGCAGTCCAATGCGTGGAGCTATCCAGTGGCGGGTCTGGCGTATGAAGACGCTGACGCTTTTGTAGTATGGAGCAATCGACATGTTCAAGCGCGGAACGAGCCCTGGACGATCTCGTTGCCCACGGAGCATGAGTGGGAGAAGGCGGCGAGAGGTGTGGATGCTCGGGTCTACCCGTGGGGAAACATGTTTGCCTGGCGATACTGCAATTCTCCGTGGCTGCTTGCCGGAGGACGAACACTACTTCCGATTCGACAGATCGCCCGCGATGAGTCTGTCTGGGGCGTCCGAGATCTGGCGGGCAGTGTGCGTGAGTGGTGCATTCCAGTACACAGTTCTCCGAATGACGGCCGCATCACTGCGCGCGGCTCCACTTTTAACAGTTCAGATCCGCTTACTTTTCGTGCAGCAGCCCGGCTTCGATCGTCTCCGACAACCATAGATGGCGGTGGCGGAATTCGTCTGGTGGCCCGGCCCAAACAATCGCGATGACGGCACCACTCGATCCGCAAGCACATGGGCAGAGCCGTGAAATGGACGCACTGCTCGATCGACATCGTGCGGAGCTGATTCGTTACATCGAGCGCGCGGCAACATCACTCTTGCGATTCGAAGCGGCCGAGGATCTGGCACAGGGAATTTCGATTCGAGCACTCTCCGTAGCAGAAACGTTTGTGTATCGAAGCGACGAGGAATTCTTTGGGTGGTTAATCGCACTCGCCAAGCAACACTTTGCGAAACGCCGAGCCTACTGGACTGCACTACGGCGAGGCGGTGGAATTGCACTACGACTGAGCGCCAGCGATTCGCAAGCAAGTAATGCCAGTGGAATAGATCCCGTGATTTCGCAGACCGGACCCTCCACAGTAGCCTCGCGCCGCGAACAACTTTCATTAGCCATGCGCGCGCTTGAAGTACTCTATCCGCGCGACCGCGAGATCATTCAGTGGCTGGCAGAAGACGTCTCGGTCGAAGAGATCTCGAATCGCCTCGGAACACACTATGAGGCCGCCAAGAAGGCGCGGCAACGCGCCGTCGATCGATTCCGCCGGACGTTTGAAGCGGTGTCGCGGGCCACGAATTAAGGAACTCTCCGCAGGGAAAGCGGACCAAAAAAGTTTCCCTGTCCCGTTCGTGGCGGGGCTGGCCCTTGTGTGGAATGAATCTCGCTCAATCACTCATCACACTCACACTCTTGTTATTTAGCATTGCCGTTGTCGCGGGGGATTCCGCCGCGCAGCAGGCTTATCTGAAGGCTTCCAATACAGGCTCATTCGACGGATTCGGTATTTCCGTATCTGTATCAGGCGACACTGTGGTCGTCGGAGCTGTGGGTGAAGCGAGCAATGCCACAGGCGTCAACGGCAACCAGAGCGATAACAGTACTGCTAGTGCTGGCGCAGTCTATGTGTTTGTACGCAGTGGATTGACGTGGACTCAGCAGGCATACTTGAAAGCATCCAATAGCAGTGCAGGAGACGAATTTGGAAGCACTGTCTCGTTGTCGGGCAACACACTCGTAGTGGGTGCGGCTGGTGACGACAGCAACGCCACAGGTGTAAATGGCGATCAAAGTAACAATACTGAGCTTGACTCCGGCGCGGCCTACATCTTCGTGCGGAGCGGAACCACATGGACCCAGCAAGCCTACTTGAAAGCTTCAAATACAACCGCCGGCGATGTGTTCGGACAGTCGGTGTCGATTTCCGGCGATACTGTCGTTGTCGGTGCTTATCAAGAGAGTAGCAATGCGACTGGAGTGAACGGCGCTCAGAATAATGACAACGCGACAAACTCTGGCGCAGCGTACGTCTTCGTTCGCAGTGGAACGACATGGAGCCAGCAAGCCTACTTGAAGGCGTCGAACACACAGTCCTTCGATCGTTTCGGCTACTCCGTATCCGTGTCTGCAAACACCATCGCCGTTGGTGCAGACCAAGAGGACAGTAGCTCCACAGGTGTGAATGGCAACCAGAGCAACAACGATGCTACAGATTCCGGTGCCGCATACGTTTTTGTTCGCGATGGAACGACATGGAGTCAACAGGCTTACTTGAAGGCGTCCAACACTGGAATCAATGACTGGTTCGGCGGCCCGGTCACAGTGTCAGTCGACACTGTGCTCGTTGGCGCGATTCAGGAGGACAGCAACGCCACAGGTGTCAACGGAAGTCAGGTCAACAACACTGCTACACAATCGGGCGCAGCCTATGTGTTTGTACGCAGCGGAACGACGTGGACTCAGCAGGCGTACCTCAAAGCATCGAACACGGGTGCCAGTGATCAGTTTGGAAATTCGATATCGATGTCGGGTAATACAGTCGTCATCGGAGCGTGGCAAGAGGCGAGCAACGCCTCAGGTGTAAATGGTAATCAGAGCAACAATTCAGCAGCATTTGCGGGTGCGGCGTACGTGTTCACGCGAAGCGGAACAGTGTGGTCTCAACAGGCGTATCTGAAGGCTTCAAACACAGGCGCAAGCGACCAGTTCGGTTACTCGGTATGTGTGTCCGGTGACTTCGTTGTAGCGGGTGCGCGTTTCGAGGGCAGTAGTGCTACGGGGGTGAACGGCGACCAGGGCGACGATAGTGCTTCGGCATCCGGCGCCGCCTATGTCTTCGAACTCGATCTCAATCCGGGAATTGCATCCTACGGCACAGGCACACCTGGATGTGCTGGCACACAGACGTTGAGTGTGAATCACGCGCCTATGATCAATTCGCCGCACTTTATAATAAGCTGCGACAATGCGCCGCCGCTATCACTCGGTCTAGCAATCATAACAGACTCTCAGGACTTGGCTGGCAGCGACCCGTTTGGCCTGGGTGTGCTCTTGCATGCAGATCTGATCTTCCCAACGGAAGTCATCACACTCGACTTCTACAGCGACGGGACAGGCTACTCCGAGACCGTAGGCGCCACGATTCCAAACAACCCGACTATTGTTGGCAACATCTACTACGCCTGTGCTCTCTGGGCATGGCCAACATCTATTTGCACTCTGCCCGGCTTTAATCCTTACAACCTGAGCACATCACGCGGGCTCGCGCTCACAATTCTTGTTCCGTAGTAACACTTGAAAACCCAACCATGATTAAAATTGCCATCACATTGTGTTTGTTGTGTATCCCACTATCCGCCGAATCGAAACCTGCGGCGCCGAAAGGGCTGTCAGACTTCGACTGGACTAGCATCCGCGCGGCCTATGACGCTGAACGGCACGCCGCCCGTCCAGTTCATGGAGGTTTTTGTTTCCGAAATCCGGGTCAACAGTGGAATACACAATTCGATGGCCGTGGATTTGTAACAAAGCCTGAGGGTGCGAATTGGTCGTGGGGTCTTGCACTTCAGAGTTACGGAATCGAGGGTCATGAGCAGACTGTTTCGAAAACTACAAATATCGTAGCGGACGGCCAGCGTATCTTGTATCCATGGGATTCGAATCTTACGGAGTGGTACAAGAACGACACACGCGGACTTGAACACGGCTACACGGTGCAGTCGCGTCCGGCACAGACACCTGGTTTATTAGTTTTCAATCTTGCTGTGCTCGGCGATCTGCATCCAGACGTGCAATCGGGCGGCCGCGACGTTCGATTTGTAAATAACGCGAGCGCAACCGTAGTGAACTATTCTGGGCTGACGGTGATCGACGCCAACGGGACGCGACTACCTGCGCGTTTTGAAGCTACAAAAAATAGTCTTGTACTTTACGTTGATGATGTCGGTGCACGCTACCCGATCACGATCGACCCCATTGCTCAACAGGCCTACTTGAAGGCCTCCAATGTTGGGGCGTTTGACGCATTCGGCTGGTCAGTTGCGGTATCAGGCAACACCGCAGTGGTAGGTGCGTATGCAGAGGACAGCAACGCTACTGGCGTGGATGGAAACCAAACTAACGAAGGTGCGGCTAGTTCGGGTGCTGCCTATGTGTTTGTTCGCAACGGTACTAATTGGGTTCAACAGGCGTACTTGAAAGCATCAAATACAGGAGCTGGAGACCTTTTTGGTTACTCAGTGGCGGTTTCAGGTAACACGATCATCATCGGGGCATTTCAAGAAGGCAGCAATGCGACGGGTGTCAATGGGGACGGGAGCAATAACGGTATGTTGGGATCCGGGGCGGCGTATGTATTCATTCGCTCAGGGTCGACGTGGAGTCAGCAAGCCTACTTGAAGGCCTCCAACACTGGTGCCGGCGACTCATTCGGGTTCTCAGTAGCAGCGTCTGGAGACACAGTGGCAATTGGCGCGTATCTTGAAGCGAGCAGCGCATTCGGAGTGAATGGCAATCAAAGCAGTAACAGTGCATCAGGCGCTGGCGCAGTATATGTATTTGTTCGAAGCGGAACGACCTGGAGTCAACAGGCCTACTTAAAGGCTTCAAATACAGGACCGACCGACCAGTTCGGCCGGTCGGTCTCCGTTTCGCAGGACACTGTTGTGGTTGGGGCATATCAAGAAGACAGCAGCGCCACAACAATCAACGGAGATCAAAGTAACAATAGTTCGCCAGATGCCGGTGCGGCGTATGTGTTCGTGCGGAGTGGAACAACCTGGAGCCAGCAGGCCTACTTGAAAGCGTCGAACACTGGAGCGAACGACCAGTTCGGTCGTTCACTTTCAATATCCGGCGACACAATTGTAGTAGGCGCATACTTGGAAGATAGCAACGCGGTCGGCGCGAATGGCAACCAAAACGACAACAGTGCCGCCGACTCCGGGGCCGCCTATGTGTTCGTGCGCGTTGGGTCGGTCTGGAGCCAACATTCATACTTAAAAGCCTCGAATACTGAGGCAACCGACAGCTTCGGATACTCTGTTTCGGTATCTGGAAATATTGTGGTCGTGGCTGCCGTGAGTTTTACAGTTTCGGGCGGAGAAGATAGCGACTCTACTGGTGTGAACGGCGACCAAAGTAACAATAACGCAGAGGGTGCCGGGGCTGTTTATGTATTTCAGAGAATTGGCGCCACCTGGAGTCAACAGGCCTATTTGAAGGCTTCCAACACGGAGGCGCATGACAACTTCGGAATCGCCGTAGCGGTAGAGGGAGACGTCGTTGTCGTCGGGGCACACCGTGAAGAAGTCGAACCAACAACACTAGACTCAGGCGCAATCTACATTTTTGATCTCGATAACAATCCGGGATCTGTATCCTACGGCACAGGCACACCCGGCTGCGCGGGCACACACACTCTCGGCCTCACGCATGCGCCCACGATCAACTCACCCGTCTTTGCGATCACCTGCGACAATGCGCCGCCGTTATCACTCGGTCTAGCAATCATAACAGACTCACAAGACTTGGCCGGCAGCGACCCGTTTGGCCTGGGTGTGCTCTTGCATGCAGATCTGATCTTGCCAACGGAAGTCATCACACTCGACTTCTACAGCGACGGGACAGGCTACTCCGAGACCGCAGGCGCCACGATTCCAAACAACCCGACTATTGTTGGCAACATCTACTACGCCTGTGCTCTCTGGGCATGGCCCACATCGACTTGCACTCTACCCGGCTTCAATCCTTACAACCTGAGCACATCGCGCGGGCTCGCGATTACGATACTGGTGCCGTAGAACCGGTTGACCTGTACTTCCTTCCAACCCGGGGGCCGAACTGGCCCCCGGGTTTTTTTAAACGAGTGACGCGTCTCCTCGAGAATTTATTGATGGACTGCATGCTGGAGCTGGCATAGACCCTTTCCGTCTCCCTCAGTCCGGCGCTCGCGCCGGACCATCACCAAAACCCGCGGCCGTTTGCATTCAGCTCCGGCAGCAAGGACCACCCATGAACGGCACCTTGAACATCCTGCGATTCACAGCGCTAAGCCTCCTTCTTTGCCCCCTCGCCGCCTACGCCAACGGTGGCAGCGATAAGAACTCTGCCTCGACAAGGCCCGTTATCACTAAAGACTCCGAAGTCCCCCCCAAAGGGATTGCCGCGTCGGACTGGTCCAGCATCCGATCAGCCTACGAAGCGGGGAGGCACAAGGCGTTTCCTGTGGACGGCGCCTTTCGCTTTCGAAATCCCGGCCAACAGTGGAGTACACAATTCGACGGCCGAGGATTTGTGACAAAGCCAGACCAGAGTACGTGGTCATGGGGTCTTGAACTTCAAAGCTACGGCATTGGTGCAGATCAGATAATCGTTGGAAACAAAACAAACGTTTCCGCGGAGGGGCAGAGTGTTTCCTACAACTGGGACAACACGCTGACAGAGTGGTACAAGAACGACACACGTGGACTTGAACACGGGTTTACGGTCAAGAATCGTCCGACAAGCACAGTGGGATTATTAACATTAACGCTCGGTGTCAAGGGTGACCTGCAACCAAGAGTACTGCCGAGCGGCCGAGATGTTGCGTTTGTGAACAAAGACGGCGCATCGGTGCTCAACTATTCGAACCTCACTGTGTTCGACGCATGCGGCAAGACTCTGCCCGCGAGTTTCAAGTCGAGTGCAAACGAATTGTGTATTTCAGTAGATGACTCTGGTGCGCACTATCCGATCACGATCGACCCGATCGCCCAACAAGCCTATCTCAAAGCGTCGAATACAGACCCGGGCGACGGCTTCGGTTACGCGGCGGCGGTCTCTGGGGGCACGGTCGTCATTGGGGCGCCCTTTGAGCAGGGCGCGGGCGGCAATCAGGCTGACAACAGTGAAGGCGATGCCGGCGCAGTCTATGTTTTCGCGCGCAGCGGAACGACCTGGAGCCAACAAGCCTACCTGAAGGCCTCGAACGCCGCGGGGGGCGACCAGTTCGGTCGGTCGGTCTCGATCTCCGGCGACACAGTCGTCGTAGGTGCGTACTTTGAGGACAGCTCTGCCACGGGCGTGGAGGGCAACCAGGCGGACAACTCACTCTTCGACGCGGGCGCAGCTTATGTATTTGTTCGCAATGGGTCCACCTGGAGCCAGCAGGCCTACCTCAAGGCATCGAATACGGGGGAGGGCGACGCGTTCGGCTTCTCCGTAGCCATTTCCGGCGACACCGTCGTTGTGGGGGCGTTCAATGAGGACAGCTCCGCCACAGGTGTTAATGGAAACGAGGCAGGCAACAGTATGTCATCGGCCGGCGCCGCCTACGTCTTCGTGCGCAGCGGGACGAGCTGGAGCCAGCAGGCCTACCTCAAGGCATCGAATACAGGAGCGACCGACATGTTCGGCATCTCGGTCGGGGTCTCAGGCGACACGGTGGTAGTAGGGGCAAGTAGCGAGGATAGCTCTGCCACGGGTGTGAACGGCAACCAGACAGACAACAGCGCCATGGGTTCCGGCGCAGCCTACGTCTTCGTCCGCACGACTGGTGTCTGGAGCCAGCAGGCCTACCTGAAGGGGTCCAACCTCGGGGCGGGCGACGCGTTCGGCTTCCCAGTCTCGGTCTCCGGTGACACGGTTGTCGTGGGGGCGTTGAACGAGGACAGCTCTGCCACGGGTGTGAACGGCAATCAATCCGACAACAGTGTGATAAACTCCGGCGCCGCCTATGTGTTCGTGCGCAGCGGGACGAGCTGGGACCAGCAGGCGTACCTGAAGGCGTCCAACACCGGGGCGGGCGACGGGTTTGGCGCCTCGGTCTCGGTCTCAGGCGACACGGTTGTGGTCGGGGCGCGTAGCGAAGACAGCAACGGCACGGGCGTGAACGGTGATCAGTCCAACAACAGTGTGACAACCTCCGGCGCCGCCTACGTGTTCGTGCGCAGCGGGACGAGCTGGAGCCAGCAGGCCTACCTAAAGGCGTCGAACACATCGCCTGTCGCCCAATTCGGCCTCGCAGTATCGGTCTCCGGTGACACGGTTGTCGTGGGGGCGTGGGGCGAGTCCAGCTCTGCCACGGGTGTGAACGGCAATCAGGCCGACAACAGCGCAGTGCAGTCCGGCGCGGCGTACATCTTCGACCTCAACTACACCGGCACTCCGTCGTACGGTGTGGGCTCATCCGGATGTGCGGGCGCCCACACTCTCGGCATAACCCAACCGCCGATACTCAACTCCCCGAACTTCGCGCTCACCTGCACTAACGCGCCACCCTCCTCGCTTGGTGTCGCGCTCGTGTCTGACGTGCAAGACCTCGCGGGAAGCGACCCCTTCTTCCTCGGAGTACTCTTTTACGTCGATATCATCACGGCTACGGAGGTGATCTCCTTCGACTTCGTGAGCGATCCTTTCGGCAACGCGGTGACGGTCAACTCAGGCATTCCGAACGAGCCGTTGATCATCGGCAAGACCTTCTATGCGATGGCGATGTGGGTCTGGACCACATGCCCGCTGCCACCGTTTAACTTGAGTACATCTCAGGCGCTCGCGATCACGATTCAGGCGCCGTAAGCGCTGGGTCTGGTCAGAAGCACATCACCCGGGGGCCGAACTGGCCCCCGGGTTTTTTTACACGAGTGACGCGTCTCCTCGAGAATTTATTGATGGACTGCATGCTGGAGCTGGCATAGACCTTTTCCGCCTCCCTCAGTCCGGCGCTCGCGCCGGACCATTCCCGAAACCCGCGGCCGTTTGCAAACTGCACCGGCAGCGAGGACCACCCATGATCGGCACCATGAACATCCTGCGATTCACAGCGCTTAGCCTCCTTCTTTGCCCCCTCGCCGCCTACGCGAGCGGTGGCAGCGATCGGAACTCAGCCCCGGCAAGGCAAGTCGCCACCGAAGGAGCCGGGGGTCCCCAAGGGTATTGGAGTGTCTGAGTGGTCGAGCATCCGCGCGGCCTACGAAGCGGGAAGACACACGGCGTTTCCTGTGGACGGCGGCTTCCGATTTCGAAATCCGGGGCAACAATGGAGTACACAATTCGACGGCCGCGGATTTGTAACGACGCCCGACACGAGTACTTGGTCATGGGGTCTCGAACTTCAAAGCTACGGAATTGGTGCAGATCAGAAAACGGTTGGAAACAAAGCCAACATTTCCGCGGAGGGGCAGAGTGTTTCATACAATTGGGACGACACGCTAACAGAGTGGTACAAGAACCACACGCGAGGTCTGGAACACGGATTTACTGTTAAGA
This sequence comes from Planctomycetota bacterium, assembly GCA_046160785.1. Classification (GTDB taxonomy): domain Bacteria; phylum Planctomycetota; class UBA1135; order UBA1135; family JACQFD01; genus JACQFD01. Next base: position 26,469 of record JBJXHE010000019.1, read on the forward strand.
ATCGACCGGGAAACGCGAAAGGATTCTTAACGTTAACTCTTGGTGTCAAGGGTGAACTTTCACCTCGAGTACTGCAGAGCCGCCGCGATGTTTCATTTGTTAACAAAGACGGTGCATCGGTACTCAACTACTCGAACCTCACCGTCTTCGACGCGCGTGGCAAGACTCTGCCCGCGCATTTTGGGTCGAGTGCTAACGAACTGTGCATTTCAGTGGATGACTCTGGTGCGCACTATCCCC